>CANSLJ010000015.1 GCA_947647735.1 uncultured bacterium | reverse complement strand
GAGTAGAAAAAATCTGTATGAAAAAAATTTGCCAACGTTTACTTGACAGTAACGTTGTCTGTTCATATACGTAAAATATCTTGCATCTTTTCCGACTTTGTTTTATACTGTGTACAGATATAGGCAAGGCACACCAGAAACAGGAGGAGTTCAATGGTTGAAGCAACCAGTTGTGGCGGTGTGGTTATATTTCGGGGCAAGATACTTTTGCTTTATAAAAATTTTAAAAACAAGTATGAAGGCTGGGTATTGCCAAAAGGAACTGTGGAAAAAGGAGAAGAGTACAAGGAGACGGCTCTTCGGGAAGTACTGGAAGAATCTGGTGCAAAAGCAACGATCATGAAATATATAGGGAAGAGTGAATATACGTTCAATATTCCCGATGATGTGGTGGACAAGGATGTTCATTGGTATTTGATGATGGCTGACAGTTATTACAGCAAACCGCAACGTGAAGAGTATTTTGTCGATTCAGGATATTATAAATATCATGAAGCGTATCATCTGTTGAAATTCGCCAATGAGAAGCAGATTCTGGAAAAAGCATATGCGGAATATCTGGAACTGAAAAAGGCGAGCAGGTGGTTCAAAAAGTAGAAGAAAATAATCCGTCACAGATGAGGAATCCTGCTTTTAGCGGGGTTCCTTTTCGACATAGAGAACATTTGCGGGCTTTGGAAAGGCATAGGAGATCAAGTGCACAAGTTTTATAAATATCTTTACTGGGATGAAAATATCCCGGAGGAGAAGAGAAACCGGATCAAGTGGCGGCTGAAGGTTTCCAAAAAGGATGCTCCCTGTTATGTGCTGACAGTCAATGAGGGAAGGGATCAGTTGGAGATTTATAACAGCCGGTTGTTATTGCAGTCTTATTTTCGTAAAAATCCCAGGTTTATCATCGGGATCGCAGCAGGATATGATGCGGCGGTCGGCATCGTACAGCAGATAGCGGAAGAATGTTATGCGAAAAACGGGGATGCGGATCTGAAAAAATATCTGGCAGAGCGCACAGAGTAGGAAGGCGCGGCAGCCGATATGGCGGTCAGCAATAATGGAATGGTTCTGTTCGCAGAGCTGAGAGGGTGTATGCTGGAAATAGTTTTATTGATTTTAAAAATAGCAGGGATAATATTAGCTGTAGTTTTGGGCATTCTGATAACAGGGATTTTTTGTGTTCTGTTTGTTCCGGTGAGGTACCGGGGTGATTTTTCCGTGTCCGATGCAGAGGAGGGCAGAAAAAAGAACATCGGCGCGGTGCTTCGGGCAACCTGGCTTTTATGGCTTGTCAGGGTGTATGTTTCTTACGAAGAAGCTGTCCGGGTGCGGGTCAAAGTGTTCTTTTTTACGGTGATGGATACGGCGAGGGAGAAGAAAGTACGGAATAAAAGGAAAAGGAAAGAGAAGAAAACAGGGAAAGCCGGGAAAATTGAAAACGAGAAGGACGATACAGAGAATACAGTTTATGCGGGCAATACAATAAGGAAAGAAAACACTGAAACTACAGAAGGTAAAGAGGTTTTCGATAGGACAGACGGGGAGAGTGAAGGCAGCAGTTTAACGAAGGAAGCAGACGAAAAAGATAAAGACAACGGACAGGATGATAAAATTGACAGAGAAGCGAAGAAGAGTGATAAAGGAAAGAAAAAAAAGACCATAAAAGAACGAATTTCCAATATTCTACAGACAATCCGAAATTTCTGTGATAAACTGAAAGGAATAAAGGAAAAAGCGGAAGAGATAAAAGTGCTCTGGCATTCCGATCATATGGCGAGCAGCAGAAGCCTTCTGTGGAGGGAATTTTTATATCTTCTGAGGCACACGAAACCGAGAAAACTGGAAGGATATCTCCGCTTTGGCTTCGATGATCCGTCAACAACAGGATACGCGATGGCGGTATACGGGATCTTATGTTCCGTCTGGCGGCCGAAGCTTTCTGTGGAGCCGGATTTTGAGAGGCAGGTGCTGGAAAGCCATATTAAAATGAAAGGGAAGATCAGGGCATGTCATTTTGTGAAGACGGCTTTAAAGCTGTTCTTCTCTAAGGATCTGCGGCGTGTGATCAAAGATATACAGAAGTAACTTCAAGTAATGAAAACAATAGCACAGACATGTGCGGAAATGAGGAAAACCTATGCAGAACAATAATTTTCCGGGCGTTGTGGAATCTCTGTTAAAGGGAATGGATGCGGTGCTCTCCACAAAGACGGTGGTGGGAGAGGCAACCCAGATCGGGGATACCATTATACTGCCTCTTGTGGATGTGACCTTTGGCGTGGGAGCGGGTGCAGGCGCCGGAGATAAAAAGAACTCCGGTGGTGGCGGTATGGGCGGGAAGATGTCCCCCAGCGCGGTGCTCGTGATCAGGGACGGTTACACAAAGCTGGTGAATGTGAAAAATCAGGATACCATGACAAAGATCCTGGATATGGTGCCGGATCTTGTGGATAAGTTCACATCGAAAAAGGGTGCGGATGCGGGGAAAGAGGATATGAAGGACGAGGAAGTTCTGGATATCGCCTTTCCGAAAGAGGAAGAATAAAAAAGAAAATAATATAAAGCAGGTTTTAGGCATATACTGTCATAAAGAGCTTTAGGAGAAAAAGCGTGAGGCGGGTTCTGGGGCTCATTCTGTTCTGGATT
Source organism: uncultured bacterium (assembly GCA_947647735.1). GTDB lineage: Bacteria > Bacillota > Clostridia > Lachnospirales > Lachnospiraceae > 1XD8-76. The sequence continues at coordinate 91,885 of CANSLJ010000015.1, read as the reverse complement.
GCAGTCGGAATGCTGTTGATGATGATCATAGGGAATACTATCGTAGGTATTCTTCTGGTTGCCGTGTTTCTTATTGCCGGCTATAATCTGTTTTGCCTGTAGTGAACCTGTCTGTGAGATGGAGAAAGACGCGGATAAAGCGATAAAAAGCGTTATCCGAAGGCACAAAGGATATGGATGCTGGGAAGATCAAAATGGATGCTGTAACCGCAGAGGATATGGGTGCTGTCGGGAAAAAAGCGGAAGGAAACAGGGAAAATACCGGTATGAATCTGGACGAGATGGGTGAAAAGGAGCTTCAGGCGCTGAAGCTCTGGCTGTTCAGCGAGAATATCCGTGTGCAGACAGAACAGAAAAAGCTTCTGGAGATGAAGAATCGTTTTCTGAAGGAGCGCGTGCAGTTTCAGGAGGAAATGAAGATCCTGAACCAGAAAGTGACAGCGGAAAGGCAGCGCCTCAAGCAGGATCAGCAGTTTTTTGAGAAGAAGATGGAAATCCTGAAAAGCGGTTTTTCACAGCTTGATGCGGACAGAAAAGCGTTTGAAAGAGAAAGGGAGGCTTTCAGGCGCAGTAAGGAGGATGCGGCGGGAAGGACAGGCTATCGTCTGCTTGCGGAGGAGATAGAGGTCTTTTTTGCAGGCGTGAAAAATCAGCTTGCGCTGAAGAAGAGGTATAAGGATCTGCTGAAGATCTATCATCCGGATAATCTGGCGGGAGATAAAGAGATGATGCAGCGGATCAGCAAGGAGTATGAACATCTGAAGAAAGTGTTATAGCGTAAAAAAAGAACCCATCCATCGGCATACACCGGATGAATGGGTCATCCCACATTTTCAGTCATAGAATTATGCTCTTTCTACGGCACCTGAACGCAGGCATCTTGTGCAGACATGCATGGTCTTGGCAGCTCCGTTTACTTTGCATTTTACATTCTTGATATTAGATCTCCAAATTTTATTGGATCTTCTATGGGAATGGCTTACGTTGTTACCGAAATGAACGCCTTTGCCACAAATATCACATTTAGCCATCTTCGCACCTCCTAACGAACTGAAATAGATTCGCAACAGTAGTATAATAGCAGATTCAACAAAAAATTGCAAGGTATTTTTTTAGGAAAGATATTATTTTTATATTCCATTTTTTAGAAAAAGAAGGTATAATGAAGCGTGACAGTGAAAAAAGAAGGAGGAATTTCATGAAAAGCAATTCATCTATGAATACCCATATGGGAAATATTTATATTGATAGTGAAGTGATCGCGCAGTACGCCGGCAGTGTTGCAACGGAAAGTTTCGGCGTCGTGGGTATGGCAGGGGTTAATGTAAAGGACGGTATTGTTTCTTTGTTGAAAAAAGATAATATCACAAAAGGTATTTCCGTGTCAATGAAGAATAACAAGCTGACATTGGACTTTCATATCATCGTATCTTACGGTGTCAGCATTATGGCGGTGGCAGATAACCTGATCAGCAGCGTAAAGTATAAAGTGGAAGAATTTACAGGTTTTGAGATAGAAAAAGTGAACATCTATGTTGAAGGTGTCAGAGTGATTGATTAAGGAGGAAATATCGGTGGCTTTAAAGACGATCGATGCTAAGATGCTTTCCAGGATGTTCTTAGCTGGTGCGAAAAATCTTGACAGTAAAAAGGAATGGATCAATGAACTGAATGTGTTTCCGGTTCCCGATGGCGATACCGGAACAAATATGACGATGACGATCATATCTGCCGCGAAAGAAGTGGCAGGTGTGGATATGGAGGATATGCCGGCGGTATGCAAAGCGATCTCCTCCGGCTCCCTGAGAGGGGCGAGAGGAAACTCGGGTGTTATCCTGTCCCAGCTCTTCAGAGGATTTACAAAGTCCATATCAGATAAGAAGGAACTGAATGCGGCGGACTTGTGCGTGGCGCTGGATAAAGCGGTGGAGACTGCCTACAAGGCGGTTATGAAACCGAAGGAGGGTACGATCCTGACTGTGGCAAAGGGCGGCGCGGTAAAGGCGGCTGAACTTCTGGAGGAGGGAAGGACGCAGCTTGATGATTATATCGGCGAGATACTCCGCCATATGGAGGAGGTGCTTGCCCAGACACCGGAGATGCTTCCTGTGTTAAAACAGGCAGGGGTTGTGGATTCCGGCGGCCAGGGACTGGTGGAGGTTGTCCGCGGCGCGTATGAGGCATTTCTTGGGAAGGAAGTGGATCTTACCGCACCCGTAGTGTCCGGCGGCAGTGCGCCTTCCGGAAACAGCAGCAGTTATCAGGCACAGGCGGAAGCGGATATCAAGTTCGGCTATTGTACGGAATTTATCATTATGCTGAACAAAACCTTCAATATTAAGATGGAGATGGACTTTAAGGCATATCTGGAGTCTATCGGTGATTCCATCGTGGTTGTGGCGGATGATGATATCGTAAAAGTACATGTGCATACCAACGATCCCGGTTTTGCGATCCAGAAAGCCCTGAAATACGGTGCGCTTTCCAATCTGAAGATTGACAATATGCGTCTTGAGCATCAGGAGAAGCTGTTCAAGATGTCCGGGCAGGAGGAGACGAAGGCCGAGCAGGAAAAAGAGCCTGTGATGGAGAAGAAAGATACGGCGTTTATCGCGGTTTCCATCGGGGAAGGCTTAAATGAGATCTTTAAGGGGCTTGGCGTGGACTATATCATCGAGGGCGGACAGACCATGAACCCCAGCACGGAGGACATGCTGAACGCGATCGAGAAAGTCAATGCGGATCATGTTATCATCCTGCCGAATAATAAAAATATCATACTGGCGGCTAATCAGGCACAGTCGCTGGTGGAGGATAAGAAGATATTTGTGATACCCACAAAGACGGTTCCGCAGGGCATCACAGCAGTGATCAACTATGTGCCGGATCTTTCCGTTGAGGAAAATGTGGCGGTGATGGAGGAGGAGATCAGCAGGGTGAAGACCGGCCAGGTGACCTATGCGGTCCGGGATACTTCCATCGATGATAAGGAGATCAGGCAGGGCGATTACATGGGCATCGGTGATAAGGGTATCTTATCTGTCGGGGAAGACAAGGATGCGGTTGCTCTGGATATGGTAAAGGAAATGATGGATGATGAGGCGGAACTCATCAGTATTTACTACGGCGAGGACATATCGGAGGAGGAAGCGGAAAGCTTTGGCAAGGAAGTGGAGAAGCTTTATCCGGACTGTGATATCGAGCTGCAGTATGGCGGACAGCCGATCTATTACTATGTGGTTTCAGCGGAGTAGGAAGCAAGATCAACAATGTTTTGTAAAGACAACGGGCAGTATGCCCGTTGTTTTCGGTAGAGGATTTTTGTGCTGGCTCCGGGTATCGGATGAAAGAGGAGAAAATGGGATTTTGTCTGACAGATAAGATTACAGTTTTAAAAGGAATCGGAGAGAAAACAGCGGTGCTTTTCCGGCGGATGGGTGTGGAGACGGTGGAGGAGCTTTTGCGGTTTTATCCGAGGGATTATGACCGGATAGAGGAGATCTCCCGGGTTGCGGAACTCAGGGATAACAGCCGTTTTGTAGTGCGGGGAACGGTCTGCAGCGGGGTTTCGGAGCGGAAGACCGGGAGGCTGACGCTCAGTGTGGCACAGGCGGCGGATGAGAGCGGGAAGTTGCAGCTTTCTTTTTTTAATATGCCTTATATCAGGGGGACATTGAAGAAGGGCGCTGTTTATTATTTTCGAGGAAAGGTGCATCGGAAGGGGAACGGATTTACGATGGAGCAGCCGGTGCTCCTCTCTCCTGCGGAATATGAGAAGCAGCGGGGAAAGCTTTTGCCGGTTTACCCGCTGACGAACGGGCTCAATCAGAAGGCGGTGAGAAAAGCGGTCGCTCAGGTGCTGGAGGCGGCAAAGAAAGAGGAAGGCCTGGTGCCGGAGGTTCTGCCCTCCCTGATACGGGAAGAGCAGGGGCTCTGCGGGGTTCTGGAGGCGCTTTCGGGGATTCATTTCCCGGAAGGGCAGGAGGAAATGATCCGGGCGAAAAAGCGACTGGCTTTTGAGGAGTTTCTGGTATTTTTGCTGCTCATCCGGAAGATGAAGGATTCCGCGGAGGCGGTGCCGAACGCTTTTCCGATGCTGGAGACAGCGGATACCGGAAGATTTCTGGAAGGGCTTCCTTTTCGGCTGACGAAAGATCAGGAACAGGTCTGGCGGGATATTCTGGGGGATATGACAGGAAGCTATACGATGAACCGGCTGGTGCAGGGGGATGTGGGCTCCGGGAAGACCGTGCTGGCGGCGCTGGCGCTTCTGCTCACGGCATCCAACGGGTATCAGGGAGCGATGATGGCACCCACGGAGGTGTTAGCAGTGCAGCATTTCCAGACCTTGCAGGGATATGCGAAAAAGTATAAGCTTCCGCTAAGGCCGGTGCTGCTTACGGGTTCCCTCTCGGCAAAGGAAAAGCGGGAGGTCTATGAGCAGATAGAGAGCGGCGGATGTAATCTTGTTGTCGGGACGCATGCGCTGATTCAGGAAAAAGTAAATTATCATAAGCTGGCGCTCGTTATCACGGATGAGCAGCACAGGTTTGGCGTCCGGCAGCGGGAGGCTTTTTCCCGGAAGGGGACGGGGAGCGAAGAGGAGGAAAAAGGACAGATGCCTCACGTGATGGTGATGAGCGCCACGCCGATACCGCGGACGCTGGCGATGATCCTCTACGGGGATCTGCATGTTTCCGTGATCAGACAGCTCCCCACCGGGCGGCAGGCAATCAAAAACTGTGTGGTGGATACGGGCTGGCGGAGCCGTGCGTGGCGGTTTCTGGAAAAGGAGATCAGGGCGGGACGGCAGGCTTTCGTGATCTGTCCCATGATAGAGGCTTCCGAGGAGTCGGATCTGGAAAACGTGGAAGAGTATACGGAGACGCTGCGGGCAAACCTTCCGGAGGATCTGCGGATCGAGATGCTTCACGGAAAGATGAAACCTGCGGAGAAAAACCGGCTGATGGATGCCTTCGGGGCGGGTATGATAGATGTTCTGGTTTCCACAACGGTTATTGAGGTCGGCGTCAACATTCCCAATGCCACGGTGATGATGATAGAGAATGCGGAGCGGTTCGGGCTGGCGCAGCTTCATCAGCTCCGGGGAAGGGTAGGCAGAGGGGAATATCAGTCTTATTGTATTTTTATCAACGGCTCGGAGTCGGATAAGGCGAAGGAGAGGCTGGAGGTATTGAACCATTCCAACGACGGATTTTACATTGCGGAGCAGGATCTAAAGCTTCGGGGACCGGGAGATATGTTCGGGGTGCGCCAGAGCGGTATTTTGAATTTTCGGATAGCGGACATTTATCAGGATGCGGATATGCTGATGCTGGCGGATAAGGCCTGCGGGGAGATCACGGCACAGGAGGCGTGGGAGGAGAAGCCGGAGTATCGGGAGCTTGCCCTGCTTCTGCAAAGAAGTGTCAGAAATAACATTGACTTTCCCGGCATCTGAACGTAAAATGTTTTTGTGTGCGTTTTTATGAAGAGATAATGGGCAACATTTTGAAAGAAAATAGTGCAGATGTTTTGATTATATAAAACAGGGATCTGCGACAGTGAAAGAGGGATGATCAGGCTATGAAAAAAACAGCGGTAGTAACCGATTCCAATGCAGGACTGCTTCCCGGAGAAGCGGCGAAAAAGAATATTTTTATGCTTCCCATGCCGTTTATGATAGACGGAAAGGATTATCTGGAAAATGTGGATCTGACATCGGAGACTTTCTATCAGATGATGAAGGAGAACAAGTCCATTTCCACCAGCCAGCCGGCGCCGGGGGATGTTCTTGCCCTCTGGGATAAGGTGCTGGAGGAATATGAGGAGCTGGTATATATCCCGATGAGCAGCGGGCTTTCCGCATCCTGTCAGAGTGCCTACATGTTGTCGAAGGACTATGACGGAAGGGTGCAGGTGGTGGATGACCGGCGTATTTCCGTCACCCAGAAAAGTGCGGTCTATGATGCGTTGGAACTGGCGGAAAAAGGAAAGAGCGCGGCGCAGATCCGGGATATCCTGGAGAAGGACGGGGATAATTCCAGTATCTATATCATGCTGGATACATTATATTATCTGAAAAAAGGCGGGCGGATCACGCCGGCGGCAGCGGCGATCGGTACGGTTTTGCGTTTGAAACCCGTATTGCAGATTCAGGGCGCCCTGCTGGATGCCTTCGCAAAGGCAAGGACTGTGAACCATGCGAAGATAACGATGATCAATGCGGTCAGAAACGATATGGAAAACAGGTTCGGCGGAGTGGATCCGGAGAACTGCGATCTTTTTATCGCCCACACGGACAATGAGAAGATGGCGATGCAGTTCAAAGCGGAAGTGGAGGAAGCATTCCCCGGTTTTCAGGTGAACGAGGTGGATCCGCTGTCTCTTGTGATAAGTTGTCATATCGGTCCCGGTTCTCTGGCGCTTGCCTGCTGTAAGAAGTTGAAGACAGATGAAGTGTAGACGATGTTGTTTGGTATGGTATGCTCAGGAGACAGAAATTTTCACTGCGGCATAGTATGTGGAGCAGATTTTATTTTGATGAAAAAGCGATAGGCAGACAGGAGTTATAAATATATGGCGAAGAGCAGTAATTACGATGCCTCGAACATTACCGTACTGGAAGGGCTTGAGGCGGTCAGGCGGCGTCCGGGTATGTACATCGGGAGCGTATCCACCAAGGGGTTAAACCATCTGATCTATGAGATCATGGATAACTCTGTGGATGAACATCTGGCAGGATTCTGCGACAGGATAGAAGTGATTCTGGAGGCGGACGGTTCCGCCACGGTTTCCGACAACGGGCGGGGCATTCCTGTGGGGATGCACGAAAAGGGCGTCAGCGCGGAGCGGCTTGTGTTTACAACCCTCCATGCCGGCGGAAAATTTGATAATGACGCGTATAAGACCAGCGGAGGACTGCACGGCGTGGGCTCTTCGGTGGTCAATGCGCTGTCCAAAAAGTTGACTGTCAGAGTCAAAAACGGCGGACATATTTACGAGGATACCTATGAACAGGGCATTCCCACAACGGAGCTAAAGGAAGGGCTGCTTCCTGTGGTGGGAAGGACGAAGGAGACCGGGACAGAGATCAATTTTCTGCCGGATGATACGATCTTTGAGAAGACGAGGTTCCGGGAGGAGGAGGTAAAGAGCAGGCTGCATGAGACGGCTTACCTGAATCCGGAGCTGACGATCATTTTTGAGGACAGGCGGAAGGAAGAGACGGAACATCTTGAATTCCATGAGCCGGACGGCATTATCGGTTTTGTGAAGGATATGAATGCCAATAAGGACACGGTTCATGAGGTGGTCTATTTCGAGGGGGAAGCCGAGGGTGTGCAGGTGCAGGCGGCTTTTCAGTATGTGAACGAGTTTCATGAGGATATTCTTGGCTTTTGTAATAATATTTACAATGCCGAGGGCGGTACCCATATCACGGGTTTTAAGACCATGTTCACAAACGTGATCAATACCTATGCCAGGGAACTGGGCATTTTGAAGGAGAAGGATGTGAACTTTACAGGCACCGATGTCAGAAACGGCATGACAGCGGTGATCTCCATCAAGCATCCCGATCCCCGGTTTGAGGGACAGACAAAGACAAAGCTGGACAATCAGGATGCCGCGAAGGTGGTCAGCAAGGTGACGGGGGAGAAGACGGTGCTGTATTTTGACCGGAACCTGGAGACCTTAAAGAGTATCATCGGCTGTGCGGAGAAGGCGGCGAAGATCCGGAAGGCGGAGGAGCGCGCCAAGACCAATATGCTGACGAAGCAAAAGTTTTCCTTTGATTCCAACGGAAAGCTTGCCAACTGTGAGAGCAAGGATCCGTCCAGGTGCGAGATCTTTATCGTGGAGGGAGATTCCGCGGGGGGCAGCGCAAAGACGGCAAGAAACAGGATGTTTCAGGCGATCCTGCCGATCCGCGGCAAGATTCTGAATGTGGAGAAAGCGAGCATTGACAAAGTACTTGCCAACGCGGAGATCAAAACGATGATCTACGCTTTCGGCTGCGGTTTTTCAGAAGGCTACGGGAACGATTTTGATATCAGCAAACTGCGGTATGACAAGATCATCATCATGGCGGATGCGGATGTGGACGGTGCCCATATCTCCACGTTGCTGTTAACGCTTTTTTACCGGTTTATGCCGGAGCTGATTTATCAGGGGCATGTTTATATTGCCATGCCGCCGTTATATAAAGTGATGCCTTCCAAGGGGAAGGAGCAGTATCTGTATGATGATGCGGCGCTGGCGAAATACAGGAAGAGCCACAAGGGTTCCTTCACGTTGCAGCGTTACAAAGGCCTCGGTGAGATGGACGCGCAGCAGTTGTGGGAGACTACGCTCGATCCGGAGACGAGGATGTTAAAGAAGGTGGAGATCGAGGATGGGCGTATGGCGTCCGAGGTGACGCAGATGCTGATGGGGACGGAGGTACCGCCCCGGAAGAAGTTTATTTATCAGAATGCCACGGATGCGGAGCTGGATGTTTAGAGGTGAAAGATGGTACAGGATAGAATCATAAAAACGGAATACTCCGAGGTAATGCAGAAATCCTACATAGACTACGCCATGAGCGTGATCGTGGCAAGGGCGCTGCCGGATGTGCGGGACGGGCTGAAACCCGTGCAGAGGCGGGTGCTCTATGATATGCATGAGCTGGGGATCCGGTCAGATCGGCCTTACAGGAAGAGCGCCAGGATCGTGGGGGATACGATGGGTAAGTACCATCCCCACGGGGATGCTTCTATTTATGATGCGCTGGTGGTGATGGCGCAGGACTTTAAGAAGGGGCTGCCTCTTGTGGACGGGCACGGCAACTTCGGCAATATCGAGGGTGACGGCGCGGCGGCGATGCGTTATACGGAGGCGCGGCTACAGAAGATCACGGAAGAGGCGTTCCTTGCGGATCTGGATAAGGATGTGGTGGATTTTATCCCCAACTTTGACGAGACGGAGAGAGAGCCTTCTGTGCTGCCCGTGAAGGTGCCGAATCTTCTTGTGAACGGCTCGGAGGGGATCGCCGTGGGCATGGCTACCAGCATCCCGCCCCATAATCTGGGTGAGGTGATCGATGCTGTCAAGGCTTATATGAATGATAACAATGTCACGACAAGGGAACTGATGCGGTATATGAAAGGACCGGATTTTCCCACCGGCGGCATTGTGATCAATAAGGATGAACTGCCGGGAATCTATGAGACCGGTTCGGGCAAGGTGAAGCTTCGGGGCAAGGTGGAGATCGAGAAGGGAAAAGCGGGAAAGACAAATGTGGTGATCACCGAGATACCCTATACGATGATCGGCATGGGCATCGGAAAGTTTTTGTCCGATGTGGCTGCCCTTGCGGAGACAAAAAAGACACAGGATATCGTGGATATCACGAACCAGTCTTCCAAGGAAGGTATCCGGATCGTTATTGAGCTGCGCCGGGATGCGGATGTGAATAATTTCATCAACATGCTCTATAAGAAGACAAGGCTGGAGGATACCTTTGGCGTGAATATGCTCGCCATAAGCCACGGCAGGCCGGAGACGCTGGGATTGAAAGCCATCATCAAGGAGTGTGTGGATTTCCAGTTCGAGGTGGCGACCAGAAAGTATACGAATCTTCTGGAGAAAGAGCTTGAGAAAAAGGAGATTCAGGAGGGACTGATCAAAGCCTGTAACGTGATCGATCTTGTGATCGAGATCCTCAGGGGTTCCAAGGATCGTCCTATGGCGAAGGCATGTCTTGTGGAGGGAAAGACGGAGGGGATAAAGTTCCGCTCCAAGGCTTCCAAGGCGATGGCGGCGCAGTTAATGTTTACGGAAAAACAGGCGAATGCGATCCTGGAGATGCGGCTCTATAAGCTGATCGGGCTGGAGCTGCAGGCGCTGATCAAAGAGCATGAGGAGACCATGGCGAATATCTATCGCTATGAGGATATCCTGGATCGGCGGGATGCCATGTCCCAGGTGATCGTGCAGGAGTTGGAGCGGTTTAAAAAGTCCTATGCGAGGAAGAGGAAAACAGTCATTGAAAACGGGGAGGCCGCTGTCTTTGAGGAGAAGAAGGCGGAGGAGATGGAAGTGATGTTCCTGATGGATCGCTTCGGGTACTGCAGGACGGTGGATGTGCCGACTTATGAGCGGAATAAGGAGGCGGCGGACGCAGAAAACCGGTTTGTGTTCCCCTGTAAAAATACGGGAAGGGTTTGTCTGTTTACGTCCGGCGGTCAGCTGCATACGCTGAAGGCGGCGGATGTGCCCTTTGGAAAGTTCAGGGATAAAGGTGTGCCGGTGGACAATATCAGTAATTTTAGTATGGATAAGGAGAACCTGATCTATGCTGCGAGCCAGACGGAGCTGAACCTCTACAGGCTGCTTTTTGTGACAAAGCAGTCCATGGTGAAGGTTGTGGACGGCGGTGAGTTTGATGTGATGAAGCGGACTGTTGTCTCCACAAAGCTGGCCGAGGGGGATGAGGTGCTCAGTGTGGAGCCCCTGAAGGATCAAAAGAGCATTGTGCTGCAGTCGAAGGACGGATATTTCCTGCGGTTTGCGGTGGAGGAGATCTCCGCCATGAAGAAGGCGGCGGTTGGTACGAAGGGGATGAAGCTGGGAGACGGTGACTGCGTCGAAGCGGTTTATTATACCAGGGCAGGCGCGGAGAAGATCATTGAATATAAGGGGAAGAAGATAGAGCTGGGCAAGCTGAAATCCGGGGCCAGAGCTGGTAAAGGGGTGAAGGTCAGAGTGTAATCGGCGAGGGTCCGCCCGGATGGAGATCAAATTCGCCGTCGGCACGCTCGCGCTCCGCGAAAAACGCAGCGGTACTAGGCTCGAAAGAACCTCGCCAAGGACCGGCGTTTTTCGAGGGCACTCCTTGCGAATTTGATCTCCATCCGGGCTACGATTGTGGTATTAAAATAGTGAGTTTAAAGATAGAAAGTGAGAAATTATGAGAGTAATTGCTGGGAAAGCGAGAAGCCTGCCGTTGAAGACACCGGCGGGGTTGGATACGCGGCCGACTACGGACAGGGTGAAGGAGACATTGTTCAATATGCTGATGCCTTATCTGCCGGGGGGCGTGTTTGTGGATCTGTTTGCGGGGAGCGGGCAGATCGGGATCGAGGCGCTGAGTCGGGGGGCAAAGAAGGCTTATTTTGTGGAGAACGGACGGGAAGCTTTTGTCTGTATGTCGGAGAATGTAAAGTTTGCGAAGATGACGGAGGAGGCGGTTTTGTTAAAACAGGATGTTTATACCGCTTTGTACGGCATTCATGAGAAGGAGGCAGATGTGATCTTTGCCGATCCGCCCTATGCGGAGGGACATTACGAAAAGCTGTTGTCTGTGCTGAAGGACAGGAGTTATGTGACGGAGGACACTTTGCTTGTGTTTGAGGCTGATCTGAAACAGGATTTCGGGTTTGTAAAAGAGTATGGGTTTTGTGTCGAAAAAGAAAAATGTTATAAAACAAATAAACATGTTTTTTTAAGAAAGGGCGTGGTATAATGAAATCAGCAGTTTATCCGGGCAGCTTTGATCCGGTTACATATGGACATCTGGATATCATCAGGCGTTCTGCAGAAATTTTTGATGAATTGACAGTCAGTATTTTGGATAATAAAATGAAGACGCCGTTGTTTTCTGTAGAGGAACGTGTTAAAATGCTGAGAGAGGCCACGAAGGATTATCCCAATGTGAAAGTGGATTCCTTCAGCGGCCTGTTGGTGGACTATGCGAGAGAAAATCATTTTTCCGTCTCGATCAGGGGGTTGAGGGCGATCACGGATTTTGAGTATGAGCTGCAGATCGCTCAGACGAACAAGGTCTTGTCGGAAGGCCATTTGGATACGATGTTCCTCACAACATCTCTGGAATATTCCTATCTGAGTTCTTCCACGGTGAAGGAGATCGCCATGTTTAAGGGGGATATCTCCAAGTTTGTGCCTGATTTTGTGCGGGATATGATGTATGAAAAGTACGGACATTAGATAAAGGAGGCGGCGCAGGCGGGGCGCTGCTGCCGAGAGCAGTTGTTTTAAATATAGAAGAAACGGAGTGGGAATGAGCAGCAGAATAGAACAGTTAATCGATGAAATTGAGGAGTATATCGACAGTTGTAAGTATCAGACATTCAGCAACAGTAAGATTTTAGTCAATAAAGATGAGATTGAGGAACTGATCCGGGAACTCCGTGTAAAAACACCGGATGAGATCAAGCGGTATCAGCGTATCATCCAGAATAAGGAGGAGATACTGAATGATGCCAAGGCGAGGGCGGAGCAGCTCATCAAGGATACCACGATACAGAGAACGGAACTGATCAGTGAGCATCAGATCATGCAGCAGGCTTATGCTCAGGCGGATGAGGTTGTAACGGCTGCCACCCGTCAGGCGCAGGAGATTCTGGACAGGGCCGTGCTGGAAGCAAACGAGATGCGTATGTCTGCCATGCAGTATACGGATGATCTGCTTTCCCATGTGGAAAATATTATTGTATCTTCGATTCAGACGGCTTCTGCCGATTATGAAAATCTGATCGGCCATATGAAACAGTATCAGGAGATCGTCAGCACCAACAGGCGGGAGCTTGTGCCGGTGCCGGAGGATTTTGATGATGGCGGTTCAGATACTGCGGGGACAACAGAATCGAAGGAAGATTTGGAGTTGATGTAATGAAAAACAAGTGGATGATGGCCGGTTTCCGAGGAAGTCGGCCTATTTTATTCTATAGGAAAACGCTCAGTAATTTACGAGTTCGCGAAGCGAATCTCGCAATGCGAGCTTTGCTCGCTATTTTATTCTATAGGAAAACGCTTTGGGATTTGCCCGCTGTTTTAGATGTGCAGGGGCACATCAGGAAAATGAGAAAATGGGCGGGGGCGGTTTTGCTGCTTGCCGGCATCTGCGCTTTTGTACCTGCGAGAGAGGTGCATGCGGAGCCTGTCAAGATTGTCATTGATCCGGGGCATGGCGGGGAGAATCTGGGCGCAAAGTATGGCGGATATACCGAGAAGTATATGACTATGGTTGTCGCCAACGCCATGGCGGAGGAACTGAAGAAGTATGAGGGCATCGAGGTCTATATGACCAGGACGGAGGATGTGGAACTGTCTTTGCAGCAGCGGGCGGATTATGCCAAAGAGGTGGGGGCGGATTTTTTCTTCTGTCTGCATTTTAATATGTCTGAAAATCATACATTGTACGGTTCGGAGGTCTGGATATCGGCTTTCGGAGACTGTTATGCGGAGGGGAAAAGCTTCGGGGAACTGTGTCTGGATGAGATGGATACGCTGGAACTCTATCGTCGAGGTGTTAAAACGAGGCTGAATAAGGACGGGCTGGATTATTACGGTGTGATCCAGCACTGTGAGGAGTATGGGATTCCTTCCTGTATTATCGAGCATTGCCATCTGGACCATAAGGAGGACAAAGGGCGGTATGAGACGACGGAAGCTATGAAAAAGCTGGGCGTTCTGGATGCTACGGCAGTGGCAAAGTATTACGGGCTTTACTCGCCGGAGACTGGGAAGGATTACAGGCGGTTTGAGGTGCCAAAGGTGGAGGTGCCCGCAAAGGTGATGAAGCCGGATGATACAGAGCCTGTGGATGTATCTTTGACCTGTCTCCGGGTGAAGGAGGAGACAGGTGAGGTGAATCTGCTGCTCACCGGTGAGGATGAGGACAGCGGCCTGTTGTATTATGATTACAGTTTCAACGGCGGGCAGACTTACAGCGGCCTGCAAAGGTGGGATGCGCCCGGAAATGAGCTGGAGTTCACGGTGAAGGTGCCTGCGGATCAGGAGATTTTGTTAAAATGTCGTGTGTATAACGGATATGATCTGGATGCGGAGACAGAGACGGTGGAGGTGCCGGCGCTGTCGGGAAAGGCGGGAGATAGTATAAAAAATACACTGCTGGATGCAGCGAGCGTTTCCGGGCAGGAGATCGCGAATGCGGGGATTCCGGAACCGGATGTCCCCGGGGAGGGCGAGATGCTGGAGACATCCGGCGATGCGCATCAGATTGACATGAAATGGTATGAAGAGAGGGACGCAGAGAAAGAAAAGGATCATGTGCTGATCAGCAGTTCTGATGTGTCCCGGTTTTTGTGGTTGGTGATACTGGGACTACTGGTTTCCGTGCTGGTGGTGCTTGTGATCACGAGAGCGAAGTTTAGAAAGCAGCAGAAGATCAGACAGCAGATGCTCAGACGGCAGAAAAACGGAGGGCGTAAAAAAGCAGGGTATACAGGCAGAAGGCGATAGATGTCTGCAGAAATTTATGGACACAGTAATTTCCGAAGGAAAGGTCCGTGTCCCGGATGCAGGTGTAGGTCTGGGCAAAGCAGGAGAGCCCGCCGAAGGTGAGCATAGTCATAAACAGTGCCGGGGAAAGGGTGTCCTTTGCCAGAGCCAGGCCGCTGGTGATCTCCAGCAGAGCGGCAAGGCGGGGAAAGAGAGGCGTTTTTTCAAGGAGCAGGTTGCAGACCATGAAAAATACCATATAGCCGCCGAGCCTTGTGATGGCGCCGCAGGCGGAGGTGACGGAAGCGTCTAAGGCGGAGATGAAAGAGAAAGCCGGTTTTGGGGCGGATGCGGTGCCGGGTGGAAGCGGCTGTTTTGGGACGGATATTATGTTGGAGGAAAAAGTCGGTTTTGGGCTGGAAGCGGCACTGAGAGGAGCGCCGGAGGTTGTCTTGGTTTTTGGGGATGATATTTTGAGGTCTGGTGAGCGGAGTAAGGCGGTGGCCGTCTCTCTCGGATCGACAGAGAGATCGATATTGCGGTAGGCGGTATAGCGCAGTGCCAGTCCGTAGAGGAGCGGGATGTCGAAAAAGGCAGCGATGACGGCGTTTCTGAGCATGACGTTTGCGGAACCGACTGATGGATCTACTGACAATCCCAAAAGCGGCAGGGCAAAACTGAGGAGATATACGGGACCGATATTGTTGCAGAAAGAGAGCAGATACTGCGCCTGAGGTTTTGACAGTTGTCCGAGGCTGTACTGTTCGGCTACGGTTTTGGCACCCAGCGGGAAACCGAAGAGAAAGCCGCAGATCAGTGTGGTGCAGGCGTTTTTGCTGATGCGGTAAAGACGTCCGATCAGGGGATAGACCGGCGAAGAGATCGTTCTGCCGAAGTCCAGTCTGACGATCATACCGGAGAGCACCATAAACGGAAACAGGGAAGGTATCATTTTCTCAAACCAGAGCTGCAGCGCCAGTGCGGCGTAGGAGCAGGCATTGGCGGGAGCGCGGAGGATGGAGAAGGCGAGCTGGGAGAGGAAGAGCAGTTGTATGGTGGACAGCAGTCGGGATTTTTTTTGTGTCATGGTCAGTATATGGGATGCACATTGACTGCGGGATATGGAGATGTGTAAATCATATGCAGCAGGGCATGGCATCGGTATATGGTCTCACTTTAGTATATGAAGGAGAAAAAGTGTTAGAAGTACAGAGGAGGAAAATGTTATTGACAGGTATGATACGTTTGGATAAATATCTCTGCGATGCGGGGATGGGGACACGGAAAGAGGTAAAGGAATTGATCAAAAAGGGGCAGGTAAGGGTAAACGGTGAGATCTGTAAGTCTCCGGAACAGAAGGTGAATGAAAACACGGTGGATATTGACTGTGACGGTCAAAAAGTGATATATGAGAAATATACATATCTGATGTTTTATAAACCGCAGGGGATCGTCTCCGCTACGGAAGATAAAAAGGAAGAGACGGTTCTGGATTTTCTGAAAAAAGTCTGGGAGGAGAAGGAGGAGAGGCCTTTTCCGAAAGGAATGTTTCCTGTGGGAAGGCTGGACAAGGATACGGAGGGGCTGCTGCTTATCACGAATGACGGCGCGCTGGCGCATGAGCTTTTGTCCCCGAAAAAGCATGTGGTGAAGACCTACGAGGTGACGCCGGAGAGGGCGCTCCATGGGGAGGAGGTTCTGACACTGGAGTGCGGTGTGGACATTGGGGATGAGAAACTGACGATGCCGGCGAGAGTGAATGTGCAAAAGGATGGGAAGCTGCAGCTTTCTATTATGGAGGGACGCTATCATCAGGTGAAGCGGATGCTGGCTGCTGTTGGAAATAAAGTGATGCATTTAAAACGGCTGCGGATGGGGACACTGTATCTGGATGAGGATATGAAGCCGGGAGATTACAGGGTTCTGACGGAGCAGGAGGTACTGAGCCTTCGGGATAGGATTCCTTCTCTGGAGAACGTGGAGGCGGTGATCTTCGATGTGGACGGCACTGTGGTGGATTCCATGTGGATGTGGAAGCGGATCGACAAGGAGTATCTGGCAAAATTTGATATTCCCCTGCCGGATACGCTGCAGGCGGATATCGAGGGCTGGAGTTTTTATGAGACGGCGGTCTATTTTAAGGAGCATTTCGGCATCGATGATCCGGTGGAGAGGATCATGGCGGACTGGAATGAGATGGCATGGGAAAAATATGAGCGGGAAGTGCCGTTGAAATCCGGTGTGCGGGATTTTATGCGGCTCTGTAAGGACAGGGGTATCAAGATGGGGATCGCCACCAGCAATTCCCGGGAATTGATGGAGACCATCGAGCGGGTGCACGGGCTGACAGAATATATCAGCTGTATCAGGACAGGCTCGGAGGTGCAGAAGGGAAAGCCTGCGCCGGATATTTACCTTGCGGTGGCGGATACCCTGGAGGCTGATCCGGCGAAGTGCCTTGTGTTTGAGGATCTGGTCGCAGGGATCATGGCGGGAAAGAGCGCGGGGATGAAAGTATGCGCTGTGCAGGATGCGTATTCGTTGGATTCGGATCGGGAGAAGCGGAGGCTGGCGGATTATTATATTGAGGAGTTCGGGCAGATATTAGAGCGGGAAGGGATGGCTCATGAGGAGCGGTTTTAGGGCAGGGGCACTGACATGAAAGAAGCATAAAGTGCCCGAAAGTATGGATGTCGAAAATAAATGTAATGTGAGAAGTACTGTGCGGTTCTGCAAAGAGGGATCGAGGAGGCTGGTATGAGAATCAGGAAATCGGCGGGCATACAGTGTATCATTTTGGTTCTTTTTCTTACTGCAGAGTTTTTTTATACCGGGGAAGTTTGTATAAAGCAGAGTGAGGCTGTACAGAAAGATGATGTTAAGAAGAAACTGGTGGAAGACAGTTTGTCGGAGAGAGAGATCGATTCGGTACAGAAGGAAGAAAAGGGAAAGAACGGGTTGGGGGAAAATAATCTGTCAGGAGGCGGTGGGAGCACAGCGACAGTGTATATTTCCGGATTGGGTGCGCCGGAAGAGGTTGTAAAACCGGCGAAGATAGTCTTGGAAAAGGTTCCGGCGGAACTTACGGATACGGAATTTATTTATGGAAAGCTTCATGTGGTTCTGTCGGAGGAAAGTGTATTGGAAAGCCCGGGGAATAAGGAGGACGGGAGTTTTGTGTGCCTTTCGGCAGAGGAGGCTCCTTCTTTTTTGAAAAAAATGTATTTTACCCATTACAAGGTCAAGTGGGAGGAACCGTGGGAACTGATCTTTACGGCGTTTGAACTCTCCGGTCAGGATGAGGTGAGGTGGTATTCCGCAGAGAACGGCGCAGAACTGGGGGACAGAGTATTTGTTGCGGGAGCGAAGGCAGTGGATATAAGAGAAAATCGCGGGGGCAATTTTTATATGCTTGTCTGTGATGAGGATCTATATGTGCTGGAGGATAATGGTGCGGACAGTTTCTGTTTTTGGGACGGGAGTTATAAATGGAATCTGAGGTGGGATGACAGCGATCAGAATATCGAAGGTGAAACGGAAGGCAGTGTCAGTCGGCTGGGAGATCAGGGTATGGATTTTCTGCTGTGTGAAGGCAGGGGGCATGTTGTATTTCGGAACGGAAATTTTAAAGAGCCGGTACAGATATTGGAGGGAAGAATAGACCTGTTTGAAGATATCAATTTTGACGGCTGTTCTGATCTGGAATTATATGATGAAAAGAGGAAGGAGAGGAGTTATTTTCTCTGGGATCGCTCGAAAGAACGGTTTGTAAAGGCTGTTGTGCCGGAGGGTTCGTATTCACTGTTTAAGTATAGGCTGGAGGATTATGAAACAATCTGGGATTGGGATGTGGAGAGAGACAATGATTGGGAACTGTCGGAAATAACAGAGAGACTGTACCGGTGGGAAGGGAAGGAACTCAAAAAAGATCCGGAGTATCTTCTGTCAGTTTGGAGCGGATGAGGTTTTCATTATGCTGACGGAGGGGGAGAAGGGGGAATGCCTTTCCTCGGGAACGTTCCAAAAGGAGGAGTGGGAGATAAATCCCGGGGTGCAGGAATTATATACGCAGTTTTACCGGGGGCATGCGTCGGAGGAACTTTATTATATGCTGCATGATGTGCCCGGCGGGGAGAAGGTGGTGCCGGATGGTCTGGTGGAGGCATTGTCACGGGCGGTTTTAAAGGGAACGGCGTACGAACTGCTGGAATCTCTGGAAACCGGAAAGGTACTTTCCCAGGCTGATATGCAGGAAGCGGGGGTGAAAAGCGCAGATATTGCGGGTATTCTGGCATGGGTTGAGAATAGTCCTGGGAGTCTGGAGATGATACGGGTGGATCTCGACAACGATGGTTATGAGGATATTTTTTCGGAGGAATATTTTGGCGGTTCCGGCGGTTATGGGGAATATGTATTGTATCAGGGAGGCGGAGACGGCATATATCGAAGAACGGGGGTTGGCAGTGGGGAATATATATGGAGATATGGCGTGATCAGTTGGGAAGGAAAAAATTATGTATGGCGCAACGAGCTCGATTATGGCAGTAAAATGCTGAGCGGAAAGGTTCTGGAGGGATATCAGGATGGAGAACTGGTGGAGACTGTCTGGTTGAATCTGGTGCCGGAGAAACAGGAGGTATCTGTGGCGTTCTGTCAGGACGGTTATTGGGAGATTGCTGAGAGGGAGAAACGGAAAGCGCAGGACGTTTATGAGAAGGCGGGCAGGTATGAAACGGTTCTCGGGGATGTGGAGGAGCAGGAAACTGAGAGTACAGAGGGAAGAGCTGTCATTTCTAGCGATATTGACAATGACGGGGAGCCGGAACGCTATGAGAAATGGGTTTGGACTACTTCCAATATGTATCCGGAGTGGCTGGGCTTTCAGATGGAGGAGGAAGCAAGAGAGAAGGCGGTCATGGAAGCAGTTGATAACAGCATAAGAGAACGGGACGGAGCGCCGATGATGTTATGGGTGGATTCCTATAATGGAGAAAATATTGTCAATATTCTGCATCGAACCGAATTGTACGATTATGTGATAGACGGCTGTCTTGTGAAAGATACAGAGTACAGTATCGTTTATACGATAGAGGGGAAAGCGGAACTTGCGGTGGATGCGTTCCGGGTGAAGGAGGTTCCCGGGAAACGACGGTTGCGCTGAGAATGGCAGATTGGAAAAATAATTGAGCAGAAGCAGAGAAAAAGGAATTGACAGATGGCGGAAAACGGATTTCTCCCGATATCCCGGGAGGACATGGAAAAACAGCATATAGGGCAGCTTGATTTTGTGTATGTGATCGGGGATGCCTATGTGGACCATCCCTCTTTCGGGCATGCGATCATCAGCAGGGTGTTACAGGCGCATGGATTTACGGTGGGGATCATCTCCCAACCGGACTGGAAGAGGGATGAGAGCATCACTGTTTTGGGAAGGCCTCGGCTCGGATTTTTAGTCTCTTCCGGAAACATGGATTCTATGGTGAATCATTATTATGTTTCCAAAAAGAGGCGTCGGGAGGATGCCTATACGCCGGGCGGGGAAGCAGGAAAAAGGCCAGATCATGCGGCGGTAGTTTACAGCAATCTGATCCGCCGGACCTATAAAGATGTGCCGATTATACTGGGCGGTATAGAGGCTTCTCTTCGGCGGCTCGCCCATTATGATTATTGGTCGGATTCCTATAAGCGGTCGATCCTGCTGGATGCAGGGGCGGATCTGATCAGTTACGGGATGGGGGAAAAGAGCATTGTGGAGATCGCGGAGGCTCTGGATGCGGGGATTGCGGTGAGGGATATCACGTTTATCAGGGGGACGGTCTACCGGACGCAGGATATTTCTTCTGTCTATGAGGGGCTTATGCTGCCTTCCTATGAGGAATGCAGGGTGGAGAAGAGGCTTTATGCGGAAAGCTTTATGCGGCAGTATGAGAATACAGATCCTTTTCAGGGGAAGGCGCTGATCGAGCCTTATCCGAACAAGGTGTTTGTGGTGCAGAATCCGCCTCAGGAGCCCCTTTCCATGCAGGAGATGGATGATATTTATGATCTGCCCTATATGCGGGCACCTCATCCTGCTTATGAGAAACAGGGCGGCGTGCCTGCCATGTCGGAGGTGAAGTTTTCACTGATCAGTTGCAGAGGATGTTTTGGCGGTTGCAATTTCTGCGCGTTGACTTTTCATCAGGGGCGGATCGTGCAGGTGCGGAGTCATGAGTCTCTGCTGAGGGAGGCAGAGTGGATGACGAGGCAGTCTGATTTTAAGGGATATATCCATGATGTGGGCGGGCCCACCGCCAATTTCCGGCATCCTTCCTGTCAGAAGCAGCTGCAGCACGGGGTGTGCAAAAACAGGCAGTGCCTGTTTCCGGAGCCCTGCCGGAATCTGGACAGCTCCCACGAGGATTATATCAGTCTGTTAAAGAAGCTGAGGGCATTGCCCGGGGTGAAAAAGGTCTTTATCCGTTCCGGGGTACGGTTTGATTATCTACTGGAAGAAAAGGGTGACAGGTTCTTAAAGGAGATGATACAATATCATGTGAGCGGGCAGTGCAAGGTGGCGCCGGAGCATGTATCGGACCGGGTTTTGTATTATATGGGGAAGCCCGGACGGCAGGTTTATGACAGGTTTGTCAGAAAGTATGAGGAGTATAATAAAAAGCTGGGATTGAAACAGTATCTGGTGCCTTATCTGATGAGTTCCCATCCCGGCGCGTCTTTGAAGGAGGCCATCGAACTGGCGGAGTATCTGCGGGATACAGGGCATAAGCCGGAGCAGGTACAGGATTTTTATCCGACGCCCTCCACGCTTTCCACGGTGATGTTTTATACGGGGATCGATCCGCGGACCGGAACGAGCGTACATATCACGAAAAATCCTCATGAGAAGGCGATGCAGAGGGCGTTGATGCAGTATAAGGAGCCGGAGAATTATGAGCTGGTGAAGGAGGCGCTTCTGCTTGCCCACAGGGAGGATCTGATAGGGTTTGACAGGAGGTGTCTGATCCCGCCGAGGAGAATACGGAAAAGCGGGAAGCAAAAAACGGTTTCTAAGAGGAATAGTAATACTGGCAGAATAAATAGGAGACAGCGGTAAAGGAGAGATTATGCCCTGGAATAACAAAAAAGGAACTTACGGTTATATTGCAAGACAGCGAAGATGGGAGATCATCAAAACGGTGGTGATGTTCGGCATTTCAGCATCTTTATATATTGCAGGATATATTACTACGAAGTCGAATAAAAATCTGTTGACGCTTGTGGCGGTATTAGGGTGTCTGCCAGCTAGCAAGAGCGCGGTCAGCATGATCATGTTTTTTAAGGCGAAGGGGTGCTCGGAAGAGATAAAGAAGGCCGTTGCCAGGAGGACGGAAGGGCTTTCCCAGCGGTATGATCTGTATCTGACCAGCTATGCGAAGAATTTCCAGATCAGTCATCTTGTGATGAAGGGAAAAAATATGGCAGGGATCACAGAGCAGGATGGTTTTGATGAGGCTGCCTGTAACCAGCATTTGAAAACACTGTTTGCGCAGAACGGTTTTAAGGATATTACGGTAAAGATCTTTCGGGACAAGGAGAAGTATCTGGAGCGGGTGGCTTCTCTGCAGGAGTCGGCGATGGAGGATAACCGGGAGTTTGATGAGAAGGTGCTGGAGCTGATGGAGAATCTGTCTTTGTAAGAAACGGAAAGGTGCAGATAAAATTTCGTACAGTATGTATGGAACTGTACAGCAAAAGCACCGCAGATAGATGGAGAAAGATGAAAAAATATGGGCGGGAAAGATAAGACTGAGATTCGTATAAAAAGAAGACTGGGATTTCAGCTAAAAATATTGTGTGTGACAGAGGCAGTCTGCCTGTTTTTAACCGGATGCGGGCGCACAGATTTTAAACCTGAGGCGGAAAAAGAATACAGGCGGGAGCAGAACGAAATCATTTCAGAAGATGATGAAGCAGTGGCGAAAAAAACAGAAGAGGAAGAAGCAGACGGGGAGGAAAGTAATGCAGAGGAGATATTGGCAGAGCTTGTGAAAGATGCGGGAGTCCGCAGGTGCGTTTGGTATGATGCAGGTATTCGGGAAGAGGATTCAAAGGAGATCATTCAGCAAAAACTGCGTGCCTGTAAAAGTTTGACTTTGCGAGAGGCCCCATGCAGCAGTGCTTCAATCTGTTCTCTGGAAGATCTGGCGTTGTTGCCGAACCTGGAAAGTCTTACGATCGATGCCTATTCCCGGAATGAGGGCGGGATAGTGGATTTTACGCCTGTTGCAAAACTTTCCAGACTGGAACAGCTTTACATAGAGCGTGCTGCGAAGGAAGAGATTGATTTTTCTTTCCTGACAGAGATGAAGACGGTGAAGGAACTCTTCCTGCCGAACTGCCGGCTGAAAGATATTTTGTTTCTGGAAGAAATGCCGCAGCTTGAAAGGCTTTCTTTGTATGAGACGCCGGTGGATGATCTTGCCGTATTGGAAAAACTGCCGGAGCTGGTGGAGTTATCACTTGCCGGCAATGCGGACGCCCGAAATATGGATGTGGTCGGAAAGTTGTCCAAGATGCAGGATCTGGGATTGCAGGAGTGTGGTATTACGGATATCCGTTTCCTGAGCGATTTGAAAGAACTGCAAAGCCTTAATTTGAACGGAAATTCTGTTGAGGATTTAACACCTCTTGCGGGGCTTGCGAAACTGGAGCGATTGGGGGCATATCAGAACAGGATAATAGATATTTCACCGCTTGCAAATCTGTCAGAGCTGTATGATCTGGCGCTTGACGGGAATGAAATACGTGATATTTCGGCCTTGAAAAATCTTTCGCATCTGAATCAGGCAGGGCTTTCCGGCAACCGGATTTCGGATCTGTCGCCTCTTGCGGGAAAAGAGGAACTGATGTATGTGACGGTGAGTGGAAATCCGTGTGAGGATTTAAGGCCAGTATGGGATGTACCATTACTTTCTTTTCGGAGCGGTGTTGAGGAGAAAGAAATAGAGTGGGTAAACTACTGGATGGAAGAGCAATATCCGGATATTACAGAATATGAATGCATCGATTATGCGGAGGGAGATTTAAACAAAGACGGGAAGAAGGATATTGTTTTTGTGTTGGATGGAGCTTTCTATGGTATATCAAAAGAGTATTCTGAAAAGTTTGAAGGAGAAAGAGAACTGTTTGTTCTTTTACAGCAGGCGGATGGTTCCATGAAAGAGTTTATGGTAAAATATATGCCGGGTAAAGACAACGGAGGCATGAGAGGGGATCCTTACTGCGGTATCTTTCTGGGGGAAGGTTATCTGATGATGAAAAACGCGTGGGGAAGCAGTGAGGGTTCAGCGGATATAGAAATTTACCTCTATCAAAAGGGAAAATTGGAACGGGCAAAGGAAATTACTGCGGGAGACTGCAATTTTTCTTATGGTTATGATGTGGAGGTAAGGAATGAGAAAAACTCTGTATGGTGCAGGTATGTCATTGCCATGGATGGCTATCGCATGGTCAGGGTAGATATTGCGGATTCGGAACATCCCTCTCATAAGGCGTTTCCGGAACTTGATTTATATGACATGTCCTACAGGATTCATGGGGAAAAACCGAAAACGAATTATACTTCGGCGCAGGCACTGGACATTTTGAAAGATAGTATGGTGGTGGAAGCCGAAAAAGAAGAACTGCTTTATGAGACATGGCAGAAAGAGGGATATGAGTTGTTAAAAGGAGCCGAATTACCGGATTACTATTATACTGTTCCTGGAACGGAGTGGACAGAGGAAGAGGTGGGTAAGCAATGGGATGGGGATTATATTTATTATAATGGACTGATCAGTAAAGATGAGCAGCTTTATCATGAAATTTACTATGTGACATCCCGGGCTGATACAGGGAGGGATGAGAAAGTTTATCTGTTGAATGATGTTACAGGGGAGATAGAAAGCGACTGATCTGGTAACCATAAACAGATCAGATAGAAATGCGGGGGTGTGATGCAGAAATTTGTTGTGACAGGGAGAGAGGCGGGAGGACGGTTTGACAAATATCTGAAAAGGTTGCTGCCAATGGCGTCTTCCGGTTTTTTATATAAGATGTTGCGGAAAAAGAATATTACACTGAATGATAAGAAAGCTGAAGGGAACGAATTGCTTGCTGAAAAGGATGTGGTGAAGCTGTTTTTTTCGGAGGAAACTTTTTCAAAATTTGCCGGAAGACTGGAGGACTCTAACCGGCCTTTGTATGGAAGGCTTCAGAATATTCCGGTTGTCTATGAGGATGAAGATATCCTGATTTTAAATAAGCCTGCGGGTGTTCTGTCTCAGAAAGCAGAGAGAGGAGACTTCTCCGCAAATGAATGGATGATAGGTTATCTGCTTCATAAGGGGGTGATAACAGAGGAGGAACTTATGCGGTTCCGCCCGTCTGTGTGTAATAGGCTGGACCGGAATACTAGCGGGCTTCTGCTCTGCGGAAAGACGCTGCGGGGGAGCCGGTTTTTGTCGGAGATCCTGCGGGACAGAAGTCTGCATAAATATTATCTTACCTATGTAAAGGGGAAGGTAGAACATTCGATTGTTTTAAAGGGGTATCTGAAAAAGGACGAAGAGAAAAACCGGTCGGTGGTGCTCTCGGAGGAGGAGTATCGGAAGCAGGCACTGCATATTGAAACAGGAGAAAAGTTCCAGAAAATAGAAACAGAGATAAAGCCTCTTTCTTATTGCAGGGATAGGGATTGTACTAAGCTGGAGATCCTGCTGGTGACTGGGAAGAGCCATCAGATCAGGGCGCATCTCGCCGGGATCGGGCATCCGGTGCTGGGAGATATCAAGTACGGCTGGAAATCTGAAAAGAAACAGGATCTGGCGTGGGCGGATATAGGACTACAATATCAGCTTCTTCATGCATACAGGGTGGAATTTCCGGAAATTGAAGGAGAGTTCGGATATCTGTCGGGAAAGACGGTGACGGCTCCAATGCCGGAGTTGTTTAGGAAAATGGAAGAAAAAGGCGGGGATATATGAGTATTAAGCGGGCTGTATTGTCTGATGCGGACATAGTGAAAGATATATGCAGAATAACAATATCCGAGATATATCCGCACTATTATCCGAAAGGCGCGGTGGAGTTTTTTCTGGAACACCACAGAGAAGCGAATATTGTCAACGATATGGGGAAACATCAGGTGTTCCTCTACCTTGACGCAGAGCAGAATGCTGTGGGGACAGTGACGCTAAAGGGGAATGAGATATGCAGGCTGTTTGTCCTGCCGGAATATCGGGGAAAAGGCTATGGCACGGAAATGCTTGACTATGCGGAGGGTATTATTTTGAGTCAATATCCTGAGATCGTACTTGCCGTCTCACTGCCGGCGAAAAGCATGTATCGAAAGAGAGGGTATGAAGATACTGAATTTCATATCATTCCTACGGAGAATAATGACTTTTTGTGTTATGATGTTATGGTGAAGAGGGTATAGATATCTGTGGAGGTATAAAGATGGGGCAGTATGTAAATCCGGGAAATGACAGCTTTGCATCGGCAGTGCTTTATTCGCAAATTTATGTAGATAAGACCGGGATGTTGGAATACTTGAATCAGGTGATCAATTCTGAGCAGCGCTATGTGTGTGTCAGCAGACCCAGACGTTTTGGAAAATCCATCGCGGCGCGGATGATAGCAGCATATTATAGCAGGGGGTGTGATTCGGCTGAGCTGTTTGTGGATTATAAGATTGCAAAGGAAAAGGATTTTAGACAGCATTTAAATCAATATAATGTGATCCAGATAGACATCGCAGAACTGAAAGTGACGATGCCGAAAGAGGAAGATTTCGTTTTGTACCTCCAGGAGTGTGTAATAAATGAATTGAGGGATATTTATTCTGAATTTGTGAAGGACAAGGCATCTTCTCTTCCGTTGACGCTTGCGGATATTAATGAAAAGACAGGTGAGCGCTTTGTGATCATTATAGATGAATGGGATACGATCTTCAGGGAGGAGAAGTATGATAAAAAACTTCAGGATGAGTATATTGATCTTCTCAGAGGCTTATTCAAGGGGGAAAAGTCGCAAAGGTTTATGAACCTTGCTTATCTTACCGGAATCTTACCGATCAAAAGATATAATAGTGAATCGGCGCTGAACAATTTCAGGGAGTACACGATGACAAGCCCGAAAAGGCTGGCGGAGTATGTCGGATTTACACAAGAAGAGGTAAAGAATCTTTGTGAACGGTATCAGATGGATTTCAGCGAGGCACAGAGGTGGTATGACGGCTATGGATTTAAAGGGCTTGATCATGTTTACTGCCCTAATTCCGTGGCGAATGCTATGCTTGACGGAGAATATAACAACTACTGGACAGGTACAGTGGCATATGAGTCCTTGAAATATTATATTACGATCGACAGGGATGGGATGAAGGATGCAGTTATCCGTCTGCTGGCCGGTGAACGCTGTAAGGTGAATGTTGAAACCTTTGAAAATGATATGACAAAGATCAACAGTAGGGATGATGTACTTACCATTTTGATCCATTTAGGATATCTGGGATATGACGCGGGAAGTGAGGAGGCATATATTCCGAATGAGGAAGTGCGCAGAGCTTTTGGCAGAGCGGTGGAAGGTACGGACTGGTCCCCGGTGATTGAAGCGATAAGGGCATCAGACCGTCTGCTGCAAGCTACGTGGAACCATGATGAAAGGGCAGTAGCATCGGGGATTGAGGAATCTCATATGGCGAATGCATCTCTCTTAAAATACAATGATGAAAATTCATTGCGCTGTGTGATCAAGCTTGCGTATTACAATGCGATGAATGAGTATACAATGATTGATGAAATGCCGTCTGGGAAAGGATATGCGGATATTGTTTTTCTGCCAAGACCGTGTTCTGATAAACCGGCTATGATCGTTGAACTAAAATATAGTAAGTCTGCTGAAGGAGCAATCAAACAGATTAAGGAACGACAGTATATAAAATCGTTGGAAGCATATAAAGGTAATATTCTTTTGATCGGCGTAAATTATAATAAGGATGGCAGGGATAAAAAGTATACTTGTATTATTGAAGAATTTCTTCTGCCTTAGTCTGACAATGGTATGTCATGGGATGCATAGCATCCAACTGTTTTATCTGATCGCGCCAAAAACAGAAGTTATGAAAAAGCATCGACAGGCGTTGAGGGACCGGGATGATATCGAGAGATACCGTATGGACTATCCGGAGAATGGTAACAGTGTGATGCTGAAAGGGATGCAGAAGCATGAGGATTTGACATGTCATTATTATGTGCATATCGCTAGAGAGCTTGAGACGGAATTTTCCGGCATGCTTTTAAAAAAGATCGTGCGGGAAGTGAAGCGGAACTGTGTGAAAATTGCATACGGTACGCCGATCTATATAGGTAAGGAACTGTATAAAAGCAAGGATAAGCTTGTCTTTTCGGGCGAGAGTTGCGGGACTTTTACATTGACGGGGCGGACAAGGTAAAGCAGTGGTACAGAAGCCCGAAAGTGCGGGAGTTTGCGGGCAGGAGGGGATTGTTAGGATCTTGTTGAAGAAAAAGTATTTTGAGAGGTTCAGGGATAGTCTGACGGGTGTGAGAGAGGATACGAAGGTGTTGGTGAGAAATATACTGGAAGATATAGCGGATAAAAGAACTGTGAGACAGAGGGCGGAGCTGGCTGATATGCTGGGGCGGGAAGTTAATCTGAAAAAGGAGAAAAATGCAAAAGGATAATGATTTATTAAAAAATCACACTTTTTTTGATGCTTGGGAGGTATCTTATGATTTTCAATAAAAAGATTTGGCTGCCCGTTATTCTTAGTGGACTTCTTTCTGCCTGCGGTGCATATTCCTCGGCAGATACTGCTGCATCGCCGGATGAAGCGTTTGTCAATACAACAAATGAAATTACTTCCGGTGTGATCTTTACCTACAATAATAAAGAATATGATCTGCAGGAACGAAATCCTGATGTCAATGCGTTTATGGCAGAAATCACAGCGGGCAGTGCCATTGTGGTAGAAGGACACATTGGACCTGACAATGGTTATTATGGTATCTTTGATACGAAGACAGAAACATTTGTAAAGGATATTGAGGGTGCTAATCTGACATGGAGAGATGATGACATTTCTACGGCGGCTTATACTCTCTGGTCTGAAATATATGATTATGATGGAGATCTTCTCGCTAATCTGGATTTATCAGAATCAGAATATATCAGCGATTTATCATGGGGAGACAGTCGGCATTTATCAGTGGAAATCAGTTCTATTGATAATGAAACAAGAGATATCAGGGAAATAGTGGTAGATTAAATAAAATTGAAATCCCTTTCCGGGAGGAATTTAAATGCAGTTGGTATACAGAAGAGCAACAATTGAAGATATAGATTTATTGACAGAAACGAGAATAGAGGTATTGAAAGCCGCCAACAAATTATCTGATGATACCGATATGAGTGAGGTGAGAGAGCAGTCTTATCATTATTATAAAAAGTCGCTTCAGGAGGATACGCATATCGCATATCTGATTTTTGATGGAAGTCATTTTGTGGGTGCCGGAGGAGTCAGTTTTTATCAGGTGATGCCGACTTATCATAATCCAAGCGGAAACAAGGCGTATATCATGAACATGTACACGAGGCCCGAATACAGAAGAAAAGGAATCGCATATAAGATGCTGGATATGCTGGTCACTCACGCAAAAGAAAGGGGCATTACGAGTATTTCTCTGGAAGCGACGGATATGGGGCGTCCCTTATATGAAAAATACGGTTTTATAAAAATGGACAACGAGATGGAACTGGCAGAATTTGAGAAGATATGATTTGAGAGAATGTTGTTATGGACAAAAACGAAAAGTGGCTGCAGTGGGCGGTGGAACTTCAAAGTCTGGCACAGGCGGGATTATTTTATTGCAAAGACAGGTATGAACTGGAGAGATATGAACGAATCAGAGAGATATCAGCAGAAATGCTCAGCTATCAATCGGAGATTCCGTTCGAAAAGGTGAAGGATATATTTTGTACGGATTTTGGATATCAGACGCCCAAAATAGATACAAGAGCAGCAATCTTTAAAGAGGGCAGGATATTGCTTGTGCATGAAACAAACGGCACATGGGCGTTGCCGGGCGGTTGGGTTGATGTAAATACCTCTGTTGAGGAGAACACTATAAAAGAGGTAAAGGAAGAAGCGGGACTGGACGTCAGGGTAAAACGGATTATTGCGGTTCAGGACAGGGAAAAGCATAATCTGCCCGTTTATGCCTACAAAGTATGTAAAATATTTTTGCAGTGTGAGGTGGTCGGTGGAGTGTTTGTTCCCAATATCGAGACCACGGGCTATGATTATTTTGGAATCAATGAGTTACCCCGTCTGGCGGAAGAAAAAAACAACAGAGAGCAGATAAAGATGTGTTTTAAGGCAATGCATGCAGAAAACTGGGAGACGTTATTTGATTAGGAAACAGCAGTATAATATATGAGGCAGTCGGGATGAGGACAAAAAATGTTTGAAAATATATTTCTGAGAAAGAAGGCAGTTCCAGACAAGCTTACTGCATATGGATTCAGGCAGGAAAATGAACTGCTAAGATATATCACAGATATCCTGTCAGGAAGCTTTGTTTTGAGTATCACGATCGATAGAAAAGGTACTGTTGAGACATCGCTCATCGAAAAGGAAAATGGCGAAGAATACGTTCTTTATAAGACAAATACAGTCGGCAGCTATGTCGGTGAAATCAGAACTGCCATAGAAGCAGTCCTTTCCGATATCGCAGAGCAGTGCTATGAACCTTCGGTATTCAAGACTGCACAGGCGCAAATGATCATGGAATATGTCAGAGAAACCTATGGGGATGAACTGGAATATCTCTGGACAAGATTTCCGGATAATGCGGTCTGGCGGAGAAAGGATAATCAAAAATGGTATGCCGCCCTTTTAACCGTTCAAAGAAATAAGCTGGGGCTTGATGACAGCAATATTGCCGAGATTATCGATCTTCGTTGTGAGCCGGAAAAAATGGAAGAGGTGTTATCACAGGAAGGTTATTTTCCCGGCTGGCATATGAATAAAAAAAGCTGGTACACCATAATTCTTGACGGCGGTATATCAGATCAGGAACTCTGTGAGGGGATAGACGAGAGTTACCGGCTGGCGGGAAAGGCTAAAAAGTAAAATAGAAGTTGCCTATAGATAAAAAGAATTTGTTTTATTGGATTTGCTGCACATGCAGCGGATTGAGAAGCGTGAAGGAGAATACATGGGGGAAATTATAAACAGATGTGCATGGGTTAATATGAAAAATCCCTTATATATAAAATATCATGATACTGAATGGGGCGTTCCTTGTCATGATGATCGTGCTTTATATGAGCTGTTGATATTGGAGTGTTTTCAGGCCGGACTGTCCTGGGAATGCGTGTTAAATAAACGGCAGGGATTCAGAAATGCCTTTGATGGGTTTGACATTGACAAAGTGATCTCCTATGATGAGAAGAAGCAGGAGGAACTGCTTGCGGATCCATCCATCATCAGGAACAGGTTAAAGGTGAAAGCCGGCATCACAAACAGCATTGTATTTAAACAGATTCAACAGGAGTTCGGCTCATTTGATTCCTACATATGGAGTTTTACTGACGGGAAGATAGTAAAAGAAGAGTATTCCCTGAGGACCACATCACCGTTGTCGGACAGGATATCAAAAGACCTGAAGAAGAGGGGAATGAAATTCGTTGGTTCAACCATTATATATTCCTATTTACAGGCGATCGGGATGATTGACGGACATGGAAAAGAGTGCGACTGCTGCAGGTAAGGGGATAAAAATTCGGTTTTGAAAAGGGAAGTTGAAAATCGTAAGGGTGATAAAATGAATTTAAAGTACATGCAGACAGAAGACAAAGATTTTGTGCTGGAAATCGATCCTCATGTAAATGCCCGGCAATATGAGAATCGTGTACATGATAAAACGGGATATATTATATGGGAAGGCTCTCAGCGGGCAGGGCTGATGCATTATTCTGTTTTGTGGGATCGTCTTCCTTTTCTGAATCTTATTTATGTGAAAGAGGCATACAGGAATAAAGGTATTGGAGCGGAGGCAATGAAGTTTTGGGAAGCGGATATGAGGGATCAGGGATATCAAATGGTTCTGATATCGACACAGGTGGATGAGGATGCCCAGCACTTTTATCGGAAGGCAGGGTATGCAGAGTGCGGAGCGCTTCTGCTGAACGGGACGCCGCTTAAGCAGGCGATGGAAATGTTTATGAGGAAGGTGCTTTGAGGATGGAAATATTTTAGCTTATCTTTCATGTGTTATCATCAGAAGCTGGGAATAAAAACTTGGAATGAGAGATTATGGATAAGGAATATTTAAGGAAGATCTGGAAACAGGAAGAGGAATCAGCACATATTCATGGCTGGGATTTTTCGCATATCAATGAGCGGTATGAGGAAGAAAAGGATCTGCCGTGGGATTATGAGAGACTGGTCAGGCAGTATTTAAAATGTGACATGGATATTATGGATTATGATACAGGGGGCGGAGAGTTCTTACTGTCACTGCACCATCCGTATAATAAGACTTCTGCAACAGAAGGGTATCCGCCTAATATCAGGCTGTGCAGAGACAAATTGCTTTCGCTGGGCATTCATTTTAAAGAATGCGATGATCCGTCGAAGGTTCCGTTTGAGGATAGGGCGTTTGACCTGATCATCAACAGGCACGGCAGTTTTGACGCAGGGGAGTTATACAGATTATTGCGTCATGACGGCATATTTATTACAGAGCAGGTAGGCGGGGACAATGACCGGGATCTGGTGGAGATGGTGCTGCCGGGAACAGAGAAGCCGTTTCCACATCTGAATCTGGAGGAGCAGCGTAAAAATTTTGAGAAAGCAGGTTTTCGGATTTTAAAGGCAGAGGAGGCATACCGCCCTATAACGTTTTACGATGTAGGGGCTTTTGTCTGGTTTGCGCATGTCATTGAGTGGGAGTTCCCGGGTTTTTCTGTGGATGGATGTTTTGAACAGCTGTTGAACATGCAGGAGATGATAGAAAGGGATGGAAAGGTGGGAGGCACGATTCATCGATATCTGATCATTGCCGGAAAATGAATCATAAAGGCTGTATGGTACATGGGGGGATTCTCGGTATGAAAGATGACAGAACAAAATATATTTGGAAGAAGGACGACAGAGAATGAAAAAAGGACTCACAAAAGACTTGACAACAGGAAATGTATTTCATACACTGCTCGCTTTTTCCCTGCCCTATTTTCTGTCTTATTTTTTACAGACGCTGTACGGGATGGCGGATCTGTATATCGTGGGACAGTTCAATGCGGTGGAGAGTACCACGGCTGTGTCCATCGGGAGTCAGATCATGCATATGATCACGGTGATGATAGTAGGGCTTGCCATGGGGACTACTGTTTCCATCGGGCATGAGACCGGGGCAAAGAATGAAAAGCAGGTGCTTGTGACGATCGGAAATACGGTGACATTGTTTTTAAGTTTATCAGTGGCGGCGGCGGTGGTGCTTACTTTGTGCATCCATCCTATTGTGACAGTGATGTCCACGCCGGCGGAGGCGGTAAGCAGTACGGTCTCTTATCTGACGATCTGTTTTATCGGGATTCCTTTTATTACCGCTTATAATATCATCAGTTCCATTTTCCGGGGGATGGGGGATTCCAAGAGTCCCATGTATTTTATTGCGGTGGCATGCGCGGCCAATATTGTGCTGGATTATATTTTTATCGGCAGGATGGGCATGGGAGCTGCCGGAGCGGCGCTGGGGACAACCCTGGCTCAGACCATCAGTGTGGCTGTTGCACTGTTTCGAATTAAGACGGACAGCAGTATGCAGCATATCCGGCTGGTATCGGGAGATTTTAAACCCCAGCGTGCAGTGATGGGAAAGCTGCTTTCGATCGGCGTGCCGGTGGCGGTGCAGGACGGCTTTATTCAGATATCCTTTCTGCTGATCACGATCATTGCCAATAAGAGGGGGCTTTTTGATGCGGCGGCGGTAGGTGTCGTGGAGAAGATCATCGGTATTTTGTTCCTCGTGCCTTCCTCCCTGCTTTCTTCGGTGTCTGCGCTGGCGGCACAGAATATCGGCGCAGGAAAGAAGGAGCGGGCAAAACAGACGCTGAAGTATGCGATGCTCACGGCGGTTGTTTTTGGGACGGTGTCTGCGCTGCTCATGCAGTTTTATGCGGAGCCTGTAGTCAGCATTTTCCGGAGCGAGCCGGAGGTGATGCGCCTCGGCGGGCAGTACCTGAGAGGGTATGTCTGGGACTGCGTGTTTGCGGGAGTACATTTTTGTTTCAGCGGGTATTTCTGCGCCTGCGGTATGTCGGGGCTCTCCTTTATACATAATGCGATCGCGATCGTGTGTGCTCGGATTCCGCTGGCCTATCTTGCGTCGAAACTGTTTGCAGAGACGCTGTTTCCGATGGGGCTGGCAACAGTCACCGGTTCGGCGGTTTCGGTGGTGATCTGCGTGATCGCCTACGTATGGCTCGCGAGGCGGGAAATGAATGCAGCAACATAACAGGAGAAAACTATGCCGACATGGAAGAGCAGGGGCCTTCGGGGATCTACTCTGGAGGATATGATCAACAGAACAAATGAGAGATATGCAGAGGCGGGGCTGGCATTGATCCAGAAGATTCCGACGCCGATCACGCCGATCAAGATGGACAAGGAGTCGCGCCATATCACGCTTGCCTATTTTGATCAGAAGAGTACGGTGGACTATATCGGGGCTGTGCAGGGAATCCCGGTCTGTTTTGATGCCAAGGAATGTGCGGTGGATACTTTTTCGCTGCAGAATATCCATGACCATCAGGTGGATTTCATGCAGAAATTTGAAAAGCAGGGCGGCGTGGCGTTTTTTCTGATCTATTATACCAACCGGGATGCTTTTTACTACCTGCCGTTTGAGATGCTGTATTATTTCTGGGACAGAAAGCTGAAAGGCGGCAGAAAGAGTTTTCGGTTTGATGAGCTGAATCCGGAGTATTTTATTCCACAGAAGCATGGTGTCCTGATACCGTATCTGGATATGCTGCAGAAGGATCTGGATGACAGGGCTTGACAGAATGCGGACGGTTTTATATAATCTGTAGGATACTTTCGCGTGATAATACGTTACCGTGATGAAGTACTGACGTTACAAGCTGTAAAGTACAGTTCAAGCAAACGAAGGCACAGTGAGAATGATTGAGAAAACAATAGCAGCTGTATATTATTTGCGATAAGTTATAAGGAGCTCATGTGAAATATACTATATAATTTATACTAAATTCGGAAGGGTAGAATGGATATGAACCAAAATTTATTACATACACCCGAAGGGGTACGGGATATATATGGAGAGGAATATGCAAGAAAACTAAAACTGGAAGAACTGATTCACGGAAAACTGAAAAGTTTCGGGTATCAGGATATCCAGACGCCGTCTTTTGAATTTTTTGATGTGTTTTCCAGAGAGATCGGGACTACCCCCTCGAAGGAACTGTACAAGTTTTTTGATAAGGAAGGGAATACACTGGCGCTTCGGCCGGATTTTACACCGTCTATGGCGCGCTGTGCGGCAAAGTATTTTATGGAGGAGACTTTTCCGATCCGGTTTTGTTATCTGGGAAATACTTTTACGAATATTTCCAGTCTGCAGGGGAAACTATGCGAGGTAACTCAGATGGGAGCGGAGCTGATCGGGGATGACAGTGTGGAAGCGGACGTGGAGATGATCGCCATGCTGATAGAATGTCTGAAAAATGCAGGACTTTCACAGTTCCAGGTGACTGTCGGACAGGCTGACTATTTCAGAGGTCTCTGCGAGGCGGCAGGGCTGTCAGGAGAGATAGAGCTTGCGCTCAGGGAAAATGTCAGCGGGAAAAATATTTTCGGTGTGGAGGATCTTTTAAAGGAGCAGCATATCGAAGAGGAATACAGGGAGGCTTTTCTGAAGATAACGGAATTGTTCGGCTCGGCGGAGGTGCTGGATAAGGCGGAGAGCCTGGTCTCCAATGAACGGTCATTGAAGGCGGTGGAGCGGTTAAAGCAGTTATATGAACTGCTCACGGTTTACGGCGTGGAGCAGTATATATCCTTTGACTTTGGCATGCTCAGCAAGTATCATTATTATACCGGTGTTACATTCCGGGCTTACACTTACGGTGTGGGGGATGCCATCGTAAAAGGCGGGCGTTATGATAATCTGTTGAAGACCTTCGGAAAGGATGCGCCTGCAGTGGGCTTTGTGGTGGTGCTGGATGATCTGATGACAGCGATGACGAGCCAGAAGATCGCATTGGATACGGACAGAAAAAATGTGATACTTGTCTATGAGAAGGCGGCGTTTGGAAAAGCGCTTGCAAGAGCACAGGAACTGCGTGCGGACGGTGTCTGTGTGGAATTGATGATAAAACATGAAGGAAAAACGGAAGAAGATTACAGAGAGTTTTCTGTGAAGCGGGGAAATTCGATGGTGGAGTTTTTCTACTGATGGAGAACAAACGTTACCTGACCTTTGCTGAGCGCAAAAGTCTGAAAGGGGTAGAGAATGGATAATCGTTATTTGACGTTTGCCAATGCAAAGGTCGGAAAGGAGCAAAATGGAAAACAAACGTTACCTGACCTTTGCATTATGTAAGGGCCGGCTTGCAAATAAAACACTGGAACTGTTGGAACAGCTTGGGATCACCTGCGAGGAGATGAAGGACAAGGATTCCCGGAAGCTGATCTTTGTGAACGAGGAGCAGAAACTGAAATTTTTCCTCTCCAAAGGACCGGACGTGCCGACTTATGTGGAATACGGCGCAGCGGATATCGGCGTGGTGGGCAGGGACACGATCATGGAGGAGAACAGGAGGGTTTACGAAGTATTGGATCTGGGCTTTGGCAGATGCAGGATGTGCGTCTGCGGACCGGAGGAGGCAAAGGAGCTTTTACAGCACCATGAGCGGATCCGTGTGGCGACTAAGTATCCGCTGATCGCGAAAGAGTATTTTTATAATAAGAAACATCAGACTGTGGATATCATTAAATTAAACGGTTCGGTGGAACTTGGACCAATCGTAAGGCTGTCGGATGTGATCGTAGATATCGTGGAGACCGGCGGGACGTTAAAGGAAAACGGATTGGGCGTGCTGGAGGAGGTCTGTCCGCTGTCGGCGCGGATGATCGTGAATCCGGTGAGTATGCGGATGGAATATGAGAGGATCAGCGGGCTGATTCATAGACTGAAGGAGATCTGCCAGTAAAGGCGATCGAAGGCTTTGTAACAGGTCAATAAAAAACTTCCTTTTCGGAGTGTTATTATTATGCTGATAAATTCCATACAGTTGAGGAGATGCCGTTATGAAAAAACTATTCACTTCAATCCGTCAGGGTAAGCTGGATGAGGTGGCTGCTATTTTAGACAGAAACCCAGAGGCGATTTCCTGTCTGGCCAAAGCGCCGCCTAAAAAGGATGACGGACAGTCGCCTCTGATGGTGGCTATTAAGAGCGATAACTTAGAAGCAGCCCACCTGCTGCTGGACCGGGGGGCGGATGTGAACTTTCGGGACGCCGTCAACCCCTATGGCTCCAATTTCGGCGCGCCCATCTGGTACGACGCTATCGACCAGTGTTTCATGCGGGCAGGGCATACCGTTGGACCGGGGCCGGAGCGGAGCAAAGGTTATTTTCTGTTACTGCGCCGTCTGCTGGACATGGGGATGGACCCAAATCAAACCACGATCCCCGGCGGCCGCAGTGCGTGGCAGCATGCGCTGGACCAATATGATGAATTTGCCCGCGGCACCATTCCCAGCTACTATGTGGAGGAGACCAAGGCCGGGAACCGCCAACTCCGAGAGATGCTCAAGGCGGTGCTGGAGGAGCTGTTGAAGCATGGGGCGGACATTCATGCCTTCGTGCCGCCCAATGAGAGCGGCCTTTCTGTCACTTCTGTGATTTTGCGAAATCTGGAGGAAGGCCGGGAGCTATTGGACGGGCTTTACGGTCTGGACCCAGACTGTGACGCGTTCAAGCCTTATACGATGAAGTATCGGGGAAAAGAACGGCTCATCCAGCCGTCCCTCACGGTGGAGGATTACCGCCGGCGGTACGAAATCAAGTGGCGGGAGCTGGAGCCTATCCTCCGTACTTATTATGAGTAAATGTGTTGACTTTAAGTTTATAGAGTGACTAACGGAAAAATTTTCCCCCAAAAGGGGATAAAAAATGACAGGAAAGGAAAGAACTGCTTCATGAGAATTGTAGAATTGACCGGAGAGACAAAGAACAATATATTAAATGATCTGCTGAAAAGGAGCCCGAACAACTACGGGGAATACGAGGAGACCGTGAACGGGATCATCGAGCAGGTCAGAGAGCGCGGGGATCAGGCGGTTTTCGATTATACGAGGCAGTTTGATAAGTGTGAACTGACAAAGGAAAATCTGGTTGTGACGAGGGCGGAGATAGAGGAAGCCTATCAGGCGCTGGATGATGAGCTGATCGGGACGATGAAAAGGTCGGCGGAGAATATCCGCTCTTATCATGAGAAGCAGGTCAGGCAGAGCTTTTTTACGACAAAGCCGGACGGTTCTATTTTAGGACAGCGGATCACGCCGCTGCAGCGGGCAGGTGTTTATGTGCCGGGCGGGAAGGCGGCTTATCCCTCCAGCGTTCTGATGAACGTGGTGCCTGCGAAGACAGCCGGGGTGGAAGAGATCATTATGACAACACCGCCGGGGAAGGACGGGAAGGTAAATCCCGGAACCCTTGTGGCGGCGGATATAGCGGGAGTAGACAGAATTTATAAGATAGGCGGCGCTCAGGCAGTCGCGGCGATGGCGTTCGGCACGGAGTCCATTCCGAAGGTGGACAAGATCACCGGGCCCGGCAATATTTTTGTGGCACTTGCGAAAAAGGCGGTTTTTGGTTATGTGAGCATTGATTCTGTGGCAGGTCCCAGTGAGATCCTTGTTCTGGCGGATGAGACGGCGAATCCCAGGTATGTGGCGGCGGATCTCCTGTCTCAGGCGGAGCATGATGAACTGGCAAGCGCTATCCTGATCACGGATTCCATGGAACTGGCTAAAAAGGTTTCTGATGAGGTGGAGGCGTTTACCAGACAGCTTTCCAGAGAGGAGATCATCAGAAAGTCCTTGGATCACTATGGTTATATTCTGGTGGCGGAGGATATGGATGAGGCGGTGGAGGCAGCTAATGATATCGCTTCGGAGCATATGGAGATTTTGACAAAGGATCCCTTCCAGACGATGACAAAGGTGAAAAATGCGGGGGCGATCTTTCTCGGGGAATATTCTTCGGAGCCTCTGGGCGATTATTTTGCGGGACCGAACCATATTCTGCCCACCAACGGGACAGCGAAGTTTTTCTCTCCCCTTGGCGTGGATGATTTTATAAAGAAGACAAGCATTATATCCTATTCCAGAGAAGCGCTGGAGCGTGACCATGAGGATATCGAGCGGTTTGCAAAGAGTGAGGGACTGACGGCTCATGCCAATTCGGTGGCGGTGCGGTTCTGCTGATTTGTTTCCGGAAAATATAAAAACTTTCTAGATAAATATAACTTTTTGAGTATCGGGCAGCGTGCTATTAGGAGCCAGGTATGAATATCGGGCAGCGTGCTATTAGGAGCCAGGTATGAATATCGGAAGTTATTTCAATAGCAGCAAGGTAATGTGAGAACGAAAAAGACAGGAGGAACGTCAAATGACCACACAGGAGCAATACGCGGCGGCGGTAATGGAGGAATGGCTTTCCCATCCGCAGGAGCTTGGAAAGAAACCTGCAAAACTTGAGAATGCCGGTAGTTTTGAACTGTATGGCCTGCGTTATTATATTTTTAAGTTTAAGAAGACCATTTTTGATTCATGGAGAGTGGCAGTCTGCGGAGGTTATGAAGGGGACGGATTGGGACACTGCGGTCACATTTACAGTGAAATGGAAAGCTACGATCCTGCCACTGCGCAGGAGAAATGTGTGGCAATGGTGGAAAAGATCCGGAAATACTGGATGGATCGGGCTAAAGAGCAGGAGAAGGAAAGTCAGAATACTGATTCAAAGGGCGGTTTTGTGGGCTTTGTGCTTTTGTCTGCGCCGGAGTTTGATGTGGAAGCATTTCGGAAGGTTTTGAAAGAGGACTGGGGAATCGAGTGTCCTGAGGATGCCGGGAAATCAGAAAATGGAAAAGAAGGGGTTACGGTTGTTTTTGAAGTGGACGGCATGATGGTCACTGTCGGTTTGATGGAGGCCAAAGTTCCTAATGGTGAGGCAGAGTATTGGGCTAACAGTAATTTTATGACCAGAGAAAAGTCTGTTGTCGCAGCGAAAAACCATAATGCGCATTTGCTGACGGCTGTTTTAAGCAGAGGGGCTTCGCCTCTGGAGGCGGGCAAACTTTTTGTGAAAACAGCGTCTTCCTGTCTGAAAGCTTCCAATGCGCTGGGGATTTACGATTGCGGTACGGTATGGCTGCCGGAAGATTTTATCCGGTCTGCCATGGTGATGAAAGAGGGAGAGTTTCCTCTGGCAGATCTGGTGTTTATCGGATTATATCGGGATGAAAAAGGTGTCAGCAGCTGGACCAACGGCTTGAATGCTTTTGGCAAGGAAGAACTGGAAATCGTTGCCAGCAGTCATTCTGCGTCGGAAGTGTATGATCTGATGTGGAATATTTCTTCCTATGTGATACAGGAAGGTGCGGTTCTGCGGGACGGGGAGACATTGGGATTTACGATAGACCAGAAGCTGCCGTTAACGCTCTCGGAAGGTGTTTACGTGGAAGGGCAGTCGATGAAGATAGGGTTTTGATATGGAGATCAGATATTTATCGCCGGAAGATGACCGGTTTGAGA
Source organism: uncultured bacterium (assembly GCA_947647735.1). Lineage (GTDB taxonomy): Bacteria > Bacillota > Clostridia > Lachnospirales > Lachnospiraceae > 1XD8-76. Next base: position 51,753 of record CANSLJ010000015.1, on the reverse strand, counting down.
TCAGCGGTATTTATGAAAGAAGCTGGAAGTCTGCCTACAGGAATATTGTTCCTCAGGATTTTCTCGACAGTATTCCTGCGGGAAGATGGGCAGACTGCATTGCAGAGAAGGGGATAAACAGTCTTGTTGTGATAGAAGACGGCTCTCCGGTGGGTACGGCAAGTTTCAGCAGGTCAAGGTGGAAAAAATATTGTGATCACGGGGAGATAATATCCATTTATCTTCTGCCGGAATATATCGGAAAAGGGTATGGAAAACAGCTGCTTTCCAGATGTGTGGAAGAACTGAAAAGATCCGGCTTTTGTGACATTCTTTTATGGGCACTGGAGGACAATCACAGGGCGCGAAATTTTTACGAAAAGAATGGCTTTTTGTGTTCCGGGGACTATCGGCTGGATAGGATAGGCGGAAAGGAATTAAAAGAATTGTTATATTTATATCAAACAGATTGCATTTCTGTATGAGTATAGATTAAAATGGTCTGAGTAGTATTACTTTCGGAGAACAGGAGCGGATATGGAGAGAACGGCGAGCATTGAGAGAAACACAAAGGAAACGAAGATAGCTTTGGAACTGAATCTGGACGGGCAGGGCAGGGGAGATATCTCCACCGGCATCGGCTTTTTTGACCATATGCTGGAAGGGTTTGCAAGGCATGGTTTTTTTGATCTGAAGGTGCGCATTGACGGGGATCTGCAGGTGGACGGACATCACAGCGTGGAGGACTGCGGTATCGTGCTGGGACAGGCGATCCGGGAGGCAGTGGGCGATAAAAAGGGCATGAAGCGGTTCGGACATTGTATTCTGCCGATGGATGAGGCGCTGGTTCTGTGTGCCATTGATGTGGGCGGCAGGCCGTGGCTTAACTTTGACGCGGAGTTTACGTCGGAGCGGGTAGGATATCTGGAGACGGAGCTTATACATGAGTTTTTCTATGCGGTCAGCTACAGCGCGGGCATGAATTTACATATTAAGGTATTGGATGGGCAGAATAACCATCATATCATTGAGGCAATGTTCAAGGCGTTTGCGCGGGCACTGCATGAGGCGGTTGGACTGGATGAGCAGATCACGGATGTGCTGAGTACGAAGGGGACGCTGGCGTGACAAGCAGGTAACAGCGGAATGATAACGAATGCACGGATGTTTTGCAGCATGCAGTTTTGTGCGGGATAGGAAAAGATGAAATAGTGACAGATCTTACGCAGGGATTTGATAAAATGGAGGTTATATGAAAAGACTAATTCCATGTATTTATCTATATAAAGAGAAAGCAGTAAAAAATTTCAAGGATATGACGGTTGTGTCAGAAAATCCGGTGGAGCTGGCGAAGACTTACAGCGAAAACGCGGCGGATGAGCTGATCGTATTTGATATGTCAAAGGGCGATGAGGAGCATGAAAAGGCACTGGATATGATGAAAGAGATATGCAGTGCTATTGAGATTCCTGTGATCGGAGCCGGGAATGTGGCGCGGATGGAGGATATTAAAAAGATCCTCTATACGGGCTGTGAGCGTGCTGTACTGAATTATGACAAGGAAGAGAATATTGAGATCACCGAGGAGGTTTCCAAAAAATTTGGGAAAGAGAGAATCTATCTGTCCTTCACAAAACCGGAGACGCTGAGCATCCACAGACAACTTATTGATGCCTATATTTCCGAGACGATCTGGATTGCCCAGTCCGGCGGGGTGAAGGAGACGATGCAGTGTCTGAATGATCCTACGATCATTGTGATGGATGCCTGTTCTCTGGAGGGTATGTCATGGATCTTCCAGAATCCGGCGGTGGACGGAATTTCGGGCAATGCTATCAATGATAATTACAAGGATCTTTATTCCATGAAATCGGTTTTCAAGGAGAGCGGTGTGGAAGTGAAAGTGCCGAAGGGGAAGCTGTCGTGGGGAGATCTTAAGTTAAACAGCGACGGGATGGTGCCGGTGGTGGCACAGGACTATAAGACCGGCGAGGTGCTGATGGTCGCCTATATGAATGAGGAGGCTTTTGAGAGAACTTTAAAGACCGGAAAAATGACCTATTACAGCAGGAGCCGGGAGGAGCTTTGGATCAAGGGAGAGACCAGCGGACATTACCAGTATGTAAAATCACTGACAGCAGACTGTGATTATGATACGATTCTGGCGAAAATAAGTCAGGTTGGAGCTGCCTGTCATACGGGAAGCCGTTCCTGTTTCTTCAATGAGATCATGGCGCAGGATCTGAAAGAGGCATCGAATCCGCTGAAAGTATTTGAGGAAGTCATGAAAGTCATTGAGGATCGGAAAGTTCATCCGAGGGAGGGGTCCTACACAAACTATCTGTTTGATAAAGGCCTCGATAAGATACTGAAAAAACTGGGGGAGGAGGCGACGGAGATTGTGATTGCCGCCAAGAACCCGAATCCGAATGAGGTGAAGTATGAGATTGCGGATTTCCTGTATCATATGATGGTGCTGATGGCGGAGAAAGGGATCAGCTGGGAGGAGATCACGAAGGAGCTGGCGAATCGGGAGTGAAACAGAGCTGTTGTGCAGGAATTTTTGGAATTTCTGTACAGCAGCTTTATTGCGGATAGATATATTTATGGCAGGGATAGAAGAAAACGAAGATAAAGTTTTGCAGACAGTGAGAAAGGAATGGTTGTCAATATGGCAGAATACCAGCACATACACCACACGTTTGAACCGATATATAACGATAGATCAAAGATCCTGATTCTCGGAAGTCTTCCCTCGGTAAAATCCCGGGAGCAGGGTTTTTATTATGGGCACCCGCAGAACCGTTTCTGGAAGGTGCTGGCGGGGATACTGGATGTGGAAGTTCCGATGACGATAGAGGAGAAGAAGAGTATGCTGCTCGCAAACCATATCGCAATATGGGATGTGATCGAGAGCTGCGACATCATAGGTTCCAGCGACAGCAGCATCAGGAATGTGGTGCCTGCGGATATCGGAACGGTATTGGAAAAAACGGATATCAGCGCTGTATTTGCAAATGGAAAAAAGGCGGAGAGCCTGTATCAGAAGTACATATTTCCGAAAACGAAGGTTCCAGTGATGGTACTTCCATCCACCAGTCCGGCGAACGCAGCTTGTTCATTGGAAAAGCTGACTGCGGTATGGGGAGAGGGGATTGGGAAAAGACTGTAACAGACAGTTTGAAAAACTGCATTTATTACAGAAAAATGTATTCAAGTATTGCAATATACAGGAAGAAATGCATTGATGCTGTCTCAGGATGAGCAGAAAGTATATTTAAGCAAAGCTCTTAAGTGAGAATAGGAAAAACTGGAAAGCAATAATATCTCCCGGTAGTGCGGAAAAGAAGCGTTACAGGGAGATTTTTGTCCTGATAAATTTTTGAAGATGATCTGCCGGACAACTTAAATTTAAGTTGACTATAAAATACAAATTAAGTATAATGCAAACTGGGCGGGATAATGTAGAAGGTATTATGCAATAGAATATCTGTGATGCAGAGTGTATGAATTGCAGGGGTTTATAAAAATAAATAAGAGAGGAAGAGGCGGAAAATGGCGGTTTATTTTCAGGAAGATAAAAAAATATTTCACTTGGATACAAAAAATACAACCTATCTGATCGGTATGACACCGGAGGGCTACATAGGGCATATTTATTACGGAAGGAGGCTCTATCAGGAGGCGGACAGCTATCTTCTGCGGACGGCGGAGGCTCCCTTTACGCCTTCCGTCAATAAGCGGGAGAAATTATCTTTTCTGGATAGTTTTCCGATGGAATATCCTACCGGCGGTATCGGCGATTACAGGGAGAGCTGTCTGAATGTGCGAAATCCGAAAGGGCAGATGGGGAGCGAACTTTTGTATCTGTCCCATGAAATCTATCCGGGTAAGAAAAAACTGGAGGGGCTTCCGGCATCTTTTGGAGCAGAAGAGGAAGTGGAAACACTGGAGATCACGCTGGAAGATAAGATATTAGGGCTTCAGGCGGTGCTCTCCTGGTCTGTATTTGAAAAAGAGGATATGATAGCAAGAAGCGTCCGTATCGTGAATCAGGGGAAGGATGCGCTGAAGCTGGAAAAAGTGTACAGTGCCTGTCTGGATATGGACAATGAAGACTATGAGATGATCAACTTATGCGGTTCCTGGGCGAGAGAGCGTCATATACAGAGAGCGCCGCTGCGCTATGGAAAACAGGCGGTTTCTTCCTTCCGCGGGGAGTCAAGCCATCAGGAGCATCCATTTATGGCGCTGGTATCTCCCGGCACGGACCAGCAGCAGGGACAGGTTTATGCCATGCATTTTGTATATTCCGGTAACTTTCTGGCACAGGCGGAGCTGACCCAGTACGACAGCGTGAGAATGGTGATGGGTATTCATACGGAAGAGTTTTGCTGGAATCTTCTGCCCGGAGAAAGCTTTCAGGCGCCGGAGGTGATCCTGACTTATTCAGGACAGGGACTCGGGATGATGAGCCGTAATTTCCATGATTTTTACAGAGATCATATGATCCGGAGTATCTATAATCATAAAAAGCGCCCGATCCTGATCAACAACTGGGAGGCAACATACTTTGATTTTGATACGGAAAAACTGCTGCAGATCGCAAGGGAGGCGAAAAAGTGCGGTATTGAGATGCTCGTGATGGATGATGGGTGGTTTGGCAGGAGGAATGTGGATGACAACTCTCTTGGGGACTGGACAGTCAACGAGGAGAAGATAAAAGGCGGCCTGAAATATCTGGTGGATCAGGTGAATGAGATCGGGCTGGCGTTCGGCATCTGGTTTGAGCCGGAGATGGTATCGCCGGATTCTGATCTGTACAGGGCACATCCGGACTGGGCGATTCAGATAGAGGGACGGGAGGCCGCCATGGGGCGGAACCAGTATGTGCTGGATCTGTCCAGACGGGATGTGGTGGACTATGTCTATGAGGCGGTGGCAAAGATCCTGCGCAGTGCCAATATCTGCTATGTGAAGTGGGATATGAACCGGCTGCTCAGCGATCTGGGCAGCAGTTTTCTGGACGCAGAACATCAAAAAGAATTGTCCCATCGTTATGTACTGGGATTATACGAACTGCAGGAGCGGCTTGTGACAGAGTTCCCTGAGCTGCTTCTTGAGAACTGTTCCAGCGGCGGGGCGAGGTTTGATCCGGGCATGCTTTATTACAGTCCGCAGATCTGGTGTTCCGATGATACAGATGCCATAGAACGGCTTTTGATCCAGGAGGGGACAGGATTCATCTATCCGCTGTCCACAATGGGGGCCCATGTCAGCGATTGCCCGAATCATATCCTGGGCCGCGTTACGCCTTTTGAGACAAGAGGCCATATAGCGCTGGCGGGAACCTTCGGCTATGAGCTGGATATTACAAAGATCCCTCAGGAGCAGCGCCAGATGATCTGTGAGCAGACAAAGATGTATCACGCATACAATGATCTTGTGCGGGAAGGGGATTATTACCGTATCGCTTCCTATCGGGAGAATCATAAATATGACGTCTGGGCGGTGGCTTCCAAGGATAAACAGGAGGTTTTGGTCACCTATGTACAGGTGTTGGCGGAGCCCAACAAACACAGCAGGAAACTCCGGCTGCAGGGATTTGATCCGGATGCCTCTTACCGCCTTACGGGGACAGAACAGGTTTACAGCGGCGAGATGCTGATGTATGCGGGTTTTCTGATCGAGTGCATGAAGGGGGATTTTGTCAGCAGGCTGTATCATTTTGAGAAAATACAGGCAGAGGATAAATGCTTATAGGAAAGGGGAATCTCATGGCGAAAGTAAGACTGGCAGATATTGCGAAACGGGTGGGCGTCAGCACTGTAACAGTACATAACGCCCTGTCAGGACAAAAGGGTGTCAGCGATGAACTGCGAGAACAGATCCTCCGGCTGGCGGATGAGATGGGGTATCGTCAGAATACGTCTGCCGCAAAGCGGGAAAAGGGACGAAGCCTCAAAAATATCGGTGTCATCATTTCAGAGAAGTATCTGGCGGAGTATACCACCTTTTACTGGAAAATGTATCAGGAGATGGCGCTGGCGGCAGTGGATAAAAACTGTATGACTTCTGTGGAGATTTTAAAACGTGAAGCGGAAGATATGTTTATTCTGCCGAGGATCGTGGAGGAGGATACGGTAGAGGGCCTGATCATCATGGGAAAGATCAACAAAGAATACATTCATTTTCTGAAGAGGAAAACACGGATGCCGGTGATCTTTCTGGATTTTTATGACAAGGAACTTGCCGGTGATTCTGTGATCGCTGATAACTTTTATGGTATGTACCTGATGACAGAATATCTCTTCGAACAGGGATTGCGGGAAATGGCATATGTGGGTTCCATTCAGGAGACCAGCAGCATCATGGATCGGTATTGCGGATTTCAGAAATCGCTCTGGGAACATGGTATCACGCTGCCTGAGGAATGGCTGATCGAGGACAGAAATAAGGCGGGAGAGATCCTGTTTGAACTGCCTGAAAGATTGCCGGAAGCCTTTGTCTGTAACTGTGATCTGGCGGCGGGCAGACTGATCCTGAAACTGGAGGAGAGAGGACTGCAGGTGCCGGAGGATATTTCCGTAGTGGGATTTGATAATTATCTTTATCCCGGTTTTCCTGATAAGCGGATCACTTCCTATGAGGTAAACACGAAAATCATGGTTGAGGCTGCACTGGAAAAAGTGTTAAAAAGGCTGGAAGATCCGGAAGCCGGGCATGGCCTGGATGTTATTTCCGGACATATTGTGGAGAAGGACAGCGTAAAAAGACGGAAAGACAGTCTGCAGGAATAACGGAGGAGAATATGGAAGCGACAAAAATAGATGGAATGTTTTTACAGGAAGTAAAAGATCACCTGACGGAAAAACTGATCCCTTTCTGGGAAGGATTAAAAGATGAGGAAAAGGGCGGCTATACAGGGTATATGGGATACGATCTTGTGCCGGACAGATCCTATGAAAAGGGATGTATTCTGAACAGCCGGATCCTGTGGTTTTTTTCCAACGCCTATATGCTTCTGGGCGATGAAAAACTGAAGAGGGATGCGGAACATGCTTACAGATTCCTGCGGGAATACTGTCTTGATAGAGAATACGGGGGAGTGTTCTGGTCTGTCACCAGTGAGGGAGAACCTCTTGACACAACGAAACACACTTATAATCAGGCTTTTGCCATCTATGCATTATCCTCCTATTATGATGCGGTAAAAGAAGAGCAGGCACTTTTGCTGGCGGGGGAGCTTCAGAAGATCATTGAGGAAAAATGCAGGGATATAGGAGGATATCTGGAAGCCTTTGACAGGACATTTCAGCCTGCAAGCAATGAAAAGCTTTCTGAAAACGGCGTGATGGCGGAGCGGACCATGAATACGCTGCTCCATGTATTTGAGGCATATACAGAATATTACCGGGTGTGCAGGGACGAAAAAACAGCCGGTTATTTAAAAGAGATGCTGAATCTGATCGACAGGAAGGTTTACAACCGGGAGCGTCGAAGGCAGGAAGTGTTTTTTGACAGAAACTGGAATTCTCTGATCGATCTGTACTCCTACGGGCATGATATAGAGGCGGCATGGCTGATCGACAGGGGGCTGGAGATTCTGGGAGATACGGCTTTTACAGACCGGATATCTTCGATCACGAAGGAGATGACGGAGAATGTATATCAGCATGCTTATCAGAATGATTCCCTGTTTTGTGAGGCGGAAAATGGCGTGAATGATACTACCCGTATCTGGTGGGTGCAGGCGGAAACTGTTGTGGGACTGTTAAATGGTTACCAGATGCAGCACAAGGAGAAATATTTGGATGCCGCCCGCGGGACATGGGAGTATATCAAGCGGTATATGATAGATCCGCGGGAGGGCTCGGAGTGGTTCTGGTGTGTGGATGAGAACGGCGTGCCGGAGGCAAAGCCTATTGTGGAGCCATGGAAATGTCCTTACCATAACGGACGGATGTGTATGGAAGTTATCAAACGGCTGTCGTAGAATCTGGTGACGGAATCAGCAGACAGTACACAATCAGAGAGTATTCCGGATTCTCTGCGGTTTTTCGCTGGGAGATTATATCCGCATGCGGAGGCTTTCTCTGGCGGCGTCCGATCTGATCGATACATCGGACAAAGTGATCGATATCGCGCTGAAATACGGATATGATACGCCGGAGAGCTTTACCCGCGCGTTTACCCGGTTCCACAATGCCGCGCCCACGGAAGTGAGGCGCAGCGGGCGTGCCAGATCCTTTTCCAGACTGTCTGTTAAACTAATTTTAACAGGAGGCAGTATGATGGATTACAGAATTGAGAAAATGGATGCATTTCAGGTGGTATGCAGGAGGAAATCGGTGGGAAATCCGATAGGCGGAGGCCCGACGGAGGAGATCAGTGCATTCTGGCGTGAATGTATGGAGGACGGCTCGATGCAGAAGCTGATCGGCTGTATTCCCGAAGAACCGGTGATGAAGGGTATGCTCGGCATCTGCTTTTGGGAGGATCCGCAGTGTTCGCATTTTCCATATGGCATAGGTGTGGAATATGATGGAAGAGCGTTGGATGATGACTTAGAGGTTGTGGAAATTCCAGCTCATACTTATGCGGTGTTTACCTGTAAGGGGAAAATGCCGGAGGCGTTTGTGGAGACCTACAGGCAGATTGTCTCGGAGTTTTTCCCGCAGAGCGATAAGTACGAGTGTGCTTATGCGGTGGAGATGGAAGTGTATCCTTCGGACCGGGTGGATGATCCCGATTATACCTGCGAGATATGGATCGCGGTGAACGAGAAAAGGCGTTGAGGTGTAAGAGATGGAGTGTTTTTTGTAATGGACTTTGCAGTATGAACATGCTATACTAAAAAAGTAGACAAGATGGTGCAGTTTGTTAGATGTTGGAGGTGAGAATATGCCTGATACTAATTTAGAGATTACGCAAAAAGCGATGGAAGACTTTATAAAAATCCAAAGACATATGTTGATAGCGCGTAAGGAAAATGCTGTTGAGACATATGAAAGCTTAAAAAAGGAATATTTATATTTGAAAAGTTTTCTGAATGTAGCAGGTGTAGATCTTACAGATATTGACGACATTAAAGAGTAAATAAAATGGAAACAAGTATAAAGGAGCAGGCCGATATAAGCCTGCTCCTTTTAGCATAAGCCCAAAGGGCGTTGGCTGGTATAAGTCCGCAGAATATGCAGATACTGATTGCAACATTTCCTGTATTTTTTACCACATATATGCAGAACATAAAAAGAATGGACGTGTCTGGCAGTTTTATAAAACGAAAAACAAAGTTGTCGGTGCTGTTTGTGGCTGCATATTAGGAGGAAAGCAGGATGAAAACGAGCAGAAGGAAAAAATTAACAGTGATCATCATAACAGGCATCTGCCTGATGTGTCTGGCGGGCTGCGGGGCGGAAGCGGAGGAAAAACAGGTGTCAGAAACCGCATCAATAGAAAGAATAGAGGGAGAAGATTTTCTGGAAGAAGGAAACGTTCGGGAGGAAGAGGCTGTTCAGGAAGAAGCAGCTTCGGAAGAAGAAATAATTTCAGGAGACAGAATCCCGATGGTGATGGCAGACGATACCCTCTACATCGATACAGGAAAAGAAAGCACCGTCACGGCACGCTGTGGGATGATGGACGGAGAGATTACATCCACTGTGGATGCGGCAGAAATACCTTCTGAAAACGGGCAGTCCAACTTTGGAAGCGGATACGGCTGGCAGTATGGAGAAAGCGGTACGATTGAAGTTTATATGAACGAAAAATGGTGGGTTTTCAAGGCACAGGATGAATAGCAGGTAAGGTTCGCTCATTTTACATAAATTTTACATAAGTCCTCTTTTGAATTTTACATATAATGTATATAATTATTTTATGAATATACCGGGTGTATAGAAGGAGAGGAACAGTATTGATCTGGTGTGTGGAAGATGATGAGAGCATTCGGGATATAGAACTCTACTCCCTGCGGATGACAGGACATGAGGTAAAAGGCTTTGCGGACGGAGCCTCTTTTTTCTCTGCATTGAAAAAAGAAAAGCCTGACCTGATCCTGCTGGATATCATGCTGCCGGGAATGGATGGTGTGGAGATATTGCAGAGGCTTAAAGCGGTCAGGGAGACGGAAAATATTCCGGTGATCATGGCGACTGCAAAAGGTGCGGAGCATGAAAAAGTAAGGAGCCTGGATATCGGTGCGGACGATTATCTGGTAAAGCCTTTCGGCATGATGGAAATGGTTTCCAGAGTAAAGGCAGTTCTGCGCAGATGCAAAAGGGCAGAGAATGAAGTCCTGTTAAAAGCGGGCGGCGTTATACTGAATACGGAGGAGAGGACCGTATTTGTGGAGGATGAACGGATAGAGCTGACATATAAGGAATTTGAGTTGCTGCGCCTGTTTCTGGAGAGGCCCGGCTTTGTCTATTCCAGAGAACAGTTGTTTTTGAAAGTCTGGGGCGACAATTATGTGGGCGAGACAAGGACTCTTGATATGCATATCAAGACGCTGCGTCAGAAACTCGGCAACTGCGGAGAGATGATAGAAACCGTCAGGGGCGTGGGGTATCGTCTGGAAGATACGCATCGGAAGGAGAAGCCGTGAGCAGAAAAATATTTCGCAATATCCTGTTTACCGCAATTGTTGTCCTGCTTTCCAGCATGATATTTATATTTGGCGGGTTTTATCATTATTTTGATGATCAACAGTCTGAAAGACTGATGAAAGAGCTGGAGATGGCGGCGTCAGGTGTGGAAAATTTCGGAACAGAGTATCTTAAACAGACGGATTTTGAGACCTGCCGGGTGACGCTGATCTCCCCGGAGGGGGATGTGCTGTATGATACTGCGGCGGACGCGGAATCTATGGGAAATCACATACAACGGGAAGAGATATCGGAGGCGTTGGAAAAGGGGACGGGACACAGTGTAAGATATTCTGCCACATTGATGGAAAAGACGGCTTATTATGCAAAAAAGCTGGAAAACGGCTCCATACTCCGGATTTCCGAGACAGGCATCACGCTGGGAGCGATCGTCATAGGGATGCAGCAGCCGATCATGCTTGTTTTGATGATCGCGCTTGTCGTATCGGCGGTACTTGCGCTCCGGCTGTCGGAAAATATCGTGAGACCGATCAACAGGCTGAATCTGGAGGAGCCCCTTGCCAATGAAGTGTATGAAGAATTATCTCCGCTCCTGAAAAGGATCGATAAGCAGAATCAGGAACTGAAAAGAGCCTATACGCTGGCACAGCAGGACCGGATAGAATTTACGGCGAATGTATCCCATGAGCTGAAAACACCGCTGCAGTCCATTATGGGGACGGCGGAGCTGATGGAAAACGGGCTGATCAGGGAGGAGGATCTGCCCGGGTTTGCATCCCGCATGAGGCAGGAAGCGGCAAGGATGGTCACGCTGGTGGAGGATATCATTCAGTTGTCGCAGCTGGATGAGGGAGATATGCTCCCTCTGGAGCGTGTAGATCTGCTTGACGCGGCAAAGGAGGTGCGCTCTCTGCTGCAGGAGACGGCGAATAAAAAGCATATCATCCTGCTGCTGGAGGGAACAGATATTGCGGTGACGGGGGTATACCGGCTGCTGGTGGAGATCCTGTATAATCTCTGTGATAATGCGATCAAGTATAACAGAGGCGGCGGTACGGTGAAGATCAGGATTCAGGAGGAGGGAAACCGGGCAAAGATCACGGTGAAAGATACAGGTATCGGTATTCCGCCGGAAGACCAGAGACATGTATTTGAACGGTTTTACCGGGTGGACAAGAGCCGCTCTAAAAGCTCCGGCGGAACAGGGCTCGGGCTTTCCATTGTAAAACATGCGGTACAGTATCATGGCGGAGAGATAAAGTTGAAGAGTAAGCCGGGCGAAGGGACGGAAATCACGGTGCTTTTGCCGAAACAGTCCGGGCAAAACCCACAATTTACGTGAATTTTACATTTTTATGGTCTATAACTTTACATTCCTTCTGTATGATTAATAGTAGCGATACTTGCGGCATACAGGAGGATTTTTAAAATGAATTTTTTTTCAATATTTATGTTGCTGAGCGGACTGGCATTATTTTTGTTCGGCATGGATTTTATGGGGAAAAATCTGTCAAGGGCGGCAGGAGGGAAACTGGAACGTATTTTGGGAAAACTGACAGCTGATCCGTTCAGGGCAGTTCTTTTGGGGGCATCTGTGACGGCGGTGATCCAGTCCTCGTCCGCGACGACAGTCATGGTTGTCGGATTTGTGAATTCCGGCATTATGACACTGCATCAGGCGGTCGGCATCATTATGGGGGCGAATATCGGCACAACGATTACTTCCTGGATATTGTCCCTGGCGGGGGTGGAGAGCAGTAATGTCTTTGTCAGAATGCTGAAGCCGGATTCCTTTGCGCCGGTGCTGGGACTGATCGGCATAGGGCTCTATTTGTTCAGTAAAAAGAGAAAAAAGAAAAATATCGGCGGCATCCTGATCGGATTTGCTATTTTAATGACCGGTATGGAGGCGATGAGCGGAGCGGTAGCGCCGCTAAAGGATATCCCTGCTTTTACGGAATTGTTTATGATGTTTTCCCATCCCGTCTTCGGCATGATGATGGGCGCGCTGCTGACCGCGGTGATCCAGTCCTCGTCCGCGTCGGTAGGCATTTTACAGGCGCTCTGCGGCACCGGAATGGTATCCTATGCTTCTGCGATACCGATCATCATGGGACAGAATATCGGCACCTGCGCAACGGCGATGATCTCCGCCGCGAGAGCGGGAAAGAATGCGAAAAGAGCGGCGTTTATCCATCTGTATTTTAATCTGATCGGGACGGCGTTGTTTATGCTTGTATTTTATGCGGTGCATACGGTATTTCCCTTCGGTTTTATGGAAAACCGCGCGGATGCCGCCGGTATCGCTGCTGTACACAGTATATTTAATATAGTGACCATGCTGGCACTGTTTCCCTTCAGCAGAGGGTTGGAGAGGCTTGCCTGCATGACGGTAAAAGAGAAGAAGATACCGGATGCAGGGAGAAACTGGCAGGATGTTGCGGCGATGGGGCATGGAAAGATTGGTTTAAAGATGTGATAAAAAGGTGGATATCAGCCGTTGGTGACAACAGGAGCGGGATCTTAAAAGCGGATCAGAATAGATAACCGGTTCTCTCCATACGCGGCAGAAATCTTCCCGCCCATCTCCTCCACCAGCATTTTGGCGATGGAAAGTCCGAGGCCTGTGGAGTTTCTGGCGTTTTCCACTGTGAAAAAACGGTTGAACAGCTTTCCTGTCTGTACCTGATCAAGACAGGAAGCTGTATTAGAAAACAGGATCTCTCCGGATCCTTTCAATGTGACAGATAGGTCCCCGTCACTGTATTTCAATGCATTCTGCAGGATATTGCCGAAAATTCTGGACAGGGCGGAAGCGTTTAACTGCCGGATCACGGCATGATCTGTCATATGTATTTCAGGCGTGATCCCTTTTCGCTCCATCTCTCCATAAAAGTTCAGAAGGCATTCCTCCAGAACAGTCCGGATATCCACCGCTTCCAGCTTCATTTTTTCGGAGGAAGAGGCAACGGTGTACCGGAACAGTTCTTCTGTCAGCGACTTTAAAGCTTCCGTGCGATTTTCAATAAAGGCGAGATACCTTGTGACAGTTTCGCTTTTTTCTTCTTTTTCCAGTAGTTCCAGATAGCCGCTGATGGCGGTCAGGGGCGTGCGCAGATCGTGGGAGATATTTGTGACGGCCTCCTTCAATTCCTGATCCCCCTGCATAAATTTCCGGCGTTGCCTGCGCAGGATCCGCAGCTCTTCGTTGATGTCCGCGGCAAGCCTTCTGACATGCCTGTCCCCGGAGGACACGGTGATGAGCGTATTGGTATCCTCCGCAAGATGCTCTCTGAAGGAAAGGCATATCTCATCCATAGATTTCCATATGGTATATATTTTAAATGATAAAATGACAATAACAAATAATAAAACCGCGGATAATATCCAGGGAAACATCTGAGCACCTGCCTTATTTTAGATCTTTTTTATGAAAACAATATATTCCGCATGCAGTAAAGGAGACAGACAGCAGGGCGGTTCCGACGGGTATCTTCATGCCGGAAGGCAAAGTATCTCCCTGTTTTGTCATAACCCCGTGCAGGATCATGGAAGAAGGAACGAGGGCATCCGCCCACTCGTAAAGTTCCCGTTTGGCACCGCCTATATATCTGGGATTGGGCAATTCCTCCGTTCTGCCGCGGTCATAATAACGGTCGGTGACAGGGACGGTTTCAGGTTCCAGCAGAGAATTAACCGTCGAAAAACCGAAAAACAGCATCAGGAAGACAAGAAGAGCCTGAACTGATATGATCAGCGCTTTATTGGCGAGCAGGATGGAAAGGAAGGAAAAAACAGCGGAATATCCAAGCAGCGCAAGGAAGATCAGCAGAAGGTATTCTGCCGGCCGAACCAGCAGGCTCACAATAAAGAAATGCAGAAAAATGCCGTCCAGCAATATAAGCACCCCGAAAAAAGCGGCGGCCTGCAGAATGCCTGCGAGTAAAATAGTCATATAATGTGCCAGATAGATGGCGGAGCGTCTATGGCCGGAAATGATCTGGTTGCGCAGAATACCATCGTGATATTCCGTTCCTATGAAAGAGGCGCTGTAGATGGCAAGGGTGATGCCAAGCCATATGGCTGCATTGAAAAAATAGGGATTGGTATTAAAGTATGTGCTGATATGGGCTGTGCCCCAGATGTAATCCCGTCTTGCACACCGGAAAACAAAGACCGCCCATGCGATAATGCAGATTTCCACCAGACGGAAAAATCGGTCTGTTATCAATTTTGTAAGATAAGCTGATAATAAGTTACGCATGCTTCACCTCCCCGATCAGATTCATATAATAATTTTCCAGGCTCTCATCATGCTCCTGCAGAGAGATCACTTCACAGTTTCGTTTCGCCAGTTCCATCACAAGGGCAGTGATGTTTATATCGCCGGCATGCTCTTTGGCGGCATCTGCGGAAGCACTCATATAGATATCCGCTTCCGTGTCGGAGAGGATATGGTACTCCAGTCCCATCTGATCCAGCAAAAGACAGAGTGTGCGGGTATCCGTGACTCTCAGACGGATGCATTTGCGGCATATTTTTTCCAGTTCAGCCGCGCTGATCTCTTTCACAAGGCTTCCGTTATTGATAAAGCCGTAATGGGTGGCGAATTTTGACAGTTCATCCAGTATATGGCTGGAGATCAGAAAGGTGATCTGATGTTCCTTATTCAGTTTTAAGATCAGTTCCCGTATTTCGATGATGCCCTGGGGATCAAGCCCGTTGACCGGCTCGTCCAGCACCAGAAAATCAGGGCTGCCGCAGAGGGCGATGGCGATTCCCAGACGCTGGCGCATACCCAGCGAAAAATGTCCGGCTTTTTTTCTTCCGGTATCCTGAAGCCCGGTCAGTTCCAGCAGCTCCTCTATGCCGTCAAAGGAAGGCACGCCGAGGATGCGATACTGCTGTTTTAAATTTTCCTCCGCGCTCATATCATGATAAACGGCAGGCGTCTCCAGGATCGCGCCCATCCGCCTGCGTGCCCTGCAGATATTTTTGTCATTGTCCGGAATGCCGTACAATGTATAGCTGCCGCCTGAAGGGTGCTGGAGCCCGCAGATCAGGCGCATCAGCGTGGTTTTTCCCGCTCCGTTTTTCCCCACAAAGCCGTAGATGGCGCCCTTTGGAACATGCATGGAAAGATGATTCAGCGCATAGGATCTGCCGTATTTTTTATCCAGAGCATTTGTGGTTAAGATATAGTCCATAATTGAAAGGACCTCCTTTCATAGCCGGACAGCCTGCACTATAAGCATTCTCTGTCCGGAATATGCGGATATCTTATCAGAGAAAGGTTCAGAAAACGGATAAGAAAACAGTCAAGATTTTGTCAAGATTTTTCGGAGACAAGACGGAATCCGATGCCCCACACAGCTTCAATATATTCTCTGCCGCCGATATCCCGAAGCTTTTTGCGCAGATTGCTGACATGGGTTTTTAAGGAATATTCGGTACAGTCAGGGGTATCCTCGCTGATCCGCTCCAGAAGAAGGGATCTTGCAATGGCATGAGAGGGATTCTGCATCAGTGTCTTTAAAATGGCGCATTCGGTTCTTGTCAGCCGGATCTCCCTTTCTCCGGCACAGACCAGACGGGCTGCCGCATCGAGACGCAGATTGTCAAAAGATAACATACCGCCGGCGGGAGAGCTGTTTTTCCGGAGCGCCGCCGTAATCCTGGCAAGAAGCTCTCTGATCTCAAAAGGCTTTGTCACATAATCTGTAGCGCCCTCCAGCAGAAGGTTTACCTTGCTGTCGATATCCGCTTTGGCGCTGAGCACGATGACGGGAAACTCCCTGATCCGCGGCAGAAGTTCTTCCCCGGAGAGCCCCGGAAGCATCAGATCCAGCAGGATGAGATCCGGCGTGAGAGAGGAGAGCACAAGAAGCGCTTCCGTGCCGGAGTAGGCGCGCAGGACCTGATAACCCTCTCTTGACAGGGCTTCCTCCAGCATATTTCCGATATAAATATCATCGTCAATGACTAAGATCTGTTTCATAGGACTTTATTCTCCAAGGTGCTGTTTCTTGATCTGTTATAAAAAATATAGTAGAGTATTCCCGTGGCATCCGCCAGAAACCAGCCGATAGGGATCGCCCACCAGATACCGCTCACACCGATGGCGGGAATGGGAGATAACAGATAGGCGAGCAGCACCCTTGTTCCCAGCGAGATGATCGTCAGTACGAGGGACATACCGGGACGGTTGATGGCACGGTAAAGTCCGTACAGCATAAACAGCGTACCGATCCCGAAATAGAAAATTCCCACGATGCGCAGATAGGACATACCCACCGCAAGAACTTCAGTCTCCTCCGGTTTGATAAACAGCAAAAGGAGCTGTCTTGCAAAGAGCACGACAAGGACAGATACGATCAGGGAGAAGCAGACGACGCATCGGGCCGCGGAGCGGATTCCCTGCCTGATCCGGTCTTCCTTTCTGGCTCCGTAATTCTGGGCGATAAAGGTGGAGAAGGCATTGCCGAAGTCCTGCAGAGGCATATAGGCAAAGGCATCGATCTTCACGGCGGCTGCAAAGGCGGCCATGACAACGGTGCCGAAGCTGTTGACCAGCCCCTGTACCATCAGGATGCCCAGATTCATCACAGACTGCTGCAGGCAGGTCAGGAAGGAGGCATTGGTTATCTCCTTTATGGCGACGGGAGAGAAGTGCCTGTTCTGTTTCTCAATCCTCATAAAAGGGCATTTCAGCATACAGTAGATCAAAATGCCGATGCCGGAAAACCATTGTGCCAGGATGGTGGCGAAGGCGGCGCCGGCAACACCCCAGCCGCAGGAAAGGATAAAGTATAGATCCAATACGATATTGATGACGGCGGATATCCCCAGAAAGATCAGGGGCACAAGGGAATTGCCCAGCGCCCGCAGGACAGCGGCAAAATAATTATAGAAAAAGGTGGCGCCGATACCGAAAAAGATCACCCAGAGATATTCCCGCATCAGGCGGTATGTATCGGCGGGAACGGAGAGCAGTACCATAATGGGATCGATAAAGAGAAATACCACCGCATTGATCACAACGGCAAGCGCTGCGATCAGGAAGAAGGAGACAAACAGGTCCTCCTGCAGCTTTTCGTGATTCTTTTCCCCGTAGCGGATGGAAAACATCGCACCGCTCCCCATACACATCCCCAGCAGGATGGAGGTCAGGAAAGTCATCAGCGTGTAGGAACTCCCCACCGCCGCCAGGGCATTTGTTCCCAGATATTTGCCAACGATCAGCGTATCCACCACATTATACAACTGCTGCAGCATATTCCCGCAGATCATGGGAAAGGCAAAACGTAACATATTTTTTGTGATCGGTCCTTCCGATAAATCAATCTGAGCCATAGATGAATCTCCGTTTATGTATCCATTTATTGTTATTGTTCGTTTTTTAGTTCCATCAGAGCCAGGACATTATTATCTCTGTTAAGCACATTCAGCCGGACTGTCATTTTACTCCGAAATGAAGAGCGCACCTGTGGCAGTGTCCGATACACTCACCGCACTGAATACACTCCGCATCTCCGGCTTTTTTCACATCCATCTTACAATCCCGGACACAGAGCCCGCAGTCGTTACATTTTTCCGGATCGATCCGGATGCCGAACAGGGACACTTTATGAAAAAGTCCGTAAAAAGCCCCGAGAGGGCATATAAACCTGCAAAAAGAGCGGAAGATAAAAACAGCGGAGACAAGGATCAGGATCAGCAGAAGAAATTTCCATTGAAAAAGCCTTCCCGCAAGCTGTCTCAGGCTTTCGTTTTTAAGGAGAAGCGGAATGCCGCCTTCCAGCGTCCCGGCGGGGCAGATATATTTGCAGAAGCCGGGGGTAAGAAATAAGAGCGGGATCAGAATGACAAACACCGCCAGTATGATATATTTTACATAGGATAACCTTCTTGTCCAGATACTTTTTTGCAGCTTTTTAGAAGGAATCTTATAGAGCAGTTCCTGCACCAGCCCGAAGGGACATAGAAAACCACAGATCACCCGGCCGAGCAGCACCCCGAACAGTATAAGCACCCCCAGCATATAATAGGGAAATTTATATTTGGAGGATAGCAGCGCACTCTGCAGGGAACCCAGGGGGCAGGCAAAAGAGGCACCGGGGCAGGAATAGCAGTTTAGCCCCGGCACACAGATACCTTTCAGATCGCCCTGATAGATAGTGCCCTTTGCAAAATTGGTGATATGACAGTTGTAGAGGATGGCACAGATCAGCTGTATCCATCTTCGCTTCATGTTAAATAATTTCTTTTTCATCCGATCCCGATACACTCATAGCAGATGCGGATCGCCTTGTTTTTCACATCCGTATAGCCGTTCTGGAAAATGCCCAGAAGCAATAGGACCACCGCGGCTATGAGTAAACCCTTTCCTGCAAGTTTTCTGTTCATGATGTGCCACCCGTTACAGCGTCAATGGCGCTCTTATATTCCTGATACTGGGTTTCCGCATCCGCCGCTCCAACATATATTTTCTGAATGATCCCCTCACCGTCGATCACCAGCGTATAGGGAATACCCTGAGAGGGATATTTTAAGATGATATCGCCCTCCGTATCGTAGGCGATCGGAAAAGTATAGCCGCTCTCGTCAAGGAAAGCGTCCACGATGCCCTCATCCTCCATGCAGTTGACCGCCAAAATGGCAACGTCCTCCCCATATTCTTCATGGAGTTTTTCAAAGGCAGGCATCTCCCTCACACAGGGACCGCACCAGGTAGCCCAGAAGTTCAGCAGCACGACTTTTCCCTGCTGCTCGGAAAGCGTAAAAACGGTTCCGTCTGTCAGGGAAGCGGTGAAATCCGGTGCCGTATCCCCTTCGCTCAATATACCATAAGAGGTGGCAGCCTCCTTCTCCTGTATATCCTCGTTTGTGGAAGCTGTGTTTTCCTCCGTCTGCATGCCTTCCTCCGGTTCGTTTTTGCCGTTATCCCCAAAGCCCCCGCAGGCGGTGAGAGAACAGGCGAGAAGAACAGAAAGAGTCAGTATCATGGTCTTGTGTTTTATCCTTTTCAAATGAGTACCTCCTTTTGCGGATATTTCATCCTGCTCATTACTATATCAGATTTTCAGGAAACTCCCAAGTCTTTTCATGCAATTTTGCTTTTTCCTTGCATTTTTCCAGTATTTTTAGTATGATGAAAAATACGAAATATTTGTACCAAGGAGAGAGTATGTCAGAATTTATTAAAGTTGCGATAGACGCTATGGGCGGCGATAATGCCCCTCTGGAGATTGTAAAAGGCGCGATTGAGGCGATCAACGAAAACAAAAAGGTGAAAGTATATCTGGTAGGCAGGGAGGACGCGGTAAACGCGGAACTGTCAAAGTATACTTACGATAAGGAACAGGTGGAAGTGGTGCACGCATCCGAGGTCATCGAGACGGCGGAACCGCCTGTGATGGCGATCCGCAGGAAAAAGGATTCCTCCCTTGTAAAAGCCCTGACCATGGTGAAGGAGGGCACCTGTGACGCCTTTGTGTCCGCGGGCAGCACCGGGGCGACGCTGGTTGGCGGACAGCTTATCGTGGGAAGGCTTAAGGGGATCGAAAGGCCGCCCCTTGCGCCGCTGATCCCGACGGATAAGGGAGCCTCCCTTCTGATCGACTGCGGCGCCAATGTGGATGCGAGGCCGTCCATGCTGGTACAGTTTGCCAAGATGGGCTCTATCTATATGGAGAACGTATGCGGCATCAAAAATCCGAAAGTGGGCATCGTCAATATCGGTGCGGAGGAGGAAAAGGGAAACGCACTGGTAAAAGAAACCTTCCCGCTCCTCAAAAACTGTCCGGATATTCACTTTGTCGGCAGCATTGAGGCGAGGGATATTCCTGCCGGGGAGGCGGACGTTATCGTCTGTGAAGCCTTTGTGGGGAATGTGGTGCTGAAAATGTATGAAGGTGTAGGCTATGCCCTGCTGAAAAAAGTGAAGAGAAGCCTTCTGGGTTCCCTTCGGACAAAGATCGGCGCTCTCCTCATCAAACCGGCGCTGAAGGAAGTATTGAAGGAGTTTGACCTGGAGCAGTATGGAGGAGCGCCCCTTCTGGGCCTGAAAGGGCTTGTGGTGAAAACCCACGGCAGCGCAAAATCCGGGGAAGTGAAAAACTCGGTACTGCAGTGTGTGACCTTTAAGGAACAGAAGATCAACGAGCAGATCAAGGCAAAGCTCTGTGCGAAAGATGAAGCGGAAATTTCCTGACGGGATGGATGTATTTCCGAAAGATACGGGGGCGGGAGAATGGAATTTGAAAAAGTTTGTAAAAGCATTGCAGAGGTTTTAAACGTGGATCCGGCGGAGATAAAGCCGGAGACTACTTTTCTGGAGGATCTGGGGGCGGATTCCCTTGACATCTACCAGATCGTCATGAAGATAGAGGAAGAGTTTGAGATCAGGATCCAGGAAAAAGATGTGGAAAATATCCGGACCGTTGCGGAAGCGATGGAGCTGATCACAGGAAGATCGGCATAACTAAAAAGCAGGTCATGAAAGCCCTTACAGAGGGCTTTCTGTGTGATATGTGTTTGATAGGCTGCGGGATATCCGGACAGGAGAGATTGGAAATGACAGATGAAAATCAGGTGATAGGGAAACTGGAAGAACAGGTTGGGTATGTGTTTCACAATAAAGATCTGGCCAGACAGGCGCTGACCCACAGTTCCTATGCCAATGAAAGAAAGATCAACAGGATAAAGGATTATGAACGCATCGAATTTCTGGGAGACGCCGTGCTGGAACTGGTGTCCAGTGAATTTCTGTATGAAAAGCGGGAGGAGATGTCGGAGGGACAGCTCACCCGGACAAGGGCGGCGATGGTCTGCGAGCCTTCTTTGGCTTCCTGTGCCCGGGATCTGGGGCTGGACCGTTATATCTTTCTGGGAAAAGGCGAGGAGATGACCGGGGGGCGCGGCAGGGATTCCATTGTTTCCGATGTGATGGAGGCTCTGATCGGCGCCATTTATCTGGACGGCGGTTTTGAGCAGGCAAAGTCCTTTATCCACCGTTTTGTATTGTTGGATCTGGAGAATAAAGCGCTGTTTTACGATGCCAAGTCGATCCTGCAGGAAAAGGTGCAGAAGGACGGCGGGGATGTCCGCTATGTGCTGACAGGAGAGAGCGGTCCGGAGCATGATAAATCCTTTTCCGTGGAAGTATATCAGGGAGAAAAACTGCTCGGGAAGGGCAGCGGGCATAATAAAAAGGCGGCACAGCAGCAGGCAGCTTACGAGGCGCTTCTGCGGCTCAGGGAGAGTTGATCTATGTATTTAAAAAGTATAGAAGTACAGGGCTTTAAGTCCTTTGCAAATAAAATTACGTTCAAGTTTCATAACGGCATCACCGGTATTGTGGGCCCGAACGGTTCCGGCAAGAGCAACGTTGCGGACGCGGTGCGCTGGGTACTGGGGGAACAGAAGGTAAAACAGCTCAGGGGCGCGTCCATGCAGGACGTTATTTTTTCCGGTACGGAGATGAGAAAGCCTCTGGGATATGCCTATGTGGCGATCACACTGGATAATAAAGACCATCAGCTTTCCATTGACTTCGAGGAAGTGACCGTGGCAAGACGGCTTTACCGTTCCGGTGAAAGTGAATATATGATCAACAACAGTCCATGCCGTTTAAAAGACGTGTATGAGCTTTTTTATGATACCGGCATCGGTAAGGAGGGGTATTCCATTATCGGGCAGGGACAGATCGACAAGATCTTGAGCGGTAAGCCGGAGGAGCGCCGGGAGCTTTTTGACGAGGCGGCGGGAATCGTAAAATTTAAGCGCCGGAAAGCGGCCTCCGTGAAGAAACTGGAGAACGAGCAGCAGAATCTCCTTCGCGTCAGCGATATCCTTTCAGAGTTGGAAAAACAGATCGGACCGCTGGAAAAGCAGTCGGAGAAGGCGAGGATCTATTTAAAGAAAAAAGAGGAACTGAAAACTCTGGACGTTAATATGTTCCTTCTGGACAATAAGCAGGTCAACGAACAGCTTGTGAAGGTGGAGGAGAACTATAAGACGGCAAGCGATGACCTGAAACAGACCACGGAACGATATGAACATATCAAAACAGAGTATGATGAGATACAACAGGAAGTGGAACGGCTGAGTGAGGAGATCGAGAAAGCCCACGCCGAGCTGACCGATACCTCCGCCGTCCGGGGAAAACTGGAAGGCGAGATCGGCATTTTAAAAGAACAGATCCATTCCGTGGAGGGAAACAGGGAGCATCTCTTAAACAGGCTCGCGGCGGTGGAGGCGGATATTGCGGAAAAATCATCCGATAAGTCCGGCATTATGACAGAAAAGACATCCATCGATGAACAGGTGGCAAAGCTGGAGCAGGCGCGGGACGAGGCGCGGGAGCGGCTGGAGGAAGTGCAGGCGCAGATCGAGCAGTTCAACACAGAGATCGAAAAAGCCAAAAATGCAATCATGCAGGCATTAGGTGACAGAGCCGACACAAAATCCCGGATGGAGCGTTTTGATACCATGCTGGAGCAGGCACAGATCCGCAGGGCAGAGCTGACAAGCCGTCTGGTGCGGGTAAAGTCGGATGAGGCGGAAGCAGACCAGCTTGTGGCGGAACTGGAAGACCAGTTTGATGAGACTAACCAAAAGGTGACACAGTTAAACGAAAAGCAGGCTTCGGCAGAGAAAAGGCTGGGGGAGATCAAAGGGCTGCTGACAGAAGATAACAGGCTGCTGCAGGAGACGAAGGAAAAGTATCATCAGGAAAAGTCCAGGCTGGATGCGCTGAATAACCTGACGGAACGCTATGAGGGTTACGGCGGTTCTGTTAAAATGGTGATGGAACAGAAGAAAACCGAAAAGGGCATTGTCGGTGTTGTCGCGGACATCATTAAAGTGGACCGGAAATATGAGACGGCCATTGAGACTGCGCTGGGCGGCAATATTCAGAACATTGTAACGGAGGAGGAAGATACGGCGAAGCGCATGATCGCGTTTCTGAAAAAGAACAGATACGGCAGGGCAACCTTTCTGCCGCTGACCAGCATCCGGAATCCTCAGGAATTTAAATCGCCGGAAGTGCTGAAGGAACAGGGCGTGATCGGCATGGCGGATAAACTGGTGCATATCGACCAGAAGTATCAGAATGTGGCGAAATCCATGCTGGGGCGCATCGTGGTGGTGGATGATGTGAATCATGCGCTGGCGATCGCGAAAAAATATTCCTACGGGATCAGGATGGTGACGCTGGAGGGGGAACTTCTTGTGCCGGGCGGCGCCATTTCCGGCGGCGCGTTTAAGAACAGCAGTAATCTGCTGGGCAGAAGGCGTGAGCTGGAGGAGCTGGGAAAGAAAGTAAAAGAGCTGTTTGAAAAGACGGAGGAACTGGAACAGGAGATTCAGAATATCAGGGAAGAGAGAAACAAGCTCCGGGTGCAGTCCGAGACCCTCAGGCTGACACTGCAGAACGCCTTTATCGAACAGAATACGATCCGGCTGAATCTGGAAGCGGCGAAGGAGAAAAAGGAAGAGACTGCCCACGGTTTCGGGGATCTGAAAACCGAGGAGGCGGAGATAGAAGCGAAATTTCAGGAAATTGAAACCGGAAAAAAGGAGATTCAGAAGGAACTGCAGGCGTCAGAAGCGCTGGAGCAGGAGGAAAATGCCAGGATTGCGGAGTGTCAGAAACAGCTTGATGAGCTGCGCGCCCTGGAGAGCGATTATGCGGCGAAAGCTGCCGAATGGGATGTGGAAGTGGAGAAGATGCATCAGAAGCAGGAGTTCGGACAGCAGAATGTGGACAGGATCGACGCGGAGATCGAGCGGCATCAGAAGGAGAAGCAGGAGATCGAGGAGAGTATGGCGGCGGGGGCTGAGGAGGCGGAACGCAAACGCCATAATATCGAGGAGATCCTTCTGACCATTGAGGCTTCCCATAAGGCCCAGAGTGATGCGGAGAAAAAACTGCAGGAGGATACACAGCAGAAAGAGAAACTGTCGGAAAAGCAGAAGACATTCTTTGACAGACGGGAGGAACTCTCCGGACAGATGGCAGGATTGGACAAGGAAGTATATCGCTTAAATGCCCAGAGGGAGAGGCTGGAAGAGTCCATTGAAACCCAGATCAACTATATGTGGAACGAGTATGAGATCACCCTGAGCGATGCGGCTTCTCTAAGGAAGGAAGAACTGACGGATCTGGCGGCTATGAAGCGGGATATCGCGGCTTTGAAGGATCAGATTAAAAAGCTGGGTGATGTCAATGTCAATGCCATCGAAGACTATAAAAATGTGATGGAGAGATATACTTTCCTGAAGGGACAGCATGATGATCTGATCGAGGCGGAGAAGACGCTGGAAAATATCATCACGGAGCTGGATGCGGCGATGCGTAAGCAGTTCCAGGAGAAGTTCCGGGAGATCGGCAGGGAGTTTGACAAGGTGTTTAAGGAGCTGTTCGGCGGCGGAAAGGGTACGCTTGAGCTGATGGAGGACGAGGATATTCTGGAGGCGGGCATCCGGATCATCGCCCAGCCGCCCGGGAAGAAGCTACAGAATATGATGCAGCTTTCCGGCGGGGAGAAGGCACTGACGGCGATCGCGCTTTTATTTGCAATCCAGAATCTGAAACCCTCTCCGTTCTGTCTGTTGGATGAGATCGAGGCGGCGCTGGATGAGAATAATGTGACCCGGTTTGCGAAATATTTACATAAGCTGACGAAGAATACGCAGTTTATCGTGATCACACACCGCAGAGGAACGATGGAGAAGGCGGACCGGCTGTACGGTATCACGATGCAGGAAAAAGGGGTGTCGGCGCTGGTCAGTGTGGATCTGATCGATAAGGAACTGGATGATTGATTTTCGGGGATCGAGTGAGAGCAGGGAACGAATCGGATGGAGAAAATTTTAATTTATTATATTGGGAGGAAAAAGGAGCATGCTGGAATTTAAGTATGATACACAGTTGTTGATAGAGGGAAACGGTCTGGATGAGGATGTGATATCGGATTATTTCAATGAGCATTTTCAGGGAGACTGTCTTCTGGCGGTGGGAGATGAGGAACTGATCAAGATTCATTTTCACACGAATGAGCCGTGGAAGGTGTTGGAGTACTGCGCTGGGCTGGGAGAGATCTATGATATTGTGATCGAGGATATGGACAGGCAGGCGCGGGGACTGAAAGGATGATCATTCTAAATTTAAAATACGCAGAAAAGGAGAGGGTGCTATGGGCGAGGAGAAAAAAGGCTTTTTCAGCCGTCTGAAAGAGGGACTTTCCAAGACGAGAAACAATATCGTCTATGGAATCGACGGTGTATTTAACGGTTTTTCCAATATTGACGATGATTTTTATGAGGAACTGGAAGAAATTCTCATCATGGGAGATGTGGGCATCAGGGCGACGGATGCGATCCTGGAAAAGCTTCGGGTGCAGGTGAGGGAGTATCATATCAAGGAACCGGCGGACTGCAAGGAATTTCTGATCCGGAATATCCGGGAGCAGATGGATGCGCCGGATACAGCGTATGATTTTGAGCATAAGCCGTCGGTGCTTTTTGTGATCGGCGTCAACGGCGTGGGAAAGACCACTTCTGTCGGCAAACTGGCGAGCGATCTGAAACTGCAGGGAAAGAAAGTGATCATCGGCGCCTGCGATACGTTCCGGGCGGCTGCGGGAGAACAGCTTTCCGAGTGGGCGCACCGCGCCGGCGTGGAGCTGGTGGGCGGCAGGGAAGGCGCGGATCCGGCGTCGGTTTTGTTTGACGCGGTGTCGGCGGCAAAGGCGAGACATGCGGATGTATTGATCTGTGACACGGCGGGCAGGCTTCATAATAAGAAAAACCTGATGGAAGAGTTAAAGAAGATGAACCGTATCATCGAACGGGAATTTCCGGATGCCCACAGGGAAAACCTGATCGTTCTCGATGCCACAACGGGGCAGAACGCTCTGCAGCAGGCGAGGGAATTCGGCTCGGTGACGGATCTGACCGGCATTATCCTGACAAAGATGGACGGTACGGCAAAGGGCGGCATCGCGATAGCGATCCAGTCGGAACTGCAGGTGCCGGTGAAGTATATCGGTGTGGGAGAGAAGCTGGAGGATCTGCAGAAGTTTGATGCGGAAGCGTTCGTCAATGCGTTATTTGATGCGGAATAGGAGGTAGATTTATGCTGACATTGGACAAATTTGAGGAAGCCTGTGAGGAGGTCAAGAAGGTCACTCTGGAGACAAAACTGATCTACAGCGATTTTCTGAGTAAACAGAGCGGGAACAGGGTTTATCTGAAACCGGAAAACATGCAGTTTACGGGAGCCTACAAGGTTCGGGGCGCCTATTATAAACTGAGCACACTGACGGAGGAGGAGCGCCAGAAGGGGCTGATCACAGCCTCCGCGGGAAACCATGCCCAGGGCGTTGCCTATGCGGCACAGTGCTACGGTGTAAAGGCGGTCATCGTGATGCCTACGACGACGCCGCTGATCAAGGTGAACCGCACAAAAGGCTACGGGGCGGAGGTGATCCTGTACGGGGATGTATATGACGAAGCCTGCAGCCATGCATTGAAATTGGCGGAGGAGAAAGGGTATACCTTTGTACATCCCTTTGACGATCTTGCGGTGGCAACGGGACAGGGAACGATAGCGATGGAGATCGTAAAGGAACTGCCTCTTGTGGATATCATCTTAGTGCCGATCGGCGGCGGCGGGCTGGCAACAGGGGTTTCCACGCTGGCAAAGCTTCTTAACCCGAAGATACAGGTGATCGGTGTGGAACCTGCGGGCGCTGCCTGTATGCAGGAATCCCTGAAAGAAAATAAAGTGACAACGCTGCCCAGTGTCTCTACGATCGCGGACGGTACGGCGGTGAAGACGCCGGGGGAGAAGATATTCCCTTATATCCAGAAAAATCTGGATGGCATCATCACGGTGGAGGATGAGGAACTGGTAGTATCTTTCCTGGATATGGTGGAAAACCATAAGATGGTGATCGAAAATTCCGGCCTTTTGACGGTGGCGGCGATCAAACATCTGGACTGCAGGGATAAGAGGGTTGTTTCCATCCTGAGCGGCGGCAATATGGATGTGATCACGATGTCCTCCGTGGTGCAGCAGGGACTGATCTTCAGGGACAGGATCTTTACGGTGTCTGTGCTGTTGCCGGATAAACCGGGCGAGCTCTGCCGTGTGGCAAGCATTATAGCGGAGGAAAACGGTAATGTGATCAAGCTGGAGCACAATCAGTTTGTTACAACTAACCGAAATGCGGCAGTGGAACTGCGGATCACAATGGAAGCATTTGGCACGGAACACAAGAATAAAATTATTGATGCGTTGAAACATAATGGATATCAGCCCAAAGTGACAACGACAAATATTTAAAAACGGCTGTAACAGCTAAAATATACGGGACGGGAGGGAAGGTATGATAAGAGCATTGCGGGACAGATTAAAACATAACAGGGCTTTCAGGATAGTCTGGAATTATGCGATCATCACGATCTTTTCCCTGATCTATGCGGTGGGTATCAGTCTGTTTCTTGATCCGAATAATCTGGCGCCCGGCGGTGTCAGCGGTGTCTCCATTATGTTAAGCCGCATTACGCCGATTCCCACAGGTACCTGGATATTGCTGCTGAATGTACCGATCTTGGCTCTGGGACTCTGGAAGTTCGGGGTGAAGTTTCTGATCTCCACAATATACTGTACCTTTATCAGTTCCATTTTTACGAATATGCTGTCTGCATTCGGAGCCCTTACCACAGACAAACTGCTGGCGGCGGTGGCGGGCGGCACGGTGATGGCGGTTTCCATGGGAATGATCCTGAAAGCAGGGGCAACCACCGGCGGTGTTGATATTATCGTCAAGGTGCTGCGTCTGAAATACCGGCACTTAAAAACCGGCAATCTGTATCTGATACTGGACGCTATCGTCGTAACGCTGTCCGGCATCATGTTTCATAATCTGGAGATCGCCCTGTATGCGGCGGTGACGATCTTTATCAATTCCGTTGTGCTGGATACGGTGCTTTACGGAAAAGACGGGGCAAAGATGATCTATATCATCAGCGACCACCCGAAACAGATCACAGACAGGCTGCTGGCAGATCTGGATATCGGCGTTACAGCCCTGCAGGGGGAAGGCGCCTACAGCGGAAAAGAAAAAAAGGTACTGATGTGCGTCATGAGAAAACCCATCGCCCCCAAAGCCCAGCAGATCGTGCAGGAGGAAGATTCGGAAGCGTTTATGATCGTATCGGATGCGACGGAGATATTCGGGGAAGGGTATAAGAGTTATTTTAGCGAGAGGTTATAGGTTGAAATTTGTATAAAAAATGCTCTGAGGGTGTTGAACTCTCAGAGCATTTTCCAGTCAATATGTAGTTAAATAAATGTAGATATCACGCGAACATCGACATGATCCGTGCCACGATAATTCCACCGCCGGTACCGATCACATACCCCATCAATGCCATCAGTACACCCACTGGAACGAGTGCGCCGCTGTATGCGCCTGCAAGGATAGGAGCAGAAGCACTTCCGCCGATATTGGCGAGCGAAGCCACACCGCAGGTAAACATATCCAGCTTGAAAATCTTAGCAAGAATCAGCAGGATAATACCGTGGATCGCAAGGATCATAAAGCCTGCAAGAATCCATGCCGGAGCATCTGTCAGTTCCAGGAAGCTTGCACGGGATGCAAGGAGCGCAACTACCGAGTAGAGCATTACGTTGGAAAGTTCTGTTGTGCCTGCCATTTTACCGACCGGTGTTACAGCGCCGATCAGACCGGCTAAGGTGATCAGTAGTACAGTCCAAGTGGACTTATCCAGGAAAGGCATAGCGCCGTTTAATGAAGCACCAAAATTCTGTCCAAAAGCAGATACTACAAGGGACATACCGAGTAGAAGAATGATATTGACAAAAGTGATCGGTGCATCGTTTGCCTTTACTTCTTCTTCCAGCCGTTTGGATACCTCGTCCAGTGTGTTGGTGTTTGCCTTTGTCCACTTATTGAACTTGGGAGCAAGATTGATTGCCCAGAGCAGGAACATTACCCAGATAGAGTAATCGATGGAATCCACTACAAGGGCATATGCCATTTCTGTTTCTCCGATATCAAACGCTGCCTGTACAGCGATCATATTACCGGAACCGCCCATCCAGCTCCCGCATAAAGCGCCCAGCGGTTTCCATGCATCTGCGCCGATAGCGCCTTTCATTACTACAAAAGTAATGATAAATGCGATGCCGATGGAAACGGATGCGGCAAAGAAACCGCCCAGCATTTTTGGACCGAGCTTGATGATCTTACGGATATCGCAGCGAAGCAGCATCAGGAAGATCATAGCAAAAAGAATGTTGTTTTTCAGTGCGGAATAAGCACCGCTTGTGGCTTCCATATCCCATACTTTCAGGGTACAGAAGATCATCGTGATCAGATAAAGCAGCACGATTGGTGGCGCATAGTCAAAAAATTTGGATTTTGTGTACTTTTGCAGCCACACGAGCATTGCAGCAATAAAGATAAGTACTGCAATATAAGTAAAGCCATTAGTAATCATAGAGTCTCCCCTCTCTTTTGTTATTTAGCACAATTTCCTTTACAAAAATCGCAACTATCTGTAAAATAATACCATACTATTGCTTTTAAAGCAAATATTTTTTGTAAAGGAGAATGAAAAACATGAAAATTACTGAAATTCGTCTCGGCATTTTGTCAGTTCCGCTGCGTGTGCCATTCAAGACAGCCCTGCGGTCAGTGAGCAGTGTGGAGGATGTGATCATGGAGATCCATACGGATACAGGGGCGGTAGGCTATGGGGAGGCACCGCCCACCGGTGCCATCACCGGTGATACAACGGGAGCGATCATTGGTGCAATACAGGATCATATTGCGAAGACGCTGGTCGGCAGGGATGTGGATGATTTTGAAAATCTGATGCTGGCGCTGGATAAATGTGTCGTGAAAAACAGTAGTGCAAAGGCGGCTGCTGATATCGCGCTCTGGGATCTGTACGGACAGCTTTATAATATTCCGGTTTATAAGCTGATGGGTGGTTCCCGAAAATCTATCACTACTAATATTACGATCAGTGTCAATGAGCCGGATGAGATGGTGCGGGATGCTTTGAATGCTGTTGAGCGAGGATATGACTGTCTGAAGGTAAAAGTGGGGAAAGAATCTGAGAAGGATATTGCAAGGCTTTCTGCGATCCGTGAGGCGGTGCCCAGAGATACTTGTATCCGTATTGATGCCAATCAGGGCTGGAGTCCTAAAGAAGCGGTGCGTATTCTGAACGGTATGCAGGAGAGGGGGTTGGATATTGAGTTTGTGGAACAGCCTGTAAAGGGGCACGATTTTGAGGGACTGAAATATGTCACAGAGCGTTCCTATGTCCCGGTGTTGGCGGATGAAAGTGTTTTTTCTCCGGCGGATGCGCTAAAGATCATGCAGATGAGAGCGGCGGATATGGTTAATATCAAGCTGATGAAATGCGGCGGGCTCTATAATGCATTAAAGATCACATCTGCGGCGGAAGTGTATGGTGTGGAATGCATGATCGGCTGTATGTTGGAGGCAAAGATCAGCGTTAATGCGGCAGTACATCTTGCCTGCGCAAAACAGATCATTACCAAGATCGATCTGGACGGACCAGTACTTTGCCGTGAAGATCCGATTTTGGGCGGCGCTGTGTTTGAGGAAAAAGATATCACTGTTTCTGATGAGCCGGGGCTTGGCATTAGGGGAATTGAAGATGGAAGATTAAAATATATATGCTAATGCGAAGGGCCGCCCTGTTTGCTGGGCGGCCTTTTACATCGGTTCTGAATTTTATCAGCATCATCTATTATTTTGCGGCCAGAATAGCTTTTAAATATTCCCATACCCGGACGGCAGAAGAAATACTCAGATGCTCGTTTGGGGTATGAATATCAAACTGGTTCGGGCCGAAGGAGATGCAGTCCAGACCGTCCAGCTTACCGGATAGGATTCCACATTCCAGACCGGCATGCATCAGTTCGATCTTTGGCTCGTAACCGTATTGTTCTTTGAAGATTTCCACACAAAGATCCCTCAGCCGGGAAGTTCTGGCGAAAGGCCAAGCTGGATAATCACCCTGAAAGTCCACCCGTCCGCCGAGCTGTTCGGCGAGGAGCGCCACTTTTCTGGAAATCATATCCTTGGCAGAAGCGACGGAACTGCGGATGGACTGTCGAAGGATCAGCTCGTCGTCCATAAGTTCTGCAACTCCCATATTAATGGAAGTTTCCACCAGGCCAGGCAAATCCATACTCATAGCCTGAACACCATTTGGCATCAGGTTCAGCGCAGTGAGCACCTGTAGGAGAGAAGCCTTGTCCAATGCAGGGAATGCACCTGTTTTTCCAACTGTAAGTTCCAAGTGGATATCAGGATCAGCCTTGCCGTACTCCGCTTCCATGTAACGCAGAAATCTTTCGATCACTTTTCGCAGATCTTCTTCTTCCTCGGGAGAGATCAAAATGACGACTGAGCCACTTTTGGGAATGACATTTTCCTTTACACCGGCGTTCAGTGCGACTAGATCATAAGAGATGTTTTCTTTTAATAACATCAGAAAACGTCCAAGTAGCGTGGCGGCGTTGGAACGGCCTTTATCGATCTCCATACCAGAATGTCCGCCTAAAAGTCCGGTGAGTTCCAGCTTGCACCGAAGACCGGTACAGGGAACCCTTTTTACCGGGATATGGCAGCGCGCTCGTCTGCCACCGGCACATCCGGCTGTCAGGATGCCTTCCACTTCGGAATCGATATTGAGCATACGACGGGCACGGCAGGGATAGAAATCCATGGCGGAGGCACCAAGAAGCCCCACCTCCTCGCACACCGTGAGAACCACCTCCACACGAGGATGAGGGATACTGCCGTCCCTGGCATCCAAAAGAGCCAGTGCGTAAGCTACGGCAATGCCGTTGTCGCCGCCTAATGTTGTCCCGTCCGCACGGATGTAATCACCGTCAATATAGATGCGGGGGCCCTCTTTCTCCATATCGATATCACAGCCTTCAACTTTATCCCCTACCATATCTAGATGCCCCTGAACGATCACAGCGTCCACATCTTCATAGCCGGGCGTTGCTTCCGCGATGATGATCACGTTGCCCATTTCATCCTGCGTGCATTCGTATCCCCGTTCTCTGGCAAATCTGACACAGTAGTCGCTCAATTCCTTTTCGTGATGTGAAGTATGCGGAATCCCGCAGATCTCTTCAAAATACCGGAAAACCGATTCTGGTTTTAATCCTGAAAGTA
This sequence comes from uncultured bacterium, assembly GCA_947647735.1. Classification (GTDB taxonomy): domain Bacteria; phylum Bacillota; class Clostridia; order Lachnospirales; family Lachnospiraceae; genus 1XD8-76. The sequence goes on along the minus strand of CANSLJ010000015.1, from coordinate 18,893 downwards.
CACCCATAGTTTTGTCCCCCAATTATTTATATTTTGTATCTGCAATGTGTATCTGGTAAAATTTTACAGAGGTTTTGGAAGTTTGTCAAATTGCAGATATATTTAGAAATTTATCGTTGTGTTCATTCTAGGGTAAATGAGTGGAATACTTTACAAAAAGGAATAAATCATGTAGAATATGAATAGTAATGAACAAAGCCTATGCCAGTCGGTGTGGGCTTTCAATAAAAGCGATAAAAAGAAAGTGGTGCTATGGAATATAAAAGAATTGATGAAAATACGATACGCTGTATTGTGACAGAAGAGGATATGGAAAGCTTTGGTCTGAATCTGGACGAGTTTTTAAGCCATTCCGGCAGATCGGATGAATTTTTACAGTACATAGTCTCAGAGGCAAGGGACGAACTGGGATATCAGAATGATAAGGGAATTGTTTCCATGCGGCTGGAGGTTTTGAGCGATCGGCGCATCAGCCTCACTTTCGGCAGCGGCGACGAGAAACAGATCCGGGAACAGGTTTTAAAGTATCTGAAAGAGCTGGCGGAGAGCCGGATCGCGCAGGAGATCGGAAAGATGCTGGAAAACAGACAGAAGGAGGTGCCGGCGAAGGAAGAGAGCCTTCCTCAGACTGTTTCGGAGGAGAAAAAGGAAGACTACAGGATGTACTGTTTTGCATCCCTGAGGGATGTGATGTCCTATTGCCATGCTATCGGTTTAAAACAGCCGATCAGGAGCCATCTGTACAAGGAGAAGGAACGCTATTACCTGATCGTGGACAGATACCGGATCTCGGAATATCATTTTAATCTGCTCACGGCGGTTGCTTTTGACTATGCGAAAGTTATAGTGGAATCGGGGCATATGTATGACCGCCTGCGGGAGCATGGAGAACTTTTGATCGGCAATAGGGCGATCGGGACACTGAGAAAAATTTAAGACGGAGCAGGAAAATCCGAACATGCATTTTCCTGATAGAAAGGGCGAAACAGCGGTATTCCGGCTTTTCGCCTTTTTGTGCGAAAATGGGGGTTACCGATGAAAAAACACAAAGAAAAGATGCAGTGTATACAGGCGACCAAAATGATCCCCGGGTTTATCGACGGGGAGCTGTCCTATAAAGAGCTGGAGCAGTTTATGGAGCATATCGAAGAGTGTGAAAGCTGCCGGGAAGAACTTTCCATCCAGTTTCTTGTGGAGGTGGGATTAAACAGTCTGGAGGCAGGCAATACTTTTGATCTGCAGGAAGAGTTGAACGAGGCACTGGAGGAGGCGCGGAAAAGAGTAAAGATATACCGGGTTTTCCGGCAGGGAATCTTTATTCTGGAATGTATCGGGATCGCGGCGGTTTTGCTGGCGGCGTTGCTGCTGATATTGAATTTTGCAGGATAGATGACAAGGCATCAGATATTTTATCTGCATCGCGGACAGGGATATGAGGCGGCAGATAACAGAAAGAGCAGGGGTTGATATGGCTAAAAAAATGGTTTTGATAGACGGACACAGCATTTTGAACAGGGCGTTTTACGGACTGCCCGATCTGACAAACGCGCAGGGACAGCACACAGGCGGGGTGTATGGCTTTCTGACAATCCTGTTTAAGGTGCTCGGCGAGGAAAATGCGGATTATCTGGCGGTGGCGTTCGATGTGCATGCGCCGACGTTCCGCCATGAGATGTATGCGGAATATAAGGGAACGAGAAAGCCGATGCCGGAGGAGCTCAGGGAGCAGGTGCCGCTGATCAAGGAGGTTCTGCAGGCGATGGGGATCCTGACCATAGAAAAACCGGGGCTTGAGGCGGACGATATTCTCGGGACGCTGGCAAAGTGCGGCGAGCGGGACGGCATGGAGGTCTCCCTGATTTCCGGAGACAGGGATCTTTTGCAGATCGCCAGCGAGCATATCAAGATCCGCATCCCGAAGACGAAAGGCGGTCGCACGGAGGTTGAGGATTACTATGCGAGGGATGTGGAGGCGGCATACCAGGTGACGCCGCTGCAGTTTATCGAATTGAAGGCGCTGATGGGAGATACGGCGGACAATATTCCGGGCGTGCCCAAGGTGGGACAGAAGACGGCGACGGATCTGATGGTTACCTATGGTTCCATTGAGAATATCTATGCTCATTTGGATGAGATATCCAAAAAGAGCATCAGGGAATCTCTGGCAGAGCATCGCGATCTGGCGGAGCTGAGTTTAAAGCTGGCAACGATCAACACAAACGGAGAATTTCCTTTTTCCTATGAAGATGCGGTGATTGGGGATTTTTATACGGACGAGGCGTATGAACTGTTTCAGAGGCTGTCCTTTAAAAATCTGCTGGACAGGTTCGATAAGGAGAAGGGAAAGAAAGAGATCGTCTGTCAGGAACTGAAAAAGGAGAAGGAGCTGGACGGTTTTCTGAAAAAGGCGGAGGAAAAGAAGCTGGTTTCTCTGATCTTTTATCCGGCGGAAAAACAGGCGATGAAAGAAAATGAACAGTTCAGCCTGTTTGCGTCGGAGGAGGAACAGCAGAAGGAGGCTCTGCTCTGTGCGGCACTTTCCGTGCCGGGGGAGGATGCGGCGTTTATCAGTTTCGGTGATGCAGGGGAAAAGAAGCGGCAGGAAGTCACTTCTGAGATGCTGTGGGAAAAATTACAGGTGTTATGCAAAAAGGGCGTCTGTCTTGCGGGCTTTCAGATGAAATCGTATTATGCGTATCTGGAGGAGCAGGCAGGGTCAGAAAATCTGTTTGACGTGCTGATCGCCGCATATCTGCTGAATCCGCTGAAGAATGACTATCAGATAGAGGATATCGCAGGGGAGCATCTTGGAAGCAGCATCGCTTCCTATGGACAGCTTTTCGGTAAAAAGAAAGCGGCACAGGCGCTTGTCGATCAGCGGGAGGATCTTGTGCGGTATCTGGGTGTCTGCGCCAATGTATTGGCGGAGAGCAAGCCTGTGCTGGAAGAGAAACTGAAAAAGACGGAGCAGTATTCGCTGTTTCGGGAGATAGAAATGCCCTTATCCAAAGTATTGTATCATATGGAGCAGGAGGGGGTACTGGTAAAGCCCCAGGAATTAAAGGCGTATGGCGATGCGCTGACGGGCAGGATCACAGAACTGGAGGAGTCCATCTGGGAGAAAGCGGGCGTGCATTTCAATATCAATTCCCCGAAGCAGCTCGGGGAAGTGCTGTTCGGCACCATGCAGCTTCCGGGCGGGAAGAAGACAAAGACAGGGTATTCCACGGCGGCGGATGTGCTGGAGAAGCTGGCGCCCGAACACCCGATCGTCAGCGAGATCCTGGAATACCGGACGCTCACGAAATTGAAATCCACCTATGCGGACGGACTTGCGGTTTATATCGGGGAAGATGACAGGATCCACACGACCTTCAATCAGACCATCACGGCAACCGGGCGGATCAGTTCCACGGAGCCGAACCTGCAGAATATTCCGATGCGGATGGAACTGGGGCGGCGCATCAGAAAGGTGTTTGTGCCGAAAGAAGGGTTTGTGCTGATGGATGCGGACTATTCCCAGATCGAGCTGCGGGTGCTGGCATCCATGTCCGGCGATGAACAGCTGATCGATGCGTATAAACAGGATGCGGATATCCATCGGATCACGGCGTCCAAGGTGTTCCATGTGCCGCAGGACGAGGTGACGCCCCTGCAGAGGCGGAATGCGAAAGCCGTGAACTTCGGGATCGTCTACGGGATCAGTTCCTTCGGATTGAGCCAGGATCTGAGTATCTCCAGGAAGGAGGCGGCGGAGTATATCGAGAAATATTTTGAGACTTATCCGGGGATCAAGGTATTTCTGGATCATTGCGTGCAGAGCGCAAAGGAAAAGGGGTATTCTGTCACAATGCTGGGCAGGCGGCGTCCTGTGCCGGAACTTTCTTCCGGGAATTTTATGCAGCGTTCCTTCGGGGAACGGGTGGCGATGAATGCGCCGATTCAGGGAACCGCGGCGGATATCATTAAGATCGCCATGATACGGGTGGACGAGCGGCTGCGAAAGGAGGGCTTTCGTTCCCGGCTGATCTTACAGGTGCATGATGAACTTCTGGTGGAAACGGCGGTGGATGAGGTTTTTCAGGTGCAAAAGATACTGAGCGAGGAAATGCGGCAGGCGGCTGATCTTGCGGTGGAACTGGAAATCGGTCTGAGTACCGGGGATAACTGGTATGATGCGCATTGACCGGCGGAGGATATTGCGATGAGAAGAGAAGAGAGAAAAATAAAAGATCTGAGTGAGATCATCGAGGTGATAGAAAAATGCGATGTGTGCCGGCTGGCGCTCAATGATGGAGGTTATCCTTATATTGTCCCGCTTAATTTCGGCGTGAAAGCGGAAGGGGAGAAGATAACGCTCTATTTTCATGGAGCGGGAGAAGGAAAGAAGCTTGAACTGATCAAACAGGATAACAGGGCCGGTTTTGAGATGGATTGTTCTCATAAACTGGTGGCCGGCGATGGCGGATGCAACTGCACGATGAAGTATGAGAGCGTGATCGGCAGGGGACGGATCGAGATGGTGTCAGGCGATGAGAAATATGAGGCTCTGGGGGCATTGATGAGACAGTACCATGAGGACGGTTTTTCTTTTCCGGAGGAAGCGGTGCATGCGACGACGGTCATGAAACTGACGGTGGAAGAGATAAGCGGGAAGCGGAACGTGTAGAATAAAAATATGGAAAAGAAGAGATGAGATGAAAAAACAGGACATCAAAACGAATGCCATACGGCTTTTGGAACAGAAAAAGATTCCTTTCAATGTGCATAATTATGTGGAATCCGGCGTGATAAGCGGCATGGAAGTGGCTGAGGTATTGCAGGAAGATCCGAACATGGTCTTTAAGACACTGGTCACGGAAGGAAAGTCGGGGGAACATTATGTCTTTGTCGTGCCGGTGAACAGGGAACTGAATCTGAAAAAGGCGGCGTCTGCGGCAGGCGAAAAGAGTATCAGTATGATAAAAGCGAAAGAGCTGTTAGGGCTCACCGGTTATATCCACGGCGGGTGCTCGCCTGTCGGGATGAAAAAGTTTTTTAAGACATTTATTGACAGCAGCGCGGAGAAACAGCAGACGATCATGGTCAGCGGGGGAAAGATCGGTTATCAGATAGAGATCGCGCCGGATGAATTGAGGAAAGTGATATCGTTTACGCTGGCGGATATCGCGGAGTGAGAGAATGGATTGCAGAGTTGCTGACGAAATGGATTACGGGATGAACTGACAGAACGAAATAGGAGATGTGGGATAATAAAATGTATTTTTGATATAATAAATATATTTATAAATGTTGGTAAGGCGAAAAAGCAGAAAGAAGAAACACACATGAAGACAATAGGAATTACCGGCGGTGTCGGTAGCGGAAAATCGGAAATCTTGTCCTACATCAGAAACAACTATCCTTGTGAGATCATTCTGGCAGATGATCTGGCAAAGGAACTGCAAAAGCCGGGACAGGCATGCTATGCGCCTTTGATCGATCTGCTCGGGGAGGATATCACGGGTGAGGACGGGCAGATCCTGAAGACGGCTATGGCGGATAAGATATTCGGAAACAGTGATTTTCTGGCTAAAGTAAACGCTCTGATCCATCCGGCGGTCATCTCGGAGATACTGCGCAGGAGGGACCTGGCAGAAAAAAATGGTGAGATTCGGCTTTTTTTTATAGAAGCGGCATTGCTAATTGAGAACGGATTCGATAAAATATGTGATGAGATGTGGTATATTTATGCAAAGGAGAGCGTGCGCAGGGAACGGCTTATGCGCTCCCGCGGATACAGTGTGGAGAAGATAACCGCGATCATGGGAAAGCAGCTCCCGGAGAGTGAGTTTCGCAGAAACTGTCAGACGGTCATCGATAACAGCGGATCTCTCGCGGAAAGCATCAGACAGATCGATCAGGTATTGGAGGCTTATCAGTGGCAAAAGTAAAAAAGATATCGGGAAAAACGGTCTTTGGACTGGATATAGGAACCAGAAGCGTCGTGGGGACGGTGGGCTATAAGAAAGGCGATGAGTTCTACTGTATTGCCCAGCGGATCAAAGAGCATGAGACAAGGTCCATGCTGGACGGGCAGATCCACGATATAGGACAGGTGGGGGAGACCATCACGGAAGTGAAGGAAGAGCTGGAAAAGGCTGCGGGGATGGAGCTTACGGAGGTCTGTATCGCGGCGGCAGGGCGTGTTCTGCGGACCGCTACGGTACATAGCGTGCTGGAATTTTCGGAGAGCAGGGAAGTGACGGTGGAGGATGTCTATAATCTGCGATCCATGGCGATCGAAAAGGCCTACGAGGAATTTACCTCGGAGGAGGATGCCGCCATGTCCTTTTATTGTGTCGGCAATTCCGTGATTCGTTATTATATGAACAACTATCCGATCGGCAATCCGGAAGGGCATAAGGCGGCGAGCATCGGTGCGGACCTGATCGCGACTTTTCTGCCGGAGGATGTGATCGACGGGCTCTATAAAGCAGTGGGGATCGCCGGGCTTCGGGTGGCGAGCCTGACGCTGGAGCCTATCGCGGCGATTCAGGTTGCCATCCCGAAAAACTACAGGATGCTGAATCTGGCGCTTGTGGATGTGGGGGCGGGTACATCGGATATCTGTATCACAGATGACGGCAGCATCACTGCTTACGGGATGATCCCGCTGGCAGGGGATTCCCTGACGGAGGTGATCGCGAAGGAGTGTCTTGTGGATTTTGCAGGGGCGGAAGCGATCAAAAAGCAGCTTGGCGAGGGGGAGGAAGTGACCTATGAGGATATCATCGGATTTCCCCAGACCATGAAGAGTGCGGATCTTTTAAAAGTGCTGGAGCCCTTTATCGACAGGCTGGCGGAGGAAGCGGCGGAAAAGATACTGGAATTAAACGGGGACAAGCCCGTCAGCGCGGTCTTTGTAGTGGGCGGCGGCGGAAAGATACCGGGATATACGGATAAGCTGGCGGAAAGGCTGGGTATCCAGAGCCAGCGTTCGGCACTCCGGGGCAAGGAAGTGATGGGAAATATCATTTTCTCGGAGGAGGTCGAGAAGGATTCCACCCTTGTGACACCTCTGGGTATCTGTCTGAATTACTATGAACAGAACAACAATTTTATCGTGGTGACTTTCAATGACAAGCGGATCAAGCTCTATGACAATGACAAGCTTTCCGTGGTGGATGCGGCGATGCAGGCGGATTTTTCCAATGAACTGCTGTTTCCGCGCCGCGGGAAGGAACTGCGTTTTACGGTAAATAAGAAGGCGAGGACTGTGAAAGGGCAGCTCGGTGAGGCGGCTGTCATCAGGATCGGCGGGCGGGAGGCCAATATTTATGCGCCGATCCATGAAAACGATGTGATCCGTGTGAAGGAATCCACGGAAGGGGCGCCGGGGAGTATGACCATCAGTTCCCTGCCGGAATTTCGGGATATCATCTCCGTGCAGGTGCAGGAAAAACGGCTGGATGTGCCGAAGTATGCCCGGGTGAACGGTGTTTATCAGCTCTCTTCCTACAGCATTCAGCAGGGAGATGATGTGGAGGTGCTGGATTACTGTACGGTGGGACAGCTCCTTGAGTTTATGGATATCCTGCTGCCGGAGGAAAAAGTGATCCTGGTGAATCACAAGCTGGCTGACCGTGAGACGAAAGTCTATGAGAATTATCTTGTGAGTTTTGTTGATAGATCGGAACTGGAAGCGGCGGAGGCGGAAAAACTCCGCATGCGGCAGGAAGAGGAGGCAAAGAGGCGCCAGAGCGTCTATGAGAAAGCCGGCGTAGAGGAATCTTACGAGGCGGAAGAGGCCGAGGAGGAGGCGGATGAACCGGAGGAGGTAAAAGAGCCTCAGAAAGTGGTGATTCCTATTCCCATCACGGTGATGGTGAACGGCGCGTCTGTGAGGCTGACCGGAAAACAGGAGTATGTTTTTGTGGATGTATTTAACTTTATTGACTTTGATCTGTCCACAGCGAAGGGAACTCTTGTGACAATGGTGAACGGTGCGGCGGCACAGCATCTGCAGGTGCTGCGGGACGGGGATGTTTTGGAGATATACTGGAAGTAAAAAACAGCATGCATCCGGTTAATGTGTACTGGAAGGATGCATGCGGAACTGGAATAGGAAAAACAAATGAGGATGTGCAGCATTGCCAGCGGAAGCAGCGGCAATTGTATTTACGCGGGCTCTGATACCACCCATATTTTGATTGATACGGGTATCAGCGGAAAGCGGACGGAAAAAGGGCTTGCAGAGCTGGATCTGTCTCTGCGGGAAATCGACGGGATCTTTATCACGCATGAGCATGCGGACCATATACAGGGACTGGGTGTGATCTCAAGAAAGTATCAGATTCCTATTTACTGTACGGAAGGGACAAAAAGGGCGGTTCTGGCAGATAAGCGAGTCGGGGCGATGGATGAATCATTGTTTCAGGTGATAAAGCCTGATCAGAAATATACCGTGAAAGATATGATGATTACACCGATCCGCATCAGCCACGACGCGGCGGAACCGGTGGGGTATAAAATAAACTACGGAAAACAAAAGGGAGCCGTGGTGACGGATCTGGGGGTTTACAACGATTATATTGTTGAAAATCTGAAGGATACGGATATTTTGTTTCTGGAAGCCAACCATGATGTGAATATGCTGCTGGTTGGCTCTTATCCCTATCCCTTGAAACAGAGGATTCTGGGGGAGAGGGGGCATCTCTCCAACGAGGCATCGGGGCAGTTGCTCTGTCGGATACTGCATGATGATATGAAGGCGATCGTGTTGTCCCATTTAAGTGAGGAAAACAACCTGCCGGAACTTGCCTATGAGACGGTGCGCGCGGAAGTGGCGATGTCGCATCTGCCCTACAAAGGCGGGGATTTTCCGCTGTATGTGGCGAAGCGGAGCGAATTGTCGGATGTGATCTGTATATAAATTATATATTTATGAATTACATATTTGTTAAAAATAGTTATGGCTGCGCTGATAAATTGGAAATTCAGGTTTAGTGAGTCGGCAATAAGCAAACAGCAAAAGGAGACATATTATGAATCTTTCAGTGATACATCATGTTGCCATCATTGTATCTGATTATGAGACGGCGAAAGATTTTTATGTTAATAAACTTGGCTTCGAGATCATTCGAGAGAATTACCGCAGCAGCCGTAAAGACTGGAAACTGGATTTAAGGATCGGAACCGGCCCGGAGGCAGTTGAACTGGAGATTTTTGCGGAACCGGATCCCCCAAAACGGGTGAGCAGGCCGGAAGCCTGCGGGCTGCGTCATTTGAGTTTCAAAGTGGATGATGTAGATGAGGCTGTTCAGGAATTAAAAGATTTGGGAATCGAATGTGAACCGATACGGGTTGATGAGTATACAGATAAAAAAATGACATTTTTCTTTGATCCTGATGGTCTGCCGCTGGAACTGCATGAGTAATGGTTGTATGAATCGGGAACTATGGGGCAGAAAAGTAACGGATTTGCCCCTTTTATCCCTGCTTCCGTATACATTCTATAAAAAATCCCGCTATCTGTTCAGGTGTGTATTGTTCGTGTCCTGTAATCCACCACCGTACTGTTTCGGAAAAACTGCACACAACATGATTTAGTAAATAATCAGCAGGAACGTTATAATGCAGTCCGTTAATAAATACTGGAAATGTCTGTTCCAGATATTCTTTGAAATATCCCATAAAAATTTCCCCGCTGTCGCAGGAAAGAAGTCCTTTCAGGTTTTTTCTGTTATCCTGTAAATGATATAAAATATGTGTGAGTTCCTTTTCAAAATCATGTCCGGCATGGGAAAAATCGTGATTACCCTCCTTTCCCAGATCATCTGAAAAAACGTGCTGAAATATGTCCGTACACATCGCCTTTAATAAACTGTCTTTTGTTTCAAAGTGGGCATAAAAAGTGCTTCTCCCCACATTTGCCTCGTCTATGATTTCCTGCACTGTGATGTTTCCAAAACTTTTTCTTTCAAGCAGGGTACTGAATGCGTTAAAAATAGCCTGTCTTGTTTTCTGCTGTCGCCTATCCATAAGACCTCCGTACATTTTAGTAAAAATGTTCCGTATCGCACATAAAGAACATTTTGGTTGTTGATTTAATCTATGAAGTTGATAAGATAAATACAAAACAAAATGTTTGATAACATATAAATTGTACAATTATTAAAAATGGTTGTCAACAAGGAACAAGGTGTTCCCAGAAAGGTGGTATCATTATGATAAAACGTATGAATGATTTTTTGGCAGGTCTGCCGATGACGGTTGTGGGCGGTGTCTTTCTTATTATGAGTTTTGTATTTCCAAGAACAGGCATTGTTTTGCCAGGGAATGTATTACCTTTTGATCCTGCATGGGTGACCGTTATTATCTGTGGGATTCCTTTATTATATCTTGCGGTATGGAGAGTCATTTATAATAAGGGAATCAGTAAAATATCTTCTGCCCTGCTGATCAGCATCGCCATGATTGCGGCGATTGCGATCGGAGATTTATTCGCTGCCGGAGAAGTTGCTTTCATCATGGAAATCGGTGCTATTTTAGAAGATATGACAACGAACAGGGCTAAAAAGGGACTGAAAAAGCTGATTAGTCTTGCACCCACACAGGGACGACGAATCGCAGATGATAAATCCATGAACGGATTGGAAGAAATGATTCCGGCAGAGCAAATCCGTCAAAATGATGTACTTCGGGTGTTACCGGGAGAAACAATTCCTGTAGATGGCATTATTATTCAAGGGGAAACTTCCATTGACCAGTCTATTATGACAGGAGAATCACTTCCGGTTGATAAAGGTATCGGAGAAGAGGTCTTTTGCGGGACGATCAACCGTTTTGGTTCTATTGATATGAGGGCGACCAAAGTAGGCGAGGACAGTTCCCTTCAAAAGCTGATCCGAATGGTTCAGGATGCGGAGAACAGGCAGGCACCCATGCAGAGAATCGCTGATAGATGTGCAAGCTGGCTTGTACCTGTTGCCATGATGATTGCCATTATTACAGGACTTGCGACACAGGATATTGTAAGGGCAGTAACCGTTTTGGTTGTATTCTGCCCGTGTGCATTGGTGCTTGCCACACCAACCGCTATCATGGCGGCAATAGGGCAGGCAACGAAACATGGTGTGATCATTAAATCCGGTGAAGCACTTGAAAAAATGGGAAAGGTGAATACCATAGCTTTTGATAAAACAGGTACACTGACCTATGGAAGATTAGAAGTAAGCGACATCATATCGTTTCATAAAAATATAAGTGAAAGTGAACTGCTTTCGCTGACAGCTTCTGCTGAAGCCAAAAGTGAACACCCATTAGGAAAAGCGATTGTCGCTCATGCCAGGGAAAAAGGCATAGTGTTAAAGGATTCTGATTCTTTTCAGATGCAAAGCGGGAAAGGTATCTGTGCAGAAGTATCCGGCAGAAGATTATATCTGGGAAATGAAAAATACATTCTACAATGCGGTATGACGATTCCGAAAAATGTGGAAAATGAATTGGAAAAACTGCGTGTTCAGGGAAAAGCATCCATTATTGTTGATGATGGTAATTCCTGTTTAGGTATGCTTGCATTATCAGATGTATTAAAGCCGGAAGCAGCAACAATGGCTGCAAAATTGTCAGAGATGAACACCGACACCGTATTGCTGACAGGTGATAGCCAAAAGACTGCCTCTTATTTTGCAACGAAGGCAGGAATTACAAAAGTAAGGGCAGATTTATTACCGGAAGAAAAAGTACAGAGTATTTCTGAAATTCAGGGACAGGGTAACAGCGTATGTATGATCGGAGATGGTGTAAATGACGCACCTGCACTTAAAACTGCCGATGTCGGTGTGGCAATGGGGAGCATGGGAAGCGACATTGCAGTGGAAGCAGCAGACATTGCCCTTATGGGCGATGATATTTCCAAAATTCCCTATCTGAAAAGATTGTCAAATGCTACTGTAGCAACGATCAAATTAAGTATTACTCTTTCTATGTGTATCAATTTTATAGCAGTGACCTGTTCCGTATTAGGCGTTTTGAATCCGACAACGGGTGCTTTGGTACATAATGCAGGCTCTTGTTTTGTGGTACTGATCGCGGCATTGCTTTATGACAGAAAATTTGAATAAAGCTGATGAAAATATAGGGGCAAGATTGCCTCTATATTTTCTTTGCTCCATAGACAGCTATTCAAATCTTTGCTGATCGAATTTTCGGAGAAATTAAGAAAGCATTTCAATCAGTTCTTTTCGCTCAATTCATTTTATGTTATAATTCGTTACAAGTTTTTCTTTTCTTATTTTTGTCCTTATGATCGTTCGTAACACGAGGGAAAAAGTGTCTTATGAGAATTCAAATTTTGGAGAAGGAGCATGAAAATGGCGGAATCTAATATAAAAGCGGTTATCCCGGGGGACATTCATAAAGTTTGGGAAATTGTTTTAGATATTGAGCATTACAGTGCATGGCGGAGCGCTTTGAGCAGAACAGAAATTAAAAATGAAAAGCAGTTTGTGGAATATACCAAAGAGGGCTATCCTACCACATTTTCTGTGACCGCTGTGGAACCGTGCAGGCGCTGGGAGTTCGATATGGAAAACAGCAATATGAAAGGACATTGGAGCGGCATTTTCACTTCCAAAGGTACTGAGACGGAAATAGATTTTACAGAGTGTGTGACAGCAAAGAAGGTTTATATGAAACCATTTGTGAAAGGCTTTTTGAAAAAGCAGCAGGCGCAGTTTGTTGCGGATTTGAGGAAGGAAAGTGCAAAATATACGGGCAGGAAATTCAGCATTTTTAAACATGTTGGAAATATTTCGAAGCGAAACAACGGATATACCAAAGAGCTGAATATGATATTCTGGGATGGCAGAGAGCCGGTATATGACATAAGAACTTGGAATGATGACCACACGAAATACGGAAAGGGAGTCACGATAACGCCCGGAGAGATGAAGAAATTACAGGAATTGATAAAAGATATAAATATATTCTGATCTGTATTATAGATCTGATCATAGAATCATAAAAGAAATGTCTGCGGGTTTGAAATCGGGATTTATGAAGATGAGGGAAATGTATGTGGTTTTGGTGGTTTATATTTGTTTGTGATTTACTGATTCCAATCACAATGATTATAGCTGGTAATATGATGTGGAAACATGCTCCTAAAAAAATCAATGGAATAATTGGTTATCGAACGGCATGCTCTATGAAAAATATAGACACATGGAATTTTGCACAGGAACATTGCGGCAGATTATGGTGGAAAATTGGCTGGATTATGTTGATACCGTCATTTGTTATCCACTTCCCTTTTTATCATAGTTCAGAGAATATGATTGGAATCGTTGCGGCAATTTTATGCACAATACAATGTCTGGTGTTAGTATTAGCTATTTTCCCAACAGAACGAGCCTTAAAAAGAACGTTTACCGAGGAGGGCGTAAAACGGTAAATTCCAGTTTGCGGGGAAACGAGTGAAAGGAGAGATATGGGTGACGAATATAAACCACCTTTTACGATTACAGAATTGGCTACAAATCTTGTTATTGAGATTGGTGAACTGGTAGGACGAATTACGGAGAAAGAGAATCTTACAAAAATGGAAACCGCTTTTTGCCTGGCTTCCTATAGAGACATTAATACATGAACATCAGGATGAATACTACAGAGTTCTCAATCAAGCTAATACGGACGGAGAATCAACAGTATTTATTGAGTTCATGTTGCGGATGATACGTGATACTTTGTATGAAGTGGTATAAAATTAAGGGGAAAATGTCGGTCAAAATGTCGGTGTAAAACTTGCAGAATTAAAGGCGGACGATAAGATTTTAATCCTGTTGAAAGATAACCCGCAGATGACAGCACAGGGAATTGCGGATGTATTAGGAAAATCCAGGCGGCAGATTGAGAGGATTATTGCAAAGTTAAAGGATGATGGGAAGTTAGAACGAATTGGAGCCAGTAAAACAGGGTACTGGGTAGTGAAAGGTGTGAATTTGTGATAGATATTTTTTTGACATATATGAAAGAGCAGGGCTGGAATATTGAGTTAAATAAAAAAATTGATAATTTACTTCCGAAAGCGATTGCAGACAGATATATGAATATCCCCGAATTGTGGCAGGAGTTTATCGGAAAAGTTAGATGTATGGTAAATACTGATGAAACAATATGGTTTTTAGGTACAGATGATTTTAGTTTTCAGAGCGATCAGGCATTTCGATGGAATGAATGGGAATTGATAAGCCTTGAAAGTGCTGAGGGCGACACAGAATGGTGTAATGAGGTAAAACAGTTTTGGGACGAACATCTTCCTATTGTTATGTCAGTTAGAACCGGTTATTCCTATTACGCAATTTTTATTAGAGATGGCTCCGTTGTAAAAGGGAGTGAGCCGGAATTTGAAGAATGTGAAGTTGCAGCAGACTCTTTTAAGACTTTTATAGAAAGCATTTTGAATGGCGGATTACAATTATAGGTATTATGGAAATACGGATTTGAGGAAGGAAAGTGAAAAATATAGGTAAAAAATTTAACATTTTTCAACATATATGGATAGATTCTGATCAATGACACTTTGGCATGGGATATTTCCAGGAATAGGGATAGCCATAGTATGTATTGGTATTGATGGAAAGGAGATATTTGAATAAATCGGAAGCAGAGGAGTACATTACATTGGACCTTATAGTATCAAGTATAACGACAACAATTGTAAATTTAATAGTATTTTCATTACTGCCAGTAATCTGGTGGTTTATTAGGCATAGAAAAGAAGAAAGATTTTTTAAATGGATAGGGCTTTATAAGCCTCAATTACAAAGCAAATGGTATGTATTGCTGGTTTTCGCAGTTTTCTATTATTTTTTCTATAATTTTGATTTTACACAACTCGTTAATCCTAAAACGTTAGAATATATAGAAAATAGTTCCGCTGTATCTGCTAATGCTTTTGTCGGAATTGGAATTGCTGCGATTCTGCCTGCATTAGTTGAAAATTTTATTGCAAATGGCGCGGCGGAAGAAATCTTATACAGAGGATTTTTATGTAAACGGTTTTGTAAAAAGATAGGTATTGTTAAAGGTATTATTGTACAAGCAGTTTTATTTGGACTAATGCATAATATACTTTATGTTATAGCCGGGCTTGATGTGGGCTTATGGTATCATACATTAACTTTTTTGTTTACTGGAATGGGGGCATTATTATTGGGCTGGCTGAATGAAAAGATTTTTAATGGTTCGATTATTCCGAGTATTATATTACATGGTGCAGGTAACTTTATTGTTTCAATGTTAGTTGCCTTTGCATAACTCCCAGTTTGTGAGGAAATGAAGATGGAAAATAAAACAAAAGTTATCTTTGATTATTTCATGGATTATGAGGACGGTAAAATCGCACGTCTTAAAACTGCAGAGGCATATAACACGCCGTTTAATCTTTTTGTGGACAATGCTGATACAATTAAAATAAAAACAGGAGAGTGCTGCTTTGTTGATATCTGTGGTGTAGGAAATGATATAGAAGTGTTTGATTCGGAGAATGAATACAAAAAGTCTGACCATACCATGGCCCCCATATCCATGATACCGATGGGTACATTTCCTGCTGACCCGGCGAATGAAGACTTTGTGCAGTCGCCTCATATCCTGTATTCGGGAAAGGTTCTGAATGCAGAGTTTAATCCCTGTGCAAAGATAGATCAGCCCAATTACTGCATTACCATAGAAACTTTAGGTATGAACATTAAATTGTACTGTCGGTACGAGGGAACGATTTCCACGAATAATATCATACAGGGCGCGGCATGGTTGTTTGGAAACTTAGAAACGCAGGCGTTGGGAATAGGAGGTCTGTTATGAATCTTTCAATGATACACCATGTTGCCATCATTGTATCTGATTATGAGACAGCGAAAGATTTTTATGTTAATAAACTTGGCTTCGAGATCATTCGAGAGAATTACCGCAGCAGCCGTAAAGACTGGAAACTGGATTTAAGGATCGGAACCGGCCCGGAGGCAGTTGAACTGGAGATTTTTGCGGAACCGGATCCCCCAAAACGGGTGAGCAGGCCGGAAGCCTGCGGGCTGCGTCATTTGAGTTTCAAAGTGGATGATGTAGATGAGGCTGTTCAGGAATTAAAAGATTTGGGAATCGAATGTGAACCGATACGGGTTGATGAGTATACAGATAAAAAAATGACATTTTTCTTTGATCCTGATGGTCTGCCGCTGGAACTGCATGAGTAATGGTGAGTAATGGTTGTATGAATCGGGAACGATGGGGCAGGATGTTCAGCAAGATTGCAAAAAGGAAGATACAGCCAGGATGGATTGACAGTTATAAGCCATTTTGCCGGACTTTTTGGACAAAGATTATGGTTTTATGGTAAGCCTTACAGACTAAAAGACAAACTGAAAATTAACTACGATCAATGTATTTCATGTGGGAGATGCGCCGAAATTTCTCCTATGAAAAACATTGTGATTTCAGATAATAAGCCTATACCTCAAAATAATTGCACGGGCTGTTATAGATGTTTTAGCAGCTGCCCTGAAAAGGCTGTCACTATAATCGGCAATCAGGTAATAGAGCAATCTAAAATAGATAAATTTATTGACAGCTAAATTCAAAGTTATGCATAGGCCGGAGGGCTATAAGTTGTGGAAAAGGAAATTGTTTTATTTGAAGATGATGGTCTTAAGCTTGAAGTACCAGTGACCCCGGATCAGGAGACTGTGTGGCTGAACCGCACGCAGATGGCAGAATTATTTGATAGAGACATAAAAACTATTGGGAAACATATTGCGAATGCCAGACGTGAAGAACTGGAAGGACAGATGGTAGTCGCAAATTTTGCGACCACCACTCGTCATGGAGCTATGGTTGGAAAAACACAGACGCATATGACAGAATATTATAATCTGGATGTTATAATATCTGTTGGATATCGTATAAAATCTAAGCGTGGTATAGCATTCCGTAAGTGGGCAAATTCCGTTTTAAAGCAATACATTATTCAGGGCTATGCCGTAAATAATAATCGCATCAACCAATTAGGAGAAGTGATACGGATTATGAAACGGACGGAAAATGCCTTGGACAGTAAGCAGGTGCTTACTGTTATAGAAAAGTACAGCGAAGTGCTGGAACTGCTGGATGCTTATGACCATCAGAATATGACACGGCCAGAAGGAAAACAGGCAGCATATGTTCTTACATATGAAGAATGCAGAGGCGTGATAGGAAGCATGCGGTTTGGTGATGAGTCTGATCTGTTCGGAAAAGAGAAGGATGATTCGTTCAAGGGAAGCATAGGAAATATTTATTAGTCTTTTGGCGGGCAGGAAATTTATCCGACGTTGGAAGAGAAGGCGGCTCATCTGTTGTATTTTATCACAAAGAATCATAGTTTTTTTGATGGAAACAACAGATATGTTTCCTAAAATTGTTCAGGTTATTCCGACAGAGGAGTATACGGTATATGTTTATTTCGAAGATGGTAAAATAGTATGTTATGATGTAAAGCCGACGCTGGATAAAGAGGTATTTGCTGTTTTGAGAGAAATTGAGGTTTTTATTAAAACCTGTACCATAATGAATGATACTTTGGCATGGGATGTTTCTGGGAATAGAGATGGCACAGTATGTATTGATATTGATCCGGATACATTGTACGGTCTGGATGCAGTAAAAGAGAAAGATTTTCTAAGTTGTTTAAAATCTGTTTCTTATTGATGGTCTTAAGCTTGAAGTACCAGTGACCCCAGATCAGGGGACCGTGTGGGTGACCCGCACGCAGATGGCGGAATAATTTGATAGAGACATAAAAACTATTGGAAAACATATTGCGAATGCCGGATGTGAAGAACTGTAAGGACAGATGGCAGCCGCAATTTTGCAGCACTGCTCGTCATGGAGCTATAACCGGAAATCACAGAAAGAAGACGATTGATGACATGATTGAAAATATAAATAAGATAGATGTTTTTGGCGTCCGAAAAGATGGAGGCGCTGATTTAGTAATTGTATCCAGTGGAAAACTTGATGAATCGATTGAAACACAAAAACTTTTATTAGATAAAGTAGAAACCTATTTAGGATACATTAATAGTCAGGAATTTCATGATGAATGCCCGCAGGCTGGAGCAGATAATACATACATTATTCTGCGGCTGGATGAAGAACCGCCTGCATTAATCAGGGAGCTGATCACTAAAATAATTCCCTGGGCAGCCGGGTATCATGCAAAGTTTGTGGCTAAAATCAGGAAATAAATTAGAAGTTAAAAAGGAGATAACCTTATGAAAAAGTTAAGTCCGGATGCTGAAAAAATAATGACGGAGCGTTTTGGGAAAGACACGGTTATCGCGCTGGCAACAGTAGAAAATGATGTACCCTATGTGCGATATGTTAATGCCTATTATGAGAATGGTGCATTTTATATTATTACATATGCACTCTCAAATAAAATAAAACATATGGAAAACAACCCTGTTATAGCAATAGCTGGTGAATGGTTTACAGCACATGGAAAGGGTGCCAATTTAGGTTATTTTAGGAAAAAAGAAAATTATTTAATTGCCGGGAAACTGAAAAATGCCTTTGCTGAATGGATAGACAATGGACATAACAATTTTGACGATGAAAATACAATAATTTTGTGTGTGGAATTAACAGACGGAGTGTTATTTTCAAATGGCACAAGATATGAATTTTGAGCTTCAACTTCCAGTCTGCGGGAAAATAAAGATGGAAAATAAAACAAAAGTTATCTTTGATTATTTCATGGAATATGAGGATGGTAAAATAGCACGTCTTAAAACTACAGAGGCATATAACACGCCGTTTAATCTTTTTGTGGACAATGCTGATACAATTAAAATAAAAACAGGAGAGTG
>CANSLJ010000014.1 GCA_947647735.1 uncultured bacterium | reverse complement strand
TATCCACCCATTTCGATTTTTCAGATAATAGATCAATATTAGGAAGGCGATAAGGGTCATTAAACTGCTGCAGGATATAATTTTTTCCTCGCATTTCAGTAAGCAGACGGTTCCATTCTTCCTGATCCTCCAGTTCCACGCCGGCATGGACGCCCTGTGAACCGTAGGAGTCCTCAGGCTTTATGATCCAGTTGTCCTTGTTGGAGCAGGCATCTTTTTTTACCTGCGCAAATGCCGGTTTATCCAGCTCGTCCAGAGAAATGGTGAGAGGAACGTGGGCACGGATAAAAGCTTGTTCTTTCCGGGAGAGGAGGTTTGAGGTTTCCGGCCTGTGCAGGATCTTAAACAATATTTTATTGTGGACGATCTGTGTTCGAAAATCTCCCAGCAGACATACGCCCTCCGCTTTCACGGCACTTAAAAAGCCACCAACTTCCTGGTAGTGAGCCAGAATATCTGATGTCACTGCCCGGCGGTAGATCAGATCAATCTTTGTACCATCTTCGGAGAGGCAGTTTTTCCCATCCCATGATACCTTTCTGATATCACAAAGTTGGGCTTTGCATCCTTTTTTTTCAAAGCGTTCCTGAAAGATCAGAAATTCATTGGTGGTGGCATGTTCCATAAAGTCTACGATTGCCACAGAAGGCAAGGCGTCTTCATCTCCGGCATATTCCCGGTACAGTTGAATTGCCTGTTCTACCCAGGTATCAAATAACTCAAACTTCTGTAAAGAATAGGTTTGTTGAAATTCCTGATAAGCTTTTGAACGTGCAAAAGCGATGTTCAGCTCACGATCCTCATTCATGGCGCTTGTACCATCTGTATTAAATTCGCAGAACTTGAAGTCCCCCGTCTCTTCATGGTAGAAAATATCGATTCTGGAAATGGGGATATTACAAGTATATTTAGGTTTTCGCAGAATCAGTGTTTCCAGTTCCTTCGGGTAGTTGAATAACTGGCGATAGGCGATATTCTGTTCATACTCGGCAATCACTTTATCGAATATGCCGTAAAGTGTATGAATCGCCTGATCAAATATCGTTATCTCTTTTCCTGTAAACAATTTGGGAAGATACAGGGTTCTTACAACTCGATTATGATACTTAGCTGTGGAGGATAAGAGATAGTTTCTGATGGCAGCAGCGCTTTCTTTGTTGAGGTTTTCCTTTCCTGTCACCAGTTTTTTGTATTGGTGATTCAGCACAGGAAGCGGGATGATACGGGAAATATACTGCCGATCCTCATCTTTGGCTCTTTTTAATGTGCTCATAAGCAGCTCATCCATCCACTCTATTACTGGTTTTCCGTATACTTTGGCATGGTATCCCTCAGCAATGATGGCATTTTCAGCTTGATAGATGTCCCCGGCACTCTGGATATCGGAAAGTTCCTGATCCAGACAATCGATCAGAGACTTGTGGTAAATCAGTGTTTTGATAAAGGCTGAATATCCCAGTGCCGAATCGATTGGCATACTGTCTGCGACACGGTATTCGATATATTTTTTTAGTCTTACCATTGGAAAATACATGGAAAGAAGGTGGTCTATCGCATCTATTTCCTCTTCTCCATAATAATCTGCGGCTGAGTGGTTCTGTAGATTGATCACCTGCTCCCCCTTTTGTAACAGGATACAGGGATGGGTGTAAATGTACTCGGCATATTGTTTAAAAGAATAACCCTCCGACATGGAGTGTTCAAAATAGCCGCAGCGAAGCGCATCCACATCCTGCCAGATCTGATTTCTGATCAGAAAGGGTTTCCATTTATTTCCATGCCCCAGCCCATTTTTATTTTCTGCCAACAGGGATATCATGGGGGCGAGTTTGATCAGAATACGCATTTTCTGCAGGGCGTCTTCTTCGGAAGAAAAATCAATGGAGACCTGAGTGGAAGCAGTTGCGCGCATCATATAGCGGCCAAGGCAACCGGTGGAGGTGAAATGGGTATCCATCAGATGATATCGCTCTTTGGGTATCAGAGGAAGTTCTTCCACTTCCATTTCTCCATTTTCAATAAGGGGAAATATGCCCTTTTCCACTAGCTGGAATCCTCTGCTTCCGAAGATTCGATCGCATATTTTTCTAAAGTGCAGATAGATTGTCTGGATTTTCTCTATATTTTCCTGAGGAGAGATGCTGATCTCCAATTGGCATCCGGGTTCCAGGGTGACGGTAAAATCTTTACAGAGAATGCCAAGGATATGTTCCTGTTCACGGGCAGGGCTGCCCTGCAAAGCCAAACATATTTCTTCCATACACTGCGCCATTTCTTCATAGGAAATAGCCTTATAGTCTTCGCTGCAAACAAAGTGTTCCAATTCCAGCCCAATTCGTTGCTTTGTATTTTTGCCATCTTCTATAAAATTTATGATTCTATCTATGTTATTCATGTGAAGTCACTCCGTCTGTGTCACCTTTGTTTAGAAAGTACCATTTAGTATCATTCAGGATATCCTGACACGTACCCTATTATAAGTCGAAAAGATGAAAAAAGAAAGTTATTTTTCCGTATTGAAGAAATTTACTGAGTGCTTCCGAATATTTTTATAGCGCAGTGCAGGGATTATGTGATAGAATGATTGTTAATTAGAAAAATGAGAAAAGAGGCATACAATATGGACAAGGGTATCTCAAAGGAAGTAAGTTTTGAACAGGCGGAAGGGTATCGCTATATAGAAGGCGGTATCTGTGCAGCAAAAGGATACCGGGCGAATGGATTGAACTGTGGTTTAAATCCGGTAAAAGAGAAAAATGATCTGGCTTTATTAGTCAGTGAGGTTTCCTGTCAGGCGGCGGCGGTTTATACACAAAATAAAGTAAAGGGAGCTCCGATTTTAGTATGCCAGGAACATCTGAAAAAAACAGGAAACAAGGCAAAAGCGGTGATTGCTAACAGCAAAAATGCCAATACCTGTAACGCTGATGGTGTGGAAAAGGCGGAGAAAATGTGTGCGCTGGCAGCGGACGTGCTGCAGTTAAGGCCGGAAGAAGTATTGGTGGCATCTACCGGTGTGATCGGTGAGATCCTGCCTATAGAGCCAGTGGAGAGCCATATAGAAGAATTGGCAACAGGCCTGGGAAAAGCGGGGCATTTGGAAGCAGCTAAGGCGATCATGACGACAGATACTGTGAAAAAAGAAGTGGCAGTGGAATTTGAGGTGGATGGGAAAACCTGTAGAGTAGGCGGTATGGCTAAGGGCAGCGGTATGATCTGCCCCAATATGGCGACCACGCTCAACTTTATCACAACAGACTGCGGAATCACAGCCGATTTATTACAGAAAGCGCTTTCTGAGATTGTGCAGGTGACTTACAATTGTCTCAGCATTGATGGAGATACCTCCACAAACGATATGGTACTGCTTCTTGCCAATGGGCTTGCAGAAAATGAGGAGATTGGCGAGGAAGGTGAGAATTATCAGAAGTTTTATCAGGCGCTCTATCTGGTGATGCTGCATCTGACGAAGATGCTGGCAAAGGACGGAGAAGGTGCGACAAAGCTTTTGGAGTGCAGTGTCAGCGGGGCACCCAATAGAGAGATTGCGCAGATCGTGGCAAAGAGTGTGATTGCTTCTCCGCTGCTAAAGTGTGCTGTCTTTGGCGAAGACGCGAACTGGGGCAGGGTACTTTGTGCTATTGGTTATTCGAAAGCTGATTTTGAGATCAACCGGGTAGGGGTCTGTATTCAAAGTAAGAACGGAAAAGTGGAAGTTTGCCAAAATGGAGCAGGTATTCCATTTTCGGAGGAGAAAGCAAAGGAAGTACTCTCGGCGGATGAAATTATTGTCTCAGTAGATTTGGGACAGGGGGATGCGGTTTCCAGAGCTTTTGGATGCGACCTTACCTATGATTACGTGAAAATCAATGGAGATTATCGTTCCTGAAAAATGAACTGATAGAATTTTGCGGAAAATTACCAAATATTCTTTTTTACAAGCTGTTAGAAATATGATAAAATAAATAAGATATCAATACAGAACAAAATGTGGAAATAAAAAAGGAGTAAGAATGCAGCATGACACCTGAGAGGCGTAGGAGGATCAATCGTCTGAAAAAAATGATCGTGTATACTGTGTTGCTTATGATTCTGCTTCCTGTGATGGGCTGTATTATCCTTGGGATTAAGTTACATCGGGCAAATAGATCTATAGAAACGTTGGAAGGACAGATTGCTTATTTAGAGAAGGCTTTGCAGGAGTCTATAGATGCCGCGGACAGGGCGGAGGCTTTGCTGGAGATCAATGAAGGGATTTGGCGAGGGTCTGAAATGGAACAGGAAACGGAATCTCTGGAAGAGACAGAAATCCCGGAGGAGATGGAAGAGATTTCCGGAAATGATGTAATGGCAGAGGAAGGAAGAAAGGTATATTTGACCTTTGATGACGGTCCTAGTATTTACACAGAAGAGCTGCTTGATATTCTTGCAGAGTATGATGTGAAGGCTACTTTTTTTGTGACAGGGAAGGACAAGGAAGGTTACGGTGATATCTATCGGAGAATCGTAGAAGAGGGGCATACATTGGGAATGCACTCTTATAGCCACGAATATAGCAATATTTATGCATCATTAGATAATTTTCGGGAAGACTTGGAAATGTTGCAGGATTTTCTTTATGAAGAAACTGGAGTTGTCAGCAGATATTATCGTTTTCCAGGTGGCAGCAGCAATAAAGTTACCAGTACGGATATTCACGAGATGATTTCCTATTTAAATGATGCAAATATCAGCTACTTTGACTGGAATGTTTCCGCGGGAGATGCAACCAGTATTTCTGTCAGCAGCGAGCAGATTATAAATCGGGTTATGGAGCAGCTTCCGTCCCGCAGGGTAGCAGTGGTATTAATGCATGACGCAAAGGAAAAGCGTTCTACAGTGGATGCACTTCCCGAGTTGATTGAAAAAATTCAGGGGATGGATGATAAAACGGAAATTTTGCCAGTTACAGAAGAGACAATGTTGATCCAGCATGTTACATACGAAGCGGAAACCACGGATTAAATAATATTTTCAATAATAGATTTTAGAAAGTACGGAGGAGAATGAAAATGGGTTTTTTTTCTGATTTGAAAGAAGATTTATCTCAGGCTGTGAATGAACTTGTATCGGAAGAAGAAAAAGCAGAAGCCTACAAGATGGAAGAGCCTGTGGAGGAAATCTTAGAGGAGCCAGAGGAGGAGATTCTGGTGGAGGGTGAGCCAGAAAAGAATGAGGAAAACTTTCCGCCTGAGACCGCAGAAGAATTAGGACGGATGGTGGACAACATGGATCTTGATATGATGGCAGAGGCGGAGGAAGAAGAAAATCCGGCAGATGAATTGGAAGAGACAGAGGGGGAAGAGAGCCCGACAGATGAGTTGGAAGAGTTAGAGGAATGGGAAGATGAGCCAGAGGATTCTGAGGAAAATATGGAGGCTGAACCAGAGGAGCCGAGGGAATCAGAAGAACTTTTGGAAGAAATAACAGAAAAACAGGAGGAGGAAACAAAAGTGCGAGAGGAGGAAGTACAGGTGGAAGAAACACAGTACAACGAAATGGAAACGGAAAATACGGAATTGACAGGGGATGCTGTAGATGAAACGGCATTGATCACGGCGGGTATGACGATCCGGGGTGATATTGCTTCTCAGGGATCTCTGAATGTTGTCGGGACAGTGGAAGGTAATATTGATATTCTCGGAAAGTTGAATATTACGGGTAATATCGAAGGTTCTTCCAAGGCGGCTGATGTATATGCGGAAAAAGCCCGCATCAACGGTGATATACATAGCAGCGGCAGCATTAAGATCGGTCAGAGCACAATCATCATCGGCAGCATCTATGCGACCAGCGCAGTGATCGCAGGCGCGGTAAAGGGTGATATCGATGTAAAGGGACCAGTGATTTTAGATACTTCTGCAATTGTGATGGGTAATATTAAGTCCAAATCCGTTCAGATCAATAATGGTGCGGTGATAGAGGGTCTTTGCTCCCAGTGTTATGCAGATGTTAATCCGTCTTCCTTCTTTGAGGACCTTAAGAAGGCGAGAAAATAAGTGAGGGTAATTTCCATGAAAAGGATCATGCTGAAACTCAGTGGTGAAGCACTGGCAGGAGAGAAAAAGACCGGCTTTGATGAGGAGACCGTCAGAGGTGTGGCGCTTCAGGTGAAGCAGCTTGTGGATGATGGAATCGAAATAGGTATTGTGATTGGAGGCGGTAATTTCTGGCGGGGGCGTTCCAGTGAAAATATTGACAGGACAAAGGCTGACCAGATTGGCATGCTTGCTACTGTGATGAATTGTATTTATGTATCGGAGATCTTTCGCAGTGTGGGTATGATGACCAATATTCTGACTCCCTTTGAGTGCGGCTCCTTTACAAAACTGTTTTCCAAAGACAGGGCGAATAAATATTTTGCTCACGGCCAGGTGGTATTTTTTGCTGGCGGCACGGGACATCCCTATTTTTCTACAGATACCGGCGTTGTTCTTCGGGCAATCGAGGTAGAAGCAGATGTGATCCTGCTGGCAAAAGCGGTGGATGGTGTTTATGATGACGATCCGAGAAAGAATCCTGCTGCGAAGAAGTATGAGGAAGTTACGATTGGGGAAGTTATTGAGAAGAACCTGCAGGTTGTGGATATGACAGCTTCCATTTTGGCGAGAGATAATCAGATGCCGATGTGGGTATTCGGGCTGAATGGAAAGGATAGTATTGTAAATACGGTGAAGGGACAATTCACGGGGACAAAAGTTACAGTATAAGAGAGGGTATCAATATGGATGAACGTTTAAAAGTGTATGATGAAAAGATGCAGAAAGCTTATAAGTTTTTAGAGGGAGATTATCAGACCATCCGTGCAGGGCGGGCAAATCCTCATGTACTTGA
The DNA here is from genome assembly GCA_947647735.1 of uncultured bacterium. Lineage (GTDB taxonomy): Bacteria > Bacillota > Clostridia > Lachnospirales > Lachnospiraceae > 1XD8-76. The sequence continues at coordinate 94,490 of CANSLJ010000014.1, read as the reverse complement.
TAAGGTAAAAGTAAATTATTATGGAACACCTACGCCGATCCAGCAGGTGGGCAATGTAACGGTTCCGGAACCGAGAATGCTCCAGATCGCACCATGGGAGAAGTCTTTGATTAAAGAGATTGAAAAAGCGATCATGGCTTCCGATGTGGGAATCACACCGTCTAATGATGGCGCAGTAATCAGACTGGTATTTCCGGAGTTGACGGAAGAGCGCAGAAAAGATCTGGTGAAAGAGATCAAGAAAAAAGCGGAAGAAGGGAAGGTTGCTATCCGCAATATTAGAAGGGACGGTAACGAAGCCTTTAAGAAGCTCTCCAAACAGGACGTATCCGAGGATGAGATCAAGGAATTGCAAGATAAACTGCAGAAAATGACAGATAACTATATCAAGGATATGGAAAAGCTGATGGATGAAAAATCCAAAGAGATCATGAAAGTATGATTGTTTTATAAAAGGAAAAAGAGGGGCGGCACAGGGTATTATCCGGTTGCCGCCTTCAAGCGTACGGGATTTTATGATCGATCATGGACAGAATATATGGCTGTGGTCGAATGAGGTTTGATCATGGATGGAAAAAACAGAAATGTGCCGCAACATGTGGCGATCATACTGGATGGAAACGGAAGATGGGCAAAGAAGCGGGGGATGCCGCGAAATTATGGGCATGTTCAGGGGGCTAAAAATGTGGAGGTTATCTGTCGCGCCGCTTATCATATGGGAATTAAATATCTGACGGTTTATGCTTTTTCCACGGAGAATTGGAAGCGGCCGCAGGATGAAGTGGATGCTCTGATGAAGCTGCTCAATCAGTATATGAAAAACTGTCAGAAAACCGCGAAAAAAAATAACATGAAGGTGCGGGTTATCGGGGATAAGAGTGGACTTAGTGAGCCGATTAGGCAGGATATCGCTGCCCTTGAAGAGGCAACGAAGGAGTATGATGGGTTGCATTTTACGATTGCCTTAAATTACGGAGGGAGAGATGAATTGACCAGAACGGTTAAGAAGATTGCATCGGCCGTAAAACGCGGGGAGATAGATGTGGATAATATCACGGAAGAGATGGTTTCCGGATATCTTGACACGGCAGGACTTCCGGACCCAGATTTGCTGATCCGTACATCCTATGAGCTTCGCATCAGCAATTATCTACTGTGGCAGCTTGCCTATTCGGAGTTTTATTTTACCGAAGTACCCTGGCCGGATTTTGATGAAAAGGAGCTCCAGAAGGCGGTAGAGGCATATCAGCAGAGAGATAGACGATTCGGGAAAGTCTGAAGCTGTAGGCCAAAGGCGAATTTTACGGTGAAGCTCAATATTTTAGCTAAAGTCTGTAGTTTGGAAAGGTGGGAAGTTACATGTTTTGGGTCAGGCTCAGAAGTGGTATTATTTTGGTGATTCTTGCACTGATTACAATGTTTGCAGGCGGGAAGATTTTGCTGGCAACCATGATCTTTTTATCTGTGATAGCCTACTGGGAACTCAGCAGGGCAACCGGTGTCAGAGGGAGGATAAATCCTGATGCGGACAAAAAGGAACAGAAGGATGAGTTTTTCGGGAAATGGAAAAAGAATGGGTTGGAAATCGTTGGCATCTGTGGGATCATTCTTTATTATACTTTGCTTTTGGTGAATGAGAGGACAGGGATTTTGCCGGTAGAGACGGGAATTCTATTGTCAATCATATTTGTCTTTATGGGTGGGATGTTCGTATATGTGTTTGGATTTCCGAAGTTTCAGGCCTCTCAGGTGCTGGCTTCCTTTTTCAGTTTTTTTTATGGTCCTGTGTGTCTGTCTTTTATTTATCTGACAAGAGAACTGGGGCGTGGCGTATCCGGAAGCGGGGACGTGGCAGGATTATATATTGTATGGCTGATCCTGCTTTGTTCCTGGGGATGTGATACCTGTGCCTATTGTGCGGGAATGCTGTTTGGGAAGCACAAAATGTCTCCGATCCTGAGTCCGAAGAAATCGGTGGAAGGCGCTGTGGGTGGTGTGATAGGAGCAGCGGCCTTGGGAGCGTTATATGGTTATGTGGTCAGAGAACGGTTTGCGGATGAAAAGGTTATCCTGTTTTTTGCGTTGATTTGTGCTGTGGGTGCTTTGATCTCTATGGTGGGGGATCTGGCGGCTTCCGCGATCAAAAGGAATGCTGATATCAAGGATTATGGGAAACTGATCCCGGGACACGGGGGCGTGATGGACCGGTTTGACAGTGTGATATTTACGGCGCCGGTGATCTACTTTATGGCGGTGGTGCTGCTTACTTGAGGGAGAGTGGAATGAAAAAGATTGGGATACTTGGTTCGACGGGGTCGATAGGGACGCAGACGCTGGATATTGTCAGGATGTATCCAGATAGATTACAGGTTGTGGCGTTGGCCGCGGGGAGTAATGTGAGGCTGCTGGAGGAACAGATCAGGGAGTTTAAGCCGGAGTTTGCGGTGATGTGGTCGGAAGAAGCGGCAGCGGATCTGAGGGAACGGACATCTGATTTAAAGATAAAAGTCGTCTGTGGGATGGACGGGCTGTTGGAGATGGCGGCGATGCCGGGGATGGATATTCTGGTGACGGCGATCGTGGGAATGATCGGAATTCAGCCCACGATAGAGGCAATAAAGGCACATAAGGATATTGCGCTGGCAAATAAGGAGACACTGGTGACGGCGGGGCATATTATCATGCCGCTGGCAAAGGAGCAAGGGGTGTCGATCCTGCCGGTTGACAGCGAGCATAGCGCTATTTTCCAGTCCATGCAGGGAGAAAACAGGAGTCAGATCAGTAAGATTCTGCTGACGGCTTCCGGCGGGCCTTTCCGGGGGAGAGAGAGGAAAGATCTGGAGCAGATGAAAGCGGAGGATGCGTTGAAACATCCGAACTGGTCTATGGGTAAAAAGGTGACCATAGATTCTTCCACGCTGGTTAATAAAGGACTGGAAGTGATGGAGGCGAGATGGCTTTTCGGCGTGGGATTGGAGGATATTCAGGTGGTGATCCATCCGGAGAGTATTTTGCATTCTGCTGTGGAGTATCGGGATGGTGCGGTGATCGGGCAGCTCGGCGTGCCTGATATGAAGTTACCGATTCAGTATGCGCTGTTTTATCCAGATAGATATCCGGTGCCGGGAAACAAGAGGCTGAATTTGTTTGATATTGCAACATTGAGTTTTGAAAAGCCGGATACAAATACATTTGTGGGGCTTAGGCTGGCCTTTGAGGCGGCGAGGATCGGAGGAACAATGCCTACAGTATTTAATGCGGCAAATGAAAAGGCTGTGAGTCTCTTTCTGGACAATAAGATACATTTTCTGCAGATTGCGGAAGTGATCGGGGCAGCGATGGAAGCGCACAGGGTGGTGGATGACCCGAATGTGGCTCAGATTCTGGAAGCGGAGAGAGAGGCACATGAATCCGTGGGGAAAATCATACACAAGGGTAATCGAGCGATATAGCGAGATTAGCCGCTACTTCTGGATTTCGGTATGAAGGGTAACAAAGTTACCCGCTATTTCTGAATTTCAGAATGAAATTTAGAAATTTCCCGTATTATAATATAGTAGAGATTAGGACAGAAAGACAGGAAACATCCGTGACGATCATTTTATTTATTTTAATATTCGGTGTTATTGTATTATCTCATGAGTTTGGACATTTTATCGTGGCGAAAAAGAACGGTATCCATGTGGTGGAGTTTGCCATCGGCATGGGACCGACGCTTCTTCATATTGACAGGGGCGGTACGAAATACTCCATAAAGCTTCTGCCCTTTGGCGGTGCCTGCATGTTTGAGGGGGAGGACGGCCTTTCGGCGGGGCAGGATGAGGATGTACAGCAGGATATGCCGGGACAGGGTGGGATTTACCAAAAAGGGACAGGTCGGGAAGAACCCTTCCCGCCGCTGAAGGATCAGGGAGGTTCCTTCCTTGAGGCTTCTGTCTGGACCAGGATCGCTACGATCTTTGCAGGGCCTTTTGTCAATCTGCTGCTCGGTTTTCTGATCGCGCTGATCCTTGTGGCTTACCGTGGGACTGATCTGCCGGTGATCCAGATGATCTCCGAGGGTTCGGCGGCGGAGGAAGCGGGACTGATGGCGGGGGATGTGATCACGAAGATGAACGGGGAGAGGATCCATGTTTATCGGGAGGTTCGGTTAAATTCCATGCTGAACAGTGACGGAAAGGATTTTTCCATCTCCTATCTGCGGGACGGACAGGAACATTCCGTTGTGCTGACACCGAGATACAGCGAGGAGGATGACCGGTATTATATCGGGCTGATGGGAGTCGGGGAATATGTGTCCTGCCGTGGGTTTTCCATTATCAGGTATGGTTTTTACGAGTCCGAGTATGTGATCAAAAATACGATAAAGAGCCTGCAGATGCTGGTTACCGGGAAACTGGGAAAGGATGATGTGTCGGGGCCCGTGGGGGTCGCCAGCTATGTGGGAGAAACTTATGAGACGGTAAAAGACTACGGATTTGTCACGGTACTTATGACGATGCTGGAACTGGTGGTGATCCTGTCCATCAATCTGGGCGTGATGAATTTACTGCCTTTGCCGGCATTAGATGGTGGGCGGCTCGTCTTTTTATTTCTGGAAGTGATCCGTGGGAAACCGGTGCCGCCAGAAAAAGAGGGCCTGGTGCATATGGCAGGTTTGATCCTGTTTTTCTTGTTGATGATATTTGTGATGTATAATGATATTATGAGAATTATCCGGTAGGGGGAGCCGGTTCTTTAGATAGAGAAAATGAGTCCCATAATACAAAAGAAAGCGCTTAACAGTTGAAACGAGGAGAAATATGGAAAAAATACTGATCATTGATGACAGCCGTTTACACGCAACTCAACTAAAAACTATTTTGGAAGAGGACTATGAGGTAACTGTTGCACAGACAGCGGAGGAGGGGCTGAGTTATGCAAGCTCTGGAATTTTTTCCCTGATTTTGCTGGATGTAGTTATGCCGGGAATGGACGGGTTTACATTGCTGAAAAAGTTACAGGAAGAAGTTTTTACGCAGAGTGTTCCGGTTATTTTGATTACCAGCCTCTCTGATATAGAGAATGAGCATCACGGTTTCTTACTGGGGGCAGTTGATTATATTACAAAGCCGTTCCACCCGTTGATTGTAAAGGCTCGGGTTAATACTCACATTAAATTATATAATTACCGGAAGCAGGTTGAGTATCAGTCTAGAACTGACCAGTTGACTGGGGTGGCAAACAGGCGACAACATGATATTTGTAGCAATATCAGATGGGGGGAGGCTGGACGACTGAAAGTTCCCTTCTCTGTTTGCATGTTTGATATTGATCACTTTAAAGCATATAATGATACATTTGGACATCCGGCAGGAGATAAGGTTATTATTACTGTGGCAAAAACGATATCTTCTTATCTGCAACGTAATACAGACTTTTTTGCCCGTTATGGAGGAGAGGAGTTTGTGGCGTTTTTGATGGGAGAAAATTCGAATAAGGTATTTGAATATCTGAAAAAGATACGTCAGGCGGTGGAGGATTTGCATATCCCGCATGCTCCATCTGCGGGAGAATGGGTAACAATCAGTATTGGTGGTGTTACGGTAGTACCTGAGGCGGGGAAATCTTATGCGTCTTATTTACAGGTTGCAGATAATATGCTATATGAGGCTAAAAAGAGCGGTAGAAATAGAGTTGTGTGGATTGATGAAAAAATGAAGCAGTTACCTGAGAAAACTACATAAAATATTATGGCCAGTTGCAAGTTATCATTTTTATAAGCGAAGTGGTATCAGCCACTTCGTTTTTTATAACTATATTTATATTTTTGTCATAAATGCACAAAAAATGTCGTGTAGATTCTGCTATTATGCCGAAAAAGAAGAGGACATATGTCCTTTACGAAAAAGAGGCACAGCACTTATACTAACTGTAACATATGTATAAGGAGCAGCTTATGGAGAAGATGAGGATATTGATTGATACGGATCTGGGAGATGATGTGGATGATGCGGCGGCGCTGATGCTGGCGCTCAAATACCCCAGTTTTGATATTGTGGGGATCACTACCGTATATAAAGACACCGGAAAGCGTAAGGAGATGGTTGAGGATCTTCTGCGGCGCTGGAACAGAACGGATATTCCGGTACATATGGGCAGAGGGAGGGCTCTGCTGGAGGCGGCGGAGAGTGAGACGGAGGAGCCGATCCAGTATGCTCTTCTGGCGCAGGACGGAGCGGAGCGGAGAGCGGTTTCGGAGACGGCTGTGGATTTCATTCTGGAAATGGCCAGAGAGGAACCGGAACTTGTGATCCTGGAGATGGGCTGTATGACAAATCTTGCCCAGGCTTTTTTAAGGGATGCGGAAGTGATGAAAAAAGTGAGGATCATTGCCATGGGCGGCGCTTTTTTCAATACTGCGCCGGAGTGGAACATTGTCTGTGATCCGGAGGCGGCGTCCATTGTTGTGGAGGCGGCGGAAAATCTGACGATGATGGGGCTGGATGTCACAAAGTATCTGAAGGTTTCCCCGGAGCGCCTTGCAGAGTGGAAGGGCAGAAATTCCGATGTGATGGATTATTATCTCAACGGCGTCGGCCTTTTTCAGAAAAGGACAGGCTATCCCGTCACCCTGCACGATGTGCTTCTTGTGGCATATCTGATCGACCCGGAGGTCGTGACGCTGCGAAGCGGGCGTTTTTCCGTGGAACTGAGCGGGTGCCTCACCAGAGGGACCATGGTGGACAGGACCAACTATTACGCCATCGATCCGCCGGAGGAATCCGGTTTCCGGTTTGCCGAAAAGGTGGACCTTACGCGTTTCTGGAACGTGATGGAACAGTATTTTTAGTTATTTAAAAGGATCATAACCGACAGACGGTTAATGATAGAAAGAAAAATGGAGGAAAAAGAGACATGAAGAGAAAAGTTATGGCAACTGTACTTGCGCTTTGCCTGACTGCAGGATTACTGGCAGGCTGCGGCGCACCGGAGCCGGATGAGGTGGAGACGGCGGCAGAGGCTGCGCCCGAGGCAGAAGAAGCTGAGGCGCCGGAAGAAACAGCAGAGGAAGCCGGGGGGGCAGAAAGTGAAGCGGCAGAAGGCGAAACCTACAGGATAGGTTTGATGATCCCTGGGACACTGGGCGATAAGTCCTTCTTTGATGCGGCATTTGCATCCATCGAGCCTTTGAAGTCAGAGCTCGGCGTGGAAGTGGAATATGTGGAATCAGGAACGGATACTTCCAAATATTATCCTGATCTGGTTGATATGTGTCAGAAAGATTACGACCTGATCCTGACGATCTCCAGCAATAACGATGACGCGCTGGTTCAGGCGGCTGAGGAGTATCCCGATCAGAAGTTCATCAATCTGGACGATGAGATGACAGATCCCCCTGCAAATGTTTACATTATGGGTACAAAGAACAATGAGATGTGCTTCCTTGCGGGAGCGGCAGCGGCGCTGAAGGCGGAAGAACTCGGCGAAGATGCCATCGGTTTTGTAGGCGGTATGGATATCCCGGGCATCAATGAGTTCCTGGTAGGTTACATTGAGGGCGCGCAGGCAATCAACCCTGATATCAAGGTGGCAACCTCCTATGTGGGAAGCTTCACGGATACGGCAAAGGGTAAGGAGAACGGCCTTCTGCTCTACAACGATGTTTCCGTTGTTTTCGCGGCAGCAGGACAGTCCGGCCTCGGCGTGATCGATGCGGCAGTACAGCAGGGCAAATTTGCCATCGGCGTTGACTCCGACCAGGCTGAAGCATTAAAGGACACAAAGCCGGAGATGGCAAACGTGATCATCACTTCCGCTATCAAGAACATTCCTGAGAACGCTGTCAATGTAGTGGAAAGAGCAATGAAGGGTGATGTAAATTACGGCACGAGAGAAGTATTCGGTATCGAGACCGGTGCCGTAGGTATCGCGGAGAACGAGTTCTACGAGAAGCTTCTCACAGATGACGCGAAAGCGAGAATTGAGGAACTGAAGGAAAAAGTTGTGGCGGGCGAGATCGAGATGACACCTAACGAAGGTATTACCACGGAGAAGATCAACGAGATCCGTGACGCAGTTCGTCCATAAATTACGGAGGGGGACCTGATGGAAAACTATCTTTTAGAGATGAAAGATATTTCTAAGATTTACGGCAACGGCATTGTTGCCAATGAAGTCGTGAATTTTAATCTGAAAAAGGGAGAAGTCCATGCGCTGGTAGGTGAAAACGGCGCGGGAAAATCCACTTTGATGAAAATCCTTTTCGGCATGGAAGCACCGTCTTCCGGCAGCGTGACTCTAAGGGGAGAGCCTGTCAGGTTCTCGTCTTCCAAGGATGCCATCGCCCACGGTATCGGCATGGTCCACCAGCATTTTATGCTGGTGGAATCCTTTACGGCGGCGCAGAATATCATTCTTGGTATGGAACCTAAAAAGGGATTTTCGGTTAATGAGGAGGAAGCGGTACGCTTCACGGAAGAGATCAGTAAAAAATATAATCTGGAAGTGGATGCGAGAGCGATAACAAGAACCCTTCCGGTAGGTATCAAACAGAAAATAGAGATTTTAAAAGCGCTTGCAAGGGGTGCGGAGATCCTGATCCTGGATGAGCCCACCGCAGTGCTGACGCCCCAGGAGACGGATCAGCTTTTTGATGAGCTGACCAACTTAAAGGAACAGGGGCATACGATCGTATTTATTTCCCACAAGATCCCGGAGATCAAAAAGATCTCGGACAGGATCACGGTGATGCGTGCGGGAAAGACCGTAGGCTGCCGTAATACGGCGGATGTTACGGAAAAGGAGATATCCAGCATGATCATGGGCTGCGAGATGGATACCTCCATCACAAGAACGCCCTGCAAGGCAGGGGAAGTGGGGATCGCCGTGGATCAGGTGTCCTACACTGACAAGAACGGCGTGCAGGTTTTGAAGGATTTCAGTTTCTGTGTGCGTCAGGGTATGGTATTCGGCATCGCCGGGGTACAGGGAAACGGCCAAGTGGAACTGATCGACCTGATGACCAAAAAGCGTGGGCTGAAAAACGGGGATATCCGCATAAACGGCGAATCCGTGAAGAACCTGAAGGTGGAGGATATCCGGAAGATGCAGTTCGGCTATGTGCCGGAGGATCGTATCGAACAGGGTATCGCGGGACATGAGTCCATCGAGGAGAATATGATCTCCAACCGTTATCAGACAAAGGAATTCTGCAACAAGGTTCTGTTAAACTACAAGAAGATAGCGGAGTTTGCGAAAAAGAATATCGAAGCTTACGAGATCCGCTGTTCCGGCGGAAAACATCTGGTAGGCATGCTCTCCGGCGGAAATATGCAGAAGGTCGTGGTGGCGCGTGAATGCAGCCATGAACCGAAGGTGCTGATCGCGGAGCAGCCCACCAGAGGCGTGGATGTGGGCGCCGCCCATATCATTCACAAGAAGATCATGGAGCTTCGCGATGAAGGCTGTGCGGTTCTGCTTGTTTCCGCGGACTTAAGCGAAGTGCTGAAGCTTTCCGATGTGGTTGCGGTTATGTATGAGGGAGAGATCGTGGCATTCTTCGATCAGACGGAAGGGCTGAACGAGGAGAAACTGGGCCTGTTCATGCTGGGGCTGGAGCGCCATGAGGACGATCAGATAAGGAGGGCAGCGCAATGAGCAGAGAGCGTTCTTTTAATATGATAAGAACTGTGGTTTCCATGCTGGTGGCAATTTTGGTGGCTTTTGTCATCATCCTGACGGTCAGTGACCAGCCGGTGGAATCCATCAAGACATTCCTGGTGATGCCCTTTTCCTCCGGAATCTATCTGGGCAATATCGTGGAAACGGCAGTGCCGCTTATTTTTTCCGGCCTTGCCATGGCAGTGATGTTTAAAGCAAATTTATTCAACCTCGGCGGAGAGGGTATCTTTTTCATAGCGGGCGCAGTGGGTTCCTTTGTGGCGATCTGGCCGAAACTCCCCTCTGTACTGGCGCCTCTTGCGGCGATCGTGGTGGGCGCGCTGGTAGGTATGGTTGTGATGATGGTGCCCGGCGGCTTGAAGGCGAAGTACGGCGCCAATGAGATGGTAACCTCCCTGATGATGAACAACATCCTTCTGGGCGTGGGGTTATATCTTTTGAACAATCTGATGCGTGATCCCGGCGTGGCTTCTTTAGTATCCTATAAGTACAGAAAGAAAGCGCTTCTTGCGACTATCGTGCCCGGAACACGTATCCATGCGGGTTTCCTGATCGCCGTTGCCTGCGCGGTTTTAGTATACTTTTTTATGTACAAGAGCAAGTGGGGCTATGAGATCAGAATGACCGGAAACAATGCGAAATTCGCTTCATATTCCGGCATCAATGTGACGAAGGTGATCCTGATCGTACATATGGTGGCAGGCGCTATCGCCGGTGCGGGCGGTATCATTGAGTGTCTGGGGCTTCACAAACGTTTTGAGTGGACGGCTCTTCCGGGATACGGTTTTGACGGCGCGATGATCGCCATGCTGGCAGGCAACAATCCTCTGGGCGTGATCGGGGCGGCATTCTTTGTAAGCTATCTGAGAGTGGGCGCGAATCTGGTGAACAGATCCTCCGATATCCCGACAGAGATGATCGCCATTTTGCAGAGTATCATCATCCTGCTGATCTCAGCAGAGCGTTTCCTGCATAAATATAAACAGCGTTGGATTGAGAAGGGGGAGAAGAAATGAACGCATTTATGAAACTGATCTGTACAAGTGATTTCTTTTATTCGATTTTCCGCGTGACTACACCTCTGCTCTTTGCATCCATGGGCGCTGTTTTGTCAGATGTTGCGGGTGTGCCGAATATTGCGCTGGAAGGTATGATGCTGATCGCGGCTTTTGCGGGAATGTATTTCAGCTATGTGTTTAACAGCGCGCTGATGGGCCTTCTGTTTGCCGTTTTGTTTGCGGTGGCGTGCGCGGCGGTGATGGCATTTTTCACGTTGTACTATAAGACGAATATCATTCTGGGCGGTATCGCGATCAACTCTCTGGCGAGCGGCGGAACGATCTTTTTCCTGTATCTGGTCGCTCATGACAAGGGAACCAGCGTTTCTCTGGCGAGCAAGGTGCTGCCGAACATCAATATACCGCTGCTGGGAGATATCCCGATTATCGGTCCTGTCATATCAGGGCATAACGTGCTGACCTATGTGGCGGTGCTGGCGGTGATCTTCACCTGGTATCTGCTCAAGAAGACGCCTCTGGGATATCATATCCGCGCGGTGGGTGAGAAGAAGGAAGCGGCGGATTCTGTAGGTATCAGCGTGATCAAGACCCAGACCATCGCACTGCTCCTGAGCGGGCTGATGTGCGGCTTTGGCGGCGCGTTTATGTCCATGGGTTATGTATCATGGTTCTCGAGGGACATGATCAGCGGACGAGGCTGGATCGCGCTGGCGGCGGAGGCTATGGGAATGCAGCATCCTCTGGGGACAGCGGCAACGTCCCTGTTGTTTGGTGTGGCGGATGCCCTTTCCAATGCGGTGGCAACGCTCGGCTGGCCTTCGGATCTGGTAAAGACGATCCCTTACTGCGCAACACTGGCAGGACTGGCTATCTTCTCGATCCGTGCCTATAAAAAGAATAAGAATGCTTAAATAAAAGAGGTGAATGTGTAATGACAAAAGATATGACACAGGATATTCTCTATACGATCAAAAATCCGAGAGTCACATTTCGGCAGCGCCTGAAAGATATGGCGAAGATTGCGGAGAATTCGGTGGAACTGGTGAGATATACCGAAAAGTCCAAAGAGTATTTTGCCAATGGCGCTATAATGGATATGTTTGAGGGAAAAGCTCCCTACCGGGTTCGCTATTGTGTGCCGGACTATGAGCTTTTCCTGAAACAGGGCAGCAAATTTCTGATGCTGGAGCCCCCGAAAGATATCTGGGATGCGGTGGGAAACCTGTTGTGCCTTTACCATAATATTCCGGCGGACGGCGGACTGCCTGTCTATATCGGGTGCCTGGATGAACTGCTGGAGCCTTTTATCGCAGATGAGAAAGAGGCGGAGAAGGCGATCCGTTTCCTGCTGACACATGTGGACCGGACGATCTCCAACGCGTTCTGCCATGCGAACCTTGGTCCCCGGGATTCAAAGGCCGGAAGGATCATCCTGAAGCTGACAGCCGAAATGCAGCGCCCCTGCCCGAATATGACGCTTTTATACCGGGAGGATACGCCGGATGATTATCTGATGGAGGCGCTGAAGACGGCAATGGCGGGTGCAAAGCCCAGCTTTGCGAACGATGCGCTGTACCGGAAGGATATGGGAGATTATGCGGTGGTGAGCTGTTATAATGTACTCCCTATCGGCGGCTGCGGTATGACATTAGTGCGGCTTAATATGCATAATCTGCCGAAACTGGCAAAGAGCCCGGAGGATCTTTTAGAGAGAGTGATCCCGGATGCGGTGACGGCAGTCTGCGATGCGATCGACAGCCGTTGTGAGTTTATTGTGGAAGACTGCAGCTATTATGAGAATACCTTCCTCTATGAGGAGGGGCTGATCCATAAGGATAAAGATCATATGATCGGGATGTTCGGTTTTGTGGGACTGGCAGAGTGTGTGAACAGTGTGCTGGGATTGGAAGATCCGAAGGAGCGCTTCGGCAAAGGGAAAGAGGCGGATGACTTTGGAGAAAAGATCATGCGGCGCATCAAGGAAGAGATTGATAAACGTCCCTGCCCTTACGGAAAGTACGGGCTGCATGCCCAGGTCGGCGTGATGGAGGATTCCGGCAGTACACCGGGCGGCAGGATTCCGATCGGTGAGGAACCGGAACTGCCTTTCCAGATCATGAACTTTATCAGAATGCACCGTGACTGTGACGCGGGCTGCGGCGAGTTGTTCCCGTTTGAGGAGACGGTGCAGAGAAATCCCCAGTATCTGGCGGATATTATGAAAGGGGCGTTTAAGTCCGGGGCAAGGTACCTTTCCTTCTACGGAAGCGATTCGGATCTGGTCCGTGTGACAGGGTATCTGGTGAAAAAGTCGGATATCGAGGCGTTCCGGGATAATAAGGCTACGCTGAACGAAGCTACGGTAAACGGCTCCGAGGTGCAGAGAAACCTGCATCTGCTGGACCGGAAGGTACGCGGGGAGGAAGGCGGAGCGGAGTAGGCAAAAGCTGACGAGGCTGATGATAAAAAGTATATGTGGAAATGAGGGTAAGCTATGATAACAGCTCCGGTAAATAAGATCATTCCTTTCAGTGCGGTGGACGGTTTTGGAAACCGGACGGCGATCTTTCTGCAGGGATGTAATCAGAACTGTATCTATTGTCACAACCCGGAAACGATACATCATTGTGCCGCCTGCGGGGCATGCGTGAAAGCATGCCCTGCGGGGGCACTTTCTTTTGTGGAGGAGCCGGGAGAGGGAGAGAGCGGACAGGCAGGTGAAAAGAAAGGCCGTGTGGCATATGATCCGTCGAAATGCTGTAACTGCGATACCTGTATCAAGGTCTGTAAAAACAATGCCTCCCCGAAAATACGAAACCTGACGGCGGAGGAGATCATGGAGGAAATCCTGCCGTATTTTCCGTTTATTGACGGTATCACCACTTCCGGCGGGGAATGCACGCTGCATGCGGATTTTCTGACAGAGCTTTATACGCTGGTGAAGGGCCAGGGAAAGACCACCTACGCCGATACAAACGGACAGGTTCCGCTGTGGGATAAGGAGGATTTTCTTTCGGTGACGGATAAGACCATGATCGACCTGAAGGCGGGGAGCGAGGAGGATCACAAAAAGCTGACCGGCATGGGGCTTTTTAATCCTGTGGAAAATATCCGGCAGATGGCGAGGCTGGGGAAGCTCTATGAGATACGTACCGTAGTGGTTCCGGACGTGGTGGATAATGTGCGGACGGTGGAACTCGGCAGCAGCCTGATCGCGGCGTATCCGGAGATCCGTTATAAACTGATCAGATTCCGGCACTACGGCGTCAGAAAGGAATTTCAGGATATCAGGGAGCCTTCCGATGACGAGATGAATGCGCTTTTTGATCTGGCGAAGGGAAATGGAGTGAAGGAGATTATCGTAACATAATAAATATAACCTGAACGATGCGGCGTAAAAAATACGGCGTGAAGGATATATCATACATGAGATCAGGAGGACAGAAATGGCTGGATCTCGGACATGCTACGGGCATGTTGCTGCGGAGAGATCGTGAGTTTCCGGCGGCAGGAGGATATTTCATCCAGCTGTTTCAGCTTCTGGACGCAGCGGACTACGGTGCGGACGCTGAGGCCGATGTTGCTGGCGAGGGTCTGGTAATCCGGCTCTACGACAAGCGCTTCCTCCTCCTGGTGGTGCATGAGATAGTATTGCACCAGATAGTAGCGCACCCGGTCAAGCCCCCTTCTGTAATAGAGAAAGCCGTCGTTTCCGGAGCGCTGATAAAGATCATCTGCCACAATATAAATACAATTCCAGAGCATTTCCGTATGTGTCATCAAATATTCATAAGCGACAGCAGAATCCAGTTTGAACATCTTCATATCTGTGGCGGCAATGACAGTAGCCACGGCCCTCGGCTTGCGGGCGGCAACTTCCAGAAGCCCGATGGAGCCGGTGGAGGGGGTGAGCGTAAAATAACGGTAGTTATTTCCATCGCTGTAGTTTCGCGTGCCGAAAGCGATCCCCTCTATGATAAAAAAGATATGGCGGGGGAAATCGCCCTGATTAATGATCACCTCATTTGGACGGTATTCGACTACGATCCCTTTTTTCTTTAATTCCTCCGGCAGGATGGAATAATTAAACTGGTCGTAGGAACTGTACTTTGTCCACAGGTCTTCTAATCGCATAGAGATATCCCCCGCTATTTTATTGTGTAGAACGTGTTCCGGATCTTCGAGTTCGCGAAGCGAATCTCGCAATGAGAGCGGAACGCTCACTATTTTATTGTACAGCCGGTGTCACAGGTACTGCAACGCCGTTGGCGTCACAGATATAGACAGCGGCACCGATCGTGTAAGGCATGTTTGCCACCATTCGTCCGTTTGCATCAAAGCATCTGGATACACCGCCGATCACGGCAGCTTCATTGACAAGTTGATGTCCGTCGGTCTCGGAGGTGCCGTATACGCCGTCAGGCCCAGTGATCAGTCCCTTCAGCATAGCGCCGTCAGCGGGATTGAAGTAGAAGTTGGCACCGTTTATATTCTGCCAGCCCACAAGCATTCTGCCGGTCTGATCGAACAGATAGGTTTGACCGTTGATGGTCTGGAGTCCCGTCACCATACGGCCGTCAACAGTGTTAAAGTAGTAGCGGTTCGTCATATCGCCGATGAAACCGGTCTGCTGCATGCCCGTGTTGGGATCGAAGTAGAAGGTGCCATCCCCGACCTGTACCATGCCTGTCTGCATCACGCCGTCCTGATTGAAGTAGTAGTTTGCGTTTTCAATGTTCTGATAGCCGGTTACCATGTGGCCGTCCACAGGAGAGAGGTAGTAGCGGTTTGCGATGTCGCCGAGCCAGCCTCTTACCATAGCGCCGTCAGCAGGGTTATAGTAGAATTTCAGGCCGTTCACGGTCTGCCAGTCAGTCAGCATGCTGCCCTGTGCGCTGAACAGATAGTCTTTGTTATCGATGTTGATGGAACCCTTTACAAGGTGTCCGTCCGCAGGGAACAGGTAATGTCTGCCGGTCTCATCGTTGTACCAGCCGGTTACCATACGGCAGCCGTTGTTTCCGTCGTAGTAATACTGGTTGTCAGCGATAGTGATCCAGCCGCTCTGAATGCGTCCTGCCTCGTCAAAATAGAAACGGTCCTGGCCGACCTGGTTCTGTCCGACAAGAGCATGCCCGTCGGCGGCAAGGTAGTAGGTGCCGGTCTCGTCGGTAAACCAGTCTGTGTTCATATGTCCCAGAGCGTCCATGTGGTAGCGGGCGCCGTTATAGTCCACCCAGCCGAACTGGATGCGGTAATTGTTATAGAAATAGGTGTGACCGTCACGCTGGGCAAAACCCACAGGGATGATCAGGTTATGATAATCCTTGTACATCTGGTTGAGGTCCACGTTGCCCGCGATACCTGCGATGGAGCCCTGATAGGTGGTCTGCCAGATGGCATGTCCCGGAATTTCACAGGCTTTGCCGTACTGTGCGATCCAGATGTCATAGCGGAGCGCCGGTGTCATATGTCCGCGGTAGAAGTTGGCACCGGTGTAGACAAGGGGGTGGTAGCCTGCGGCTGCGATCACATCACAGAAGGCGTTACACATAGCGGTAACGGTATTGGCATCCAGCCCTTTCTGTACGTTGTCTTCGATATCAAAGGCGACAGGGAAGTTAATGTTATAGCCTTCGATCCACTGCAGAACAAGGTTTGCTTCGTTGATGGCGCCTTCCACGCTGGTTGCGTAGGAGTAGATATAAACGCCGGTGCGGATGCCCGCCGCCTGAGCGCCGGCAACGTTGGCTGCAAAAGTGGGATCTACGCCGCTCTTGGTGCTGCCTACTTTGATGAAGGCGTAGGAAACACCGGAGGAGGGCACAGCGCCCCAGTTGATGGCGCCCTGATATTTGGATACGTCAATTCCCAGAGCCGCCGCTTCCGCAACGGAGGTGGAGGATAAGGTGATGGCTGCAGCCAGCATCAGGGTGAGGATTGTTTTCGTGAAACGAAACAGTTTTTTGTGTGTTGTCATATAAAATCTCCTTGTATGTATTAATAAATTAAATATTATTCTACGGCGTCGCTTTCGCGCATGGCGAGGATGGTCTTTTCGATCAGCTCGTCCAGGCTCCAGCCCAGAAATTCTGCGCCCTGTGTGATCACATCCCGGGAACAGCCCGCCGCAAAGCGTTTGTCCTTGAATTTCTTTTTGACGGATTTTACTTCCAGATCATTCACGCTTTTCGAGGGGCGCATCACGGCGACAGCGCCGATCAGGCCGGTCAGTTCGTCTGTGGCAAAGAGAACCTTTTCCATTTCATGTTCCGGTTTAATATCCACGGTCAGGCCGTAGCCGTGGCTTGCGGTGGCGTGGATCAGCCTCTCGTCGAGCCCCCTCTCCCGCATGATCTCCTGGCTTTTGGTGCAGTGTTCTTCGGGGTACTTTTCAAAGTCCAGATCGTGGAGAAGCCCCACGATCTCCCAGAAACCGGCTTCCTCGCCGTAACCGAGATCGCAGGCGAACCATCGCATGACATCGCCCACCACATGGGCATGCTTTAAGTGAAATTCTCCTGTATTATATTCGCCCAACAGGTTCAGGGCGTCTTCTTTTGTAAATTCCATGAATATCCTCCTGCTATGTAATTTTGCTGTCAGTTTGTATCGGGGTTGTATCCTGAAACCCACAAAATAAAGTGTAACATATTATTTTTTTCGGGGCAAGGGATGGGTGAGAATTTGGGAGAAAATGGAAGGGGGGAGGATTGTAAGAATTGTCTTCTACTGATAAAATAGATTTAATAAATACGAAAGAGAGTTTGAATGTGCATTTTGCGGGACAGATTGATAAAAAAATTTATAAATGTATAGTAGATGATATCATTACAGATAAAGTGATTATTACTGATGAGCGTATAGAACACATTAAAGTTCATCATCCTGATGATTATGAAAGATTCTGTTTGTATATTCCTGAAATAATCAGAAATCCGGACTATATTGTGCAGGCAAATAAGCCGAATACGGCAGTTGTATTAAAAGAAATTGAAGAAAAGGGTGAAAAGTTCAAATTGATATTAAGATTAAAAATAGAGACAGATCCAAAGGACTATGAGAACTCTATTATGTCATTTTGGTATATTGGAGATACTACCTGGAGGAAAACTTTGAAGAATAAAAAAATTCTTTACAAACGAGAATAAAAAAACTATAATCTGAGTAGAAAGATAAAGAGATTCTTTGAGGTGAAAAGTGCGTCTTCATGCGCCGCATATCTTTGGATAATGGGCAAAAGAGATGCTGGGAGTGACGCTCCAGCCAAAGAATCTCTTTTCTGATATGTATTTTGTTTATAAGGATATGATGATCAAGGGCCTGAAAACGGGCTTTTTTTAGTGTGGGACGGGAAAAACTTAAGGAAATTTTAACCTTTTTCAAATTAAAAATTAGGAAAGAATTTACTGAAATCTGGTAGAATGACTTGTGGAAGGAGAGGGAATCATGCAGGACAGGATACTTGTGGTGGATGATGAGAGGGAGATCGCGGATCTGATCGAGGTTTATCTGCGGAATGAGAATTACAGGGTTTTTAAGTGCTATACGGGGCAGGAGGCGCTGGAGCAGGTCCGGAAGGAGGAGATGGATCTGGCAATCTTAGATATCATGCTGCCGGATGTGAGCGGGTTTACGATCTGTCAGAAGATCAGGGAGAGGTATACCTATCCGGTGATCATGCTGACTGCAAAGGATGAGGAGATCGATAAGATCACGGGGCTTTCCCTGGGGGCGGATGATTATATGACGAAGCCCTTTCGGCCGTTGGAGATGGTGGCGAGGGTGAAGGCACAGCTTCGGCGGTACAAGAGATATAATCAGCATCAGAAGGAGGAAGAGGGGGCAGAGCTTGTACATTCCGGGCTCGTGATGAATGTGAAGACGCATATCTGCCTGCTGAATGAGCAGGAGCTTGTGCTGACGCCCACGGAATTTGAGATTTTGCGCATCCTTATGGAGAAAAAGGGGGAGGTGGTCAGCACGGAGGAATTGTTTCATGAGATCTGGAAGGACGAGTATTACAGCAAGGCGAACAACAGCATAACGGTACATATCCGGCATTTGAGGGAGAAGATGAATGATACGGCAGAAAATCCAAAATATATTAAAACAATCTGGGGAGTGGGCTACAAAATGGAAGTCTGAGAGAAAGAACAGCAGAGATTTCAGGAGTGATTATTCGCATCTGCGGGTCAAGATATTGCTGGGGCTCATAAAAATGGCTGTGGTTTCCGTCTGGGGGATATATTTCATATATAAGATAATATGGTTCGGAAGAGGGGCGGACTGGACGATAGGGGTGTTGCAGGCGGTCTGTAAGATCGATTATGACGCCGCATATTCCATTTACCAGCAGATATTCCGCAATCATGCGACGCTGATCTGGATGGCTGCGGTCTGTGTGATATTTTTTATGATGCTGCGGATCATGCTGAACGGGTTTACAAAGTATTTTGTGCAGATCAACCGGGGGATCAATGCGCTTCTTGCGGAGGAGGGGGATATTCGCCTGCCTTCGGAACTGTATGCCACGGAACAGAAGCTGAATGCTGTAAAGCGGAACTTAAAGCAGAGGACATTGGAGGCGCAGCTTGCGGAGCAGCGCAAGAACGAGCTGGTCATGTATCTGGCACATGATATCCGCACGCCTCTGACCTCGGTGATCGGCTACCTGAACCTGCTGGAGGAGGCGCCGGACCTGCCGAAGGAGCAGAGAGTCGGATATGTGCATATTTCGCTGGAAAAAGCATATCGTCTGGAAAAGATGGTCAATGAATTTTTTGAGATCACGAGGTATAATCTGCAGCAGATCACATTGCAGAAGGAGCAGATCGATCTTTATTATATGCTGGTGCAGCTCATCGATGAGATGTCTCCGATGTTGTCGGAGCGGGGCAACAGGGCAGAGCTTTTGGCGGATGAAGACCTGACGGTCTACGGGGATGCGGATAAGCTGGCGAGGGTGTTTCAGAATGTGCTGAGAAATGCTGCGGTGTACAGTTTTCCGGGGACGGTGATCGTGATCTCGGCAAAGGAAAACGGGGGGGCAGTCGAGATCGTGTTTCAGAACGAGGGGCACACGATCCCGAAAGAGAAGCTGGAGGATATTTTTGAGAAGTTTTACCGACTGGATGAGGGCAGAAATTCCTACACAGGAGGTTCCGGGTTGGGGCTTGCCATCGCGAAGGAGATCGTGACGATGCACGGGGGAACGATCACGGCAGAGAGCGCGGAGAACAGGGTTTCGTTTGTGATCAGGATGCCTTAAGACAGATTATGGTTGATTTTATTGGATATATTGCTTATAATATGCTTAACAAGAGAACCGAAAGCTAGATGAAGCCTAGCCGCCGGCAAGATAAATTGCTAAAAATAGCGCCTTACTTTACCAGAGCGAGGGCGCTATTTTTTGCGTTGTATATAGATAACAAGAGTTATTACTGCGCAAAGCATAATTACAAATTGGATCAAGTCCGTGTATGTAACCATTGGCACCAGCTCCCTTCTTTAAGTGTCCGGCAGCTGACATAATCGCCCCTTCGGTTCCCCTGGCAAGCATATTATATTTTGTTTCAAAAACTATATCATATTAGATAATAAAAGGAAAGCGTAAATTTAATAAAATATTAGGAAATCCTTAGCGGCTTGTTAGTGGAATGCTAAGTCTATGTTAAAGTACAAAAAGCCTCTGGCTGATACAATAGTATCGGGCAGGGGCTTTTTTTTGTATAGGAAAGTGTTCAGAAATTTCGAGAAGATGAAATAAGGAGGCAGCCTGTGTGATCAGTCATGAAAAAGGGCAAAAGAAAGGCGGAAAGTGAAAGATGGAACGGAATGTGGAGCAGGAGAAAAGAGATATAAACAGTACAGATATGAAAGATATTAATAAGAAGCGATCAGAACAGTATACGGCGGCAATTCCGAAAAAGATAGCCGTGCTTTTTGGTGGATGTTCGCCGGAATATGGTGTTTCACTGCAGTCTGCCGCTGCGGTGATCTCTCATATGGACAGAACAAAATATGAGCCGGTGCCTGTCGGGATCACCCATACGGGCGAGTGGTTTTATTACACGGGGGAGATAGGGAGGATCGCGGATGATGGCTGGTGCCGGTCGGGGGATTGTGTGCCGGTGACGTTGTCTTTCAACCGCGGTGAACACGGTTTATTGCTACTGAAAGGAGACGGTGTGGAGCGGATCAATATAGATGCGGCATTTCCGGTTCTGCATGGGAAAAACGGGGAGGACGGCACGGTGCAGGGAGCGTTTGAGTTGGCGGGAATCCCGGTGGCAGGCTGTGGTGTGCTTTCTTCCGCCCTGTGTATGGACAAGGACAGGGCGCACAGGTTGGTGAAAGAAGCGGGAATCCGTGTGCCCAAATCGTATGTCTGCGGTCAAAGTGCGGATGGTGAGATCCGGGCATCCGCATCCTGTGTCCGCGATAAAAATACAGGCAGGGAAGCTGTTTTTGAATGGGCGAGGCAGATCGGGTATCCGGTTTTTGTGAAACCAGTGAAGGCGGGTTCTTCCTACGGGATCACAAAAGTATCGGAGGAGGAAGAGCTGCCCCAGGCGATGGAACTGGCTTTTGCCTATGATGAGGAGATTATCATAGAGGAATGTATTTCGGGTTTTGAGGTTGGCTGTGCGGTGATGGGGACAAAGGAGCTGACCGTGGGAGTGGTGGATGAGATCGAGCTGGCGGAGGGATTTTTTGATTTTACGGAGAAGTATACGCTGCAGACTTCCGCGATCCATGTGCCGGCGAGGATATCGTCGGAACTGGCGCATCGGGTGGAAGAAAGTGCGCGGACGATTTATAGAGCACTGGGCTGCCGGGGATTTGCGAGGGTGGATATGTTTTTGACGAAGGAGAAGGAGATCGTTTTTAACGAGGTCAACACGATCCCCGGGTTTACGGCGCACAGTCGGTTCCCGAATATGATGAAGGCGGCGGGGATTTCCTTTGAGGAGATCATTACGGTTGTTTTGGAGGAGGCGCTGGGAAGAGGAACTGAGGATACAGAAGGAAGGTGGAGAAGAGATGGGTTTGTGGGGACAGGAGAGTGACCAAAGGGATATCTGCGGGAGCGGAAAAGATACAGACAGAAAGGAAATTTGGAGAATAAGAAAATGAGATCGATTGTTTCGATGGAGAAAGAATTACACAGCGAAAATCTGATATTAGTGAATGCGTCTCATCCGTATCATGAAAAAACGGCGGCTGTAAAATTGTGCCCAGTATGTCCGGAAACACCGGATATTTTGCTGGAGGAGCATGCTCTTTTGCGGCTTTCGGCACTAATGGAGGAGATCGGCGGGTGGGAAGAGATCGTGCCGGTCAGCGGTTTCCGCTCCTTTCGGGAACAGCAGGAGATTTTTGACACTTCCCTGCGGGAGAACGGGGAGGAGTACACCCGGAATTTTGTGGCGCTGCCGGGATGCAGTGAGCACCAGACGGGACTGGCGATCGATCTTGCCCTGAAAAAGGAGGAAGTGGATTTTATCTGTCCTGATTTTCCTTATGAGGGAATCTGTCAAAGATTTCGGGAGAGGGCGGCGGCTTACGGGTTTGTCGAGCGGTATCAGGAGGAGAAGAAGCATGTCACAGGCATCGCGGCGGAACCCTGGCATTTCAGGTATGTGGGCTGTCCCCATGCGGAGATCATGCGGGAGCACGGGTGGTGTCTGGAGGAATATGCTGCATTGTTAAACACAGAGAAGTTATATCATGACAGAAAGAGCGGCGGCGGGCAGTGAGAGAAATCTGCAGATATTGTTGTCGTATCATATGAGGAAAGAAAATGACAGAGGAGAAACGATTCGGCGGGCTGGACTGTTTTAAACTGGCAGCGGCATTTTTGGTGGCTGCTATCCATACTTCCCCGCTCGCCTCCTTCAGTGCGGAGGGAGATTTTATTGTTACAAGGGTGATCGCAAGGGTGGCGGTGCCGTTCTTTTTTATGGTGACAGGATATTTTCTGCTGCCACAGTATTTGTTTGAGCATTCCATGGACAACCGGCCGCTGCGGCGCTGTCTGAAAAAGCTTCTTTTATTATATCTGGCGGCGATATTGCTTTATCTGCCGGTCAATCTGTATGCCGGACAGTTTTCGGAGGCGGGAATCGGGGCATTTTTCCGTATGGTGTTGGTGGACGGCACTTTTTATCATCTGTGGTATCTGCCGGCGGCGGCGCTGGGGGTGGTGATCGTCTGGTTTTTGGGAAGGAGGATGCCTTTTGGAGTGCTGACGGGAATCTGTTTCGTGTTATATCTGATCGGATTGTCTGGCGACAGTTATTACGGGCTGGCGGAGCAGGTGCCTGCTTTGAAGAGGATGTATGAGGGCATATTTTCGGTCTCCTCCTATACGAGAAACGGGCTTTTTTATGCGCCGGTATTTCTTGTGATGGGGGCGGGAATCCGGCGTGGAAGAATAAAAAGTGCAGAGCCTGCAGGGAATCTGGCAGGATTCGTTCTGACGCTTGGGCTCATGATCACAGAGGCAGTAGCGCTGCACCGGCTGGATCTGCAGAGGCATGACAGCATGTATATCATGCTGCCTGCGGTGATGTTTTTTCTGTTTCGTGCTTTGCTGGCAGTCGATACCGCGCCGGTCAGAAGGTTCAGGGAGCTTTCCACATGGATCTATGTGATCCACCCGTTTTGTATCATTCTGGTGCGGGGCGGCGCGAAGGCGGTTCATCTGGAAGAGTTTCTGGTGGAGAATTCGCTGGTGCATTATCTGGCGGTCTGTGCGGCATCCGGCGTGGGTGCGGTGATCGGAAGCCGGATCTTTGCGCGTTTTTCTGTTTTCGGAAGAAAGGAGCAGGCGTTTGAGAAGGGGCGTGCGTGGATAGAACTGAGCCGTGAGGATCTTGCCCGGAATGTGGAGACGCTGCAGGGGCTGTTTTCGTCCGGAGAGCTTATGCCTGCGATAAAAGCGAACGCATACGGACACGGTGCTGTTCTGATTGCGAAAGAACTGCAGAAAATGGGGATAAAAGCTTTTTGCGTTGCCTGTGCGGCGGAGGGAGTGGAACTCAGGAGGCATGGTATCACAGGGGAGATCCTGGTGCTTGGCTACACCCATCCGAAGGATTTCGGGCTGCTGAAAAAGTACAGGCTGATACAGACTGTTGTGGATCTTGCCTATGGGAAAATGCTCAATCATTATGGCAGGAAGATAAAGGTGCATGTAAAGATCGATACAGGGATGCACAGGCTGGGAGAGCGGGCGGAAAAGAGTAAGGAGATATGCAGGATATTCCGGCTGAAAAATCTGCAGATCGAGGGAATCTATACGCATCTTTGTGCGGATGAGACGAAGGATGCGGCGGATCAGGCTTACACGAAAAGGCAGGCGGCGCTTTTTTATCGGATCGCGGACAGGCTGGAAGCGCAGGGTTTTACGGGGCTCAAAACCCATCTGCTGGCAAGTTACGGACTGATCAACTATCCGGAGCTGGGCGGGGACTATGTGAGAGTGGGAATCGCGCTTTACGGGGTGCTGAGCGACAGGAAAGTCGGAGAAAACCATCCGGCAGGGCTTGTGCCGGTGCTGTCTTTGAAGGCGAGGATAGCGGTGGTAAAGGATCTGTATCAGGGGGAGAGTGTGGGCTACGGGCTGGACTATACGGCGGATAAGGACAGGAGGATAGCGGTGCTTTCCATCGGCTATGCGGACGGACTGCCACGGAGCCTTTCCGGAGGAAGGGGAAGGGTACTGATACACGGACAGTGCGCTCCTGTGATCGGACGGATCTGTATGGATCAGACGATCGTGGATATCACGGGGATCGAGGGTGTGAAGGCGGGGGAGAGCGCTGTTCTGATCGGCAGGTCCGGGAAGGAGGAGATCACGGCTTATGAACTTGCGGAAGGCGCGGGGACGATCACCAATGAGATACTCAGCAGGCTGGGGGAGCGGCTGGAGAGGGTTGTGGTATGAGGTGTCGTTCACTTTTGGATGCCGGGCAGGATGAGCGGAAGTGCGGTTTAGGAAAGGCAGGGATTTTTAAGTTTTCTTTTGAAGGAGAATAGTCTGGAACTCTGGAATATTAAACGGTTTCTGCCGCATCCGGTTTATACATGGATGCGGTAGGCTTATGATTCACCTCTTTGTTTTTGGCTTATCCATTCACATAGGATGAGGACTGAAACTTGAATTTGTCTCCCCGAACGACTGTGTGGTGAATTGCGATCAGATTTTTCCTCTCGTAGCAAAAGAGTTCGTCCAGCATACAGGGAATATTTCTCGAAATCTGCAGCAGGGTCCGCTCGCGGTTGTTGGGAAGCAGCGGCGATAATAATTCGTTGGCATCCGTAATTTCCATATTATAGTTTTTCCTGAGATATCCGTACAGGGAAGTGTCGCCCAGAACGTTGGTATCGATCTCATAAAAACGCCATTGGGGAAAATAGTTTGTCTCGATCATAAGAGGGGTGTCTTCTGCGGATCTCAGCCTTGTCAGCTTATGCCAACGGATATTTGCCGCGAAATCCGGCATGGGCAGAGTCAGTGAGTCGAGATATTTGTCTGTTGTAACTACTTCATAATCTATGATCAGGTTCCTGATCAGAGTATGTTGCGCTTCCAGGCTGGTCGTGAACGAGTTAAATTTCGTCATTTTTCGCTCAAACATCTTCGGTTTGATAAAATTTCCGTTGCCGTGTGATTTCACAATATAGTTGTTGCGGTACAGCTCATCCAGAGCGGAACGCATGGTAGATCTGCTTACATGGTACATCTGACACAGAACGCGCTCTGACGGAAGGGCGTCGTTTTCCGCGTAGGTGCCATCCTCGATCTTTTTCCGCAGATCCTCATAAATTGTCTTGTATAAGGGCATATCTTTCATCAAAAACTCCTCCTGCAGCCAGACGGCGCCGGAATCTGTAATATCTCATTCTGTTTTCATTATAATTTTAATCGGTTTTGTTGTCAAATAAAAGGTATCTCTCGGCCAGTGGTATGCAGTTGATAGTCATACCACTGGCAAATTGGACAAAAACGGGGTAAAACTATTGAAAATAATATGCAAATGTAACAAAATATAGTCAAAGAGGAATACCGAATGATTCGAGATTTGATAATAGTATTTGAAATTGGAATGATCTGATAAAGAAAGGTTTGGAGAGAGGGAATGGCTAATATCATAGTAGCGACACATGGAAATTTTGCAAAAGGAATTTTGGATTCCATAAAGCTGATATGCGGGGAACAAAAAAATATCACTTACTTTTGTGCGTACGTCGATGGTGATATGGAGGACGGTGAGACTCAGATCTCAGGCAGGCTTATGGAGTTGTTGGATTCTTTCCCGGAGGACGAGCAGGTCATTGTTCTGGTCGACCTTCTTGGAGGCAGTGTATGCAATGAATTCATCAAATTAACAGAGCGAAGGCCCTTTCATCTGATCGCCGGACTGAATCTCGGGCTTCTGATGCAGTTTGTTTTTGCTCCCGAGGAGCTCACTGAGGAAATGATAGAGGAAATGATCGATAACGCGAGAGCTTCCATTGTGTATGTTAATCAACTTGTCGAGGAGGATGGCGAGCTTGATTCATTTTAAGTTTTTTTCTTAATAATTGAAAGGAGTGATAAACATGATTAAGTTAATGAGAGTTGATGACAGATTGATCCATGGACAGGTTGCCGCCACATGGACGAACACGATCGGAGCGGATTGTATTCTGATCGCGAAGGATAATATGACACCGCTGGAGATTACAGCGGCTAAAATAAGCGTGCCTGCAGGTATCAAATTAGTGATCAAAAATGTTGAGGATTCCATAAAGGCAATTAACAGCGGCGTGACGGACAAGTACAAACTTTTTATTGTAGTAGACAGTGTAACAGCCGCCTACCGCCTGATGAAGGGCTGTGACGCAGTAAAAGAGCTTAACCTTGGCAGGACGGTAAAACGTGAAGGGACGGAACCGCTGAGTACACATGTTCATATCACGAGCGAACAGAGAACCATGTTGAAGGAGCTTGCGGGCGAGGGATACAATGTCTATCTGCAGACGATTCCCACCGCGCCCGCGACTCCTTTGGCAAAAGTTCTTTAGTTTCTGTTTTGTGCTTTGAGGGGAGATGGAGGTGGTAGATGCGGGGGTAAGTTCAGAAGTTTTTTGTAGTATATATTTTATATCAAATTAAAGGAGGAAATTATCATGTCAACATTTGTTCAAGCAGTTTTGCTTGGTCTGTTGGGAGCTTATTGCCATCTTGACTGGGCAGTCGGTTCTCTGTATTTGAACAGGCCTATCGTTCTTGCGCCGCTCGTGGGTTTGATCTTTGGCGATTTACAAACCGGCCTTTTGCTGGGTGCTACACTGGAGGCGCTTTTCCTTGGTTCTGTTACAATTGGTACTTATATCGCTCCGGATGCCGGCATAAGCAGTATTCTGGCAACTGCGATCGCTATCTCTTCCGGACTGGATACTGAGGCGGCATTGCTTCTGGCAGTTCCGATCGCAGTTTTGGCCACATCTCTTCAGAACGTACTATGGGCGCTCTTCTCCTTCACATCCAAGATCGCTGACAATTATGCCGCGAAGGCGAATGAGAAAGGGGTATATATGGTCATGTGGTTTGAGGGATTCCTGAATGCCCTGCTGAAGTTTTTGATGGTGTTCCTCGCATGGCTTTACGGTTCAAACTCTGTTGCGGCTATCATTGATAAGATTCCGGATGTTATCTTAAATGGAATGGCTACCGCAGGCGGTGTGCTTCCCGCGATCGGCCTTGCGATGCTGGCTTCAACCATGATGAACAAGAAAAATTTTGTTTATCTTCTTCTGGGGTATGTAGGTGCAGCGTATTTGAAACTTCCGACGATCGCTCTGGCGCTTATCGGTGTGATCATTATAATGATCAAATTTAATTTCGGCGATTTCAAGAGTATGCTTAGCGGGGCTTCCGCGGCAGGAAAGGAGATGGACGATAATGAGTTCTGATTCTAGAGAAATTATCACTAAAAAAGATTTAAGACAGATATCACGGCGTGCTCTGCAGGGGGCAACCTCAGTAAACTATGAGCGTTTTGTTCATAAACCGCTTGTATGGCAGATCGGCCCCGCATTAAAAAAGATCTGGGGGGACGATCCGGAGGCATTCAGTGCGGCGCTTCAGAGACACCTTTCTTTCTTCCTCTGTACACCCCAGGTCAAGAGCTGGTTTGGAGGCCTGCTGGTCGCATTGGAGGTTGAGTTAAAAGAGAATCCCGATATGGATCCGTCCTCCATCAATGCCGTGAAAACTTCATTGATGGGCCCGCTGTCAGGTGTTTTTGATTCCCTGTTCCTGAACTGTATTCGTATTGTTGCCTGTGGCGTCGGTATTTCTTTCGCCGCGCAGGGAAGCATTTTAGGGCCGATCCTTTATGCTTTGATCTATAATATTCCTGCTTTCATCATGTACTTTGGCACTGCTCCTATCGGCTACAAAATGGGTACTGCGGCGGTAACTAATCTGCAGGAATCCGGATTGATCAATAAGGTTCTGGAGGCGGCGTCTATCCTTGGCCTGATCGTCATTGGAGGAATGACCTACGGAAATATCGGTGTAAATCTGGCATTAACCTTTGGGCCGCCGGAAGCATTAACCTCTCTCAATGATATCTTGAATGGTATCTTCCCCGGAATACTGGGCTTTGGCACGTTCTTCCTGTTCTACTGGCTGCTCAAGAAGAAGAAGGTCAACACGCTCTACCTGGTATTTGGTGCTCTTGCAGCTACTATTTTTCTTGTTGCACTGGGCATAATGTAAGGTTTTTATGAAACGATAAGTGAGTTGCGATCTGTAGGATATGGCGGCGTTTACCATATCCTACAGTGATCGCATGATATTTTTTTATTACAGTATGAGTTTTTAACCGGAACAAGAATAAGATAAGGAGCATTTTATGAAAACATTGTGTTGGTTGATAAGCGGCCATCCGTCAATGGATGGCTGTATGTCTGTTATTGATGCTTATGTAAAGGGGGGATGCGAAGGAATTGAATGGACAATACCTTATTCCGATCCCTATATTGGACAGGCATACCGTTTTGCGAATGAGGTGAATGCCTACAATAATTGTCCTGATATGGAAAAGCATCTGGAGTTACTTGCTGAAACCAGAAAAAAATATCCGGATCTCGGTATCTTTATTTCCATTTGTAAAGAAAACATGCTCGCCATTGGAACGAAAAAGATGATCCGTTTCTGCAAAGATAATAAGATAGACGGGATCATAACGATCGGGGAATATGACCCGGAGATATTAGAAGAACTCCACGGAAGCGGGATCAAAAACATAACCGAGGTTTCCTATTATATGACAGAAGCGGAATTAAATGGAGCAAAAAATGCTACAGGATATGTGATCATGCAGGCCCTGCCTTATCCGGAGGAAGTGGAAGCCGGTTATACAAGGGAAAGGCTTCGCGAGTGTTTAAAAACCCTGCATGAACTCTGTGGAGATCGTCCCATTTACTGCGCGCAGGGTATCAGAACACATGACGATGTCAGGTTTGTGAAGGATGCCGGGGCTGACGGATTCATTTTAGGCAGTTCTCTCTTTGACGATTATGATGATCCGGATGCTCTCTCTGAAACGATCAGTGGTTTTAAGGAAGCCGGTAAATAGGGGGAAAGGAGTCTGTTTTGATGACACGAAAAGAAAAGATCTTCGGGGGCCTGCTTGGCGCGGCGATCGGCGATTCGATGGGTGCCGCTACCGAGTTTATGACTCTCGACCAGATCAAAGAGTGGTTTGGAGGAAATGTGACAACCTACGTTGATCTGCCGGATCACATGTTTTTAAAGGGTGCTGTAAAAGGAATGGTAACAGATGATTTTTCGATCGGTTATTATACTGCTGCGGCAATGATCGAAAAAAGGCAGAAGATGAACGATGCTGTTGCCATTGAGGGATTGCTGAACTGGAACAGCGATCCGCTGTATTCACAGTGTGCGGGGCCCACAACAAAAATAACGATCGCCCGGCTCAGAGGTGAAAAAATTCAGGAAAAACAGGAAAGGTTATGCATGAACCAGAGAGTGACCAACGGCGGCGGTATGAAAGCGGGTATAACAGGATTATTTAATCCGGGCGATGTGGATGCGGCTGTTGAGGATGCGCTCACGATGTGCCATATCACGCATGATAACACGATCGCTCTGTCTGCCGGCTGTGCGATCGCCGCTGCGACTGCAAAGGCATTTGAGGACGGCGTTTCCTATCTGGAACTGATTGAAGCGGGAATCTACGGTGCGGAAAAAGGGTTCGCTCGTGCGGCAGAGCTTGGCGCAAAACCGGCAGCCGGCTGTAATATTGCAAAAAAGATTGCGCTGGCCGCTGAGATAGGACTTCGTCATCAGGATGATTTTGAAGGTGCCATGCGGCGGATCGCGGATATCATCGGATGCGGCCTTTACGCTTATGAATCCGTTCCGGCAGCTTTTGGCTTCATTGCCGCATGTAAAGGCCACGCTTTAGATACGATCTACATGGCTGTCAATGGCGGCGATGACACTGACACCGTTGCATGTATGGCCGGTTATATCGTAGGCGCTTTTCATGGCGCGGATGCTTATCCGGAGGCGCACCTTGATCTGATCAACAGCGCAAATGGATATGATCTTGAGAAAATGGCTGCTGATATTGACGCAATGATTTGAGATAAGGAGATGATGAAATGACACAGTATGATAGAATTCTTGGCGCTATGGTTGGAGCTGCTATCGGAAATGCTATGGGGGCACCTCTTGAAACACGTCCTCCTTATCTGATCAAAGAAGAGTTGGGGAAAGGGGAATTTGTCCGCGATTATATAGAGATGCCGTATGATTCTCCGCTGCAGAATATAACGCCTGGAACAGTTTCCTATGATTTTGCGATATCGTATCTCAGTCTGGTGGAATTTGTAAAAGCCGGCGGCGTTACAAAAAAGGCGGCGATCGACGCACTTTTTGAATTGAAGAATAATGAAAAATACGCAATTTATACAGCCAGGGTCGATCGTGCTTCAGCGGTTGGGATTGAAAAACTTGAGGGTGTCGTGCAGGAAAGAACGCCTTATGATGATCTGCCTGTTGACAATAGATATCTTACAAACGGCGCGGCTATGAAATCCTGGGTCTGCGGCTTATTCAATCCGGGAAACATGGAAAAAGCGATCGACGATTCCATTTTGATGTGCAGACCGGCCCATGATAACGTGATCGCTTTATCGGGCGCGGCTTCCATTGCGGCTGCCGTCTCCACAGCTATGACAGACGGAGTTTCCCTTTCTGATGTTATAGAAGCCGGAATAACCGGTGCGCGGAAAGGATACGACAAGGCTATGTATATAGCGCGAAAGGCGGCGGGAGCCAGTATAGAGGAGAGAATTAAGCTGGCCGTTGAGATCGGCGTTAAATATTCGAACGATTTCGAGAAATGTGTCACCGAGATGACTGACATTATCGGCACGGGAATCAATGCAAATGAGACAGTTCCCTCTGTATTTGGCTTCCTTGCCGCAGCAGGCGGAGATGTGATGAAATCTGTATATCTTGCGGTCAATGCAGGAAACGACAGTGACACGACCGGCACTCTGGCAGGTGCTGTGGCAGGTGCGTTCAAAGGTGCCGGCAGTATTCCCGAGAGGCACCTTCCCTTATTGTCCGACGTAAACGATATGGATATCGAAGGTGTGGCAGGAAAGATCAGCGAAATGATCGCGTGATCGTGAAATAAAATGCCGGGTATACGGACAAAAGATAATGGAAGGAGGAAATTTCAGTGCAGAACTTTATGTACCACATTCCCACAAAGGTGCTCTTTGGCCGTGGGGAAATCAGCAAGCTTGGCGGCGAGATCAAAGCCTACGGCTCCAGGGTGCTTTTGGTTTACGGTGGAGGAAGCATCAGGAAGATCGGTCTGTATGATACGATCGTGAACATTTTGAATGAGAACGGGATTTCATTTATGGAACTTGGCGGAGTAGATCCCAATCCCCGGGTTACCAGTGTGGAGGAGGGCGTTAAGATCTGCCGGGAGAACGATATCGATGTGATCCTTCCGGTGGGCGGCGGCAGTGTGATCGACTGCGGAAAGCTGATCGCGGCGGGAGCAAGATCCGGCAGCGACGATATGTGGGGGATCGTGACCGGTAAGGTTCCCATCGGAGAGGTACTTCCCGTGATCACCGTGCTCACGCTGGCTGCAACAGGCAGCGAGATGGACACCAGCGCCATCATCAGCAATATGGAGACACAGGAGAAGACAGGTCCCTCAAATCCCGGCATGCGTCCAAAGGTTGCCATCATGGACCCCGAGTACACATTCACGGTTTCCAAAAGACATACGGCAGCCGGTACGGCTGATATCATCAGTCATGTCCTGGAAGTGTATTTCAACAACAATAAGGGGGCTTATCTGCAGAGCCGTTTTGCGGAGGCAGTACTCAAGACCTGTGTGGAGTATGGACATCGCGCCTACAACACCCCCGATGATTACGAGGCTCGTGCAAATCTCATGTGGGCCGGAAGCTGGGCGATCAATGGCCTGTTGGCCAAAGGCGCGCCTGTGGGATGGAGCTGTCATGCTATGGAGCATGAACTCAGCGCTTACTATGACATCGTTCACGGCGAAGGCCTGGCGATCCTGGTTCCGCATTGGCTGCGTCATATGTTGAGGAAGGAGAATCTCTGGAAGTATGTGGAGTATGGCGTGAATGTCTGGGGAATAGAACCTTCTCTTTCGGAGATGGAGATTGCGGACAGGGCCATCAGGGCCACGGCGGACTATTTCAAAGCCATGGATCTGCCTGCCGCTCTGCGGGAAGTAGGAATTGATGAGAGCAGATTCGATGTGATGGCAGAGAGAGCCGGAGCGGGACTTAAAAATGCATTTGTGGCCATGGATGCCAGAGATGTAAAGGAAATTTATCAGAAGTCTCTATAGGGCGAAAGAGAGGTGGTTATTTTGACAGCACAGCTTGCTATTGCCGGAATTATATTTGTGACGTTCCTCTGGGGGTCCTGGTTTCAGACGGTAAAGCATCTCGGGAACTTTCCGGTTCATGCATTTATCAGTGTCATGTATGGCATATCTGTTATCATCGTGTGGGCGGCGATCGGCTTTCTTGGAAAACAAATGATCCCGTCAGGCATTTTTGCTGAAATGAAAAGCAGTCTGGGATTGACGTTGGCCATTTTGGGATGTGGAGTTGTCTTTGGCATCGCCATGCAGATGCACCTGACGGTGGTGAAAAGGATTGGTTTGATCCTTTCTACGTCCGTCAGTGCCACCTGTGCCATTTTAGGAGGAACGATCATATCGGTATTATTTGCGGGAATTCCGGAGGGGGTGTCGGTCGTATCATTATTTGCCGCATCTGTTCTGTTGATCCTGGCAACCATTACGTGTCAGTATGCCGGAGTCTGCCGTGACAGAGAAAAGAAAAGGCCGGGTGAAAAACAGCAGTCCCGCACACAGGATATTCTGCTGCTGGCGTTTATCAATCTGATATTGATGTCTTCTTATCCGCTGGCGAATTCCATTGGCCTTCGCTCCGCTTTAAATCCGGATGGTTTTTCAGCCCTGACCTGTATGGGTATATTGGTCATAGGCGCGTTTGCAGGTTCCTCATTGTTTACGCTGATCCTGTTATATCGGGAAAAGGAATCTGTCTCTGGCGTTATGGCGTTGATTCCCTTCGGCAGATTATTTACATTGGCATCTATTGCGGCATTCTGTCATTTCGGCGGAAATGTTTTACATGCTGTTTTTGCACCGGTGGTCAGTGTGGCGATCGCTACGGTCATCGGCAACAGCTATCACTGCTGGAGTTATATCTGGGGGCTGGTCTACGGTGAATTTAAGGGTACCGGTAAAAAAACAAAAGGAATTCTTTTTGGCGGTATTTTGTTGTTCGTTGCCGGTGTGATCTTATTATCTGCAAATAATGTTTCGTAGGCAGAGATAGAAGCGGTTTATGTCGCGGAAGATATGGGGAAATACAGGCGGGATTACCGGAGTGTGGAAAAACCGCTTGTATTTTTTTCATTTCATGTTATAATCGATCTATCTGAAAAATCTGTTATTTATCTGAAAATATTTATCATTCTTTTGTTATTGCGGATCAACCTGATCTGGAAAGACAGGGTATCCGGAAAATTCATGGCGGACGAAAGCCTGGCGGGCAGTTATGGGCGTTCGCGCAATTCCACAGAACCGGAAAGGAATCTATGGTTTCAGCATTTTATTTTGACAAGGGGGATTTTGCGCCCATGCAGCAGGATGCGCTTGTCTTGGAGGCGGCTGCGTTTGGAAAGCGGGAGGCGGTGCTGCTCGCGGTGTGCGACGGTATCGGCGGGCTTAAGGAGGGAGAGTATGCCAGCGGTTACGTGACGATGCGGATACGGGACTGGTTTTACCGCGATTTTTTGAGGCATGTGAGAAAGCGTCATGGCAGAAAGCGGACGGAGCGGGATTGCGTCAGTATGCTGTATGACTGCAACAGGTATCTTCTGTGCTACGGGAAGAGCCACGGGATCGGCCTGGGGACGACCATGACTATGGTGCTTTTACAGGGCGGGCATCTTTTTGGGTGCCCTGTTTTTCCGTGCGCTGTGAAATATATGGTTTTTCACGCGGGGGACAGCAGAGCATATCTGCTGGGAAAAGGGTGCAGGAGGCTGACAGGGGACGACAGTTACGGGAGGCACGGGCTGCGCAGATGTATCGGAAGTTTTCCCTGGCAGGGGGTGCAGAGAAAGAGGGGGTGTCTTCGGAGCGGGGAGAAGATCCTGGTCTGCAGCGACGGATTCTGGAGGCGGCTGGAGCAGTCGGAGATGGCGGAGAGCCTTGGAAAAGAGCGGGGATCTTTGTTTTTCGGACAAAAGGGACTGACGGAGCTGCAGCTTGAGAAAAGGCTGAGGAGGCTCGGGCAGGCGGGAAGAGAGCGCGGAGAGAGGGATAATCAGGCGGCGGTGATCTTTCAGGCGGCGAAGGTTAATCATACAATCAGAACAGTATAAAACTGTGAGTAGAAGGAGAACAGGAGAAGGAAACGATAATGAAAAAAGAAATAGAAAGCAAAAGAGACACTGAAAACAATAAAAATGACAGAAACGGTAAAAATGCTGAAAATAGTAAAAACAGTGATTTTAGGGAGAGAACCTGTCAGGCATGTATCTGGTTTGAGAGATATGAGATAAAGGAGATACTCGGGGAAGGCGGTACGGGAAAGGTATATCTGGCGAGAGATATGCGTCTGGGACGGCCTGTGGCGATCAAGATGTTAGAGCGGGTGACAGAGCAGTTTCGGGAGGAAGTGGCGCTGTTGCAGAGACAAAATTTCCGGATGCTGCCCGCGGTTTTTGACGCGTGGACAGAGGAGGATGGCGCCGGTATTATTGTCATGGAGTATGTGGAGGGGCAGAATTTAAAGGAATATCTCTCGCTCCATGGGCAGATTTCCGAGAAACAGATCTACGACTGGGGGCTGCAGCTCGGGGAATTTTTGAGACAGCTCCATAATAGAAATCCCAAAGTGCTGTACCGGGATCTGAAACCGGAGAATATTATGGTGCAGCCGGATAAGAGCCTGCGTCTTGTGGATGTGGGGGCGGCGGTGCGCCTCGGGGAAGGGAACATATATCAGAAAAAGAGAGTGGGTACCTTCGGCTATGCGGCTCCCGAGCAGTGGGAGGGGAAAGCCGTGGATGAGCGGGCGGATCTATACGGTCTGGGCGCCGTGTTATATGCGATGATGGAGGGGGAGGAGAAACTGAAAAACAGAGCGGGTGCCGGAAGCCTGACGGTGGAGGCGGATAGGATGCCGGAGGGGATGCTTCGGGCGGTAAGGCGGTGCTTAAGGCCGGAGAGAGAAAGGCGATATGCCACGGCGGAGGCTTTTCTGGCGGACTGGAAGCGATATAAAAACGCAGGCAGGGCGGTGGCACTGGTGCGGAAGGCGGAATTCTGTCTGAAATACATGTTTTTATATGCGGCGGTATATATTATATGGCGCAGGGAGGAATCTTTGATGTTGGGATGGCATTTTCTTGCCGGGTATCTCTGGCTGAAGGCGGCGGAGTGGATCTACCGGAGGCAGAGGGAAGGATGGGAGCAGAAAAAATCTGTCTGGTGCAGAGGCTTTGAATGTGATAAAGTATAAAGGAAGAGAGGCAGAAAGGCGGTCAGATATATGGGATACAGGGATCATACAAAGAAGATCAATATCGGCGGAAAGGTGATTGGCGGCGGGAGTCCGATCGCTATACAGTCCATGACCAATACGCCGACAGAAAACATAGAGGCGACAGTGGAGCAGATCAGGCGGCTCGAGACGGCGGGCTGTGAGATCATCCGCTGTACCGTTCCGACTCCGGAGGCGGCAAAGGCGCTCGGGGAGATCAAAAAGCAGATCAGGATACCGCTGGTGGCGGATATCCATTTTGACTATAAGATGGCTATCGCAGCGATGGAAAACGGTGCGGACAAGATCCGCATCAATCCGGGCAATATCGGCAGCAGGGAGAATGTGAAAGCGGTCATATCTGCGGCGAAGGAGCGGAATATTCCTATCCGGGTGGGCGTGAACAGCGGTTCTCTGGAAAAGGAGCTGGTGGAAAAATATAAGGGTGTGACAGCGGAGGGCATTGTGGAGAGCGCTCTGGATAAGGTACATATGATCGAGGATATGGATTATGACAACCTTGTCATAAGTATCAAATCTTCGGATGTGATGATGTGTGTGAAGGCTCATGAACTGCTGGCGGATAAAACGCCCTATCCTCTGCATGTGGGCATTACCGAGTCGGGTACGGTGAACAGCGGAAATATCAAGTCCGCCATCGGGCTGGCTCTGATCTTAAATCAGGGTATCGGCGATACGATCCGCGTTTCCCTGACCGGTGATCCGGTGGAGGAGATCAAATCCGCAAAGCTGATCCTGAGGACGCTGGGGCTTAAGAAGGGCGGCATCGAGGTGGTGTCCTGCCCTACCTGCGGACGAACAAAGATCGATCTGATAAAGCTGGCGGACGAAGTGGAAAAAATGACGGCAGATATCCCGCTGGATATCAAAGTGGCTGTGATGGGCTGCGTAGTCAACGGCCCGGGGGAAGCCAAAGAGGCGGATATCGGCATCGCAGGCGGCATCGGGGAGGGTCTCCTGATCAGGAAGGGCGAGATCATCCGCAAAGTACCGGAGGCGGAGCTGCTTGAAACTTTGCGGCAGGAACTGCTGAACTGGAAGAGATAAAAATTTTGACCTGAAAAAAATGTTTAGCATTGTATAACCAGTCCGGAGGAAAATATCCCTGACGCAACCCTGCTAAACGCCGGCGCTTAGAGAGGTTTCTCACGAACTTAGCGTCCGCTGCGTTTAGCCCGGAGCGAGAGCGGGTTGCAGAAGGGATATTTTCCTCCGGGCGTCCGGCAACACCAACAATTGGAGCACACCATGAAACCATTTGAAGAAGTATTCCCGACCCTGCAGTTAAAAGGCGACCTGAAAGCCCTGCTTGAAAAAGTGCAGGTAGAGCGGATCTCGGCGCCGAAGGACAGAAAATATCTGCGGATCTACATCGGCAGCGAACATCTGATAGAAAAGGATAAGATCTGGGCGCTGGAGCGGGAGATAAAAAATCAGCTGTTTCCCTATGCGAATACAGTCATCAAAATATACGAGCGATTCCATCTCTCCTCCCTGTACACGCCAGAGAAACTGATGGAAGTCTATCAAAAGAGCATACTGCAGGAACTGCGGGAGATGTCTCCCCTCGAGTACAGTTTCTTTAAGAATGCTGAGATATCCTATCCGGATGAAAAAAATATAAAGCTGGTGCTGGAAGAGTCCGTGCTTGCCAGAGAAAAAGAGAAGGAACTGGTGAGGATACTGGAAAAGATATTTCAGGAACGCTGTGGTTTTGAGGTGCAGATCGAGACTGCATACCGGGAGAAGAAAGAGCGAAAGCACAAGGCGGAACAGGAACAGAAGATCGAGAACAAGGTCGCGGAAATTGTTTCCATGACAAGAGGAAGCGGAGACAGGGAAGGCTTTTCCGCAGAGGGAGATCAGGCATTTTCAGAGAGAGCGGGCGGTGCTCAGGCAGAAGAGGCAGGCGGCATCCGGCAGGGAAAAACGTCTGCCGCATCCGGCGGCGTCTTGAAGGAATCCGGGGGCAGAAATCGTATGCAGGGCGGCAGAAAGCAGGACAGAGATGCGTTCCGCCCGCTGAAGCGTTCCGAAAATCCGGATGTTATTTTCGGCAGGGATTTCGAGGGGGATCATATCCCGATCGAAAGTATTACCGACGAGATCGGCGAGGTGATCATCCGTGGGAAAGTGCTCTCCTATGATGAGAGGGAGATCGCCAAGATAGAAAAGACCATCATGATCTTTACGGTCACGGATCTGACGGACACCATCGGCGTGAAGATATTTGTGAAGACGGAGCAGGTGGATGAGATCAAGGGCTTTTTGCAGAAAGGTAATTTCCTGAAGATCAAGGGTGTTGCCATGATGGATAAGTTCGACCATGAGCTGGGCCTGTCTTCTATCATCGGCATTAAAAAGATTCCCGATTTCACAGTCCGGCGGATGGATAACAGCATCCGGAAGCGTGTGGAGCTGCACTGTCATACGAAGATGAGTGATATGGACGGCGTGTCCGAGGTGAAGGATATCGTGAAGCGCGCCTATCAGTGGGGCATGCCTGCCATCGCCATCACTGACCACGGTGTACTGCAGTCCTTCCCGGACGCCAACCATGTGTGGGAGGATCTGTGGAAGGCGGAGAAGGAAAAACGGAAGGCGGCAGGGGAGGCGGAGCCGGATAAGTTTGATTTCTTTAAAGTGATCTACGGTGTGGAGGGCTATCTGGTGGATGACCTGAATCCCGTTGTCAGCGAGGATAAAGGGCAGCTTTTGTCCGACGAGATCGTTGTCTTTGACATAGAGACAACCGGTTTTTCACCGGTAAACGACCGGATCATAGAGATCGGAGCGGTGAAGGTAAAGGAAGGAAAGATCGTGGAGCGGTTTTCCGCTTTTGTGAATCCGGAGCGGCCGATTCCTTTCCGGATCGAGCAGCTTACCAGCATCAATGACGCCATGGTGGAGGATGCCCCCACGGTGGAAACCGTGCTGCCCGAGTTTCTGGCGTTCTGCGGAGGAGCCGTGCTGGCAGCCCACAACGCCGGATTTGATATGAGCTTTATCAAGGAAAATGCCAGAAGGCTGGGAATTATGAGGGAGTTCACCTATCTGGATACGATGGGGATCGCCAGGCTCTTACTGCCGGGGCAGGCGAAGCATACGCTGGATGCGGTGGCGAAGACGCTGCATCTCTCGCTGGAAAACCATCACCGCGCGGTGGACGATGCGGAGTGTACCGCACAGATGTATCTTGCCTTTTTGAAGATGCTTGCGGAGCGTGGGATAGAAAGCCTTGCGCAGCTCACGGAGGCAGGGCGCTCGAACCCGGAGATCATCAAAAAGATGGCGACCTATCATGTGATCATCCTGGCAAAAAATAACGTGGGGAGGACGAACCTGTATACCCTTGTCAGCAAGTCTCATCTGGATTATTACAGCAGAAGGCCGAGAATCCCGAAGAGCGAGCTGCAGAAATACCGGGAGGGACTGATCATCGGCAGCGCCTGTGAGGCGGGAGAGCTGTACAAGGCGCTGCTGGATGGAAGAGAGGAGACGGAGCTGGCGCGGATCGTTAATTTTTATGACTATCTGGAGATACAGCCGCTGTCCAATAATGAGTTTATGATCGAGTCGGAGCGGATCGAGAATGTCCATTCCGAGGAGGATATCAGGAATCTAAACCGGAAGGTGGTGGAGCTGGGAGAGACCTTCCATAAGCCGGTTGTGGCGACCTGCGACGTGCATTTTCTTGATCCGGAGGATGAGATCTATCGCCGGATTATCATGGCGGCGAGAAAATACGAGAATGCGGACAATCAGGCTCCGCTCTATCTGCGCACCACGGAGGAGATGCTGGAGGAATTCCAGTATCTGGGGAGCGATAAGGCGGAGGAGATCGTGATCACGAACACAAACCTGATCGCGGATATGGTGGATACCATGTCTCCGGTGCGTCCTGATAAGTGTCCGCCGATCATTCCCGATTCGGATAAGACACTGACGCGGATCTGTTATGATAAAGCCCATGAACTGTATGGCGAAACACTGCCCGAGATCGTGGAGGCGAGGCTGAAAAAAGAACTGAATTCCATTATCAGCAACGGGTTTGCGGTGATGTATATCATTGCCCAGAAGCTGGTGTGGAAGTCTGTGGAGGACGGGTATCTGGTAGGCTCGAGAGGTTCTGTGGGTTCTTCCTTTGTGGCGTTCCTTGCGGGGATCACGGAGGTAAATTCGCTGAGCCCGCATTACAGATGTCCCCATTGTTTCTACTATGATTTTG
Organism: uncultured bacterium; assembly: GCA_947647735.1. Lineage (GTDB taxonomy): Bacteria > Bacillota > Clostridia > Lachnospirales > Lachnospiraceae > 1XD8-76. The sequence goes on along the minus strand of CANSLJ010000014.1, from coordinate 54,374 downwards.
ATTCGGAGGAAGTGAAAGCCTTTGTGGGCGGTTCCGGTTGCGACATGCCGGACAAGGTATGTCCGAAATGCGGAGAGATGCTGGTCAAGGACGGGTTTGATATTCCCTTCGAGACATTCCTTGGTTTTATGGGGGATAAGGAGCCGGATATCGATCTGAATTTTTCAGGGGAATATCAGAGTAAGGCGCACAAATATACGGAGGTGATCTTTGGCCACGGGCAGACTTATCGTGCCGGCACCATAGCGACGATGGCGGATAAAACGGCTTTCGGCTATGTGAAAAACTATTATGAGGAACATGAGATCCATAAGCGGAACTGTGAGATAGACAGGATCGTGCAGGGGTGCACCGGTATCAGAAGAAGTACGGGACAGCATCCGGGCGGTATCGTCGTGCTGCCGGTGGGGGAGGATATCAATTCCTTTACGCCGGTGCAGCACCCGGCAAACGATATGACGACGGATATCGTGACGACCCATTTTGACTATCATTCCATTGACCATAACCTGTTGAAGCTGGATATACTGGGGCACGATGATCCCACCATGATCCGTATGCTGCAGGATCTGACGGGACTCGATCCCACAACGATCCCTCTGGATGACAAGGCGGTGATGAGCCTGTTTACATCCACCGAGGCGCTGAGCATTACATCGGAGGATATCGGCGGGTGCCCTGTGGGTTCTCTGGGGATTCCGGAGTTTGGAACGGAGTTTGTCATTCAGATGCTGCTGGACACAAAACCTCAGCATTTCTCGGATCTGATCCGGATCTCCGGCCTGGGACACGGGACGGACGTGTGGCTGGGGAATGCCCAGACGCTGATCGAGGAGGGGAAGGCGACGATCTCCACGGCGATCTGCTGTCGAGACGATATTATGATCTATCTGATCCATATGGGACTTGATCCGGCACTTTCCTTCAAGATCATGGAGAGCGTGCGAAAAGGGAAAGGGTTGAGGCCGGAGTGGGAGGAAGCCATGAAGGAAAACAATGTGCCGGACTGGTATATCTGGTCCTGCAAGAAGATCAAGTACATGTTTCCGAAAGCCCATGCGGCGGCTTATGTGATGATGGCGTGGCGTATCGCTTACTGCAAGGTTTATCATCCGCTTGCCTATTACGCGGCATTTTTCAGTATCAGGGCTTCCGCTTTTTCCTATGAGATCATGTGTCAGGGAAAGGCGCATCTGGAGAGCATATTGAATGAATATAAAAAGCGGGGGAAGGATCAGCTTTCCAAGAAGGAGCAGGATTCCATGCGTGATATGAAGATTGTGCAGGAGATGTATGCCCGGGGATTTGAGTTTCTGCCGATCGATCTGTACAAGTCCGACGCAAGGCTGTTCCAGATCATTGACGGGAAACTTCTGCCGTCCTTCAACAGTATCGACGGACTGGGAGAGAAAGCGGCTTACGCCATCTGTGAGGCGGCAAAGCAGGGAACCTTTTTATCGAAGGAGGACTTCAGGGAACGTGCCAAGGTGGGAAAAACGCTGACGGATCAGTTATCGGCACTGGGGATACTGGGGGATCTTCCGGAGAGCAATCAGATCAGTCTGTTTGATTTTGTGAAGGTGGGATAAAAATAATTTAAAAAAAATGAAAAAAAAGCTTGCAATCTTTCCGAATATGTAATAGAATAGCAAGTGCAGTGCAGAACTGCACAACAGAAAGATTGCAAAATGGCTGATTGGTCAAGCGGTCAAGACGCCGCCCTCTCACGGCGGAAACAGGGGTTCGATTCCCCTATCAGCTGCGACTGTTTTTAACAGCCCAACCCTAAGGATGCTAAGGAAATGGTGATTTTATCATATTTCTTGGCATTTTTGTTTTGCTGAAAATAGTAAAATTTTAGGAGCGATAAAATGATTGGTTTATGGAGGAAAAGGATATGGCAGTATATGGAGTGGGTGCGTATTATGATGAAGATGTAGCAAAAGATTTTATTGATAAAAAATGCTTTTGTATAGGCTATGAAAAAAGCGATGCAACAACTTTATATGAAATGTTACGACGTGCAAAAATAGGAGATATTGTTTATATAAAATCATTTTCTCCCAGATCAAAAGAGAAAATTACTATTAAGGCAATAGGATTTATTATCGGGAAAAATATTAAAGAGTTTTATTTTCAAAATGGGAATAGCATGGGCTACGGAAGGGAGGTAAAATGGGTTAAGGATTTTTCTGATTGTTGGGAAGAGATAGAACTTACTAAAAATGATTCGGTGAATAATGTTTACAGTAATACGATGTATGAGGAATATTCTTCAAGAATCATTAAAGAAATACTTAATTTGATTTTTAAATGAAATAATAAATAAGTGATATGAATATTTTGGGGAAATTACTTATTATTGTTAAGCGGAACAAAAAAGAATAAATCCTGTGCCTCAAGGGAATTTTAATAGTGACATGTCATGTGTCAAATGAAATGCAAAGGGGAGGTATCAGGATGAGTAAAACATTGAATATAATAGCGCTCACAATCGGCATCATCGGGGCTGTAAACTGGGGCCTCATAGGATTTTTCAGATTTAATCTGGTGGAATCCATATTTGGGATTGGCTGGATTGCGCGGACGATTTACGCAGTGGTAGGTATATGCGGGCTGTATCTTCTGACATTTTACGGAAGAACGGGCGAAACAACCTACGAATAAGAGAAGATCGGGGACCGCCTGCTATGCAGGTGTGTCCCCAACTAGCTTTAAGTAAAAACCTCCTTTGCTATAATAAGTGTAGGTTCGCCAAACGCACAAACAGTAAAGGAGGTAAAGCCTTGTTTGATAAAGCCACTTTTGTTATGGATAGGGGCTGTGATGAAACAAGATGTTTCTCAAGCTGGATGAAATGAATCAAAATTATGTCATCGCCTTACAGCAAAAAGAAAGCTTCTTTTTCAATAAAATCTTTTGTCCGCCGCATCACATCTTTTAAGATTTCAATATTTTTTAAAGCATCACCGCATTCAAGGGAATGATTACATCCTTCATATGTAGCCAGCGGGATGTGGTTTTCTGCTGAAAGACGGATGATCTCATCGATATTGCTCCAGGGATCGGCAGTTCCTATGAAACTGACAGCATTGTCAGGTGCGAAAAGATAAGTCTGCGCCAGAGGCGTATATAAAATGTGTTTCGCACGGTTTAATGCATATTTCTCCGCATAGGAAGCGGCAATGATCGTCCCGATGCTCTTGGAAATAAAGAGGATATCATCATATTCATTCCAGACGGTATCTGAAAGAGCGGCTTCGACCTGCAAAAATAATGCTTCGTACGCTTCTTTCATTTTTTTATCATTACCGCGGATATTTCCTGCGTTATATACATAGGTCACATTTCTGGAATTTCCATATCCAAGGCTGGAGGCGAGGTGCCTGCTGTAATAGAGAAGCGGTTTATCGCAGTGGTATCCTATGCCCGGAAAACAGACAGTTATTTTCGTCATATCGGTTCCTTTCGATTCTTGTATTTGATCAAGTTGTCGGATATAATTCAGTATGTTATCGTCATTATAAATCTTTTCTCGCACAAAAACAATGCTGCCGGTATATGCCGGCAGCGGTTATTTAAAAAAGAAAACTACTTCTTCATCAGAGCCATACCGGCATTCCACGCAGTTGCAACTTTTTCACCGGTAGAATAATAACCATGCTGGAACTGATCGAAAGTAAGAGCTTTTAATTTTACAGGATCTACCTTCCCGTTTTCGCCGAGCACTTTTTCCTCCGCTTTCACATTGACGATCTTTCCCACGATGCCGGAAACATGTTCGGTCTCAAGGAACTCAAGAAGTTCGCATTCCATGACAACCGGGAATTCCTCGATGATGGGGGCATGGACTTTATCGCTTTTTACAGCATGATATCCTGTCCGCTCAAACTTATCATCAATTTTATTTCCGGAAGCAATACCGAAAAAGTCTGCCACATCAACATGCTCTTCATCGGCAAGTGAAACAGTAAAAGCTTTGCTTGCCTTGATATTGAGCCATGTTTTCTTACCTTCGCCGATAAAGAGAATGATCTTATCGCTATCGCAGATCTGTCCCCATGCGACATTCATCACATTGACCTTTTCCTTTTCATCGTATGCCGCGACCATCAGAACGGGCATCGGGTAAACCGCCTGAACCAATCCTAAATCTTTTTTCATTTTTAACCTCCTTTTTTCTGATCCACAAAATTTTTTGATGCACAATTCTGCGGTTTATTGCATTACGCTTTCGTTTATGGCAGGATTATAACATTACACCAAATTACTTACAAGTACCTACATTTATGTAAGTTACTTACCTGGAGGAAAGTTGTGGGGAGAAAAAGCGAAAAACTTTTTATTGTGATGGATAACGTCAGATGTTATGATGGTGAATAGAGGGAGTTTATGCAGTAAAATATATATTTCCAACCTGTCCTATGGAGGTAAGATCATGCTGTATCATTACACTGACTTTGCGGCGCTTGACGGTATCATCCGCTGCGCGGAACTGAGATTGAATAATATTCTGAATATGAATGACGCTTCCGAGATGAGGTTTTTTATGAACGGCATCTGCCATGCGGTCATGGAGAAACTGCGCGCAGACGGCGAGGAAGAGAAAAGCCGTGTCATAGAGGATCTGTTCCGCAGGGAGCTGGAGGAGGAATTTCACTATTCGGCGTATGCCGCCTGCTTTTCCAAATACAGAGATGACGCCGCCCAGTGGGAGCGATACGGGCATCTGGGGCAGGGCGTCTGCATTGCGTTTCATGAAAATCTGATGCAGAAGATGACAGGCGGAGCCGTTTCATTGCAGACCGTGTATTATCAGAAAGATATGCGGGAACATCGGCTTGTGGGAGCGTTTTACGAGCTGATGATGGAGGGGAAAGAGTCTTCGGAAATACAGCAGAAACTGCGAGGGCTTATGAACGATGCGTGGATACAGTCGGCGGCTTTTAAGCATCCCTCCTTTGCGCGGGAGAAAGAGCGCAGGCTGGTGATCTCTCCGTTTATCCTGAATGACTTTGCGGTGGAGCCGAGGTATCATGTATCGGCGGGGCGGATCAAAAAGTATTATCCGCTTGACCTGAACAGGATGTGCGGAAGGCTTGGGCTCCATATGTCGGAACTGATCGGGGAGATCATCATCGGGCCCACATCCTCCCAGTCCATGCCGATCCTGCAGGATTATCTGGTTGACTGCGGGCTGAACGTGCTGAAAGACAAAGTCAGCATGTCGGACTGTCCGCTCAGAAAGCCTACGTCCTGACCGGCGGTGCGTCCGGGAGAATGAAAACAGAATATCGTTTTCACATGGCGTTACATGTCCTGCGGGGGTTTTTCGAGCAAAGCCTCCGCAATCGTCCGGAACATTTTCTCTTTTTCCAGCGGTTTTGCGATATGGCCGTTCATGCCGGATCTGATCGTTTTATCGAAGTCCTCCGGAAAGGCATTTGCCGTCATTGCCAGGATCGGGATGGCGGCTTTTTTTCGGTCTTCCAGAGCGCGGATGGACTGAGCGGCGCTGTAGCCGTTCATGTTCGGCATCTGGATGTCCATCAGTATCAGGTCATAATATCCGGCGTCCGCTTTTTGCATCATGTCCACACATTCTATACCGTCTTTTGCTCTCTCCACAAGGCATCCCCTGTCGGAGAGGAGTTTTGTCGCAATAATTGCGTTGACATCAAGATCCTCTGCCAGTAAAATGCGCTTATCTGAAAGGATGCTGTAATCTGTCTCATCAGATTTTTTCCGGATGGATATCTCGGAGGGATCGCCAAGACGATGGGGCGTACGGATCGTTACTTTTGTCCCGTGGTCCGGCTGGCTTTCCATAGAAATCGTACCCTGCATCAGATCAACAAGGTTCTTTACAATAGCCAGTCCCAGCCCTGTCCCCTGCACGCCGCTGACGGTGGAAGTGCGCTCTCTGGAAAAGGTTTCATAGGCGCGGGTTAAAAACTCGCTTGACATACCGATCCCGTTATCTTGTATTACGGTTTCCAGAACACAGCTGTCCGGCGTATCAGCGGGACACTCCCTGCAGGAGACTGCGATCATGCCGTCCATCGGCGTATATTTGATGGAGTTGCTGATGATATTTAAAAATATCTGTGAGTAGTGTGTCGTATCCATATACAGGTGTGTGTGCCGGATATTCAGATCCATCGTAAAGGAGAGATGTCTTTCCTCCAGATCGATGCGGAGCATTGTTTCCAGATTCCGATAAATTTCATGGACATTGACCAGCTCCTCTGTCAGCTCAACTTTCCCGTTTTCGATTTTGGATAACTCAAGAATGCCGTTGATCAGACTCAGAAGATGTCTGGAAGAAACGGAGATATTATTCAGGTATTCTCTCTGGGTGTCCGAGTCGCGGCTCTCCAGCGCAAGATTTGTAAAGCCGATGATCGCGTTCAGCGGCGTTCGGATGTCGTGGGATATATTGTTGAGAAAAGTGGTTTTGGCCTGATTGGCGTATTGTGCCGCTGCCAGGGCTTCCTGCAGTTCTGCCGTCTGCCGCTGCAGCTGAGCTTCCATTTTTTTCTTCTCATCAATGTCAATAAAAAGGCCATAGAAGGCAATGGGAGATCCGTCTTCCCGGCGGGAGAGCCTGCCGGCGGCATGGAACCATCTCCATCCATTATTTCTGGTCAGCAGGCGGTACTCCACGTCATAAGTCTTGACGCCGGTATAATCTTTCACAGTATCCCAATATTCGTGCATGACATGGGGTTTATCCTCTTCATGGAGTAGATCGGACCAGGATTCCAGTACGTCGGGAAAATCCTTCGTGCTCTTATAGCCCAGCATGTGCCGGAAGGTATCTGTCCAGATACAGGAGATCATTTCACCTTCTTCATTAAATTCCATGCTCCACGGTCCGGAATCTAAAGAAGCATGAATAAGATCCATCGCCATACGTTCCCGGTCAGCCGGTTCGGGCAGACTTTCTTTTTTATTGATATATTTTGAGTGTTCCATAAAAATCCCTCCACCTGAACGGTAGCACAGAGGAACAAGAGGTTCTGTGGTGCTGTCCATATCCATAGTAGCACAATCGAAGAAGTCGTGCAATGATGATAATTTCTGTGTTATGAATTTTGCTTATTTTTCCGATAAATGATATGAATTGGAAAATAGAAGAAATGATATTATGATGACAGGAGAACGAAGAATGGCGATCGAAAAAGTAAAGGAATATTTCAGAGAATACGGCATGGAAGAGCGGATTCAGGAATTTGACGTATCCAGCGCCACGGTGGAGCTGGCGGCTGCGGCGCTGCACTGTGAACCGGCGAGGATAGCGAAGACGCTTTCCTTTATGGCGGGAGATCAGGTGCTGCTGATCGTGGCAGCGGGGGATGCGAAGATTGACAATCCCAAGTATAAAGCACAGTTTGGAAAGAAGGCAAAGATGCTCTCGCCGGAGGAGGCAGAAACGCTTGTGGGGCATGCGGTGGGCGGTGTATGTCCGTTTGCGGTAAAGGAGGGCGTGAGGGTATACCTTGATGCGTCGCTGAAACGCTTTACGACAGTTTTTCCCGCCTGCGGGAGTGCAAACAGTGCGATAGAACTCACGATCCCGGAGCTGGAGCAGTATTCCGGGTATGTGGAGTGGGTGGATGTGTGTAAAGGATATTGAGGATGGAAGATCCTGCTATCCTCCCAGCGTGACGTCCTGTTTTTGGTACCACTGCAATGCGTCCATGAACTGCTGTTCCTGAAAATCCGGCCACAGTTCTTTTACGATATAAAAATCGGAATAGACGGTCTGAATAGGCAGGAAACCGGACAGACGGCACATTCCGCCCCAGCGGATCACCAGATCGATCCGCGGGATATCACTGGATGCCCAGCCGTTTTTCATGTCCCACTCCCAGCCGTAGTTTGTGAGAAGATTTACTTTTATGGTTCCTTCACTGCATGCCTGCCGTCGCTCATGGTTTGCAAAAGGGAGCAGTTCGGCGGGAAAACAGCGGGAGGCTGTATTGCCGAATACGTACAATTCCGCGTTTTCCTGCCGGATCATTTCAGCGGCCCGGACGCATGCTTTTGAGAAAGCACTGACCTGTTCTTTCGGGCGCTTGCAATTATCCACTGTAAAGCCGTAGAGGGTTAGTTCCTGTATACCACAGTTTTTCGCCGCTCTCAGGAGCCTTAAACCGGGCTCTAACCCATAGGCGTAGCCGTCTTCTTTCTTTAATCCGTTTTGTTTTGCCCAGCGTCTGTTGCCGTCCGGGATAATGCCGATGTGTTTTGGAATCCGTTTCATGATTGTTATTATGGGCGGTGGACGGGAATTTATACATTTGGCATTTCAGATGACTCTATTCGGGAAAATTCGCACAAATATCCCTACACGCATAAAATAAAGCAAGAAAAATATTTTCAGCAAAGGAAGTCAAAGTGGCACAAAAAGTAATTGATGTTTCCGCCTATCAGGGAAGGCCGGATTGGGGGAAGGTGAAGGCTTCAGGCGTTATGGGGGCAATCCTCAGGATCATGGATAAAAACAGCATCGATTCCAGTTTTGAATACAACTATAACGAATGTCTTTCCCGCGGGCTTGTGAAAGGGGTGTACAGATACAGCTATGCGCTTTCGGAGGCGGAGGCAAAAAGAGAGGCAGGAGAGGTTTTACAGGTTCTTGCAGGCAGAAAGCCGGAACTTGGCGTATGGCTGGATCTGGAATATGATAAGCAGCGGGAGCTGGGCCCGGCGGGGGTGAGGCGGATAGCGGAGGTATGGATGGAGGTTGTCCGGTCTGGAGGGCAGGAGTGCAATATTTATTGCAGTTTTGACTGGTATCAGAATGTGTGCGGCGGCCTGCCCGCAAAATACTGGATCGCAAGATATCCGGAGCCGGATACCGGGGAAGTGGATGGCAGGCTCCGCCCCGATGTGGGCGAGGCAGGATGGCAGTACAGCAGCAGGGTTAGGGTTCCCGGTGTTGCAGGATATACGGATATGAGTTTGTGGTATGAGGAACTCTATCCGGTAGAAGAAATGGCTGTATATCGATATGGCGGTCTGGATTATGCGCCGGTGTTTGATGCAGCGTATTATAGTGACAGGTATAAGGATCTGCGGGCGGCGTTTGGCGATAATGCGGCGGCGTTATTTCAGCATTTTATTGTTTTTGGCATGCGGGAGGGAAGGCAGGCGATCGATACCTTTGATGTGCGGGCGTATAAGGCGAGGTATGCGGATCTGAGAAGGGCGTTCGGGGATGATCTGCCGCTCTATTATCAGCATTATATCCGGTTTGGGATAGCGGAGAAGAGGAATGCGGTCGGTTAACGACAGGTGTCACCCTGTCGTTTCCCTTCTGACCAGTATGGGCGTCACATTCTTATGGATCAGTTCCGTCTGAGGCTTAGGGCGGCGTTTTTTCCGCTCGCTCATCAGCGATACCAGCAGTTCCACCGCTTCGTATGCTATTTTATCGATCTGCTGTCCCACGCTGCTGGTGGGGATGATCGCCTGTGCCGCGATGGGGGAGTCATCGAAACCGATGATGCGGTATTCGTCCGGCCAGGTTCCGTGATCCCGGAAGATGATGTTCAGCATGCTGTTGGCATGGGTATCATTTGCCATAAACAGTCCCTTTTTCTGATGCGGATATTTTTTATTCAGATATTCGTAGATCTCCAGCATGGAGCGGTGGATCTCCTGATGGGAGTGTCCGAGATCCCTGAGGATCAGCTCGTTTTGGAGGTTGTGCTCCCTGCAGATATCCTGAAAGCCCTGAATGCGCCCATAGGCGGGCACTTCCTTCCGGACGACGGAATTGATATGCACCAGGATATCACAGTCGTTTTTATACAGCAGGCTGGTTGCCTGCACGGCACCCATGTAATTGTCGGTGTTTACACTGTTTACATACGCATCTTCCCGCTCGATGGTGACAATGGGGATATCGTAGGAGGCAAGCTCTCTGGAGGAGATCGTGTGGCTTAAGATGATCATGCCCTCGATCTTATAGGCGAGGAGCTCCTGAATATATCTTCGCTCCGTCTCTTCGCTGTTCTTGCTGACAAAGACGAGGAATTTGTAACCGAAGTCCTCGTAAGTGTTCAGGATCTGGTTCAGCATTTCGGCGTAATAGTCCAGATACAGGTTGGGAACGATGATGCCGATAAATTCGCTTTTGCCGTTGGCAAGGACTTTTGCCAGCTTGTTTTCCTGATAATTCAGATCCACCAGCGCCTTTGCGATGATGTCCTGATTTTTTACGGTGAGGGAGTCCGGATCGTTGAAATACCGGGAGATGGTTGTCTTTGAGAAGTTGGTATATCTGGCGATATCGTCAAATGTTACTTTTTTCTGCGTCATGTTATTTCCTCTTACAATTTGATAGAACGGTGAACAGGGGGGTACTGGCTTTAGTATAGCAGTATGGGGAGGGAAAATCAATCTGAAACAGGAACTGGTTATGTGACCGGTTCTTATTTTATGGGGGGATTGGTGAACCGTCCGACTGTGTGGAAATTAATTTCTTCGTCGCCGCGCTCTCGCTTCGTAAAAAACGCAGCGGACACTAAGCTCGAAAGGACCTCGCTAAGTGCCGGCGTTTTTTAAGAGGCTCCTTAAGAAATTAATTTCCACACAGTCTGCGTATTCGTTATAACAAAAAATTAATAAAAAATATTGACAGATAGTGGATGTCGTGATAGCATAAAGTTACCGGTTACTTAATCGGTTACATAACCGGTAATCAAAAGTGCGATATGGTATATGAGAGAAGTAAAATAATATAGAAAAAGACAGGAGGGAGGGAACTATGGAGATACAATATCTCGGAACGGCAGCGGCGGAAGGGTTGCCGGCGTTATTCTGTGATTGTGATATCTGCAGGCGGGCGAGGGAGACGGGAGGAAAGGAACTCCGCACGAGAACACAGTCGATCATAGACGGGAGGATTTTGATAGATCTTCCGCCGGATACTTACACGCATGCCCTGCGTTATTCCCTGAAGCTCGGGGAGATCAATCATCTGCTGGTGACGCATTCCCATATGGATCATTTTTTTCCTGTTGAGCTGATCCATCGACATGAGCATTTCGGGCATCAGGCGAAGGGGATGCTGTATGTGTACGGGAATGAGGCTGTGGAGAAGGCGTTTTATGATGCGGTGCTGATCGACCGGTTTAAAGTGCATCCGCTGGATGATGCGGTTCGGTTTGTGCGGCTTGCGCCTTTTGGAGATTTCACGGCGGAGGGGTATCATATCATCCCGGTTCCTGCGGATCATGATAAGAGGGAGACCTGTTACATCTACATTATCGAGAAAGACGGGAAGTGCCTTTTGTACGGGCACGATACGGGGATGAACCTGAGCGGGGAAGCCTGGGAGTGTATTTTTTCCCGAAAATACGATCTGATATCGCTGGATGCGACGATGGGGATGAAACAGATTGACGGTTATCATATGGGACTGCTCGATGATATCAGATTTGCCGGGATGCTGGAGGAAAAGGGATGCATCGGCAAGGATACGGTGAAGGTGATCAATCATTTTTCTCATAACGGGAAGATGACGCATGGGGAACTGGAGGCATTCGCCGGGGAGCATGGGATGATCGCTTCCTATGATGGCATGAAGGTATCATTTTAGCGGGATCGTCTGAGAAATACGGATGTGAAAACAGGCCGTGGCGCTATCCGGAGAGGAACCTGCGGCGGAAAATAAAAATAATGCCGAGCGGCATGGAAAGAGAGGAAGATATGGATTACAGGAAAGTCGCGGAAGAGATCTACGACAAAGTAGGAAAAAAAGAAAATCTGGTTTCCGCAGCACATTGTGCGACACGTCTGCGTCTGGTGATAGGGGACAATGAAAAGTGTGACAGCAAGGCTGTGGAAGAGATCGAGGGCGTGAAAGGTGTGTTTTTTGCATCCGGACAGCTTCAGATCATTCTTGGAACAGGAACAGTCAATAAAGTGTACGATGAGTTTTTGCAGGTTTCCGGTCTGTCGGCTGCCACAAAGGCGGAGGTAAAGCAGGCGGCTGCGGCGCAGCAGAATATTTTCAAGCGGGCGATCAAAACTCTGGGCGATATCTTTGTGCCGATCATTCCGGCGATCGTTGCCAGCGGTTTTTTGATGGGTATCATGGAAGCTTTGAACTTCATGGTGAATAACGGATTTTTGTCCATCGATACAAGCGGTTCCATCTTTGTTTTTGCGAACCTGTTCAGCAATGTGGCGTATACCTTCCTGCCGATCCTGATCGCCTACAGCGCGGCGAAGGCTTTCGGCGGCAACCCGTATCTGGGTGCGGTCATCGGTATGCTGATGATCCATCCGAATCTGCAGAATGCCTGGACGGTGGCAACGGAGGGCGTTCAGGTAAGGCAGAGCGTGTGGTTCGGGCTGTATGAGATCGATCTGATCGGTTATCAGGGGCATGTTATCCCGGTCATCATCGCCGTGTGGGTGATGTGCTTTATCGAGAAGCGCCTCCACAAGGTTGTACCGGAGATGTTCGATCTGTTTGTGACGCCTCTGGTGAGCGTATTTGTGACAGGCTATCTGACCTATTCCATTATCGGTCCTGTGTTTGTCGTGATCGAGAACAGCATCATCGACGGTATCCAGTGGCTGATCGCGCTGCCCCTTGGCATAGGAAGTTTTATCATGGGTGCTTTTTACGCGCCGACGGTGGTTGCCGGCATCCACCATATGTACACGATCATCGACGTGGGACAGCTTGCGAAGTACGGCGTTACATACTGGCTGCCTCTGGCATCCGCGGCAAATCTGGCACAGGGCGCGGCGACACTGGCGGTGGCATTGAAGACAAAGAACAAAAAGACAAAATCAATGGCGCTTCCCTCCGCATTCAGTGCCTTCATGGGTATCACGGAACCGGCTATCTTCGGTGTGAACATGCGCTATTTTAAACCCTTTATCTGCGGTTGTATCGGCGGAGCCTGCGGTGCGCTGTTTGCATCCATCACACAGCTTGGAGCAAGCGGAACCGGCGTGACGGGACTGTTCGGTGTCCTGCTCTGTCTGAGCATGCCGGTGCAGTATATTTTGATGATGGTGATCTCGGTTGGCGTTGCGTTCGTGCTGACATGGATGTTCGGCTACAAGGATGAGGAGCCTCAGGCGAAGAAGGAGCCGGAGCAGAAAGAGACGGCAGTTGCGGCAGAAACAGCAGAAGCAGTTTCAGAGAGTGCGGAGACGGTGATCTATGCGCCGGTGCAGGGAAATGTGATCCCCAGAGAAAGTATTCCGGATGAGACTTTTGCGTCAGGGGTTTTGGGAGATGGTGTGGGAATCGAACCGGAGACCGGTGAGGTCGTTGCGCCTTATGACGGAGAAATATCTTCTGTGACAGACACCTGTCATGCGGTGGGCATCACAGGCCCCGGCGCGATGGAGCTTCTGATCCATGTGGGCGTGGACACGGTGAAGATGAACGGCGATGGTTTTAAACTTCTGGTGGCTGAAGGAGAAAAGGTGAAAAAAGGCCAGAAGCTGATCGAGTTTGATATTGAGAAGATCAAGGCTGCAGGATTTAGCACAACGGTCGCGGTACTTCTGACAAACAGTGATGAGTATCAGAAGTGCGAGGTTGTGAAGACCGGCGCAGTGAAGCAGATGGAGAGAGTGATCGCTGTGGAGGCGTGAGGTGCGGTATATAAAGATATTATATAATGAGCGTTAGCGAGAAGAATGAAATTTAATAAATGATAGGTGAAAAGCCCTGCAGGATATCATATTCAGCAGGGCTTTAAAAATAATTATAATTCGATTTTAGAATTGCATGCCCTGTGTTATAATGATATATGGATTGGGATTTAAGGGGAGTTGATTGATCAGGGAGGTGCATGGGAATGCTCAATATTTATTATGGAAATATGCCGGAAGCTGTTTTTAATACGTCGGTGTATTTTAAAAATGTATATGAAGATGAATGGATCACCGATCCTGTTGCAAGGGAGATGATACTGGATGTAGATAAGTCCATAGTTTTGGATAGTGCCGTGATTGACAGTCCTGTTATGGGAAAGATCCCTCCTGTTTCCCTTTCAGGGGGTGTAAAAACATTGATACTGATGAAGAATGAGCGTTCTAAAGTGTTTAATGCTTCTGCCTGTGGAGATAATTGCGCCGGATGGATATTGAGGCTGGCCAGGATGGATGAACTGACAATTAACCTGCGGCATCTGATGGACTTCGGAGAGGGTACGTTTGATATCTGTATTTTGAATACGAATCAGATCGTCCACAGCATGAGGGAACTGGTGCCCATTGCCGGTTTATATGTGTAAGAGGTGGCGAATATGAAAGGAATGCATAGGATCATCGTACAAAACAAGCGCATTCGATACGATTTTGAAATCAGAAGAAATATTACCATGATTCGCGGGGACAGCGCAACCGGGAAAACGGCACTTATTGATATGGTACGCGAACATTATGAGAATGGGGAGGCAAGCGGCGTAGAACTTACCTGTGATAAGGAGTGTGCCGTGCTGGAAGGGCGTACATGGAGCGGACAGCTTTCCATGATACAGGATAGCATTGTTTTTATAGATGAGGGAAATGAGTTTGTTATGAGTGATGATTTTGCCTCTGCGATCAGTGATACGGATAACTATTATGTTATTGTGACGAGAGAGGGCGTTCCATCGCTTCCGTATAGTGTAGATGAAATTTATGGCATCCGCAATTCCGGAAAGTACGGGACTTTAAAGCGCACTTACAACGAGTTTTACCGTTTATATCAGGTGTCAGATTATGATCAGGCAGTAAAACCTGAGAGAGTGATAACGGAAGATTCCAATGCCGGATTTCAATTTTTTGAGAATGTCTGTAGGGAGAATGGACGGATCGCCTGTTTCAGTGCACATGGAAAATCTAATATTTTTACAGTTATTGTAAAGAGCCCGGATGAGAAAACTTTAGTGATAGCGGATGGCGCGGCATTCGGTTCCGAAATGGAAAAGTTGATGAGGCTCATCAAGAATCATCCCAATATAGTTCTTTACCTGCCGGAATCTTTTGAGTGGCTGATTTTGAAATCCGGGCTGATAGAGGATGGCAGTGTTGCAGAAATACTGGAGCATCCGGAGAATCATATTGAGAGCGAAAAATATTTTAGCTGGGAGCGGTATTTTACAACAAAGCTGGTTCAAAGCACACAGGACAGTTATTTAAAATATGCGAAGAGACAGTTAAATCCGGCTTATCTGCAGGAAAAAGTTTCAGATAGGATTTTGGCGGTGATGAAAGGGATTGATTTGAGATAGGTGGAAGATGACATAAATTATATAGTGAGAATAACAGATGCTAAGAAAAGGAAGCCCTGCCGGTTGGAATGTCCGGCGGGGCTTTTCTCGATATATACGAGGATAGCCTGTTGAACGTGGTATCATCGTTTGGGCAGATGGAAGGTTAAAAATGAAGATATTTTACAAGACGTCAGAAAAAATAAGCGATAGAATATTGATAACAAAAAGGAGATCCACATGAAAAAAGAAAGAAAAACAGTTGTCTATGATGAGGAATTGCGGATAGAAGCCTATCGCTTTGAGGGGATCATGCAGGCGTTTCCGAACCATTTTCACGAATATTATGTGATAGGGTTTGTGGAGGGCGGGATGCGCGTACTTTCCTGTTGGAATAAGGAGTATTTGATCAGGAAGGGCAGTATCGTACTGTTCAATCCCGGGGACAATCACGGCTGCGTGCAGAGTGACGGCGGGAGTTTTGACTATCGCGGCATCAATATCGCGAAGGATGTTATGCTGGATCTGGTGGAGGAAGTGACGGGGAAGCGGGAGCTGCCGGGATTTTCGGAGCATGTGATAGAGGATGAGGAAGCAGGGTGCTATCTGGGGAGGCTTCACAGGATGGTGATGAAAGGAACGGGCGGTTTCGGGAAGGAGGAGGCGTTACTGCTTTTGATCTCGCGGTTGATCGAAAAGTATGGGAAGCCTTTTGAACATTGTATTTTGGAGTGCAGAGAGGAGATTGAAAAAGCCTGTAAATATATGGAGGCGCATTTTTCGGAGCGCATTTATCTGGATCAGCTCTGCCGCTATGCGGGGCTCAGCAGATCAACGCTGTTGCGGGCTTTTACAAAGTCCAAAGGCGTCACGCCGTACCGGTATCTGGAGACGATTCGTATCGGGGAGGCAAAAAAACTGCTGGCGGAAGGGGCAGAGCCCCTGGAGGCGGCGATCAGGACCGGATTTTCAGACCAGAGCCATTTTACAAATTATTTCAACCGGTTTATCGGGCTGACGCCGGGGAGCTACGGGGAGATATTCTACGGACGGGAGAAGAGGCAGATACGGGTGGAAAACGCAGAATATGGATGCCTTCAGTCAGAAACGGAGGGAGTAAAACAGAATGAATGAGCCTGCAATAAAGCTGGAGGAGCAGATCATCAGCATGTTTCCGGAGCAGGAGACACAGATCTGTCAGGGATGGATATTGAAAAAAGCGGGCGGGAATCTCTGCATTTATCCGTTGTATTATAAATTCGCCAGAGATGATACGCCTGAAAAAATACGGAGATGTGAGGAAATTGCCAGGCAGGACGGGATGGGTTGTGTATTCCGTATCGTGGAACATACCAATTATTATCTGAGCGCGGTGCTGGAGGACTGCGGATATGGGGTATGCAGGTGCGGAGTGGTCGGGATATGCGGTGCGGGAGATAAAAGAGTGGAACAAACGGTGGTCGATATCCCGGGGGTGGAGGATCTGCCGGAAGAGTACAGACAGGCAGGTTTTTGCAGAGCTTACGCTTATCAGGTTTATCAAAAAACAGAAGATTGATCGTAAGATATTTATAAATATAGATAATATATTAAATGATGATGCAACGGGAGGTACAGTCATGAATTTTGAAAATGAAAAATGTGTTATGGTGATCGATGAAGATCTGCCGACTGGTATGATCGCGAATACGGCGGCGATCATGGGGATCACGCTGGGGAAGCGGATGCCGGAGGTAGTAGGGAGAGATGTATGTGACAAAGACGGCAATGAACATTCGGGTATTATCGAATTTCCGGTGCCGGTTCTGAAAGGAAATGCAGAGCTGATCCGGTCGATCCGGGAAAGGCTGTACGAGCCGGAGTTTTCGGAATTGACGGTGGTGGATTTCTCGGATCTGGCACAGGGATGTAAGACGTATGATGAGTTTATTGATAAGATGAAAGATGTTCAGGAAACAGATCTGGCTTATTTTGGCGTTGCCATCTGCGGAGCCAAAAAGAAGGTCAACAAGCTGACAGGGAGCATGGCGCTTCTGCGGTGAAAGAAGCTTCTGATGCATGAAGGAGAAAAGAGGAAAAAAGAGATCATGTGGAGAAATATCCTGTTTGAATAATCATATCCGCTGTGCTATACTGTTATCTTAAATCGGTGACAGGAGGATATATTGGATGATAGATGCGATAACAGATGCCGCGGTGGATGTGCTGAAGCTGATCCCGCTTTTGCTGATCACCTATCTGGTGATGGAGTATCTGGAACATAAGGCGGCGGATCAGACACAGAGGCTGATCCGGAAAGCGGGCAGGCTGGGACCGCTCTGCGGCGCCGGGGCAGGGCTGCTTCCCCAGTGCGGATTCTCTGCGGCAGCAGCCAATCTGTATGCCGCAAGGCTGATCAGCAGGGGCACATTGATCGCTGTTTTTCTTGCCACTTCCGATGAGATGCTGCCGATCTTTATTTCAGAAGGGGTAAGCCCCAGAGTCATTTTGCATATTCTGGGGGTGAAATTCGGCGTCGGGCTGGCAGTCGGCTTTTTGGTGGATCTGTTATCCGGCCTGTGGAAAAAGGAATCGGCGGTGCAGGAACCTGAAATGCAGGAGTTGTGCAAAAAGGAACATTGCGGATGCGAATCAGGTATCTTCCGGTCGGCGCTGCACCATACAGGCACGATCGTCCTGTTTTTGTTTCTTGTAACCCTTCTTTTAAATATAGTTTTCATATTTGCGGATGTTGATACGCTGGCGTTCCATATGCAGGGAAATCCGATACTGGGCGTTATGCTGACAGCGCTGATCGGGCTGATTCCCAACTGTGCTTCATCAGTATTGATCACGCAGCTTTATCTGAGAGGGGCGCTGGGGTTTGGAGCCGCCATGGCAGGACTGCTGGTGGGTTCCGGAATGGGGGTTCTGGTGCTTCTGCGCATGAATGCGGACAGGAAGGAGAATGCGAAAATTGTGGGAATCCTGTACGGCGCCGGGGTTCTGGCGGGGATCCTGCTGGAATTATTCTAGAGGGAAACGCTTCGGATTTTCGAGTTCAAAGCAAAGTCTACTTTGCTTGAGCAAATCTCGCAAGCGGGCTTGCCCGCTTTTTGCGACAAAAAACATCCTTTTCACAACATTCGGCTTCTACCGGATGTTGTTTTTTTCGATATGTAAGTATAAGTGGAAATGAATGAGTCTGTATATTTTGAGGAAACAAAAGCAGAAGTAAAAATCTGTGCGGGAGAATTTTTCACTGGATCAATAATAAGGAAAGCATTTGAATGCGACAAAAGCAGGAGGAAAGAGCCCTGAGGGGAAGGGGCGGCAGGGATAAGATGCGGATAGCGATATGTGACGATGAGAGGAATGTGCGGGAAATAATGGCGGAGAGAGTGAAAAGCTTCTGCCCGGAGGCAGAGGTTTTTCTGTATGCCTCCGGGCAGGAGCTTTTGGCATCAGAGAAGAAAGCGGATATTTTGTTTCTGGATATCCAGATGCCGGGGCTGGACGGGATGGAGACGGCGGGGAGGCTTCGGGAGCGGAATAAAGGGCTGATCATCATTTTTGTGACTGCGCTGGAGGAGTATGTTTTTCAAGCTTTTGACGTGGGGGCATTCCATTATCTGGTAAAGCCTTTTTCGGAGGATAAGTTTGCGTCGGTGCTGCGAAGTGCGGCGGCGCAGTATGAAGCATGCCGGGAGGAGAAAGAAGAACGGCATCTTATGATCCAGTCGGGCGGAAGCCATATCAAGATTCGGCTGAGAGACATTATATATGCGGAGGTTTTTAACAGGAAGGTTGTGATACACAAGGCGGCGGAGGATATCGAGTATTACGGGAAACTTTCGGATTTGGAGAGGCTGGCTGGAGAAGATTTTTTCAGGCCTCACAGAGCATTCCTTGTGAATTTCCAGTATGTAGTGAAGTATAATGCGGCAGAGATCACACTGGAAAAAGGAACGGTGCCGATATCAAAGAAGAATTATGCGGTGTTTGTGAAAAGCTATCTGAAATATAATCAAAGAACGGGGAGCGGCGGGCGGATATGACGGATTGGGATTTTTACTGGGATCTGGTTTCCAATATGTCGCTGGCGGGTATGATCGTTATCAGGGCATGCTTTTTGTGCAGTTTTGTGAAGCCTTTTCTGGAAAATAAAAAACATATGACGCTGGTGTGGGGAAGTTATGCGGTTCCCATGCTGATACAGATGGCATGGCCGGGAGAGATAGGCGGGATGACTGCTCATACTGTCGGCGTGGCAGCGGCATTTTGGGGGATCTATCTCATAGACCGGCGCAGCGGGGAGCAGAAGATCTTTCTGGCTGTGGCATTTTATCTGCTGATCTATGCTGCCTGGGGGATCATGCTGGCACCCTGGGAAACATTGTATGATATGCTGCTTTTATTTTCCGGCGCGCCGGGTAATGTTATTGTACAGTTTATATTGTATATCGTGATGGAAGCGATGAATCTTGCGATGCATTGTATTGTCATGGCACTTTGTATCAGGATCATTCACAGAGAGTACAGATACAAAATGGAAAACATGACAAAGGGAGAGCTTGCGCTGACGCTGACACCGCTGTTTTCCATCATCGCAGGCCAGGGAATATTTCAGTTTGCGGTCAATGCATATGAAAAAGATACTGATCAATATATATGGCACAGGCACGGCAGTTACAGCTGGTTTCAGGGACTTTATATGCTGACCGCTTTCGCTGCGGTGCTGACCGTTATTGTTTTATGGCAGCGCATCAAGGAAAGCCAGAGGCGGGAGAAGGAAGATGCGGTGCTGGCAGGGCAGACCGCAGATATGAAGAAGCATATCAGTGAAGTGGAAAAACTATACCTTGATATCCGCAGTCTGAAGCATGATATGAGAAATCATGTGATGACGCTGGAGAGATTGTGCGGGGAGAACGAGGAGGCGGGAAAGTATCTCAGGCAGTTGAAGGAGCAGGTGAGCACAGTGCTGCCGGATATGAGGAGCGGCAATCCGGTCACGGATGTGATCCTGCGGGAGAAGCAGAAAGAGGCGCAGGAGCGGGGGATCGTCTTTGAGAACCGGTTTCATTTTCCGGAGGGTGCGGGGGTGAGTGCGTTCGATGTCGGCGTTATCCTGAACAATGCGCTGGATAATGCACTGGAAGCGGCGGGAGAGTGCAGGGATGCCCGTGTTTCGGTCTCCTCCTACCCTGCCGGAAATGCCTGTATGATCGAGATCGAAAACAGTGCGGCGGGGATAAGGAATATAGATAGGGAAAACGGCCTGCCGCCCACGACAAAGACGGGGGCGGACCATGGGTTCGGGCTTGTGAATATCCGGAGGGCGGCACAGAAGTATTATGGCGATATTGATATAGTGCAGGATAGTGAGACATTTAAGCTGACGGTTATGTTAATGCGGAACGGATCATGATTTCCTGCGCTTCACAACCGAAAAAGGGCGCTTCGCTACATAACGGTTCAGTTCTGTTTTATGGCTTCCGAAATGAGATATGAAGAAATTCATATTATACGAAACTGGAAACAGTAACCGAGCGATCAGTGCCCAGAGGAGAGACTGGCTGTGAAACAGACAGGATCTTCTCTGCGGGAAAAGGGTACTGGGAGCTCGGTTACGGAACTGGAAACAGTAACCGAGCGATCAGTGCCCCAGAGGAGAGACTGGCTGTGAAACAGACAGGATTTTCTCTGCGGGAAAAGGGTACTGAGAGCTCGGTTACGGAACTGGAATGGAGGAAACAAAATGAACATCAATGGTATCAGTGCAGGCACTTCTCAGCCGGCATCTGCGGGAGCAGGGATAGCGATGGATGCGGAGAGCAGGAATATCCAGAAGCGGATCACGGATGCGCAGAAACAGCTGCAGGAGATTTCTGCGAATGGAGAACTGAGCGGCGAAGAAAAAATGAAAAGGAGACAGGAGATCCAGAAGGAGATCAGCGATCTGAGAATGCAGCTCAGACAGCATCAGATGGAGGTAAAAAGACAGGAGCAGGAGGAGAAGCGGGCGTCCCGTGAAAGCACATCAGCTGGAAAACAGAAAGAACAGGGACAGGGAGCCGAGATGTCATCGGCTGGAATGCAGGCTGTGATTTCCTCGGATGCGTCCTTGAAACAGGCAAAGATACAGCACAGCACAGCCGAAAGCCTGGAAGGCAGGGCCAATGTTCTGGAGGCCGAGATCAAGCAGGATGGAGGAGGCACTGCCGTGGAGGCAAAACAAGCACAGCTTGCCGGGATAAGAGAGCGGGCGTCAAAAGCGGAGGCTTTGGGACAGGAGACGCTGAAGGAAGCCGGCCGAAGGCTCCGGGAGGCATCGGAAACTGAACAGAAGAGCGGAGCGGAAAAGACGGATCTGCAGGCCAGGAAGGAAGAAGCAGCAGGAGCAGAGCCGGAGAACGGAACAAGAGAGACGGATCTGCGCAGCGGGAAAATGGACGAGGGGGAAAACGCTGAGGAAAAGGCGGAGAAGAATGCCGAAAAAATGCCGGGGATCTATGTGGACGTCAGGCTGTAAAACAGGGATGTTTCAGAACAGATAAAGTGTGAAAAAAAGCAGCCTGACTCTGGTAGGTGAGGCTGCTTTTTTGAGGCTGTTTATGACAGAAGGTGTTTTTCAAGAGTCATTTATTTCCGATTTGCTGTAAAACACCTACATTCTCTCAAACACTGGCATATAATCAATGGGTGCAGCCACGCTGACAACGCGGCTGCCCTCATAGATTTCCCCGGTGGAGGTCAGCATCCAGCGTCCTTCCGGTAAATAAACATCCCGCTTAAATTCATTCAGATGGAGGATCGGCGCCGCCAGATATCTGTCGCCGAACATATACTGATCCTGCAGTTCCCAGCATATTTCATCCCCGGGAAATTCATAGAACATGGCGCGGAGCAGCGGGGAGCCGTTTGTGCCGGCTTCCTCAAACAGGCTCTTGATATAGTCATGCATGGAGATGCGCACATCATAATATTTCTTCATGATAGCATAATTATCTTCGCCGTAACTCCATAATTCATTGGGCTGTCCGGTATGCAGATAGCCGCCGCCCCAGTCGCGTTCGTCCAGCGGCGGGATGTTATAAGGACCCCTGTCTCCGTGCATACGCAGTACGGGAGAATATACCGCAAATTGATACCAGCGGATGAGGAGCTGCCTGAAATCGGGATCGTTTACATCATCGGTCATAAAGCCGCCGATATCCGTCGTCCACCAGGGAATCCCCGCCAGTCCCATGTTCAGTCCGCACTGGAGCTGATCCGCAAAAGCTTCAAAGGTGCTGGGCACATCGCCGGACCAGATCACGTTGCCGTATTTCTGGGAACCGGCCCAAGCACAGCGCAGCAAGTTGACGGCAGAAAAGTTTTTGTCTTTGCTCATCTCATCGTAGAAGGTACGGGAGAAGAGCTGGGGGTAGATATTGCTGAGGGCAAGGGCAGGCCCGTCGCAGTAGCGGTAGTTGTCAAAGTCGTATACACCGTAGTCCGGTTCGGAATTGTCCAGCCAGAATGCGTCTATACCATAGTCGTAGTAGTTTTTCTTACAGACTTCCCACACATATTTTCTTGTCTCAGGATTAAAAACGTCGATCTCCACGCAGTCCCCCTGATAGTCGTAAGTCTGCGCAGCTCCTCTCTCTGTCTGGATCAGGAGTCCCTTTTCCATCATTGGCAGGAAGTTTTCGCTTCGGCGGTCCACGGAAGGCCATACGGATACGATCACCTTGATGTCCATGGAGTGGAGTTCATCTACCATTGCTTTCGGATCAGGCCAGTATGTTTTGTCAAACTTCCAGTCGCCCTGCAGGGTCCAGTGGAAAAAGTCGATGACGATCTGGTCGATATGGATGCCCTCCTTCTGGTACTGCCGGGCAACGCTCAACACTTCGTCCTGCGTTCTGTAGCGCAGCTTGCACTGCCATAATCCCATCAGATCCTCCGGAAACATTCCGGCATGTCCAGTTACGGAAGTGTAATTATTTAATATTTGTTTTGGCGTATCCGCGGCGGTGATCCAATAGTCCATTTCCCTGGTGGAGTTTGCGATCCATTCATAGTAGTTTTTGCCGAAGGTCACACGCCCTATGGCCGGATTGTTCCATAAAAATCCGTAACCCAGGGAAGATACGGCAAAGGGAACAGAAATCTGGGAATTGCGCTGTGCCAGTTCCAGTACACAGCCTTTCATGTCCATGCAGTTCTGCTGATATTGTCCCATGCCGAATATCTTTTCGCCTTTGTTGCTCTCGAATTTTACGTTCAACGCATATTCGGAACCGCCGATGATTCCTTTCCATTCACGTCCGGTTATTTTCAGACAGCGGCTTTCCCTTGAAAGCGTTCCATCATAGTTGCGGAAGTATTCGCGCAGGATGAGCTGATCATCTTTGTAGAAGGAGATGATGCCTGCAAAATTAACAACTGCCTTTACCCGGCCATTTGTAATGGAAGCGATTTCCTTTTTATCAAATGTGCCGTCTCCCCTGTAATGATCTTCTTCGGCGATGGTGATGTTTGTACCGGAATTGTTTACTGTTTCCGTCAGAGCCCAGTCATTTCCGGTGAATTTATGCAGCATCCCTGCCCGCACACGAAGAGAATCCGGTCCCCAAGCCTCGATCCTGACATGCTCTCCCAGATGATGGAATACCAGTGCGCCGTTGTCGTTTTCAAATTTCATAAAAGGCCTCCTATCTTGTATAAATATCCATGTGATGATATGATACTATTATTGTCCGGGAAAATCTATTCGAATAGTATGAATAAATGATATGATAATACTTTTAAGAGAAGGGAGAGGCGTCATGCCGGGAAAAGACACAGAAGAGAGAAAGCAACATAGTACGGCCTATATACCATACAGTTATTATGAATGCCGGATTCCGTATGATTTTGCGAATGTGCCTATACACTGGCACAGTGAATTTGAGATAAATTATGTTCTGCAGGGGGCGGGAGAATTTATATGCGGGAGCGACAGGCATCAGGCTGTAAAAGGAGATATATTTATCATACTGCCCAATATGCTGCACGGGGCTTATCCGGCGCCGGAAAGCGATCTGATCTATCGGGCATTTGTATTTCATCCGTCAATGCTGGGAGCAGGCGCGGGCGACCGGTGTGCGGCGGAGTCTGTTCGTCCTCTGATGAGCGGTACTGTCAGGATCCGTACAATGGTTTCCGGCGAGGCGGAGAATTATGCGCCTGTGAAGTCATACGTGGAACAGATCTTTTCCTGTGCGGACGGCGGCATTGCCCATGCCGATCTGCTGTTAAAAAGCGAGCTGATGAGATTGTTCTGGATGCTGGAGACGGATAAGGAGTGTGTCCGCCGGGAAGATGGAGAAGTTGACTATTGCGAGATCATACGTCCCGCACTGGAGTATATGATGGGGAATTATAAGAAAAATATTACGGTGTCAGAGCTTGCCGGGACCACGCATCTCAGTAAAAGTTATTTTATGAACTGTTTTAAAAGATCGACCGGTGTCAGTGCCGTGGAATATCTGATACAACTGCGCATCAATGCCGCCTGTGAGATGCTTTCCTCCACAGAAAAAAAGGTTTCGGATGTAGCCTTTGAATGCGGGTATGGCAATCTCTCCAATTTCAACCGGCAGTTCATAAAAATGACCGGTTATTCTCCGAAAGAGTACAGGAAGAGGACGGGAAGGACAGTACATTTATGGGATGTATTCTGAGAATTTTTATGATTGACGGGAAAGATAATGCGTGATAAGTTGAACTGATACCATTTATTGCAAAGGGGGGAATGATTTGAAATATGTAAAACAATTTGGAATGATACTGCTCATCTCTTTTATCGGGGAGATACTGCATGAAGTACTGCCGCTGCCGGTTCCGGCGAGCATATACGGCATTGTGCTTCTATTTTTATGTCTGGAGTGTAAGGTGATCCAGGTATCTGCGGTGAAGGAGACAAGCAGCTTTCTGATCGAGATCATGCCGATCATGTTTATCCCGGCGGCGGTGGGGTTGATCGATTCCTGGGAGATCATCAAAACTGCATGGGTTCCCTATCTGGTGATCACGGCGGTATCCACGGTACTGGTCATGGCGGTGGCAGGGAGAGTGGTGCAGTCTGTGATGCGGCGCTCTGAGAAAAAAGAAGGGAGAGGGTGAGGATATGAATGGATTTTTTGAGACATCCGTGTTTTTCGGGGTACTCATCACGCTGATCTCCTATGGGATAGGGTTGTCGTTAAAAAAGAAATGGAAGCTGCCGGTTTTTAATCCGCTGTTGATCGCCATCGTGATCACGATATTGTTTTTGCTGGTGTGCCGGATCGATTATAAGGTGTATAACGAAGGGGCGAAGTATATCAGCTTTCTGCTGACCCCGGCTACGGTCTGCCTTGCGGTGCCGTTGTATGAGCAGTTTGAGCTGCTGAAAAAGAATTACAGGGCGGTGCTGGCGGGGATCGTTTCTGGGGTACTTACGAGCCTGTGCAGTATTCTGGTTCTGGCGTTTTTATTTAAGCTGGATCATGCGTCCTATGTGACGATGCTGCCAAAGTCCATCACCACGGCGATCGGCATGGGCGTGTCGGAGGAGCTGGGGGGCTTTGTGCCGGTCACGGTGGCGGTCATCATCGTTACCGGGGTGCTGGGCAATATGATCGCGGAGACGGTCTGCAAGGTGTTTAGGATTGAGGAGCCTGTTGCGAAGGGGATCGCCATAGGTACGGCTTCCCATGCGGTGGGCACGGCGAAGGCGATGGAGATGGGGGCTGTGGAAGGAGCGATGAGCAGCCTGTCCATTGTGGTATCGGGGATTTTGACGGTGATCGGGGCGAATGTTTTTGCGGGATTTATGTGAGGGATGTTCAGGAAGTTCAATTTCATCAAATCGATAAGTGGATTGTAAACCAAAAATAATATATGGTTGACAATCTGCTTTTTTTTTGATATTTTGGATTACGGGAAAAGGATATGTCCGGTTTTGCAGGCAGGACAGGAAGTGGAGAAAAAATATGGAACAAAAGAGCAGAATTCAGAAAATGGCAATGTGCAGTCTGTTTACGGCGCTGACAGCAGTGGGCGCTTTTATCAAGATACCGGTTCCGGTGGTTCCGTTTACGCTGCAGGTTTTGTTTACGATGCTGGCAGGGCTTTTGCTGGGCGGAAAGCTCGGTGCGATCAGCGTGGGAGCGTATGCGGTGCTGGGGCTTGTGGGACTTCCGGTCTTTGCGGAGGGCGGCGGATTCTGGTATGTGCTGAAGCCGAGTTTCGGGTACATTCTGGGATTTATTCTGGGAAGCTATGTGACCGGGAAGATGGTGGAGAAGCTGGAAAAGCTGAGTTTCGGAAAGATCCTTATCGCGAATTTTGCCGGGCTTGCCATTGTCTATGGAATCGGGATGGTGTATTACTATGTGATCTGCAATTTTGTCATCGGCACGCCGATCGGGATATGGCCTTTGATCCTGTATTGCTTTCTGATGGTGGTGCCGGGGGATATCTGTCTTTGTTTTCTGGCGGCGGGGCTGGCGAAGCGGGTGAGGCCGGCGATCATGCGGATGTGAGGACACGGGCAGGAGCGTGTTAAAAAACGTATAGTGCCGATGAATGTTTTGAGTAAGGATGGGATGAATGAGGACATGAGTTTTACGGAGAGAATGAAGGAAAAAGTTTTACGGGGAGAGCAGATAGAGAAGCAGGAAGCTTTGCAGCTTCTGGAGGAACCTCTCTCTGAACTGCAGGAGGCGGCGGATGAGATCCGGAAAAAAATCTGCGGGAACGGTTTCGATATCTGTACGATCGTCAACGGGAAGTGCGGCAGGTGCTCGGAGGACTGTAAATACTGTGCCCAGAGCGCACATTATCATACGGCGTGCGAGGAAACCTATCCGTTGCTCTCCACAAAAGAGCTGGTGGAGGGCGCAAAACATAATGAAGAGCAGGGGGTTCTGCGGTATTCCATTGTGACTTCCGGCAGGCGGCTCTCGGAGAAAGAAGTGGATCAGGTATGTGAGAGCATACGAAAGATCAGGGAGGAAACATCTATAGAAGTCTGTGTTTCTTTCGGCCTGTTGGATGAGGAACAGTTCCGCAAGGTCAGGGAGGCGGGGGCGTCGAGAGTGCACTGTAATCTGGAATCTTCGGCAAGGTACTTTCCCGAGGTCTGTACCACCCATACATACGAGGAGAAGATCGAGACGCTGAAGGCGGCGAAAAGAGCGGGATTGTCGATCTGTTCCGGGGGGATTCTGGGACTCGGGGAGACGATGGAGGACCGGATCGATATGGTGCTGACAGCGCGGGAGCTGGGCGTGAAGTCCATTCCGGTAAACCTGTTGAATCCGATTCCGGGTACGCCCTATGAAAAGCGGAAACCCCTGACCAATGACGAAGCGTGCCGGTGTGTGGCGGTTTTCCGGTTTCTGATCCCGGATGCGTCGATCCGGCTGGCGGGCGGAAGAGGCCTGGTGGGGGATAAAGGAAAGGCATGCTTTCTGAGCGGCGCCAATGCGGCAATCTCCGGAGATATGCTGACAACGGCGGGAATCACGGTGGAAACGGATATGGCATTGATTCATGAGTTGGGATTTGAGGCGAGGCTTTGCAATGAGTAAAAAAATTTTTATCACAGGAACAGGAACGGACGTGGGGAAAACCTTTGTGACAGGTCTGATCGTGAAAAAACTGAAGGAGAGCGGTCTGAGCGCCGCTTATTACAAGGCGGCAATGAGCGGAAACGAACGGGGGGCGGACGGGAAGCTGATCCCGGGGGATGCCCTCTGGGTAAAGAATGTTTCGGGGATTTCTCAGTCTCTTGAGGAAATGTGCCCTTATATTTACGAGACGGCTGTGTCTCCTCATCTTGCATCGAGGATAGAAGGAGATCCAGTGATGATGGAAGAGGTGAAGAGAGGGTTTTCGGAGGCCTGTCAGAAGTATGATTTTGTGACGATGGAGGGAAGCGGAGGGATTTTGTGTCCGATTTGTTTTGATGAGAGGGAACTCTGGCTGGAGGACGTGATAAAAGAGCTGGGATTATCGAGCCTGATCGTGGCGGATGCAGGGCTGGGCACGATAAACAGCGTGGTACTGACAGTGGAGTATATGAGGGCGAAAGACCTGCCGGTGAAGGGGATCATCTTCAACCATTTTCATCCGGGGGATCAGATGGAGGAGGATAATCTGCGGATGTGCGAATACAGGACAAAACTGCCGGTGATCGCCTGCGTGGAGGATAGCAGCGGGGAGCTGGATATTGAGGTCGAGAAGCTGGCGGCGTTGTATGAATAATCAGCATCATCCCGTACAGTGCCCAGAGAATTTGTGGGCGTGTAAGCGACCGCAAATTTCTCTGCTTATCTGGTGCTGGGAGGGATGATGCGGGACTGGAATAGAAGGGGGATTGGCGTATGATCTGGTATCCATATCAGCAAATGAAAACAATGAAAGATCCTTACAGGATCATAGATGCAAAGGGTGTCTGGTTGAGGACGCCGGAGAGGGAGATGATCGATTCGGTCTCCTCCTGGTGGAGCGTGATCCACGGGTATAAGCATCCGGTGCTGACCGAGGCGATCAAGTCACAGGCGGATATTTTTTCCCATGTGATGCTGGGCGGGCTGACACATGAGCCGGTGCAGAGGCTTTCGGATAAACTGCAGAGTTTTCTGCCGGGAGATCTGAATTACAGCTTTTTTTCCGATTCGGGGAGCGTAGCCGTGGAAGTGGCGCTGAAAATGGCACTGCAATATTATGTGAATCGCGGGGAGATGGAGCGGACGAAGGTGCTTTCCCTCACCCATGCCTATCACGGAGATACGTTTAAGACCATGGAAGTGGGGGATGATGAGGATTATCATTTTATTCTGGAAGCCTACGGGGAGAAAAAGGATGTGATCCATATTCCCACGGAGATCCTGGCACTGGAGGAGGCTTTTGAGAAGCATCATCGGGAACTGAACTGTTTTATCGTGGAGCCTCTGCTGCAGGGAGCCGGGGGTATGCGGATGTATGATCTCTCTTTCCTTGTGCGGGCGAGGGAGCTCTGCGACAGGTACGGGGTTCTGCTGATCTTTGATGAGGTGGCAACAGGATTCGGGCGGACAGGGAACCGTTTTGTGGCGGATAAGGTACTGCCGGATATTCTTGTGCTGGGAAAGGCACTGACCGGCGGTTATATCGGACATGCGGTGACAGTGGCGAATCAGAAGGTGTATGATGGTTTTTACGGCGATGAGCCCGAGAAGGCGCTGATGCATGGTCCCACATTTATGGGGAATGCGCTGGCATGCAGCGTGGCGCTGAAGTCGATTGAGCTCTTTGAACAGGAAGATTACATGGCAAAGATCTGCCGGATCGAGGAGATCACAAGGCGCGAGATGGCGGGATTTTCCGATGAGCGGATAAGGGAAGTGCGGATCATGGGCGGCTGTGTCTGTGTGGAGGTGAAGGATGCGGATACGCTGAAAGGATATCAGCAGTTTGCCTATGAGAGAGGCGTGTTCAGCAGGCCGTTCCTCAACTGCATGTATGCGATGGTGCCCTATGTTATCTCGGAGGAAGAACTGGTGCAGGTGCTGGATGCGATGAAGGCGTGGTTTGGGAAACGGGGAGACTGATTACAGGTATCGGATGTGAGGAAGCTCCGGTTCGAAATACGGGAAGACAGATTAAGGCAGGATGATGAGGATCGTCCTGCCTTAAAATGATTTGTTAATACCGGAAAATAATTCCCTTATTTTTTGTGGATTAATTTGAATAATTCCCTCATTTTTTTGTAAAAGTATAATATAATTCCCTCATTTTTTTGTAATCTCATTGTATTTTTACCTGTTTTGTCATATACTAATGTCAGAAACGTCAGGAGGCATCAGTATGATTTATCTGAAAAGAAAGATAGATGATTTTTTAAAAGCGTGGAAAGATGAACAGGACAGAAAGCCATTGATCATAAAAGGACCGAGACAGGTGGGAAAAACGGAGTCTATCAGAAGGTTCGGGGCGGCGTATTATGAAAACGTTGTTGAGATCAACTTTGTGGAAGAGCCGAAATATAAGCTGATCACTGCGGACGGTTATAAAACAGCGGATGTGATAAAAAATATTTCCCGTATGGATCCGGCGAAGCGGTTTACGGAGGGGAAAACGCTGATTTTTTTTGATGAACTGCAGGAGTTTCCGGAGATCGCCACAGCGCTGAAATTTTTTTACCAGGACGGGCGGTATGATGTGATCTGCAGCGGTTCCATGCTGGGAATTCATTACAGCAGGATAGAAAGCAACAGTGTGGGATACAAAGAGGACTATGAAATGTATTCTTTTGATTTTGAGGAATTTTTGTGGGCAAAAGGATATGAGGATTTTTTTGTACAGGAACTGTTGGATCATATGGTGAGCCTCAGGGCATTTAATGATGTGGAATTATCCGTCGGTTATGGATTGTTTCTGGATTTTTGTATTTTGGGCGGTATGCCCGCGGTGCTCAGAGAATATATTGCGAAGGGAACCTTTGAAGGTTCCCTGCAGATACAGAGACAGCTCCTTGCGGACTATGAGGAGGATGTCAGGAAGTATGCAGGCGGGTTGGATCAGACAAGGATATTGAATGTTTTCCGTCAGATCCCGTTACAGCTTGCGAAGGACAATAAAAAATTCCAGATTTCCAAAGTGGCGCCGGGGGCAAGGTTCAAGGATTACCGGGGATGTATAGAGTGGCTTTCCGATGCGGGGATGGTCAATGTCTGCTATTGTATGAATTATCCGGAACTGCCGCTGAAAGGTAATTTTGATGAAACAAAATATAAAATCTATTTTGCGGACAGCGGGCTTTTGGTAGCCATGCTGGATGAGGAAGCACAGGATGACCTGAGGGCAAACCGGAATCTGGGAGTATATAAAGGAGCACTCTATGAGAACGTGGTGGGAGAGGCACTGACAAAGAGCGGCTATGGCTTGTATTATTACAAGCGGGAAGATTCCACGCTGGAGGAGGATTTTTTCGTGCGGACAGCGAGGGACCTGATCCCGATCGAGGTAAAGGCGACGAACGGCAGAGCAAAATCTTTAAGGACATTGATCGGTTCTGACAAGTATGAGGATATTCATTACGGAATCAAGTTTACCGGCGGGAATATCGGGTATGATAACGGGATCTACACGTTTCCTTATTTTTGCGCGTTTTTGTTGAAGCGGTATTTGAGGACGGTCGGGAATGGAGAGGCGCAGGCAGAGAAGAAAAGATAAAGAGCACAACATGGTTTTGAGTTTAAATCACAAGAAAGCAGGAAAAATTTCTGCTTTTTTTGTGAGAAATGATACTTTTCTTTTTTGGAAAATGTGATATATTTTTATGTGGTTTCAGAGAAGATAAAGAATGGATTAGGATAAGGATGGTGTAATAAGGATACCGTCCGTTTTTTATGGCAGTAAATGCCGGGAGGTGAAGGTTTATGATAAAAAGAATACATATGCCCGCTATAGACCGCAGAACCGTATTATTCCGGAGAGATAAAAAAGTGGGTACAAGTAGAAGTTCAACAAAAGATATGACAACAGGATCGCCCATGAAGCTGATCCTGGGATTTGCGGTGCCGCTTTTATTCGGGTTTTTATTTCAGCAGTTTTACAGCGTGGTGGATACGGTCATCGTGGGGCAGTTTCTCGGGGTGAAGGCTCTTGCCGGCGTGGGCTCCACAGGCTCCCTCAATTTTATGATCATAGGTTTCTGTATGGGCGTGTGCAACGGCTTCGCCATTCCTGTGGCACATAAATTCGGGGCGAAGGATTATGTGGGGATGCGTCAGTTTATCGCGAACAGTGTGTGGCTGTCCGGGCTTTTTGCGGTGGTGATGACGGCAGCCGTGGTGCTTTTATGCAGGAATATCCTCACATGGATGAACACGCCGGAGGATATCTTTGAATATGCCTACATTTACATACTGATCATTTTCTGGGGAATTCCGGCATCCTACCTGTACAATCTGCTGTCGGGGATCATCCGTTCCATGGGGGATTCCAAAACGCCCCTGATGTTTCTGCTGCTTTCATCCGTACTGAATATCGGGCTGGACCTTCTGTGCATTCTGACATTTCGGATGGGAATAGCGGGAGCGGCGATTGCGACGGTAGTGTCCCAGTTGATCTCCGGTGTGCTGTGCCTGTTTTATATGAAGAAAAAATTTGATATTCTGGAGATATCCAGGGAAGAGTGGAAGATCAATCCCAGCCATATGAAAACGCTCTGCGGCATGGGTGTGCCCATGGGACTGCAGTATTCCATCACAGCCATCGGCTCCGTTATCCTGCAGACGTCTGTAAACTCTCTGGGCTCCGTGGCGGTTGCCGCGGTTACGGCGGCGGGCAAGGTCAGCATGTTTTTCGCCTGCCCTTTTGACGCGATGGGCTCCACCATGGCAACCTACGGCGGACAAAACGTGGGAGCAAAGAAGCTTGACAGGTTGGGAATGGGGCTGCGCTCCTGCAGTATTCTGGGGATAGGCTATGCGCTGCTTGCCTTTGCGGTGCTGTTTTTCTTCGGAGACAACTTCGTAAGCCTGTTTGTGAGTGACGGCGGAGCGGAGATCATGGACGGCGCAAGACAGATGCTGTTGACGATGAGCGCTTTCTACATTCCCCTTGCCTTTGTCAACATCATCCGCTTTTTGATACAGGGAGTAGGATTCAGCGCCTTCGCGGTGCTCGCCGGCGTATGCGAGATGGTGGCAAGAGGACTTGCGGGCCTCTTTCTGGTACCCGCCCTCGGCTTCACCGGAGCCTGCCTCGCCAGCCCCCTCGCATGGATCCTTGCAGACGCCTTCCTGATCCCCGCCTATATCCATGTAAGAAGAAAACTTGATAAAATGCTGGGAGAAAATTGAGAGAATAAATTATATACTAATCAATATAATGGCAGATAAAGGGTGAGAATATGGTTATATGCCGTATAGAACCCAGCCGGGATGAAAATATCCTTGCAGCAACTCTGCTAAACGCCGGTACTTGGTGAGGTATTTTCGAACCTAGTACCGCTGCGTTTAGCTCGAAGCGGAAGCGGGTTGCGGCAGGGATATTTTCATCCCGGCGTCCCCTTGCCACAACCCCCTTTTCCACTCCTAAGCAATATCATAAACCGACCTGCAGGAAAACGCGCCGGCATCCCCCTCCACAATCTCAACCTGCCGCACACCTGCCTCCATATCAAAGAAATTATCAGAAAGCCTCACATCCCCGTCGATCCCCTCGATCAGCACATTCTTCGCATAAGCGTCAGCCGATATGCTCAAAGTATTTCCCTCCCTTGTCAGAGACAGGTGAGGATCACGGAAAGCATAGTGCTTTGGCGGCGTAAACAGGCAGCTTCCCTCCGATACAACCGCATTGTCCATGCAGAACCGGTAGCTCAGATGCATGGTCTGCTCGTTGTAGGAGGAGAAATCCAGTTTATCAAGCCATACACCGTCCAAAGCGGGAACGCTTACCGGCTCGCTGCCGCTTTCCAGAACAGAACTGTCAGGTTCGCAGAGCTGCCAGTGAACAACGCCCGTTATTTCTTTCAACGTCTCATTGGCGACATGCAGCCTTGCGCTCTTTTCGATCGGGGCGGGTTCTGCCACACAGAAAGGCCGCTCGCTCAGTTCCCCGATCTCCTCGCAGGAGATCAGCACAGGCGCAAACATTTTCTTTTCCGCGTAATGAAGCGCCTTCCATCTGCCGTAGTAATCGATGCCTGCCCAGGAAGCCACCGGCCAGATGTCGTTGAGCTGCCAGACTACGGTACCCATACAGCGTCCCCTGTGCCGCCGGAAATGTTCCACACCGTAGCGGATGGCGTCCGCCTGCATAAGCTGGGAAGTGTAGAGCATACTCTCAAAATCCTTCGGAAACAGATAGTTGGCAGATAGATAATTCAGGATCTTTCCGTTGGCGGCACAGTTTCTCTGGTGCATTTCCATGGTGCGGGAAAAGATATTCCGCTCGGACGGTAGCGTAAAGCTCTCCACGGTCTTTAAGCAGGGGAAGGACTGGAAACCGAACTCGGAAAGATAGCGGAAATGGAATTTCCGGTATTCCGTGAAGGGCTTATTTCCGTGCCATACATCCCAGTAGTGGGTATCGCCGCTGTTCTCATCACAGGGATTGTCATAATTTCCGCCGGAGGAAGGACTGGAAGGCCAGTAAAAGGCAGCCGGGTCTTCCTCCTTTAAAATTTTCGGAATGATATATTCAAACAGCTTGATATAGTCGTATTTCTGCTTGATGGAAGGGTGCCAGTCCTCCTGGATCGTCTGGCTTTCCATCTCATTGTTGCCGCACCAGAGCCCGAGGCAGGCATGGTGCCGGATCCGCCGCACATTATCGATGATCTCCTGTGTTATATTTTCCTCAAAGGCATCATCCAGTTCATAGGAAGCGCAGGCGAACATAAAGTCCTGCCATACCAGGAGCCCTAATTCATCACAGATATCATAAAACCAGTCGTCGGGGTAGTAGCCGCCGCCCCAGACACGGATACAGTTGTGGTTGGCTGCCACAGCGTCTTTCAGCAGTTTTTCGGTCCGCTCCTTTGAGGTTCTCGAGAGCAGGTTGTCCTCCGGAATATAGTCCGCGCCCATGGCAAAGATCAGAATACCGTTGATCTCATGGGCAAAGCGCCGTCCCCATTCATCGGGTTCCATATTGACGGTGCAGGTGCGCAGCCCGACCCGTCTTTCCCATACATCCAGCACGTCCCCGCCGGCGGAGCATGCGGTGACTTTTACCTGATACAGCGGTTGGCTGCCGTACCCTCTTGGATACCAGAGCATGGGATCTTCTATTTCAACAAAACAGTATTCTTCATCAGAAGAAAATTCTTTTTTCAGGATCTGCCCGGAGGGAGAAGTTACTTCGACCTCCAGACGGATGACATCTGTTATGTTTAAGAGTTCCAGTGCTATGTCGAGATCCAGCGTTACCAGATCCGGCGCATGCTGCTGTGTGATATAAACGGAATCGATCCGTCCCTGCCGGATGCCGAGCAGGGAAACCTCCCGGAAGATACCGGCATCCGGAAGCCTCGGACCCCAGTCCCAGCCGAACATGCAGTGGGCTTTTCTGAGGTGGGGAAAGCCTTCCATAGCGTCTGTGGAACCGCCGGTGTAAACCTTTTTGTTCTCCTCTTTGATATATAGAGTGGGAGAGTGCAGCACCACTTTCAGGCTGTTTTCCTCTTTCCGCAGAAGCGGCAGGATATCAAACTCCCAGATGCGGTGCATATTGCAGGCGCTGCCCAGATGCGTTCCGTTTAAATAAATATCGGCGAGGGTATCGATCCCGTCAAACCGCAGGACTACTTTATCGCAGGAAAAAAGTGCCTCCTCCGGTACAAAGTTTCGCTCAAAGGAAAAATCATTTTCCATCAGCGGCAGGAGTTTTAACTCGTTGTCGCGGTAATAGGGATCGGGGATCAGTTCCTTTGCCAGCAGCGCACTGTAGACAGAGCCGGGAATCTGCGCCTCGATACCGTCTTCCGGCAGAAGATCCGCGTCTCTGCCGATGATCTTAAAGTTCCATTCTCCATTTAAAGTATATTTTTGCATGTATTTTCTCCATATTTTTCTGGTGGCAGATACAAAGATTCAAAATATCGTATGTTATTTTATGGCGCCCATCGTAACGAGAACCTCATAATGTTCCTTCCCCTTCACATAAGGGATCACGCATCCCTCCACCGGGGCACCGTCCACTGAGATGCTCTTTACCCCTTTCTGTACATGGTCAGGATTTACGACCCTGATATGATAGGTGCCCTCCCTGAATTTTCTGGTGATTTCAAAAGCGCCGAAATCTCCGGGAACACAGGGATCGACGCCGAGTCCCTCATGGGTGGGATATACGCCCAGTATGTACTGGGAAATATTGACGAAGGTCCACGCGGCGGTGCCGGTGAGCCAGCTGTTTTTCGCTTCCCCGGGCAGATGGGCGTCGGCGCCGGCAACCATCTGGGAGTAAACATAGGGTTCTGTCCTGTGGATCTCGCTGATATCCTCCACATAAGCCGGGCAGGTCTTCCGGTATACTTCAAAAGCCCTCTCCCCCCTTCCGATCACGGTCTCAGCGATGGAGATCCAGGGATTATTATGACAGAATATGCCGGCATTTTCCTTATATCCGGGCGGATAGGAGGAAATTTCCCCGAGCTCTAAATGATATCTGGTGTAGGCGGGCTGCAGGATCATCACACCGTATTCGGTATCCAGTTTTTCCTTCACGGAATCCAGCGCCTTTTTGGCAAGCCCTTCCTCCACACCGATGCCTGCAAGCACGCAGAACCCCTGAGGTTCAATATAGATCTGTCCCTCCTCGCATTCCCTGGAGCCGATCTTATTGCTGTAGGCGTCGTAAGCCCTGATAAACCAGTCGCCGTCCCAGCCGTCCTTCAGCACGGCGGCATTCATGACCTTTACTTCCTCCCGGGCCCTGTCTGCTTCCGCCTGATCGCCGAGCAGTTCGCAGAGTCGGGCGTATTCCTCCCCGTATTTTACAAACATGCCGCCGATAAATACGGATTCAGCCACAGGTCCTTCGCTGGGACCGAAAGTCTGGAAAGATTCTCCGGGATGTGCGGAAAAACAGTTCAGATTCAGGCAGTCGTTCCAGTCGGCGCGGCCGATCAGCGGAAGATCATGGGGGCCTTTATGGTTTATGATATAGTCAAAAGAACGTTTCAGATGCTCCATCAACGGCACAGCCGTATCAGCATCACTGTCAAAAGGAACCTGCTGTGTTAATATGGAAAGATCGCCGGTTTCCTTGACATAAGCGCTTGTTCCGGCGATCAGCCAGAGGGGATCGTCATTAAAACCGCTTCCGATATCGGAGTTCCCCTTTTTAGTGAGAGGCTGGTACTGATGATAAGCGCTGCCATCCTGAAACTGGGTGGAGGCGATATCAATGATCCTCTCCCTTGCCCGGTCAGGGATCAGATGCACAAAACCGAGGAGGTCCTGGCAGGAATCCCGAAAACCCATACCTCTGCCGATGCCGGATTCATAATAGGAGGCGGAGCGGGACATATTGAAGGTCACCATACACTGATACTGATTCCAGATATTGACCATGCGGTCGACTTTCTCGTTGGAAGACTTCACGGAATATTTCGCCAGCAGGCTCTCCCAGTATTTCTTTAACTCTGTAAACGCCCTCTCCACATCATCATCTGTCTGATAACGCTCCAGCATCGCGTAAGCGGGCTTTTTGTTGATGATACCGCGGGACTCCCATTTCTCATCCTCGGGATTTTCCACATATCCCAGCACAAAGATGAAGGATCTGGATTCTCCCGGGGAGAGCGTAAATCTTAACTGATGGGAGGCAATCGGTGACCAGCCGTGAGCGATGGAATTTGTGCTGGCATCCTGTTCCACAACCTGAGGATCATCAGCCCCCCTGTAGGCGCCGAGGAAGGATTCCCTGTCGGTGTCAAAGCCGGCTATCTCGCTGTTTACGGAATAAACAGCATAATGGTTGCGGCGTTCCCTGTATTCTGTCTTATGGAAGATGGTGCTCCCCGCGACTTCCACTTCGCCGGTATTATAATTGCGCTGGAAGTTCCGGCTGTCATCGTCCGCATTCCAGAGACACCATTCTATATAAGAAAAGACAGAGAGTGTCCTGGGGGCGGAAGAATGGTTGGTGATCCGCAGAGAATGGATCTCGCAGGTATCGTTCATCGGCACGAAAGCGAGCAGATCGGCTTCCACATTGTTTTTGGAGGAGATAAAGCGGCTGTAGCCGATGCCGTGGCGGCACTCGTAGGCATCCAGTTCGGTCTTCACAGGCTGCCATCCGGGATTCCATATGGTATCTTCGTCCCTGATGTAGAAGTATCTGCCGTTTCTGTCGGCGGGGACATCGTTATAGCGGTAGCGGGTAAGGCGCAGCAGTTTTGCATCCTTATAGAAGCTGTAGCCGCCACAGGTATTGGAGATCAGGCCGAAGAAGTCATTGCATCCCAGATAGTTGATCCAGGGAAGCGGTGTTTTCGGGGTAGTGATCACATATTCACGGTTGATATCATCGAAATAACCAAATTTCATAATTCTCTCCTTTACAAATGCAGTTTTTTGTGGGATACTCGGATTTAGAAAACGTTTAAGTAAACTTCATATTCCGAATTATACATAAACTGAAGACTTAATGCAACAAAAAAATAGTGCAAATTTACATTATTTTATAAAAAGAAAGTTAATTTTTTGACACAGCGATCAAAAGAAGAATTTGAGAGAGAAATTTGATAGATGAAAAATGGAAAGGGAAAAAGGTTTTTGAATACTGATAAAAATTTAACTGGAAAAAATACATAAAAATGATATGAAAAATATGTAGAAAATTACTAAAAATGTAAAAAACGCATAAAAAGAAAAGAAAAACTGTTGCAAAATTATAAAAAGTGATATAGACTAAAAATACGAAAACGATTAAGTGAGTAGGCGAACAAAATAAGAATGAAAATGAATTGAATGTGACTATTTAAGTTAATTTGAATTAAAAAGAATTAAACAATTTTTTTTGCAGCGATTGCTCCTCTGTAATAAAGCTAAGAAAATGTTGAAGAGGGAAATCAGTCAGAGCTTATGAATGGAGGGCATTGTGAAGATGGTATCAATGAAAGATGTTTCTGCAGCCTGCGGGGTTTCCATTGCAACTGTCAGCAAGGCATTGAACGGGCAGCCTGATATTAAAGAAGAAACCAGAGAATATATTAGGCAGGTGGCAAAGGAGATGGGGTATTTTCCTAATTCTGCAGCCAAGGCATTGAAGACCAACCGAACCTATAATCTTGGAGTACTTTTTACTGATGAGAGTAGAAGCGGTTTGACACATGATTATTTTTCTCATGTATTGGAAAGCTTTAAAAATGCGGCAGAGGAAAAAGGATATGATATCACTTTTATCAATAGCTGTAAAAACCGTCCCAATAAAATGTCTTATCTGGAACATGCCAGATATAGAGGATTTGACGGAGTGGTGATAGCCTGTGTTGATTTCGATGATCCTCAGGTAGGTGAATTGGTAAAAAGCAGTCTGCCGGTAGTGACGATCGATCATCTGTTCAACAACAGAAGCACGATTGTTTCCGATAATGTGAAAGGGATGCGGGATTTGGTTCATTACATCTATGAGATGGGACACCGACGCATTGCATACATACATGGTGCTGATTCGACAGTTACTCAAAACCGACTTTCATCTTTTTACAAAACCTGTGAGGAGTTGGGGGTGGATATACCACCTGAATATGTCAGAGAGGCGCCATACCGTGATACAAAAGAAACCTATGTGGAGACGGAGAAACTGTTGGATCTGAAGGAACCACCTACTTGTATTGTATACCCAGATGATTTTTCC
Source organism: uncultured bacterium (assembly GCA_947647735.1). Classification (GTDB taxonomy): domain Bacteria; phylum Bacillota; class Clostridia; order Lachnospirales; family Lachnospiraceae; genus 1XD8-76. The sequence continues at coordinate 14,769 of CANSLJ010000014.1, read as the reverse complement.
TGCTTTGGTGGGATTAACGCAATCAGCGAGAGAGGGCTGAAGATACCAGATGATGTTTCCATAGCAGGATATGACGGAATCGGTATAGCAATGCAATTTAAGCCAAGACTGACTACCATTGTTCAGGACACAGAACGTCTGGGCAGGGAAGCGGCCAAGAAGTTGATCAGCCTGATTGAAAATCCCAAGACGACGATCGCGGAACAGATTATTGTACCAGGAAAAGTATTTTCTGGAGAGTCGGTTAAAAAACTATAAGGCATTTAGAGAAAAGAAAATTTATTTTCTCATAAAAATAGATGCAAAACACAATTTATTTCATTTCAAGAAAGGGAGGAATTAAGAATGAAGAAAAAATTACTCAGCGTATTGCTTTGCAGCGTTCTGACAGCAAGCCTGCTTGCAGGATGTGGTAACAGCGCAGCAGAGGCTCCGGCTGACGAGCCGCAGACAGAGGCTCCGGCAGAGGAAGCTGGGGGGGCAGATGAAAGCGAAGAGCCTGCGGCACCCGCAGAGGCATCCGGTGATCTTGCTTTTGCAGGCGAACTGGAGATCATGCATTATTCCACCTCGGAAGAATCCGAAGGCAATGGTGGTTCTGACGGTTTCCGTACTGTCCTTGCACAGTGGGATGAAGCACATCCCGATATCACATTGACACAGAATGTACTGGCTAACGCGGAATATAAGACACAGATCGCTACTCTTGCAGCGGCAAACGATCTGCCGGATGTTTTCCTTCTGCAGGGCATGAACAGTATTGACTGGGCAAGTCAGGGATTGGTTTATGATCTGACAGCAGATATCGAATCTTCTCCTTATGCAGCAGATTACAATCAGGCATATTTTGCACCTTTCACAGTTGATGGCAAGATATACGGTTATCCCGCACTGACAGGTGGTACATGTACTGTTGTGATCTATGACAAGGCTATGTGGAAAGAGGCTGGTTTCGATGCATTCCCTTCTACATGGGAAGATGTGGAAAAAGCTGCTGAATATTTCAATGGCCAGGGTATCATTCCGGTTGCATTCGGTAACGGCGGTAAATGGCAGGCTAATTCCGATTTCCTGTCCACACTCGGAAATCGTTACACAGGTCCTGACTGGTTCATGAGTCTGGTAGCAAAAGGCGGCGCGGCATTTACGGATGAAGAGTTTGTGAAAGCTTTGGCAGAAACACAGCGTCTCTTTACAGAAACAGAAATCTTCAACGAAGACTTTAATGCAGTAACAAATGAAGATGCCCGTGAATATTACATCTCTGGCGATGCGGCAGCATTCATCGGCGGTAACTGGGACGAATCCTACATCTGGGCAGCACTTCAGGCGGATAACGAAGAGAAATTCAACAACATGGGCTTTGCAGTTCTTCCGCAGCCTGCAGATGCAACACAGGCACCCAACTCTCAGAATATCGGCCTCGGTTATGCAGTAGCAATCAATGCTAAGGTGGCGGAAGATCCCGATAAACTGGCGGCAGCGATCGATCTTGCAGAGTACATTACAGGTCCCGCGTTTGCAAGCTATGTAGCTGAGAACTACGCATTGGGCGGACTGACAAAAGTTGCTGATGTAGACCTTAGCGGTTTTGATCAGATCACACAGGATTTCTATAACTGGTCTTATGTAGATACAGAAACCTGCGAAATTTATGATTCCTATATCACAAATGCTGTATGGGATGTTTTGAATACTGATCTGCAGACACTGATGAATGGTGATATCACACCGGAAGAAGTAGCTGCTAATGCACAGGCTGCATATGAAGCAAACTATTGATCCACGAAGTAAGAAAATAGTAATCAAATAAAAAAATGCACAAACCGTTCTGCCGCATCAGGTGGGCAGAACGGTTTGCGTGGCAATCAAAAGGGGGACCTTGCCATGTTAAATTCTATCAAACCCAAAAAAAGTACAATTTTACTGTACCTTCTGGTGCCGGTTGCCATGTTTGTCTTCACCGTGTTTGTTCCGCTTGTTACAGCATTTGTATACAGCTTTTTTGAGTGGAAGGGCGGTCCTGTCAAAACGTTTACCGGGCTCACCAACTATGTGACGCTGTTTCATGACAGCACGTTCTGGGAGGCATTCGGACATAATATTTACCTGGTTGTCGCCTGTATCATCGGACAGATCGGCATCGCTTTTATCCTTGTGATGATGATCAACTCCAAGCTTGTAAAGTTAAAAGGAATGCACAGGACTTTCGGCTTTTTCCCGAGCACCATCTCCGCTGTCTGTATCGGCCTGATCTGGAATATGATCTACCACAACCAGTACGGCGTCCTGAACTGGTTTTTGAAGAGCATAGGACGGGATGATCTGTGTAAGGTATGGCTGAATGAGCCGAAACTGGTCATGATGCTGGTATCGATCCCTCTGATCTGGCAGTTTATCGGTTATTATATGATCATCATGCTTTCAGCAATCTCTTCGATCGACACAGAGGTTTTTGAAAGTGCGGAGATCGACGGAGCGAACGGTGTGCAGAGGGCGATCTACATCACCCTTCCTCTGATCAAAAATACGATGTTGGTATGTATCACGTTATGTATCGCCGGAAATATGAAAGCATTCGACAATATCTTTGTTATGACAAAGGGCGGTCCGGGAACAGCTTCTATGGTTATGGCGATGTACGGTTATCAGGTTTCCTTCAACCAGAGTAACATGGGTTACGGAAGCTGCATTTCCGTAGGGATCTTCGTACTGTCCCTGATCGTGATCGGCGGTTCTCAGGCGTTGATCAAGTATATCACAAGAGAGAAGGAGGCATGACCATGAAGGAAAAGAAAATGACACATCCGGTTCAGAAAGGCGTGCTTTCTGTTTTGATGAACGGTATACTGATCCTGTTTTCATTGAGCTGTATCTTTCCTATCATATGGATGATCTATTCGTCCCTGAAGGAAAAGAGGGCGTTTAACGCCAACATCATCGGATTGCCGAAAGAACCGACATTGATCAACTACATACGTATTTTATCCAATTCAGACTATCATCTGGGGGAATCCATGTGGAACAGCGTGAGAACAACAGGGTTGTCCATTATCCTGATCGTACTGTTCAGCTTTATCGTGGGATATATCCTTGCCAGGGTTTCCTTCAAGGGAAACAGGCTTCTCTATATGATGTTCCTGATGGGAATGCTGATCCCAATCCATTCCCTGCTGGTTCCGATCTATGTGGTGTTTAAGAACTGCAATATGTCAAATCAGTGGTTTACATTGCTCTTTCCCTATGTTTCCTTCGGGTTGCCGATGGGGATATTCCTGATGGAGGGGTATGTCAAGGGGATTCCGGTTTCCCTGGAGGAAGCGGCGGCGATCGACGGCAGCAGTTTTTCCCATACATTGTGGCATATCATCCTGCCGATTTGTAAGCCGATCCTGATCACCATTGCGATCATTCAGGTATTCAGCTGCTGGAATGAGTTTTCCTTCGCGCTGGTACTCATCAAGGATGTACATCTGCAGACCGTTCCGCTTGCGCTGACACAGTTCAAGGGACAGTTCGCATCGGATTATCCGAAACAGATGGCTGCCATGCTGATCACCATGTCGCCTATCGTGGTTCTGTATTTTGCTTTCAGCAAACAGATCATCAAGGGTATGGTCGCAGGCGCCGTAAAAGGATAACAGTTAAGCAAGGTTCCCGGCAGCGGGGATTATGTGGGGGTAAGAACCGCTGCCGATAAAAGTTTCATGGTTTTCTTAAGGGGGAGACTGTGGAACTTTTTTTGTGGGCAGGATTGATTCATGTTGATTCAGGGAGTTCTCTCTCTGAGCTGCGTTGTTGGTATTGCATTTTGAAAGAAAGATGTGATACAATGGGCGGCGATGATGAAAAAACCGCACAGATGTATGGAGTGTTTGGAAAGTGACAGGTAAAATTTGTGCGCACGAAAAATGCGGTTTTTACATAGAATAAGTAGAATATGCAGAAATGAGGATTTTTTGTAGTGAAAAATACATACCAGAAGACGATCTATGCCTGCTTTGTCGGATATATCGTGCAGGCGATCGTCAATAATTTTGTGCCGCTTTTGTTTTTGACGTTTGAGAAGAGTTATGGGATTCCGCTCAGTCAGATCACGATGCTGATTACCTTTAATTTCGGCGTGCAGCTCCTGGTGGATCTTCTGTCTGCCGGGCTGGTGGATAAGATCGGGTACCGGGTGTCCATTGTGGCGGCCCATGTTTTCTCGGCGGCGGGGCTGTTGGGACTGACGGTGCTGCCGGATATGATGCCGACAGCGTTCAGCGGGCTTATAATCGCGGTGACGCTGTATGCCATAGGCGGCGGTCTGATCGAGGTGCTGATCAGTCCGATTATGGAGAGCTGTCCCACGGATAACAAGGAGAAGGCGATGAGCCTGCTTCATTCTTTCTACTGCTGGGGGCATGTGGGTGTTGTGGCGGTCTCCACATTGTTCTTTAAGGTTTTCGGGATCGGGAACTGGAAGGTGCTGGCTTTTGTATGGATGCTGATCCCTGTTGTCAACGGTGTCGTTTTCCTGAGGACGCCGATCGCTTCTCTGATGGAGGAGGGCGAGAGCGGTATGTCCATGGCAGAGCTGTTCCGGGAAAAGGTGTTCTGGGTTCTGCTGATCATGATGGTCTGTGCCGGAGCCAGTGAGCAGGCGGTGAGCCAGTGGGCCTCCACTTTTGCCGAAAAAGGGCTGGGCGTCAGCAAGACAGTGGGGGATCTGGCGGGGCCTATGGCGTTTGCTGTCCTGATGGGATTTGCAAGGGCATTTTACGGGAAGTTCGGGGATAAGATCGATCTGGATAAGTTCATGCTGGGAAGCGGCGCGCTCTGCATTCTTTCCTATTTAATGATCTCCCTTGTGCCGTCCCCGGTACTGTCTCTGCTCGGCTGCGGTATCTGCGGGCTGTCCGTGGGGATCATGTGGCCGGGTTCTTTCAGCAAGGCTTCGGCGCGGCTGAAAAAGGGCGGGACAGCGATGTTTGCGCTGCTGGCGCTGGGCGGAGATCTGGGATGCTCCGGCGGGCCTACGCTGGTGGGGTATGTCGCCGGGCTGTTTTCGGAGGATCTGAAGAAAGGGATTCTGGCGGCGGCTGTGTTCCCGGTGCTGTTGATGGTATGTATTTTGAGTATAAAACCACGGAAGACGGTGATGTGATATAAGAAGACAGACAGGTGGAAAGGATCCTTCTCCTGTCTGTTTTGGATCGATCAGGAGAGATCAGAGCCCTTCTTCCGGTACTCGCTTGGGCTGACACCTTTCTTCTGGTGAAAGAGCCGCGAAAAATACAGCGGATCTGCAAAACTCACCGAGTGGGCGATGACCCGGATGGAGAGATCTGTGGTGCGCAGGAGGATACATGCCTGCCGGATGCGGTAATCCAGCAGGTAATCCTGCAGAGACATGCCGGTGGCCGCCTTGAAGATCCGGTGGAGATAGGAGCGGTTTAAGGTCAGATGGTCGGCGATATCCTGCACGGTGACGGGATCGCAGTAGGAGCTTTCGATAAAGCTCAGCGCCTCCTCCACGTAGGAATTTTTCTTCTCGGGCAGAGCGGTGGAGGCGTTCGGGAATTTCTGCGCGAGGAGAAAGAGATACTCATACATAATGCTGTTCATCTGAAGGTCTTTGTCCTTCGGCAGTTTATCCGCCTCAAACATCTTTTCGTGGCACAGGCGCATCCGGTCGTCCCAGTCATAATGAAACACAAGGCTTTCCGGGAGGGAGGTCCTCTCCAGATAACTTTTTACCTTCACACCCTGCATACCGATCCAGGTATAGCTCCAGGGTGTTTTTTCGTCCGCCTTATAGTAGATCAGTTCTCCGGGACAGATCAAAAAGGCGTCGTCTTTTTTCAGGCGGAAGAGTTTTCCCCTCGCCTTGTAGATACCGGAGCCTTCCAGTATATAGTGCACAAGGTAGCCGTTTCGCATGACCGGGCCGTAGCTGTGTCCGGGCCTGCAGTTTTCATAGCCGCAGGTGTAGATCATGGCGTCGATATTTCTGGTAAAGTCATTGGAAAAGATATAGTCCTGCATGGGCGCCTCCTTCGTGAAAGGGGGAGGTTTGCGCACTCTGTCACAAATCGGAATGTGCAGGTCACAAATCTCCATATATTTTTCATTTTAACCGGTTATAATAGGAAATGCAAGGGATCCCTGACAGGAAAGAATGAAAGAGAATATGAGATAGAGGAGGAGCATCAGAATGGATGCGAATAAGCGGCAAAGGTATGAGAAGATATCCGCGGAACTGACACGACTGTCAGGCGGAAAAGATAACATCCAGGGTGTGGCGCACTGTGCCACAAGGCTCAGGATCGTATTGAAAGACAATGATATAGCGGATTTAAAAGCGATGGAGGAGGTGGACCTCGCCAAAGGTGTGTTTGTGGCGGGGGATCAGGTGCAGATCATCTTCGGCGCCGGCCTGGTGAACGATGTGTATGAGGTGTTTGCGGAAGCCAACAATATGAAAAATATGAGCCTCAGCGACTTAAAGACTGTGGCGAATCAGAAGATGAATCCGCTGCAGCGTGTGATCAAGGCGCTGTCGGATGTGTTTGTGGACATTATGCCGGGCATCCTTGCGGCGGCGCTCCTTACGGGGCTTTCCGGCGTTCTCGGCAATATGGATTTTGTGAGGGCGAATGAAACCCTGTCCGGTATCAATACGCTGATCAACATTGCTTCCGGCGCCATCTTCGGCTTTCTGCCTCTGGCGGTTGCATACAGCGCCTGCAAGCGGTTCGGCGGGCGCCCGATCCTCGGTATCGTGATGGGCTGTATCATGTTGAGCGGTTCCCTGACAGACGCTTATGCGGCGGCACAGGGGACGGCGGAAGTCACAACTTTACATATATTCGGCCTGGGCGTACAGCTTGTCGGTTTCCAGGGCGGTATCATAGTCGCCCTGCTGATGGGTTTTGTGACGGCGAAGCTGGATGATTTCTTTGAGAAGAAAGTGCCGGAGGTGGTGCGGCTCCTTGTATCTCCGCTGCTGACCACGCTGGTGGGCGCGCTGCTTTTGTTCACGGTGATCGGGCCTGTGGGAAGAGGGCTTTCCTCCGGCATCACCAACGCGCTGGTATGGATGACACAGAATCTGGGCGTGTTCGGCTATGCGGTGTTCTCGGGGCTGCAGCAGCTTGTGGTCATCACCGGCCTGCATCATATTTTCGGCGCCATCGAGGCACAGCTTCTTGCCGATACGGGAAGGAACTTCTTAAATCCGCTGATGTCCGTTGCGATCATCGCACAGGGCGGCGCGGTACTCGGTTATCTGGTAAGACATAAAAAGAGCGTGAAAGTGCGCGAACTGTGCATTTCCAGCTTTGTTTCCGTACTGTTTGGCATTACGGAACCGGCACTGTTCGGTATCAACCTGCGGTACCGCTTCCCGATCATCGGCGGCTGTATCGGTGGCGCGATGGGCGGTATTGTGGTATACTTTACGAATCTGGCGGCGGTTGGCTTCGGCACGACGGTTGTGCCGGGTATCGCACTGGCAGATCCCGCCGGAAACGGTTATGTGAATTATGTGATCGCCCATGTGATCGCACTGGCAGGCGGTTTCATCATGACACTGGTGTTAGGGAAATTTATGGATAAGGTACCGGATGCGCCGGATGAGAAGAAGCCTGCCGGGGATGTGTCCGGGGCGGCGTCTGAGGACGGAGGAAACGCCGGGACACAGGAGGCGGCGGAAACGCTGCCGGAAGCGCCGGAGAAGGAAGCCTTCTACGCTCACGCGAAGGGGCAGCTCATTCCCATGGAAGAGGTGGAGGATGAAACTTTTGCCAGCAAAGTTCTGGGCGACGGTGTTGCCGTAAGGCCGGCGGAAGGAAAGGTGTACGCGCCGGCGGACGGTACGGTACTGAGTGTTTTTGATACAAAGCATGCGGTCTGCTTTGCCAGCAGATACGGGACGGAACTTCTGATCCATATCGGCATCGATACGGTAAATCTGCAGGGGAAACATTTTACGGCCCATGTAAAGGACGGGGATATCGTAAAGAAAGGACAGCTCCTGATCGAATTTGAGAAGGAAGAGATTGAAAAAGCGGGGTATAAGACGACGATCCCGATGATCTTTACGGATATGCCGGAGGGAAAAGCGCTTGAGAAGACGGCTCCCGGTGAGATTGACAATAATAAGGAAGCATGTATTTTGCGGAAGGCATAAATCAGAGGTAGATATGAACAGAAAACTGGTCTTTTTGGATATTGACGGCACATTGATCTCGGCGATGGCAAAACCGTCGCCCCAGACGGTAAAGGCGGTCCGCGGCGCGAGGGCGAAGGGGCATAAGGTATTTCTCTGTACAGGGCGGAATATGCCTATCATCGGGGAGGATATCCGGGAGGTAGGTTTTGACGGGATCATCTCCAGCGCAGGCGGACATGTGGAAGTGGCGGGGCAGGTGCTTTTTGACCATCTGCTCCCGGAGGAGACCATACAGGAGTGCCTCGCGTTGTTCCACGGGCACGGCATGTACTGCAGGATCGAGAATCAGGAGGGGATCTACACGGATCCCCAGATGGAAGAACTGCTGAAAAATGCCTCGGCAGATCCCGGCAATTCGGAACTGATCCGGATGCAGAAAGAGATAGAAGCCGGCATTCCGATCCGCCCCTATGGGCAGTATCCGAAAAAGGGAGCCTACAAGATCTGCTTTACCAGCACATCTCTGGAGAGGGTGGAAAAGATAAAACCGTATCTGGAGGAGAGTTTTGTCTGTGTGGTGCATCCTTACGGGGACAGTTCCTCCTGTTTTAACGGGGAGATCATACCGAGGGGGATCGACAAGGGCAGGGGCATGGAGCGGATCTGTGAGTATTTCGGCATGAGCCGGGATGACACCATCGCCTTCGGGGACAGTATGAACGATTATGAGATGATGCAGTATGCGGGCATCAGCGTGGCAATGGGAAATGCCTGCAGGGAGCTCAAGAAGATGGCGGACAGGATCTGCAAGAGTGTGGAGGAGGACGGGCTTTATTATGAGTTTCTGAAGATGGGGCTGATATAGCGGCGATCTGTCTTTAAACTGGAAAACGGGATAAGCATTCTGTAAGAAAAAGAATACAGAGTGCTTATTTTTTGTTTGCAGATAAATATGGTATTGGTATACTATGAATAAAAATAAAGGAAGAGGACAAACGACATGAAAGTATTGATCATAGAAGACGATACGGGATTAAACCGCGGCATATCCTATGCGCTGGAGCAGGAGGGATATGAGATGCTGAACGCATGGACACTGCAGGAGGGTGAGACGCTTTTCGGAAAGGAAAAACCGGACGCTGTTATTTTGGATCTGAATCTGCCGGACGGGGACGGTATCGCCTTTTGTGAAAGGATAAGACAGATGCCGGGAGAAGGAGCGGACACCGCCGTATTGATGCTGACGGCGCGGGATCTGGAGACCGATGAGATTATGGGGCTGACGAGCGGGGCGGATGATTATATGACAAAGCCCTTTTCGCTTGCCGTTTTGAAGGTCAGGCTGCGGAATATCCTGCAGCGGAAATCTGCGGCGCAGGGTGCGGAACCAGGGGAACGGAGTCTGGTCTCCGGAGATATTGTGCTGGATCTGAAAACATTTCGCGCATCGGCAGGTGGGGAAGAGCTGGATTTGAGTATGACGGAATTCAGGCTGCTGCAGTATTTTATGGAGCACAAAAATCAGGCGCTGTTGAAGGAACAGATCCTGCAGCGGATCTGGGACGGGGATGGGAATTTTGTGGAGGAGAATACGCTCTCTGTCAATATCAGCCGTCTGCGCAAAAAACTTGGAAAAGACCGCATCCGCACGATCCAGGGGATCGGTTATCTGTGGGAGGAAGCCTGATGAGAGCGGAGACAGTCATATGGTTACTTGCGGTATGTCTTTTGCTGTGTCTTGCGGTGCTTATCGGGCGTGAAGTTTACTTTCTGCGGCAGTGGAAGAAAATGGACGATATTCTGGACAGCTTCTGGGAAAGTGCGGCGGAGGCGGACGGAGATTGGGCACTTTGTCGGGGGAAGACGGAAGGCGGGCATACTATCGCTTATTCGGATACGCTGGAGACAAGAGAATCACGGATCGTGAGCCAGCTGCAGCGTATTCTGGCGGATGCGCGGTTTAAACAGAGGCAGGCGGTGGGGGAGAAGGATCAGGTGATGGAGCTGATCTCGGATCTTTCGCATCAGCTCAAGACACCTCTTGCCAATATTATCATGAATACGGAGTTACTGCAGGATCCTGCCCTGTCGAAGGAACGCAGGGAGGAATTTCTTGCCCATACGAGAAATCAGGCGGACAAGCTGCAGTGGCTGATGGCGGATCTGTTAAAGGCTTCCCGGCTGGAAAACGGCATGATCCGGTTTTCGGCGGGATACACCGGGATCAAGGAGACGATCGCGAAGGCTGTCAGCTCTGTGTATGCACAGGCGTCCGCGAAAAAGATCGGGATCATCACGGAGGAATTTGAGGACTTTGCCCTGTATCATAATCCGAAATGGACGGCGGAGGCGATGGTGAATATTCTGGAAAATGCCGTCAAATATTCCCCTGAAGAAGGAAGTATAAAAATTACACTGTCCAGAATGGAGCTTTACACAAAGGTTACGATAGCGGATGAGGGGATCGGTATTCCGAAAAGTGAGTTTCCTCTGATCTTTCAGCGGTTTTACCGCGGGAAAGAGGTGGAGCAGCAGGAGGGGAGCGGGCTCGGGCTGTATCTGGCACAGCTGATCTTAAGGTGTGAGAAGGGGTATATTACGGTGGATTCCGAAGTCGGGGCGGGGAGCAGGTTTTCGGTGTTTTTGTTGAATGAAGGGGAAAGCGGGGAGTGCCAACGAGGGTAATATATCCTGTGAAAGACGCGCATTCCCCAGGCTCTTGAGGAACAGAGCCGGAGAAAAACGCAGCGGGTACTAAGCTCGTGAGGGACCTCGCTAAGTACCGGCGTTTTTCTACAGTCTTTCACAGGATATATTACCCTCGTTGGCATGGCTGGCTTTCAGTTCTTACAAAATTGTCACATTTTTTTCGTACTCCTGTCAGGGGATTGTAAGATGCATCTGGTAGAATAAAATCAAAAATAGCAGGAGGCATCATATCTATATGAAAATTCTGGAAACACACAATTTGAAAAAATATTATGGAAAGGGCGATATTGAGGTGAGGGCTCTGGACGGCGTGGATCTGAGCATAGAGGAGGGGGAGTTTGCCACGGTGGTGGGAACTTCCGGCTCGGGGAAATCCACGCTGCTCCATATGCTGGGAGGACTGGATTATGCCACATCCGGTACGGTGACGGTGGCGGGGAAAAAGATTTTCGAGCTGAACGAGAACGACCTGACGATCTTCCGCAGGCGTCAGATCGGTTTTATCTTTCAGAGCTATAATCTGGTGCCCATCTTAAGCGTCTATGAGAATATCGTGCTGCCGATGGAGCTGGACGGCAGGAGGGCGGATAAAAAGTTTATGGATCAGATCGTACAGACGTTAGGGCTGGAGAACAAGCTGGACGCTCTGCCGGGACAGCTTTCCGGCGGGCAGCAGCAGCGGGTTGCGATCGCCCGCGCCCTTGTGACGAAACCGGCGATCATTCTGGCGGATGAGCCTACCGGAAATCTGGATTCCAGGACAACACAGGAGGTGCTGGGGCTTTTGAAGCTGACCAGCGAACAGTTCCACCAGACGATCGTGATGATCACACATAATGAGGCGCTGGCACAGCTAAGCGACAGGATCATCCGTATTGAGGATGGAAGGATCGTCAATGACTATGCAAACAGGGCAGGCGTTCCCGGCGGGAGAAGCTTTACCCGGCATGAGGAAGATATGGAAGAAGCAGGGGAGACAGGCAGGGAGGTGCGCATATGAGAAACAATAACGGCGCATCGATCCGCAGGCTGTCGGGCAGGAGCCTTCGGAGCAACCGGATGCGGAATCTCTTTGCAGTGCTTGCCATCGTGCTGACAGGCGTTTTGTTTACAGCGGTTTTTTCCCTGACAGGCGGCGCCATGCAGATGGCGCAGGAAAATACCATGCGGGAGGTGGGCGGCAGGGCCCATGCGGGATTAAAGGCGGTTACAGTGGAGCAGTACGAGAGGGTGATCGCGGATCCGATGGTACAGGAAAGCAATTATACGATCCTGATCAGCAGGGTGGATAATCTCATCAAACATCAGGCGGAACTCCGTTTTACACCGGATGAGAGTACCTTATCAGATATGTTTATCGAGCTGGAAGAAGGACATATGCCCACAGAGGAAAATGAGATCATCGCGGACTCCTTTGTGCTGGAGGAACTGGGACTGCCCTGTGCGCTGGGGGAGACGATACCGCTGCGCTTTTCCTTTATGGGGGAGGAGATCGAGGAGGAATTTACCCTGTGCGGCTGGTATCGGGGGGATGCCATCTCCCATGCCAGTGAATTGTTTGTGTCTGAAAGTTACTGGGAGGCGCTTAAGGGCTCCCGGACAGAAGCGGATTTTGTGAGGTGGAAGGAAGAACATCCGGAGGACAACGGTGCGGGGCTCATAAACGGAAATCTGTTTTTTGACAAAGCTTCCGATCTGGAGGAAAAAATACAGACGGTGATCAGGAATGCGGGCTATGAACCGGACACGGAGCTGGCATATGGCGTAAACTGGGCGTATATGAGCAGTCGTGTGGAGGGGGCGGATCCCTTCGCGGTCATTGTCCTGATAACTGCGGTCCTTGTCATTCTGCTCACCGGCTATCTGATCATTTACAATATTTTTCAGATATCCGTCATCAGCGATATCAGATTTTATGGACTACTGAAAACCATCGGCACAACAAAAAGGCAGTTAAGGAGGCTGGTGCGTCGCCAGGTGCTTGTGCTCTCCGTGATCGGCATCCCCATAGGACTTGCCGGCGGTTTCGGGATCGGCAGGCTGATACTGCCCTTTATGCTCAGTGTGGGAGACTATCAGGGAATGGAGATCTCTCTGGAATGCAGTCCGTGGATATTGATATGCGGCGCCGGATTTTCCGCGCTCACAGTTTATCTGAGCAGCAGGAAACCGGGGAGGATAGCCGGAAGCGTATCCCCCATCGAGGCGCTGCGGTATACGGAGGAGGGCGGCAGCGCGGTATATGGAAGAAAGAGGAAAAAGTACAGGGATAAAGGGAAATTTCAGGCGGTTTCCATGGCAGTGTCCAATCTCGGCAGAAACAAACGCACGACGGCAGCGGTGATAACAGCGATGTCTCTCAGTATTATTCTTCTTGCGGTTGTCATGACGGCAGTGGGGAGCTTTAGGATCGATCAGTTTATGGAGCAGAGGATCGCGGGAGATTTCCTGCTGGGAAATATCAATACCACATCCGGCTCGCCGAGAAGCGGGGACCTGGATATCGAGCCGGAATTTCTTGCGCTGGCGGATGCGCAGGAGGGCATCGAGGACAGAGAGGAGATGTGGATCGGTTTCCGGTCTTTTCTGCGGATCGATGAAAAAGCCCGGGAGCAGCTTGAGAAGCTGGATGCGGAAGAAAAGCTCCGGCGGGGAATCTATGAGGATGAAAAACTGGAAAGGATGCTGCAGGGCGAGCAGGAGATTGACGGATATTTTTACGGGTATACAAAGGGACTTCTTTCGAAGCTGAATGTGCTGGAAGGAACGCTGGATATTGACAAATTTATGGAAGGGGATCATATCCTTCTGACACGGATACTGGGGAATGAAACGCTGCCACCTGAGGAACATGTCTACCATCCGGGAGATATCGTGACAGTGGACAGATATACAGAAAATTCTTCCTTTACGGAAATGAAAAACGAGGCCGGAGAGATAGTGGGTGTCGAATATAATGATCTGGAGGAGAAGAGTTATCAGGTGATGGCTATCGTGGAGATTCCCTACAGCATGAATATACACAGATACACGGCAAACGGCTGTGATATGATCCTGCCTTTGTCAGAGTTTGAAGAGACAGGTGAGAGTGCGAGTCTTTTTGCGGTATCCTATCAGGTGGCGGAGGAAAAACAGGAGGCGTTCGAGGCGGCGGTAAAGTCCTATGCGGATGAACATGCCGAGATGGGCTATGTGACGAAGGAGTCTTTGCGGAAAGAGTTTGAAAACATGGTGATGGTCATCGCGACCATAGGCATTACGCTCTCCGTTGTGATAGCATTTATCGGTATCCTGAACTTCATCAACGCCATGATCACGGAGATCATCTCCCGAAAACGGGAATTTGCCATGCTCCAGAGCATCGGCATGACCAGCAGTCAGCTCCAAAAGACATTGATCTGGGAGGGCATCAGCTATGTGGCGGTTTCCGGTGCTGTCAGCTTTATTCTGGGCAGCGTCTTATCATGGCTAGTGCTCAAAGCACTGAACAATGTGATCCTGTTTTTCGAGTACCGCTTCCAGATCCTGCCTTTCGTGATCATGATACCGGTGCTCATACTGGTAGCCGTTCTGGTGCCGGTGATGGCATATCGAAGGATTGGAAGGAGAAGTATTGTGGAACGATTGCGGGAGGGGGAGTAAAAAAGGATAGTAAATTAAAAAATCGGCTGTCAAAGTACCATATGGCATATTATTTAAATGCAGTCAATACCCAGACCGGATGGAAATTAATTTCTTAAGGAGCCTCTTAAAAAGCGTCGGCACTTAGCGAGGTTCTTCACGAGCTTAGTGTCCGCTACGCTTTTTACGAAGCGAGAGCGTGGCGACGAAGAAATTAATTTCCATCCTTAAAGTAAAATTATAGTTGGCAAAAATAAAAGGAAGAGGCCGAAACCCCTTCC
>CANSLJ010000013.1 GCA_947647735.1 uncultured bacterium | reverse complement strand
CAGATTTCCCATTTGGCTCCAAAGAACAGGAAACCCATTCTTCATTTTCCGGAAAATAAAATCTTTTTCGACAGGTCTCAAAACTCAAACCATATTGGAAATAATTTATTCTCTCTAAATTGTCTGCTGATATTTCATAGAAATTACCGTCCTGATTATTTATTCTAAATTTATTCCCATTTAAAACAGCAGCACACAGCGCTTTATAATGTTCTACTGCTCGCGGCGTGGGATCTATAATAAAAATGCTTCCTTGAAATCTTTGAGCAAGTTCACATTCAAAACTAATATCTTCGCCTGCACCGGCAGCTATACAAATATCATCCTGTCCCAATTTCAATTGTTCCGGTAAATACCAGCCGCCATATTCCGATCCATACTTGGCAACTTTGTTTCTGTTCTTTTTTGTTATATATTCTCCTGTCTTTAAAACACCACGAAACATGATATCGCTAATCTTCCTCATCTCCTATCCCCCCGTTAAAATATAATCTTGATGTGTGTACAGTGACGGCAAAAATACAATATACGTCTAAAGATATCAATACAACGGCGCAGAACTCATCTGGCCCCTTCTCCTCTTAAGCAGACAACAATCGTCTTCACCAGCAACTTTATATCAAGCCCAATGCTCCACTTATCAATATATTCCAAATCCAATTTCACGATTTCATCAAAATCATATATCTCACTTCTCCCGCTGGTCTGCCAAAGTCCCGTCATTCCAGGCGTTACAGATAGTCTTCTCTTCTGCTCTGTCTTATATTTCTGAACTTCTTCTACTGTGGGCGGCCTTGTTCCCACAAGACTCATATCGCCCTTTAATACATTAAAAAATTGAGGCAATTCATCAATACTATATTTTCTTATAAATCCCCCCACCCTGGTAATGCGAGGATCATTTGTAATTTTAAACATAGCTCCTTTCATCTCGTTCTGCTGTAATAGATCCTTCTTCCGCTCTTCCGCGTCTATATACATTGAGCGAAACTTATACATTTTAAAATGCCTTCCGTTTTTGCCGACACGATTCTGGTAAAAAATAACCGGTCCCGGAGAATCGATCTTAATCGCAATCGCCACAAAGACCCCGATAAACAGTGTAAAAAGAATACCTACCATTCCTCCCGCTATATCCATGCAGCGTTTTAATACCAACTGTCCTGGTTCCCGCAATTTACTAGCATAGGATACCACTTTAAAGAAGCCCAGGTTTTCGATCACTTTATCTGTCACATCCAGCTCCAGAGCATCAATATTTACATGCACGATAACCCCCATCTCCTGAAAGTCATGCAATGTCTGCCTTACATCAAATACCAGATGGCTCTCATACGACACATTGATAAACACACCATCTAAAGCAATATTTTTTGCTTTTTCCAGCATGGTATCTCTACTTGCAATCACTGGTATTTTTTCTATCTTCGTTCCCGACAGATCCTGATCAACAATAGTGATACACGTAATTTCAAAATACCAGTTATTTGTTCTTTGAAATTTTTCTAGAATATCCTTCACCTTATCCGTTGATGTGATCAACATGATTTTTTTACAGGATCGGCTATTTTTATAATACCGTGCAATGATTAACTTTGCCAGCTGGTGGCCGGTATATGCCGTCAGAAAATAGATGCTGAAATAATATGCCCATTGCAGTCTTGAGTAATTAATTCCCTGCTGCGAAAGAAAAAAATAGACCATAACCGAAACACCAATGCAGAAGGCCGACTTGCATACCGCAAGGAACTCCTGATAGGCCCCTCTGTCAAATATATGCCTGTCCAATTTTAAGATAATATTTCCCGCAACACACGCAATAATAGATATTATAAATACATTAATATATAAATTTTCATATTCCAAAAGTCTGATTTCTTTAAAACGTAAATAATTTGCCAGCACAAACGAAACCGCCAGTGCAAATATATCTATACATAAAAAAACATAGTGTTTAATTAAAGATTCTCGTTGAAACATACTCTTTTTCCCTGATCACTCTTATCACCTGTCCGTTCACTTGACAGAAAATATTTTTTCCAGTATTTTAAATATACAGTTATCCTTGACCAATGACAGAAGGGAGTTTATTTTGAATAAACTGAAACAATTTCTAACCACATTCCGTAATTCTGATGCAGACTCTGCTATTTACATTTATTGGATGGCATTCGGCCTTTTTATCACACCCTATTTATTGCGCCAACAAATCGTAACCTCTTTTACCAACAGAACTTTTTTATGGGGCATTAATTACATAGCACTATTGGCCCTGTTTCTTTTCGTATTCAGAAACATCTTAAACCGGCAATCCAGTATCTGGTATTTTTTTCCTGCCCTTTCATTGATTACTTTATTACCGACCCAGTTTATCTACCCTATCAGCTGGGGCGGCGTATTTCTTTTCGCCTGTTGTTGTATCCTTCCCCAGTATATCCTTTTTTCACCCTTTTCCTCTTTAAAGAAAGAACACTGCATCCGTCACTTTCTTGTTTTTTTTGATTGTATCATATTACTTCTGTTTATAACAGCATTGATCGACAAAATCGCAGATCGCTTTTTTATAAAGCTGCTCGCTTCCTTTTTATCCTGCGACGCAGGCGTAGCGGGTTTCGCCTATCTGGAAGACAGCGAACATATCCGCTTCTTTTCTATTTTAGGGCATCCATTGACAAATGCCTTTTTATTCAATTTCTGTTATAGTATCAATATATTATATAATAAATACCATAAACGTTTGCTTCCCAACTGTATTTGCGCTGTTTTTTCTCTTCTTTCCCTGATCTGCTGTGGCGGAAAAACGGGAATTACAGTCGGAATCATCATAACTATCCTCACGTTTTACAGGAAATGGCAATTTTACGCTCTGGCCGTCATTTCCCTTCCCATTATATTTATATCAGGTATTTTGGATAATCTGATCTATCGTTTTACACAAATTCCCCTTACGACCGGCCGGGCTGCCGCATTACAACTTCTATTGACAGATGAACGGATTTCTTTCCATTTTTTTAACGGTTACGGCTCTTTAATGGGGTCTGAATATAAAACTCCCGAGTTCTCTTTTATTGGCATCGCCGGAGAATTCTCTTTCATTGAGCACTCACTGCATTATGGCATCCTCTTTACCCTTATACTGTTATTAACTCCTTTCATCTATATGACTATCCACCTCTGGAAAGCACGACGCTTTATAGACTGGTTTTTCTGGTGTCTTCTCTACGCGGAAGTAAATTCCTACAACGGATTTTCGAGTTGTCTGGATGTTTCCTTTATCTTTTACTTTTTATCCTTTATTTTATTAAACATAACAGATTATGCCGTATTTCCTACTCCACCTCAGAAAACTTCACAATAATTTTATTTTCAACTATCTTTATAGCGCCATCATTCGGATAACATGGCATACTAAGCCAGCTCTCTTCCACTAAACCGGAAATATCTGTTGTGATATTCTGATCATATCCGCAATAGTATTTCATAAACCGTTCCTTATCAATCCCTTTTACGATTCGGTCTGTTCCATAAATACCTCCTATATCTATATCCTGAAAAAAATCTTCGCTTATTTCATACACTGTACCATCTCTGTTATCCCCAATCAAAACCACTTCCATATCTTCTCTGTAGCCCTCTTGGGACTTAATCTGTGTAATTAATGTTGTGTAATAGGACTTTGCCGCTGATAAAGATAACTCTGCCTCCAGATACGCTGCATTATTCAGATATACATAAAATATTCCCGAAAATATCACCATGATAGTTACAAGCCAATTCACAACTCCCATAACCCTAGATATTTTTCCTTCTATTTTTTCGCACCTTATAATCTTATCACATAAAATAATCGGAAAAATAAACAACAACACATCTGCATATATCATCAGAGTATAAAGGTACCGTTCGTTCACCATAATATATATACTATGTATCCCTATCGGGAGCAATAAAACAAATACCCACAACAAAGCGCATTCTAAATGTTTTTTCTGAACTATCATCGAGGCGCTTCTTTTTATCAAAATGAAAATTGCCGACATCAATAATAAACCAATGGCCAGCTTAATCCATATATTCCCCGTCATACCATAGTAATTTTTTGTAAACATTCGAAGAAATGCCCGGTAGGTCATGCTGATTCTGCCCAGGAGTTCTTGCAATGACATCTTGCTCATCTGATCTACTCCCTTATGAGATGTCATCCCCATGTGCATAATTTTCAGCCAAAATTGATTTAATAGAAAATAAAGTAAAAGTCCTATCACAAGCCCAGCAAAATACCAGAATGCTTTTTTCAATAAATCCTGAACACTTTCATCGCCCTTCACGCTGTCCAGTATCAAAATCACCAAAAACAACCCTATCGCCAAAGGATAATATGCCTGATAGATCGCTAAAGACAGCGTCAACAAAAAACTTCCGGCAGTAAGCCGCCATATTCTTTTCCCCGATTTGATAAGCCATACTCCGCCTCCCAATAAAACCATCGCAAAACTATAATAATAGCCGGTAAACATAAAACTTAAGTTTCCAGCTATTGTCGGAAAGACCACCAGCATGCCGCCTGCTAACATTGCCACCAATATATTATCATTTTCCAAAATCGCATTTACCAGACATGCAAAAATAGCAATAAGAAAAATCGCCAATGTACCATTTAACATTGGCATACTATAATTCCCCAATATTTTATACTTTACAAGGCCCAAAATTCCGAGAAACCATCTCCCCAAGGAAAAGCTGCCCCCAAAAGAATTCAAACAAAGCATATCGTCAAACGTCGGCAGTTTGTTTGTTAAGATATATAAGTGTGTCACCATTCCTATTAAAAACGTACACCAAAACGTATAGCGGTAAATTTTTGGTATACTATCATATTTTTTCAATATTTCGACCGGCTCTTTCATATCTTTTCCTCTTTCCGTATTTTCCTGTTCTTTACTTCATAAATCACATCACAATTTTCAATAGTAGACAGTCTGTGTGCAATGATGATCAATGTCTTTTTTCCTTTTAAGTAATCGATGGATTCCATCACCGCTTTTTCTGTCTCCCCATCCAAAGCGGACGTCGCCTCATCCAATATCAGTATCTCAGGATCATCATAAAGCGCTCTGGCTATCCCGATCCGTTGACGTTGTCCTCCTGAAATGCGCACTCCATTTTCTCCTATTCTGGCATCCAGGCCCTCCGGCAGTCCTTCGATGAATTCCTTCAACTGTGCCTCTTCAAGTGCTTTCCATATCTTTTCTTCATCTGGCTCATTCTCTCCAAATGCCACATTTCTGCGAATAGTGTCATCACTCAGATAAATATTCTGAGGAATATATCCAATGTGCTTGTACCATGCTCCTCCCAACTTTTCTATATCCGTCCCGTCATAGTAAACTCTTCCTTCTGTCGGCTTTAATATGCCTAAAATAATATCTGCTGTCGTTGTTTTTCCAGCTCCGGAAGGTCCCTTTAACGCAGTCGATGCCCCGCCTCTTATTGTAATGGAGACATTGTCCAATATTTTTTCATTCGTATTAGGATAGGAAAAAGAGAGATTCTCCAACACAATATCTCCCATCTTCCCATCTATACTTTCTTTCTGCTGTCTTTTTTTCGCTGTATTTTTTTTGCCAAATTCTATCTTATCATTTACAATCGCATGATGTATCAAATCGATAGACGCCTTATTATTAAAAATATAAGCTAATTCTGATGTAATTCTATTTGCAGAAGGCAACAGCCTGTATGCCGCAACCGCAAATACTCCTATCTGAGTAAACAATTGAACCGTGTCTGTTCCCATGCACAGTTTCAAAAAAACAATACCTAAAATTCCACAAATCGTTATCGCTTCCAATACATACTTGGGAACCTGCTGAAAAAATGAGCCGCGCTTCATCATGCTTATCTGAATTTTTCTTCCATCCTCAAATTCCCTGATAAAGTATTCCTCACACTCATTTACCTTAATTTCCTTAATACCGCCAAAAATCTGATGTATGCACTTCAGTCCCTCCGATCCATAACGTTGCGCAATTTTCCCATACTGATATAACCGCCTTTTAAAAACTCTAAAGTAAAGCAACAAAAATACTGCCAATAAAAACAGTATTGCCAATGTCGTTATCACATCTATCTTTAATAGCAAAAGCAAAAGCATAGTTGCTGTAAGCAGTTCTGCCGTCATCAAAAATACATTATTCAAAACTTCAAAAACATTTCCCACATCAGTCAAAATCGTCCTCTGCATTTCCGCCGTATTTCTCTGAACATGGAAAACATAAGGCTGCCGGACATAATATGACATGATGTCAATTTCCATTTTAAGACGATTTCGCCAAATTATCTGATACTGAACATAGGTCATAAATATCAGATATATATTTTTTCCGGCGTAAACTACGATCATGGCTCCTACGATAAAAACAAGGAGTTGGCTTTCACCATGAAGATGAAATAATCCCATCAGCTTTTGAACATCACTGTTTCCCGTCAGTTTAGCAGGATCTGTAATTACATTTATAAAAGGCACCAGCATAGATACTCCCAACAACTCAAGGAGAGAGCCTATAAACTCGATAATAAATAATCCTGTAAACTGTAATTTTTGTTTTTTATTGAATATTGCGCTTAGCTTCTTTATACTCTCCATCTGACTTTTTCCTGTTCTCCCCGGTTATTGACGTCCGGACTGCCTAAGCGCCTTCAAACCGTCTTTGCAAATCATACAATTCATCACATAGTAAATCATAATAGATCATAATATCAAATTCTGCTGATTTTTTACGGGCGGCATCCCCCATCTTCTTTCGTATATCCGGATTTTCATATAAATACTCTATCGCATCCTGCAGTCGTTTTGTCACATCCTGCTTTTTATCCACCACTATCGCCGTATCTTCGTCCACGTACTCTGTCATTCCACCGGAATTTGTAATAATTACCGATAATCCTGCTGCCATACACTCCGGTACAACATTTCCGGCCGGCTCTTCCCACATTGAGGGCAGTACTGCTATATCACTCGCTTTCATATACTTCCACAATTCATTATGATGGATAAATCCCAGTAATTTTATATTATCATCAAGTTCTTCTATTTTCTTTTGAACTCTTCCCTCAAATTCCGTTCTTCCCCCATTTCCGAAATTTGCTGCTCCTGCTATCAGCAATATACAATTATCCTTATATTTCATCTGAGAAAAAGCATCTATTAATTCCTCCACGCCTTTCTCCGGCATTATCCTTCCCATAAACAAAATAACTACTTTATTTAATAAACCAAATCTTTTTTGTATTTCCAGCTTCTCATCAGAAGGAAGTTCTTGCATAAATCTTTTTGTATCAACCCGGTTCAAAATAGTTACAATATTGCAATCTTTTATTTCTTCACACAAATAATTCTTAATATAATCACTACAGCAAATAAAATTCCCAAAAGTTGCAGTTGTCACAATACCACCCTTGAGATGTCCACCTACATTAAACAGCATTCTCTCCCTTCCTGCTTTTCTGGAAAACCAGCCGTATTCTGATGGATCTCCTCCCGCTCCTAAAATGAAATCAAACTTCATCCTTTTAATTTCTCGATATGCTTTCCTCATTCTCGGGGGCGGAATTAAAATAGTATGAAAGGCCTTATAAGAAACACTGTTTAGTAGTCTGATCACTTTGGATTCCCGAAAATGCTTTTCTTTTTCAGCGTCCGTTTTTATATAGATAAATTTGCTCTTTAAATATTTGTTACTTTCCTCAACCGCTTTTTCATCATATTTAGAAAGAACTGTAATGTCCAGCCTATTTTTAACTTCATTACACCTTACCAAATTATCAACACGTGTGGCAAAAGCCCCTCCTTTTACTGGCGGGATACATGTTTCTATTGTATTTGTAATTAGCACCTTGATTCTTTTATCCTGCATAGCATCCCCCGACTTTTACTGTTCTTCTGTTCATCACTTTTTATCTTCCCATTTACTGCATAAAAATATCTGCCGGAAAAACTTTTAATAACTGTTCTCTCATCTTTGATAGTTCTGGCAATGGCATCGGTTCCATCATTATAGCTTCCTCAACCGTTGCCGCTGTTTTGACGGTATAACGTTCTGTCGAATAATACCAATCATAATATTTCAGAGGAAACCCGGGCGCCCCTCTTCTCCTTAAAAATACCGCAGGTGTACCATATGTTTCCGCTAAGATGATACCATGTAAAGCTTCTGATATAATTCGTTCAGAAGCAGTTATTTCATCAATCACCTGCTTATAATCTGTTGTTCGAATATCAATTATATGATACCCCTCTTTTTTTTCTTTTTCAGGTGTATTATGGGAATAAATTACAGATATCTTATATTTCTTATTTTTCATTATGACTGGTTTATAGATTAAGGCCATAAGAACACCCGGGTCACCATAAACAGCAGGGCAAGTATATCCCATACTTTCCATAATCTCTTTGCTGATAGGCCCACGGACTGCCCGAATATCATATTTCATATATCCTTTTCTTTCGGCCAACCTTCGCAACCCTTCTATTCCTAAAACACCGCTTCCCCACACTACAGCATCTGCATGGTTTCCATCTAACAAACTTCCAATCGTTAATAAATGCTTAATTTCCTTGGTTCTTATATTGGAATTTATCCCCTTTTTCTCCGTTACATATTGAAATATGACTGGTGCTAATTGATCCCCAATATTCAATTCACCACACCAATAGTCCAGATGCACCCTATTAGGTTCACATGAATTACCATTTATATCATGCAAATTACGATAGTAATGTTTAATGTACCATCTATAAATACATGTATGAACGCTACGCACCCATACATATATAGGTTTCGGTAAAATATACATACAGACTTCTTTCAATCCCATTTATGCATTTTCCCTTTCCATTTTCCACATAAAGTCCCAATTTTATATTTTTACTTAAACCTTCTTTTAAGCTTTTCTTCGACCTTGCCAAATTTATATACTAACCTTGCTAATTTATTTTGCTCCATTTCATTCTGAACCCGCATTCTGGTTTCGTAATGATACCCCCAGCCATAGTCTACATTGGTTCTCCGAAGAGCTTCCTGCGGCGTCCGATTAAAAATGTTTCTCAAAAAATCTATCAGATAATTTTCCTCTTTCATCGCCTGCAAAGGACTATCTTCCGATATAATCGGTTCTTTCATTATTTTTAGATATAAATTATCATCCTGATCGATTTCAATAATTCTCTTTATTGCCTCCTCTATAGAGGAATACGCCATCACATTAATAAAAGCATTTTTATTAAAATATTTTTCTATCTCAGGATCGCCCCAATAAACAGGTATCGTCATCCCCGACCATGCCCTGATAATTTTTTCTGTCGTGTACCCCACTGTGGATGAATTCTCAAAGGCCAGTGAAAATTTATAGTTTTTTCGAAATTCATCCAACTCACCCAGCGGCACTATATAGCCATCCATATTGTTTCGGTATCTGCCTGCCGAATCTACCATTTTATAACCGCTCAACTTATCAAGCATTTCCTCCCTGATAGGATAAGCATCCCTTCCATTCGACACGACAAAATTACAAAATTTATCCTTTCGCAGATACGTTTCCTCTGCATACTCATTTTTCCGCATAGCCCGATTAAAGCTTTTTCTGAAATGAGGACCTAAATAATTGGGATGATGTAAATATCGATCTCCAAATTGAATATTGTCAAATCCTATTGCATAATCAAACAGATTGAAATCCGGACGTAAGTTTTCTCCTATATATAAAATTCTTACACACTTATATTTAAAACACCTTTGAGCGGTTGCACATTCGAATAATGCAAAGTCCGGATCATCTGTCTCTTCAAAGAAAAAATCATCTTTTAAACTTTGAATAATATGCTCTTTAATTTCATCATTAATCTCAAATTTTATTTTTATTTTTTTCATTATTCTCCTTAAGATATCCCTTAAACTTATTACCGCTTAAAAAAGTCTCCATATTATCGGATACACATATGAAGCCAGAAGCAGTAATTTCATTCTCCATGAAATCATTCGATTTCTTCGGACTTTATGAATTCGTTCCCTGTATTTTTTCAGTAAATCTCTTCTATTTACTTGCAGCTCTCCTACGCATTGACTGTTATAAACCACCAAAATATTGGCTAAATAATCTTTCCACGCATGATCAGCCAAATCTTTTTCATTCTTTTGTTCAAAAAATTCTGCCTTCTCTTTTAAAATATCTATCCTGTCAATATCACAGCGAGTAATTCCCTGCTCCTTGTTGCTCAGGCTTCCCTCTCTAACTGTACGGTGATACAAAACATCCGAAGTAACCGCCACGCTTTCGGCCTGATATATTATTTTATATAAAACTGCCGCATCCTCAGATAATTTTCCTTCTGGAAATGTAATCCCATCAAATAATTCCTTTTTATACATATAGTACCATAACGCTGTCCGATAGCACTGTGATAATAAAAATTGGTTCCCCTCCATAGCGCATTCGCTTTTAATAAGCGACGCTTCAGATATATTACTTTGACAGCAAGAAACTTTTGTTTTCCAAATTGTGTTAAGTAATGCCAATCTCTCAACATAATTTTTTTCAACACAATCATCACTGTCAATAAATACAATCCATTTTCCTGTACTTTTGTTTATCCCGATATTTCTGGCGGCTGAGACTCCTTTATTTTTTTGATGTATCACTACCACTCTCTTATCTTTTTCTTTCCATGCATCGCATTTCTCTGCGGATAAATCCGTGGAACCATCATCTATAAGGATTATCTGCAGATTCTGATATGTCTGAAAAACAATACTTTCTATACATTTATCCACATATTTTTCTGTATTGTAAACAGGTACTATAACACTAACAAGTTCTCTCACTGCTCTTACCTTCCAAAGCACCCACTAATGCGCTGATCGTCCCTTTATCTCCCCAGAAGTTTCTTCAAACAATATTTTATCTCTTTGATCATACTGTTTCCCGATGTCTGTTTTGTTAAATTTTTACAATCATCCAAAGCGCAAAATTCATACGGCATCCCGCTTACTTCCTGAATGGGCAAAGTTTTCCTATTTTTACAATGAGTTCCCGATCCGTCAAATCCATTGTTGATTACCTTTGACGAATAGGGATAAATCGTCCATAGTCCTTTTTTAAAAAAAAAGTAATCCCAGCGCACTGCCCAGGAATCAAGTTCTCCTCTCATCTGCCGGTCCAGCATTTCTGAAATACCACTCTGCTGAGCATCAAACCTTTTTCTGCTCCTGTTATCTGCCTTGAAAGAATTGTAATCTGACATCCGCCAGTCAACTTGCTCCCATACATATTTCCAGGTTGCCCATCCCCATGAGTTTCCGGTCCTGCTTTTGTACACCCCGCCTCTCTCATCCTTTTTGCATTTTAAAGGAAACGAAAAACCACTGATTGCTCCAACATTTTTATCCTTTTCATAATAATCCAGACCTGCCTGCATATATGCTATAAAATCATCTGAGACATATAAATCATCTTCCAGAACAATGCATGTTCCATACTGGCTAATCAATTTAGACACTCCCCCAATAATAGAGTTTGCCAAACCTTTATTTTTTTCCTCTTCCAATACAGTGACTGACTTAAATACATTCTTCTTTTCGAATTTGCTTATATACGCTCTGACCGCATCTACCATATCTTTTGCTGCTTCATTTCTGGGGCCATCTGAAAAAATATATAAGTCATGAGTCTCTGCCCCCTTGCACCTGCTTAAACTGGAGAGTAAATTTTTTGTATGTTCAGGTCTATTATATGTGAATACAAGAATAGGTGCCTTCATATATTTCTACCATTCCTTTCATTTCGCTCAGGCGCACAAAAACATATCCATCAACATAAACGCTTGTCTTTACATTCCATTCCCATCTCGCAACATTTCTCTATATATTTCATTCATCTTATCAAAATATACCTCCGGCGAATACCTTTTCAGTGCATAACTTCTCGCCCGTTCGACGGTATCCATATTTTTCTTCTTCGTTTCCAACACAATCTGTTCCAGTTCTTCAACATTCCCAGGTCCTACAAATCTCCCCAAAGGTTCCTCTGCTACATAAGGAACCCCGGTTATCCTGAACCCAGCCACCGGTGTACCACACGCCAACGAATCCAGACAGACATTTGGCATAGTATCCGCCATACTTGTACAGACAAACAGATCCGCCAGCGAATAATATACCGCCAGCTCATTCTGATCTGCCACAAATGAAACCGGTATAAAATTGTGGGGCAATCCAGACATGTCATCTCCTGAATATCCCACATTGATAAACACATAATTTTTATCCTGAATTTTTCCGGCCAGCTCTATAAAATACTTTACACCCTTTCTTTCATCATGTGATGGTGCTACATCCAGAATAACAATCTGGTTCTCGTCTATTCCCAATTTCCTTCTTAATGTCTCAGCTTCTCTCGGATAAAAACAACCATCTGTATCAATAAACTCATCTACAACTTTTATCTTCTTATCTTTTAACAAGCTTGACTCAAGAGCTCTGTTCTTTACCCACTCGGGCCCTACAAAAACCAAACGTTCAAAATCATCATATATATTCTTTTTTAAGCGATTTACCTGTTTTCCTGTTCTTCGCCACATGCTTCTTGGATATTGCTTTAATTCCTTTTGACATCCTTCACAGTTTATTCGGAATTTATCACATGTAAATGCATAACAGCAACTTCCCAGATAAGCATATTCATCTAACATGGAATATACGGTTGGTATATTTTCTTTTTTCAAATATTGAAGCAGTTCAAAACTATTCAGATAAAATCCGTGCAAATTATATAACTGTACAATATCCGGTTTAAACTCCTCCAGAACAGCGATCAGTCTTTGGGTTGCTCTATGAGAATACCTGCCTTCATATCCTGTCATATAGCTGATTCGATTGTGAAAAACAATTTCCCTCTGATTTGTGATCCGTATAAGCCTGGGCTCCTCAGGATATTCCTCATTATTCCCATAAGCTAAAATACAGTCATTCCCTGCCTCTGTAAGCTTTTTATATAACCCGTATGCTATCTTCCCTGTACTGGAAGTTTTACATGAAGAGTTAACTATTACAATTTTCACAATTCTCTCCCAATAATCGCCTTAACTGATTTTGCCACAAATACCCTTTTATAAATTTCCTGTTCCTCAGAAATTCTTCTTCTGTATTCCCTGTTCCGAAAAATATTTTTTCCATTTCTTCCATTTCTATAAATTTTATATTCTCCTCAAACTTCTCCCATCCTACGAACTTTGTTGAAATGACTGACTTTCCTGTCGCCAGATAGTCCAAAATTTTCGATGGAAAATTATTCTGATTTTCCGGCAGACCCATATTCCTCGGGTTCACCAATATATCTGCGTTTTGAAGTTCTTCAATATAACTTTTATATGCCAAATGTCCTTTATAGTCTATCCTGCCATCTCTCTGAGCCGCATCCCTTACCAACTGTTCAAGGTTACCTTTTCCGGTTATTACTAGCCGAATATTCTTCTTTCTATTTGCCTCCATTGCCTTCAATAATAAGTCAACGCCTGTCACCCTGGATAAAAGTCCGGAATACATAAAAATAATTGGTCCATCCGTCTCTTTCCCCCGAAAGGCAAAACAATCATAAAACTCCTGGTCAATCCCGCCTTCCATCAAAATAAATTGCTGACCCTTTTTCAGACGCTTTTCTGTATTCGCAGACAGTCCCATAACCGTATCATATTTCTGAAGTATCTTTGCCTGCAGACGGGCGTATACCTTTCTCCCCAAACTTTTAAAGCTCTCTGGCCCACTATAATCAGCCAAAATAAGAATATTCTTTTTTAAATGTCTTCGGGCCATCCATGGAAGAAAATAGTAGCTGTAAAAAATATTATAGCATATAACGCTGTCTACTGTCTTCACCAAATTTTCAACTGTTCTCCTGCAGTTTATTACCGCCCTGCAGGTTTCCTTCCACTCCGCTGATTTCCTGATTATATACCTTCTACTTTCTGTATCCTGCAAAGTTTTCCTGATCCCCTCCGGAATCGGAACCGCCACATAGGACACTGTAATCACCTCATGTCCCAACATTTCCAGATTCTTTATCACATTATTTTGAAACCGGTTTCCCGCCGCAGAAATATCTTTGACCCGATATTCTATTTCTTCCGGAACCATAATTCCGCAAAATAGTATTTTCAAACTTTCTCTTCTCCCTGAGCACAATGCATTTGTGTATTTATCGTATACTTTCCCTCGCAACACTATCATATAAGAATAATTGACTGTTCTTTCTTGCAACAGTTTTCATAGCTTCTAAATTACTGTAGGCCGCCTCTATTTTCTTTTTTATTTCCTCCACAGAATCTTCATCCAGAAAAAGTACATTTCCCCCTAAATCTACATGTTCTGTGCCTTCCCATCTCTTTACGATCATTGGTATCCCCTGTCCAACCACCTGCTCCCAATATACAGAATGTCTTCCCGGAAATACCGCTATATCTGCTGTCGCAAACAATTCATAAGATTCTCTGTTGTTCAGCCAGCCAATATACTCCACCCTTTCACCGCACAACTCATGCAATTTCGCTTTCAATTCCTTCACAACCGAACCAAAAACAAATAATTTTATATTCATATCTGATATCTCATTGACAGCTTCCATCAACAATAGTGTCTGTTGCTTGAACAGATCGATCTTGCCTCCTGTTACGATCACAAAATCTTTTTCACCTATCCGATATTTTTCCTTTGTTCTTTCCACAATTTCTTTCTTCCCTGCATATTTTACAAGATCATCATCTGCAGCCATGATCAGCAGCTCACATTTTTCTTCCGGTAAGCCGTACATTTCTCTCAAAAAATCGACACGTGCCGGCAAAACGCCATAAAATCTTTTGACGTATTTCTTGATACGCTGTGCCCCTATTTTCCAGATTCCTTTATGCAGAAGATTTTTAGAAAACCAGTTCCTGGCGCTGTTGCTGAAATCCCCATGGTTATCACAGTATGCAGTAACGTTTCTGTGTTTTTTCAGATAATTACAGATTGTATTCACCTGTAAAAAACTCAGATCATGCACAAACAAAATATCCGGAGTTTCCTTCTCGATTGTCCGAATCAACCCCGGATATATTTTTAGCTTCGCTTCCACTCCTGCATGGAATAATGCATCGAGCCGAATCATTTTTACTCCATCCTGATTAACATAATGTTCTTCATGGCTTATTTCCATTTTTCCTTCAGAATTCCAGATCCATTTTGATGCAATCACCGTTACGTCATTTCCATTTCTTTTCTGGTACTTCGGCAGTAAATTATCCTGATAGCTCCAGCCATCTGTAACACACCCGCACAGGCATACATGTACAATCTTCATGTGATATTTATCCCTTTTCCATTCTTCCAGCTAATCTTCATCCGTTTCTTTCTCAAAAATACTTCTGTATGAGTTTTCTGCTTTTTTGGCTTCTTCCTGCAGATACTTTTTTGAAAATAGAAAACAATGTTCTCTTTTCTCCCTCAATTCTGCCTCCCCCATATCCACATATCGCTGCAATATTTTCTGAAAGTCTGCCGCCTCTTCCAATTCCACCACATTGCCTGATCTGCCAAGCTTTTCCACAGTCCATGGTGTTTTATCACTGATAACAGGAATACATCCTCCCGACATTGCTTCCAAAATGACATGTCCATAATTCTCGGCCAGTGTGGGGAATAAGAATACATCGTATTGACTGAATATATGAATCACTTCTTCCGCAGGTGCTTCTCCCTTATAGTTCCAGGATATATTTTCCGGCAGTTTATTCAAACGATCCTCACATTCTTTCCAATAGGATGCATCCTCTTTATTTCCATAAATATCAAAAACTACCTGTCCCTGTAAGTCCTTCAATAATCCTGCCGCATATGCCAGATTCTTCTTTTTCGATATGCGGGAAAGAAAAATTATCCGCAGCTTCCCTTCCGGAGAGCTCTCGGCTAATTTTGCTTCTTCTACCTTTCTCGGCAGATCCTCTGCCAAATGACATACCGCATCTTTCCCCACTTCCCGTCTGATATCCGCTGCTTCCTCCTCACTGCTCGCCGACCACTCCACATTTTTAAAATATCCAGCCCTTTTCAGCAACACCATATAGGCCTTTTTTTTCGGATATTTAATGCGAAAAGCTCCCGGAGAAAACAGCCCCATTGCCGCAATCACAACCCGGCATTTGATCCTCCCCTGCCTTTTTAATTTAAGCGTCGTTCTTGCATAGTCATTGAAGCACCCGCACATATATACAAGTTCTGACTCTGATGCCAGCCGTTCCACCGTACTCTCATCAAACCCGCCAGGTTCCACATAATAAACCCTCGCCGCTCCTACGGTATTCCATTTTCTCACTTCAATTCCCTGATAAGGCTTATCGTCTCCATGATCTCTATCTGTTGTCAGAATACGAAAATTATATTCCTTTCCAAGCCTGTCCACAAGATTTTTAATACTCCTGACCGGTCCGCCATCTTTATAGCCTGGCAGATAACGCCCCATAATAATCAAAATTGTTTTCAATCTATCGCTCCATTCTCATATGAAACCCTTTGGCACTCTATCATTTTTTACAGCAATGCTTACCAAAATGATATTATCTCCGGTTTTGTCTCCACCGCCTGGTCACTTAACCATATTATTTTTCAAATGTTCATATATTTTCGCATCCACCAGATACCGATACCAATAAGCCTGCAGAAAGGCATATATTTTTCCTTCCTTTCCGTCCAGAAATCCAAGCCTGACATAGTATCTGTAAATATAATATAAATGCGCCCGCATTCCCATAGGCAGCTTATAATATATATGAAATTTTATAAAGCGTTTGATTCCTGCCTTCTGATTTAATTCCTTTCCACTCTCCTGCCCCGTCATAGTATTTTGAATATAATCTTTTACCTCCCTGCCCGCATACCAGTTATGCTTATTGATAAAATGGTTGAGATCCTTATAATCATGGTGTTCACAATCCTCTTTCGCCTCCACACTGCGCCCCTCAAAAAGCACAATATGTTCGTCCATATTCCGATCTTCGATTGTGCCCTTTCCATACTTAAACACAAGAAGTTTTCGAAACGGATAAATCCCCCCATGTCTTAATTTCTTTCCCAAAAAAGTCACTTCAAACCGCAAAATGATTCCGTTCACATCCGTGTGCATATTATCATCGCATAATTGCTC
This sequence comes from uncultured bacterium, assembly GCA_947647735.1. Taxonomy (GTDB): domain Bacteria; phylum Bacillota; class Clostridia; order Lachnospirales; family Lachnospiraceae; genus 1XD8-76. The sequence continues at coordinate 88,045 of CANSLJ010000013.1, read as the reverse complement.
TATCTCTTCTCTCGATGCATCCGTCAATCGCTCATCTGCATCGATTCGAAGTACCCATGTGGTTTTAATATTCATCTCATTTAAACCATATAAAAACTGTTTTGAATAATTGATGAACTCATGTTCATGGACTTCCGCACCGAGCTCTTCTGCAATTTGGACAGTTCTGTCTGTGCTGAAACTGTCTATCACAATAATGCGCCGCGCCAGATCTCGAATAGATCTGATACAGTCCGCAATATTCAATTCTTCATTTTTTGTCAGGATAATTGCTGTCAGATCTGTCAATATTTTCACAACTCCTTACTATCATTACCATGAGCGCAAAAACAGTAACAAACAGCGCCCTATAGGTAAATGAACTATGATCATAAGAATGGTTCTTTATTACCCCATACCAGATAAATGGGTATAAAGCGATCACCAAATAATGCCTCTGCCTTATTAAATTTTTCAGAAAATAATTTGGTTGTTTTTTTGCCAGGGCAATAAGAAATATTAATAGCAATATAAAAACAACAATGTAATAGACATTGGTCATACTGGAAAAATTGGCAAAAATAGCTGATAAAACGGATACCTTTTTCTCTGACATAGTGTCTGTCGCACTCGACGTTCGAAACAGCATTTGCTCAAGCCCATCCTGAACAACATTCTCCCTGAGCACAACCGATGCCACTGCCCATTTCCCGAACCACATTCCAAAATAACCTATACACCACATAACAGAACTTCGGATGATAAAGCCTGTTTTTTTCTCCGTTGCCAATACACTGATAACAAGGAGCCCACCCAGTGTTATAATCGGATAAGTCAGAAAATCTACATAACTTGTAAGAATTCCGGTCAACATAAAATAATATAAACTTCTGTCATCTTTCTTCCAATAGTCTATATTACATAAATAAACAATACTGCTGAGCAGCATTACATAAGTTGCCGTCGAATATTGCATACAAAATGGTATCACAAAAGGAAAAACAGTCAATCCTCCCCCCACAAAACATATACTGTATTTCCAATCCGTTAAACCACTTAACTTTACACACAATAATATAAGTAAAATGCTTTGTAATAAAACATTAAATATTCTTATCTGGCTATAAGTGAAAATACACAATAATGGTTTTAACACCACAAGATATCCATGCCAGTATCGAGAGTAGGACACCTCTTCCCCTGCGTTCTCTCCATCTAAATAATTTTGCAGACTGGAAATGGGCATTTCATCTTCATCCAAATAGCGATATACCGCCAAGGCCTTTTCCAAAGTACCTTTCGCTTCCTTTTCATATACCGCATTTCCCAACATAACTGCGTCTGTAAGATTGTCTCTTGCCATCCCCCGATTATTCAGGAAAAATGTCTGCGCATTAATATTTCCCGGATGCATCCTCACAAAAAATCCATCCCAGAATACCGTATAGTTTCCCTCTTCCTGCAATAAAAGCACGTCTGTTTCTACATGCTTCTGCATTCTGCCGGTCGGCAGCATATACACCAGGCACAACAGCAATATACCTGTGACAATAGATATCACTAAGATTCCTATTGTTAGCACAGTCTTTTGAATTATATTTTTCCACCCATTTTTCATAAATCTTTTAACTTAAAACCCACTTTACCGCCTCTATCGCCACACATTCCCACCAGTACCACCTGCTGTATCCATTGTTCCTGTATATCCGATATCTGGCTCTTCCCCTCTGGATACTTTTTTTTAAATTTTTTTCATTGCTGACACCGCCCATACGAAAATTTGCAAGCACCTCATTTAAAACGGTTATTCGTAACCCTGCTTTCTTTATGCGAAGCACCAGATCCCAGTCGTCATGTACGCTTTCCAGCTTATATTGATATTTTTCGTAGACTTTTCTTGTAATAAATGTTGTCGGATGATTCCAATCCCTGGATACCGCCAGTTTTCTCAGCCTGGAATGCTTTATCATCTTTTCTTTCAAATTTCCTTCTGTATCTTCCTGCCAGATTCTTAGATCTGCATAGAACATATCAAATGGTTCCTCTTCATAAGTTTCTGCCACTCTCCGCAACGCATTTTCTTCATACCAATCATCACTGTTGATAATGCCGATCAATTCTCCGTTCGCCATATGGACGCCCTTGTTCATAGCATCATAGATTCCCCTGTCTGGCTCACTGATAATATGATATTTTATGCCTCTTCTTTCCAGTGCACTCCTGTAGGATTCTGCAATCTCCACTGTCCTGTCTGTAGAATTTCCATCTATGATAATATACTCAATGTCAGAATATGTTTGCCTTAATATAGATTCAATTGTAGTATAAATAGTTTTCTCACTGTTAAAACTCGGAGTAATAATACTTATTAGTTGCTTCATAGGTTTCCTTTTGTTATAATATCTGGGAATCACTGTTTTTTATCGCAAAATATCATTGCCCAGAAAGGTCTGTTATGAAATTATCCAAAACGCAATATAAATTACTGATCCTGTTTTTTTCTATCCCTCTTACTTTATTTATGATATATGGATATTTAAAAGCTTTCCCTACCAAAGCTGACGGTTTCCTCCGCTGGCAGGAATGCGCCTGCATTTTACATGGCATCTATCCTATGGATATCATTCTTGGAAGAATTCCCTCCATAGAAGCCTTCGGCGTTTTTGACCACAGCACTACAACCATTCCCTGGTCGTACCTTCTCTCCAATATCCTTTATCCCGGCTTCCTTTCATGGACCGCTGCAAAGATATGGTTCCTATGCCTTTTTACCATCTGTGCTGCATTTTGTGCTTTTTTTCTCCACAAAATTTTTCTGCGATCTTCTCACAATAAGTTTTTGTCTGTCTTTCTATGCATTCAGTTTTTTGTCCATTTTGGATGGGGCAGTTCTTTGAATAAGCTGAACAACGGTATGTTCTGTATCCTTGCCATTTTAGCCATACTGATCATAATGGAGTACTACCCTCATACCACCAAAAACGAGATATTGATAGCTCTTCTTATGGTAATTGCCATGTTAAAACCGCAGATAGCACTTTTGTTCTATATCCCACTGCTCATCCAAAAATATTACAAAAGTATTCTTATATCCGGGAGCATTCTGCTTGCTTCCTGGCTTGGTGTATCTGCCATTGTCAATGTTTCTCCTCTCACCATCCTGTTAGAGCAATTTCAGGTCGGCGTTGATTTAAAATATATTTCCGTATATGTTTATTATGGTATTTTAGATTTTCTTACCAGTTTCGGCATCAGCACCAATCTTATTATGTTGATTCAAGCTGCCATTTTTATTCCCATTGTCTTTATTCTCTGCTACAGGTTTCGCCAATCCTCCTCCTGGGTTATTTTTTCTATCCCAGCTCTTTTCATGCTCTTTTGGTGCTATCACCACAACACCGAGGTTCAGATCGTCGGTATTCTTATGGTCTGCATCTCCTACTTGCTTTTCACAGAAACCAAACTGACAAAACCCGAGCAACTATACTGCGTCTTTCTGCTTTTATTTAACCTCATTCCCATTTCTTATCTCTATTATGAGATATCTCCTCTGATCCCCTTTTTACAGAGAATGTTTTATTTTGCAGGACTTATCCTCATTCTAAAATATTCGGACAGCTTCTCCTCTCTGAAATCCTATTAAAGAGAATTTTCCAGAGACTTTTCCAGGTCATACTTTCTATAATGGAGCTCACCACCAGATATGCTCTCCTCGTACTCCAGGTTCCCAAATACTTTATCCACGTACCCTGTAAAATGTGCACACATCCTCAAAGTAGCCGAAAACCCCGAAACCAGTATAATCCGCCTTCGCTTTTTCTCTCCTATAAGTCTTACAATCTCACTGGTAGAAACAATTTCTTTATTCTGAGGACAGATAATCCCCCCCATCTCTTCTTCTATTACAATTCGGATAAGCTCACACAGATTTCCAATATAGAGCATACTCCTTCTATTCTCTATTTTAGGAAAAATTGGTGTTTTTTCAGCTAACTTTTTTAGCTTTGAAAAATTTCCCTTCGAATTTTTTCCATATATCATAGGAAGCCGTAACACAAGTACATGAAAGGAAGATAACATCTCCTCCGATTGAAGTGCTAATACCGCCTGCTCTCCCTGTAATTTACTGTCGCCATAAAAATTCGCGGGTGTCGGTTCTGTTTCTTTGGTAATTCTTTTTTCCTTCCCGATTGGCGCGCTGTTCCCATAAACAATAATGGAACTCAAATAAATAAATTGCCTTACTCCATCCTTTTTAGCCTTCTCTGCCGCCTCTTTAGCGAGATCCCGGTTAATACGATAATACCTCTGCTTCATTTCATCATTTGCACGTGCCACATCCACATGCGCAAGTCCCGCCACATGTAAAACCGTATCATACTCCGCCCAGCTGTTTTGTTGCCATCCGTCCTCTTTTAGCGATATTTTTCTTGTATCCATATCGCTTTCAGGCATCTCTCGTATATAATTCTCAAATGAATTTCCAATATAACTGTTTAGTCCGGTTATCAAAACCTTTCTCATCTTTTCCTTTTACCCTGCTCAAGCCTATCACTTTTACTCTGACTTCTTTTTCTTTCGCTCCAGTTCTCCCGTTCCACCTTCCACTATGCCCTCCTGTCTGAGGACGCTGAGAAATGTTCCTAAAAAACATCTCAAATCAAATAAAAAACTACATTTTCTTACATACTCCCCATCCAGCTTTGCCTTCACTGGAATCTCCAGCTCATCTCTTCCGTTAATTTGTGCCCAGCCAGTTAATCCTGGCATCACATCATTGGCACCATATTTGTCACGTTCTTCTATCAGATCATACTGATTCCAAAGTGCCGGCCTCGGTCCCACCCAGGCCATATCTCCCTTAATTATATTAAATAACTGCGGTAGTTCATCCAGACTTGTCTTCCGCAAAAATTTCCCAACCTTTGTAATATAGCTTTCCGGATTTTGCAGCAAATGTGTGGCAAGATCTTTTGGCGTATCTATTTTCATCGACCGGAATTTATATATCTCAAATAATTTTTTGTGTATCCCCACTCTTTTCTGTTTAAATAATACCGGTCCTCTGCTCTCACATTTAATAGCTATTGCTATCAGCAATAGTACCGGTGAAATGAAAACAGTTATAATAACAGCCATCAACAGGCCTATAATTCTTTTTATACTCTTCTGATACATGTATTTCCTGCTTTCTGCCATATTCGCGCCATTCACATCTATAATGACATATTTTATCCTTTCTTTTTACAATTCACTCACTCTTTTTCATCCCCTCATATTGGTACGTTGGCACTATTTTCCGGACTAGTTCCCTTACTACAGTTTCCTCACCATTTGCCGCCTCTCCCAGCTTATATAAATCTTCCTCAAACTGTTCCTCGTCAATCTCAATAGGCTTTCCAATATGAATCATATGATTGCCTGTATCCTGCAATCCCTCCTCGTCCATCAGCATCTCCTCATACAATTTTTCGCCAGGGCGAAGTCCTGTAAAGGTAATCATAATATCCTCATTAGGAGTATACCCCGACAGCTTGATCAAATTCACTGCCAGATCGTATATCCGCACCGGCTCTCCCATATCCAACACAAATATTTCTCCGCCTTTTGCATAAGCTCCCGCCTGCAATACGAGAGAAACCGCCTCCGGTATTGTCATAAAATAACGGATAATATCAGGGTGAGTTACAGTCACAGGCCCGCCCTGCTCTATCTGCTTTTTAAAAAGCGGAATCACACTGCCGTTACTTCCTAACACATTTCCAAATCGCACTGCCACAAATTCCGTATCATAACGTTTATTGAATATCTGAATGATCATCTCACATATTCTCTTGGATGCGCCCATGATATTCGTAGGATTCACCGCTTTATCCGTAGAAATCATCACAAATCGTTTTACACCGTTCTCTCCTGCAGCCCGGGCCGTTTTTAATGTCCCAAACACATTATTTTTAATCGCCTCATTAGGACTCACCTCCATCAATGGCACATGCTTATGGGCTGCCGCATGATAAACAATTTCCGGTTTATATGTCTGAAAAATATCATTCATTCGATTTGTATTCCGTACCGATGCAATCAGAACTGTCAAATCAAGATTGGGAAAGTTATGTTTTAACTCCTGTTGAATCTCATAAGCATTATTCTCATATATATCCACAATAACAAGTTTTTTCGGCCTATGAGCTGCAATCTGACGACAAAGTTCACTTCCAATGGAACCTCCCCCACCGGTAACCAGAATCGTTCTATCTTTCACATAACCCAATATGGAATCCACATCCACTTTGATGGGATCTCTCCCAAGCAAGTCTTCCACATCCACATCCCGCAGATCATTCACACTGACTTCTTCATTCACAAGCTGATACATCCCAGGCAATGTCTGCAGACGACAACCTGTTTCACTGCATATATTGACAATATCCCTGATTACCAATTTAGAAGTGGAAGGCATTGAAATAATTATCACGTCGATATCGTACTCCCTTGCAAGTTCCACGATATCATCTCTTCCCCCCATAACCCGTATACCTTGAATAAACCGGCCTTTTTTATCCGCCGAATCATCTATAAGACATTTTACTGTCATATGCAGATAATTACTGGAGACAATCTCTTTAATCAGCATATTGGCCGCCTCGCCAGCTCCTATGATCATAACATTTTGTCCAAGCCTTTTATTCAGATACTTTTTCTTTGCAGTACGTAAGAAACGATAAGAAAACCTGCTGACTACAGTCAATATAATAAAAAGCATTGCAAATAAAAACGGATAACTCCTGGGAACTCGATATCCCAATATATGCATGCCAATAAACTGAACCAAAGCTACTAGAAAACTGGCCACTACAGAATTCTGCATTTCTGTTACGCCGGCATACTCCCATAAACTGTGATACAAACGAAGCACATAAAAAATCACCAGCATAGTCAACACATTAATCGGCGCATACTTTAACACGGAATCAAGAAATTCCGGTGTGATAATTCTCCAATTAAGATCATACCGCATCATAAGTGCCAATATGCTGGCTATCAATACCGCAATTATATCATAAGTAATTAAAAACAATCTTCTATATAAAAGAATATGCTTTGCTTCTTTTTGTAAACTCATTCTACAGCCTTTCCTCAGAAATCAAAAACTTCGGCACAAAAAACGCTAATAGCAATATCATCTGTCCTGGATACCATGTTGCTTCAAACAGCCCATACATACCAAAAAAGACAAAATACAACAGGCAGAGCAACGCCCTCTCATCTCCGCTGGTCACCTTTCTTATGCTGGCAAAAATAAGTATAACTAAGATGACCAAAAATAACACCGCTGATGGTATTCCATAATAATACCATAATTGTACAAACATATTTTGTGTGTGCCATACATAAAATCCCAGATCGTAATGTCCCTCTGTAGACGAATGCCCTGACATAGTTCCATTTCCGAGATAATGCCTCCACACCAATACGCGGCCATACGCTGAAGAAAAATCTTTTGTTTCAAAAACCCCCTGTTCCGATTTTTCTGCTGCATATACTACCATACTTCCTGTCTGATATTTCCCCAAAATAACTTTAAGATAGGGCATCACCCTCCCGGTGATACCTTCTGAAAATTCCTCCCAGGAAACATATTTTTCTGAATCCCACGAATCCCAGGAATGTACTCTTTCCTCACTGTATTCCCCTTCATACCAGACAGGATGATGAAACACCGCCGGAAGATATCGAGCCGCCCCGTATGTTACGGGAATGCATACCAAAACTACCGCAAAGTATAATACCAGCTTTTCCAACATCTTCCCCGCTCTATATTCCAGATAATGAAAATCCGCAAATATCACATAAAAAAAGCCCGTGACCACCATTGATATCCACGCCGTCTTACTGATCGTTAAAATACTGAATGCCGTCATAACACCCACAAATATAAAACAGAGTATCTCTTTCCATTTTTTATCATGATTTTTACGAATATCATACAATTTAATTAAAAAAGCAATCCATACGATCCCATAAAACATAGCATTAATATTGCAGTTTGCATAAACACCGCAATATCTCTGATGTGGATCATCAAAATGCCGAAACACAAACGCAGCCCCCTGCAACAGAAAAAATGCCGCAATAATCCCATTCAGGATCCCCTGCCTTAATGCTTCCATGTCCTCATGACTGTATTCTGTATGGTAAAAAAGTCCAAACATCACCAGATACCACCCCGGCCATACGTCTTCATTTCTGGAAAACAACATCCAGAGCAGCATCACTGCCGCTAATATTTCCGTCCTGGCAAAATGCAGTCTCTTTGTCTTATAAACAACCACATCTGAAAATATTTTTATTACAAATATCCCCAGCAGCCATACATTCAACACTGCCGTTAGAAGCTTATCCCGATAGATCACCGTTTGATGCAGATTCCACCAATAATAAGAAAACAGCAACACCACCGCGCAAACTGCTGAATAAATCAAATATACCGGCTTCACAAACTTCCTTGGTGAATATGCACTGAACAAAATAACGGCCATTACCACACCTGTCATATTGACGGTCCATGCCCAGGTAGAGCCCACTTGACTGCCTCTTGTCCAATCAATAAGCATAAAGGCTATAAAACAAAGTGTATATAAAAATCGTTTACTGAAAATATGCCTTTTTATAGAATTCATATTTCTCCTAATATTTCAATTTTACTACGACAATACCATCATCTGTCTTTTGCACACAACCATCCGCAGGCCATGTAGGCATCTCTTTATAAAAATCTGAATCATATATCTCTTTCCCTCGTCCCCAAACCATTTCATACTCAATTCCAAAATTAGCTTTTATATATAAATTCCATCCTGCAAAATATCCCTGCATATTATCCACAAACATACCGTCACAGGCCTGCGTACCACGCATAATATAGGAAGCCTGCGTAATCCAGTAATCCTGAGGATATACCCCCTCATCTACATCTCCACAAATAAATACCGGACTGCCTGTTACTGTCTCCGGATATTCATTTTCAATCCTTGTGATAATGCGTTGTGCCATGGAATCCGTTTTATCCACATAATATTTTTTGCATAGCTGATAGATACTTACATAAACACTCATGATCACAAGCAGATAAATTGTGCTCATATAAATCCCCCATCCGCATAGCTTTAAAATAATATTAGCAGTTTCTTTCTCTCGAAACCATAACGCCCAAATTCCAACATAAAACAGTACCATTGCAGGCAGCATTATAATCCTCGGCTGCCCTTCCCGCCAATTCAATATACCGATCCCCATAAACGCTATCGGTAATATAAAAACCGTCAGGATAATAGATACAATATTCTGCCAGCTCCGCTTCTTCTTATAAACCGCTGCAATCAGCAAAATCATTCCTAATATAAAATACACGCCGTTTGCCAGATATCTCACCTTCCAGCCATTATTGATAAAATCCATGGTAAAAAAATATCGAAAAAAGCCGCCGTATGATTGCACTGTAGCTTTTGCCAGTTCCGGCAGATTAAGAATGTCTGTTATATTAAATCTTGACTCCTGATAAAATATCAGTCCAACCATTTTAAATACTTTATTCAGTACAACATACAGTACAACGGCTATGATGCCGCTCCCCAGCTGATATAACAGCCCTCTTCCAATTTCTTTTCCTGTTTTTTTATCATCTAACAAATCCCTGAGCAAAACATATAAAAATAATACTACTGCCACAAACAGATATGCCTGATAAAAAGTAAGCGATAAAAACAGACAGCCCGCCGCTAATAACATCCTTATTAGGGTCTGTTTTTCATGTAATAAGTAAACGGCAAATGCTGCTAAAACAAAACAGAATAAGTATGCATCTGCCACAAAATAAAAGGTAAATGTATCTATAAAACAAGGGGAAAGAATAATAAATACTCCCGCCACTGCTATCCCTAATGTAGAACGAATTCCAAGAATGCGACAGATTAACATGCCTCCCCACGTTAAAAATAGAATTCCCAAAATTACTGCCAGCCAACTGAATACATACATACTCTTCATATGCGCTGCATATTTCAATAGATATCTGCCCGCTATGTCTTCCATATCATAATCATTATGGGGCCGATAAATAATCCCGCAAATATTCCCGTCACTACAGTTCAGCCTATATACGATCATTGGGATATAAAGGCATATTCCTGTCAAAAACACAACAAGAAATCCCCTCATTTCCTGCACTGAAATTTTTTCTCTGATTCCATCAATACATTCTTCCACTGATTTTATCTGCCACTTCATTCCTCACTACTCCTTTTGGCTTTACTCAACTTCTGTCAAATGATACACCCAAACCCTATAATAACTCTCTTTTGTATCAAACACCCCAAACAACTCAAGTCCTATTTTTTCGGCATTCCCCTTTTCAATCTCCGCTGCTGAAAACAGATACTCACACCCCAGCTCCCTCATCTTCTCCGTATTCAACTCCAATTCCCGATACAAAAAATCCGCATCCTTTGCCAGATAATAATAGTTCTGACTCTCCTTCGTGAACAGATAACACCGGCTTCCCCAGGCATCAAAGTACCCCTTCATCTCAGGACATTTTTCCAATTCCGCCTCTATAATCTCGCGAAACTCATGTTTATACTCTAAACTATAATTATTCGAGTATCCATCGATGCAGTAAAAACCGCTCTCCAGCGCCACTGCCGGGCACATTCCCAAACTTGCAACACGATAATCTTCCTGAGCCTGTCCCGTTTTTTTCAAAATGGTTTCCTCAATTTCCTGCATTAAATCTTCTGCAAAATAATCCGCCCAACTCATCAAGCCCACATTGCGATTATTTTTATACTGGCTCTTATTCAATATCCAAATACTATTTTGTCTGATATGCCATGCCGTTGGTACAAGCATTACACAGATAAGTGCACTGGCAAAAACATCCCCCAATATCTTTTTCTTCCCCAAAAATCCGTGATCTTTCCATATCAATCCTGCCGCCAGCCCTGCCGCTACATACCATGTAGTCGGAAAAATCCAATACACTCGTTGAGGTGAAAAATAATGGAAAAAACCATTGACACTGTTTCTGAAATCTACCACAAGTTGAGACTGGCAGAAGCCATAAAAAAGTGCTGTCAATACATTGATTGACATAATCAGCAGCAGCCAAATATACAGATCTCGGCATTGTTCCTGCTGTTTCCACTTCTTCCACCGAAATGCATAGAATACCACAACCACCAATATTGGCAGAATTAGCCTCTCATGAAAACTAAAAGCATGTTGTGCGCTATTCAAAAATACATCTCTCACACACCCCCAGAAATCACCATTCCCGGTAATCACCATCTCCTCCCGATGACTCACATAGCCGCCGCTTCCCAAAAGAAGTTCTGAAAACAGGGGGAAATTTATCACAATATATACAACTAAAAGTTCCAGGCTCCCTAGCCAGAACCACTTATTTCGCTTTTTGGCAAGCACCCAAATATCCACCAACAGGACAAACCCCATTGCCACGTATCCCAATAGCACCAAATTAGCCCCCAACGCAAAGTACAAAATAAGCAGTCCGTCTATTATAACATGTTTTTGCTTATATAAACAGAGAAAAGCATAAAATAACAGTGGTCCCCCCACAATAGACAACCCATAAACCGGCTGATAGGGCAAAAACATAAACATTCCGCCGCATAAAAAGCCTATCACGCTGTTGCCTGTTAGTTCTTTCACACAGAAATACATCCCAATATAGGCCGTTGCCGCAACGATAACATACTGCACCATAAATGCCCAGAATACGGGAAATATCTTATAAAGAGGTATAAATAGGCAAGCCGATACGCTCATTCCCCCCTTCGGCACGCCTCCCAACATCTCCGGATAACTTTTTACTCCCGAAAATAAATATTTTGCATTCAACACATAGGTAAACAGTGTCTCATCCAACTGGTCATTAATCTCAAAGACACAGTTTTTCCCCAACAAAAAAAAGTAAGAAAAAAAAACAATTAAAAGCGGCACCACCATCCAGGCCAGAGAAAATCCTTTCTTTATCCATCGATGCACTCTCCGTATCATCACTGGCATAACGGAAAATAATAGTAAATAAATCTTTTGCTTATTTGTCAATTCTGTATTTTCTCGAATTTCATCCCTATTCTTTTTCAAATATACAGTGATGCCATTGTACTGTTCATTTTCCTTTTTCATGTCTCCAATCGGAATATGCAATAAATAATCCAATCGCTGGTATAGCCCAAACCGCAACACTGTTTTCTCCAGTTCTGGATAATGATCCTTTACAAGCTTCGATACCATATCCGCATTATCTACGTTATCCCCGTAAACACGCGAAAATTTCTCTGCTGATTCCGTTCTCGTATTGCTTTCACTTTTATAAAATACGTTATATACTCTTTCTGGCACACTGACAATACCTTCTATCTCCGGCAGCATCTGCACCAACACATGGAAATCCTCATTCAATTTTCCTTCAGGAAACTTTCTGCCTTCAAAAAGCGACCTGTCCGTCAGCTTTGTACAGAAAGAACAGTCCCCTCTATGCAGTAAGAGATCCCGCATAAAGCTTTCTCCCCCATATACAACCTGCTCATCCGATGGAATACAAATATCCGGCAAAAGATTCCCCTGCTCATCTATCTCTCTTCGCCCGCCCTGGGCAATAGGCATCCCTGTTTCCTTTAATGCTTGAAAAAGTCTCTCGTACATAAAAGGCTCTATATAATCATCACTATCTACAAAGCCAAGATACGTTCCCTTTGCCTCGAGAATCCCCTGATTTCTTGCTGAAGAAGAACCGCCGTTTTCCTTATGAAACGCTCTGATTCTAGGATCCCTCTTTTGAAGCTCGTCCACCAGTTTCTCTGTCCCATCATCAGAACCATCATCCACCAGCAGTATCTCAAGATTTTCCCACGTCTGCGCCAAAATGGAATCTACACAGCGCTCCAGATATTCTTTTATATTATAGACAGGAACAATAACACTGATCAGATCCTGCTGTTTCTTCATAATCCTTCTCCTGATTTCATTTCCCATATACTATAACTGCATAAGGCTGATGAGCTCATACTATCTCAGTCCCCCTGTCTTTTTGCAGTCAAATACCGATACATATTCCGCGGCGCAATCACCTCTGCTGCTGAAAGGGGACCATTTTTATACGCTAACTTCTTAACACTTTGTACCTCATCCCCCTCTTTAAAATTTATGCCGCCAGCTGCCAGCAGCCTCTTTGCCAGCTCCACTAACCTACCTGCTGCCATCTCTGCATTCCACTCCTGCAGAATCGTCTCATAAGCAGCTTCCCCTAACTCCTTTCTTTTTGTTGCACTTTTCAAAAGCTGCTCCGCTTTTTCCTCCATATCCTTTAAATTCCCATCCTCGAAAACCATCCCATTCTTTCCATGTTTCAACAAAAACGGCACCGCCCCGATTGCATGACTCGCCAGTACAGCACACCCGCTATTCATTGCCTCATTCAGTACAGCTCCCCAGCCCTCTTTATAATCACTGGTAAACAGATAAACCTCCGTTCGCTCCATCATCTCACGCACCTGGCCCGGTTGTAAATAACCGCAAAGGCTCACTTCCTCCTCCAGTTTTTTTTCTGAGATCATTTGCCTGATGTCCGCTTCCATATCACCACCACCAACCATAGAAAGATGAAATTGATATCCTTTTTTCTTTAAATATTCTGCCAGCAAAATAGGAAGTTCTGGATGCTTCCAGTCTATAAATCGCCCCGCCCACATCAGGCTGACAGCCCCTTTCTTATGTTTTCCCAAGAGAACTTCCTTGTCCAAACGCTTTGTTGCCGGAAAGTACCCCCATTTCAGCATCTTATCAGGATAGGAATGTATCAGATGAAAGTCAGACGCCACATATCCTCCTGCGCACAATAAATAAACCGCTGCTTTCCTATAACGGGTATGGTCCCCATATTTCTTTTTCAAACCTCTCGGCGAAATTGCTTTCCACTGCCCCGACTTGTAAATTCTTTCACTATAGCGTAATACCAGCTTCCCAGCCCTCAATCTTGGTTGTATATAGTCCTCCTCATCGGTACCACCAAATATCACTACATCACTGTCCATGATCAGATTTCTACACTGCTCTGCTTCCTCATAAAACAGCTTCAGGTAAGGAAGCTTCCCGCTCTCGTCCTGCCAGCCCATTTGAAGTCGTTCTTCTTCCACCGGCTCCGTCTGGATAAAGGTATAGTCCTCTCCTAAAAACCGGTAAAGTTCATCCGATACCGGAATCTGATGATGATTGATATAATTGGAAACAAATGTTAATGTCATACCTTTTTATAATCCGTTTCTTTCCACTGAATTTCATTAGTACAATACCAGATATATTCTTTTTCTTCCCCGCCTAGTTTTAATGTATTGGTAACCACTGACACCTGCATAAACGAAATAATGATTACAGCTGCTGCTAATACTGCCCCTATTTTTATACTCCGTTTAGTTCGTAACTCCTTTATTTCTTCTCTATTACACAGATTTATCTTCAGCAATCGTTCCGCCATGGAACGATATCCCTGCACTACATATGGCATCAACACTAAATAATAAGGCACCACATAATGGCTTTTTGCTTCTCCAATAAAGTGAAAAAGAAATCCTCCTAAAAACACAACAATGAGATGCCCCCTTTCCAGTTTCAATTCTTTCCCCTTTATTAATAAATATAGCACCACTCCAAAATAATACATACTCTGCATAATATCCAACAACAGATATATCAGCGTATTCATAATCCCGCCATTATAAAAAAAATCCTTCATCGCATAGGAAAAAGTTCCAGCCAAGTTTCTAGTATTCACTGTCGTAAAAAATTGAAATGCAGGGTCCGCCCACATAGATGCCAATTTCCGTGCAAAAAACCGCACAGCATAATCTTTCTGTTCGGAAAACAGCACAAACGAATCCTGAAAGCTTTTCCACACCTCACCCTTTATCACTTCTGGATCACTGCTTACATTTCGATAAAGATTCATCGGGAATTCATTATACCATCCCGGCGCAATGGCACTCTCCTGCAACCCCATAGCAAGCCATGCTGTCATTGGAATTCCATTCATCGTATCCTCGCCGGTGATAAAATGCATAGCAATAGGTGCTCCTTTTACTGCCACTAATCCAAAAGTTAATACAACCCCTGCCCCCACCAGCATTCTCAGTTTTTTCCTTCTGATCGCTTGCATAAATAACATGAGGATAACAGCTATCATAAAGATTTCTGCGTTACTTTTCCATAAAATGGCAAACATAATGCAGATACCACTGCCAATCACAGAACGCCACTTTTCTTTTTTTTCAAATTTATATCCCAAATATATTGCCCAGATTGATAGGCATATCTCCGGTATCGTCCCATAGACAAAGGTCACTTGCGTCCACATTGGCACCGTCAAAAGCAGCCCCAGGTAAGTATAATACCCACACTTTTCATCAAAAAGCAAACCTGATATTTTGGCCAGTCCCAAATAGGTCAGAAATAGTACTGGAACATTACATACTTGTATCGCAAGCGCCGCCTTTTCCCCAAAAGCAGCAACAAACGGACACATCATCAGCACCATACCATTCTGATAGGGCAGCATCGAAAAATACGCACCCTTTTTCCAATCAGAAAAATCACCCGTTAGCAGTCGCCCCGCCGCACTATACACGGCACTCTGATCATAAATAGGCGGAAGATCCATATACAAGATAAACCAGATCATTCCAAACCCCAGAACTGCCGTTGCCAGCACTGTCAGGATCTTCAAATTCCGTATTCTTCGCTTTTCCCTATCAGCTATACCTGCTATTCGGCGTTCCGCTCTCCTTCCAGCAGTCTTCTTAAGAAAGGAAAGTAAGAAGCAAAATAATACCAGCCCCACACCCATCAAAATCGGAAAGTCTCTTAAGTAATATACATGCTCGTCTGTATATACCATGAAGCATGTGGTAAACAGGCTGAGAAGAAATAAATACACTATAATCACTGTAAACAGTACAAATACTATATAATATCCTATATTTAAGATAAACTCACTAGAATTAAACTTCTGCTTTTTATTCATAGGGATCTCCAAAGCAATACTCACTTTCTTTCCATTGTACCTCATTTTTGCAATACCAGATGTAATCTGCTGTATCACTATTCATTTTAATCACCGCCTGTATAAAGCTTCCCGGCATCACGGCAATAATAAGCACAATCACAATCACTGCTGCCATCAACTTTGCGCTCCCCTCTTTCCACAATGCACGCATCCGCTTTCCTATTCCATTTAGCCCCTCTGTTCCTCCTGCCAGATATGTCGAAGATACCAGATATCCCTCCACACTGAAAGGAAACAATAAAATATAATATGGCAGTGTATACTGGCACTTTCCCTCCCAGAATATGTGAAAGAGAAAGCCCCCCAATACAGTAATAATCAAGCAAGACTTCTCAAGTTTTAATTTTTTCCTTCCTAAAATAAGAAACAATACTAACCCAAACAACAAAGCGCTCTGCATTACATCCTGCCACAGGAACAACAATGTATTCAGAATCCCACCATTATATAGGATATCCTTAACTGTATAACTCAACGCCCCTGTGGAATTTCTTTTTGTTATGATAGTCATGCCCTCCATCATAGGATTATTCCACATAGAAGAAAGTTTTCTGCAAAAGAACCGCAATGCATAGTCTTGCTCTCGTCCAAACAGTGCAATGTTTCTCTGAATTTCCCCTATCGCCGGACGCACCATCTCTGCCCCTTGATATCCACAGCTTTCATATAGCTTTTCCGTATACATATTGAACCATCCCGGTGCAATATTGCTCTCTCTGAGCCCCATCGCCACCCAGGCAATCAACGGTATTCCATTCGTCATTTCCTGACCTGTGATCGTTTCTATCAGCGCCAGTGTCCCCTTTGTTCCCAAAAAATACAGCCCCAGCATCCATACAACTCCCCAGAGCGGTCTTATTGTCTTCTCTCGTACTGCGTACAGAAATATCATGATAGCAACTGCCACAGCGAAAATAATGTAGTTATTTTTCCACATCACTGCCAGCATTAACAAAATGCCTGCTGCGACAAGATGGCCATTCCTTTCCGTCTCCTCAAACTTTCTTTCCTGCCAGATACCCCAAAGCCCACATGCAAGCCCAGGCACCGTCCCATAAACATAGGTTACATACCCCCACATTGGCAGAAAAGCAAGCAATGCCACATAGGTCCATTTTGCCGCTATTTTTCCAAAGTAACCTTCTGTCAATCTGCTTATCGCCAGTATACTCATATACCAACACACCAAATTAAACAGTTCCACCGCCAACACTGCCTGTTCTTTGAACAAAACATGAAATACAGTATAAAATAACATCAGCGTATTTTGAAAAGGATACATATAAAAGTACCCTCCTGGCTGCCAACGAGTGAAATCTCCCACCAAAAATTCTTTTGCCCCATAAAACACAAAGTACTGATCATGTATGGGCGGAAGTAATGTCACCCAGATCCATATAACCAACAACACAAACCAGCCTACAGTCACTCCCGGCAAAACCCAGTTCCGAAAGCCTCTCTTCCCACCAAAAAATATATCTCCTTCCGCCTGATCCTGCTCTGCTTTTGCACTCTTTGCATTAATCATCCCTTGTCCCCATGTCATAAAAACCACCAGGGCCAAGAGCCCAACGAGCATAAGTATCGGAAAATCTTTTATGAAAAACACATGCTCATCTGTATATGCCATCACACAGGTTCCAAACAAGCTGAGCAAAAACAGATATAATACAATCACAGCAAACAAGCCATATACGATATTCTTACTGCATTTTAAAAAAAGTTCTCTGACCCTGTTCATTCTAACCTTCTGCTATCTCCATATAAATTTCTATCAACCTTTCATAGTTTCTTTGTGCGTTATGGGTACTTTTCGCATGCTGTCTCGCCGATTCCCTGTAACCCTTCACTCTGTCTCCGCCTGCAAACATGATCTTCACAGCCTCCGCCAATCTTTTTACATCCCCCGCCGGATAAAGCAAACCATCCATCTGATCTGTGAAAATATCGGCAATCCCCCCCACATTCGCGCATACCGTCGGCACACCAAGCAGCATCGCCTCCCCCACAGAGTTCGGCGAATTTTCAATGGATGAAGGGCACACAAACACATGACTTTTTAAGTACTGCTGTTTCATCTGCTCTGCATCGAGCCTTCCCAGAAAATGTACTTTATGGAAAGTGCCTGTCTCTTTCATCAGCTGCAGAATATATTTTCCATAGGATTCCAGCTTCAGCTTCCCCTTTACGCCCTCTATCCCGCTTTCCGCCGCAGACTTGATAATACTGTTTCCCGCCACATAGATTTCCGCCTTCGGATATTTTTGCAAAATATCCGGCATAGCCCTCAACATATAATGAAGTCCTTTAATCGGATAATCCCCCTGACTTAAAAAAATCGAATATCTGTTACAATCTTCTTCCTTCCAGTACCCTTCATAAAAATTAGAGCGCAGTGTCTCATTCATAAAATGATACTTCACTTCAGGATTCCATTCCCTGGTATATTTCTTATCCCAGCTTGTCCGTCCGGTAATATGCCCTGTCCGTTGTACCGCCTCTATTTCATAAACTCCTCTCTGTACATACTTTTCATGCTGTCTTCGCAGATCATCCTGCTTTATCCTGTCCCGAAAAGTGATCCTCCTCCATACATAGTCTGGAAGATCTGCCCGAAAATACTTTGCATAAATACTGCAAAGCCCCTGAATTCCGATCAGCGTTCTCTCCTTGTCATTAAAAGCTTTCACTGCCGCCAAAGTATGAGGATATTCCGTCCCAAAGCAATGCACAACATCTGGTCTAAACCTTTCAATGATCTCCCCCAAACGTTCCTCTGTTCTTTCTTCATACACTTCTGCCCTGTGAACATTTTCATAAAAGCCAAACGCATGTACTTTTGCCCCGGTTCCTGATGCTTCCAACACCTTCTCAAATTCTGCCAGATCCTCCAATACCGGAAAACATACCCCCAGTTCTATATCATTTTCTTTTTGGTTTTTTAATATTATATTACTCAGTCCGGTAAGCCATCCTTCTTTATTACTGGCTTCCAGTCCAAGATATTCTGCTACCACCGGCAGCATTATATTGCAAATCCACAATACACGCATAATCAATTATTCTTTCCAACTCTTTTAATGATAAATTAAACTCTTAATACCATGATATACCCTCGACAAACTGCTGCTCTCCGCTATCCATCTGCGAAGCGGCGCAAGCGTCAACAACATAATCCCCTTATACCTTAAAATCGCGCCGGCCTTCATATATCTTCTGATCACAAGTTCCTGCTCTGCCTTATCCACCTTCCGATTCTCCCTCGTTTCAGAAATACCCCCGCCTTCGTAATCTGACACCACAAAATCCATATATCGAAAGTCTGTCTTTTCCTGATAAAAGCACCATAAGAAGTGATCATAATCCGCCCGAATCTTCAAATTGATATCATACTTCTTCTTCTGAAACAAATCTCTTTTATAAAAACAAGACTGATGGCAGGGAATATTACGATAGCAGGTGAATCCAGTAATCTTCGGTGCAGAATGTACCATAGAGCCCGTTCGCATACAGTAGGTATTCCCATAATAAATAATCGCTTCACTTTCCAGCGATTCCCTTCCTTTATCTATCTCTTCCGCCGCCCTGGCAAGCACTTTATCATCATGAAATTTATCCCCACAGTTAAGAAATAGAATATAATCCCCTCTACAGATTTCTAATGCCTGATTCATGCCATCATAAACATTTTCATCTGGCTTTACGATCAATTTCAGCTTTTGCCCGATAATCGCCTGCTGCACTACATCTTCTCTCTTCAATTTCTCCAGAGCGCCATCCTTTGAGTTACCATCTTTCACAATAATCTCAAAGTCCTGAAATTCCTGCGCAAATGCGCTTCTTATCGTTAACAGCAGCTTTTCCCCTGGGTTAAAGCTTACTGTTATAATGGAAAATTTCATAGATTTTGTTTTCCTTTTCCCAGCTTTCTCATAATATTATTTATATTATATTTCTCTGTTACCCTAATATAATTTCACTAATATAACCGTTTTCTCCAATTCGCACCAGCCGTAACCGTATGCTATCCCCCTACTGAAAAATCCAATTCCTATAAGGCAAAAGCCGTATATCTGTACTGTAAGCACTCCGCAAAAACAACGCAAAATACGCCAGATAGGCCAACACCACCAACACCGTCCACAAAATCTTCTGCCGCTTCTTTGGTATCTTCACGATAATACCCGGTATCAGAAAAATATTCGTAATATTTAAATAATAACCGATACGGGATATTTCCGGAATAAAGGACGCAAACACATAAAGCGCCAGTGCTCCCAGATTACAGTAAAAGTAAAACTGGTTCCCTTTATCCCCTTTTATCGTTTTTTTATAATAAAGCAGCGATAGGAACAGCACTGCCGCACATTTTGCAATATTTGTCAGGGAAGTCTCCCCTGTGTCAAACATGGAACCTTCATAAAAAGGATAAAAATGAAAAATAATACTTCTGTAAAAATCCTGAAATAACAGTAAACTCGCGCACCCCGCTGCAAGAAACAGTATGTGCCATTTTTTCCATTCCCGGGAGGCCAAGAAATACAACGGAATGACTACCAAAACTGATTTATGAAATGCCGCTGCCGCCAGTATCCATAGTACAAATTTCGTCCATTCACTCCGCAGCACATATTTGATACTGTACATAGCAATTGCCAGTACCAGATAATAGCGCACCGAATTCAGGCTGGAAAAATAATATCCCCCTGTCATCAACAAAAATACGGTAAAACAGAACTGCTCACTCAGATCCGCCATTCCCCTTACAAAAAACAGCACTGTAAAAAAGGAAAACACTGCAAAAATGGGCAAATACTGATCATGATTCAACATGGACTGCAAAAACCGCACTACCCAGACAAATCCAAATTCAAAAGACACATGCCGATTCTGCTCTATCAACAAAAAATCGCTGCGGTATACCCAATAATCATTTCCTACTGCAATCCTACAGGCCGATACGGCAAACAAAAGCATAAATATTGCCAGAATCAGGATACGGTTTAACATCTGCTGGCGAGTGATACCGGTTATTTTTTGATCCGATTTAAGAAAGTCCGAATTACTGTTTGTACCATTTATGCGGGCGGCAGGAAGATTCACAAACCATCCAAGTGCTGCCACAAGCATTGTCAGTATCAGATAAACAAAAATACTGTAGTCCATCCTTTTCCCTCATAATTGTCTCTGTGTATATTCACCATATCCCTTTGCCTTATCTCACAATAATATACAGCATACGGCATACGCCTATCTTTTCTGGCTTGCAATCCCCTCCTGCATAATCCGATAAGCCTCCCTTACCGAAATCTCCCTGCACATTTTCTCCTTGTGCACCAGCAAAAACCTAAGCGCCCAAAGTTTTGCCAAACGGCCATACAAAAAATGATACAGCACACCCCTATCATAAAAAAACTTTTCATGATAACCGGAAAACCAAGTGGAGTCCCCCTCCATCTCTCTGCCAATCGTTACCGGAGAGGCAAACACCCTATACCCTTTATCCATAAACTGCTTCAAAAACAGACTGTCCTCCCCGGCGCTATATTTCGCACCTCCGCCGAACAACAAAGAAAATGTCACTCCAGACTCCAACAGTTTTTCTCTCTTTACAGCAAAACTGACCGCACCATATCGCCCGCAATTATACCAGTGCACCCTCTTTTTCTCTGTATTGTGATAGGTTCTCCTCTCTTCTCCCACTTCGATATTAAAAACAATCATATCTGCCAGAGGACATTCTTCAAAGGCCTGTAAAATTTTCTCCTCGTACCCTTCTTCATAAATAATATCCTGATCTGAAAAAAGGCAGATATCCCCATCTGCCCGCATCAAAGCAGTATTCCGGCTAAGGCCTACTCCTCGCTCCGCCATATAAAAAATACGAATATTCCTGTTATGATAGTCAAAACACTCCACACCATAGCGATCACACTGATTCACAATGATCGCATCTGTCTCTATATGCATCTCTTCCACCAGCGTCTGTGGTTCTTTATCCACCACAGACGCTAAGACCTGCACCGTCATCCTACTCATTCCCCCAGAGATCTTCCAAATTTCTCTAAAACCTACATCCAACTATACTACTCATGCCATTTTTATATCCTAACTTTTCCATCAGCAGCTACGCTTTCTTTCCAACACTCCTTCGGCACCGCCACGCATGCAGTACATGCTCAGGCGCCTCATATACCTTAATCAACCTCTCATCCGCTTCCCACAAAAGTGCTGCCACCACATTCAAATCACACATCCTGCAAAAACCCAAAAGCTTTTCTATCCGTTTTCCATTATGGGCTCCCGCTTTTACAACAAGCATCAGCTTTTTACTTTGTAACTCCTCCACCCCAGACTCATTACATTCCATTTCTTCATATGTCTTCTGATAAAGCCCTCTCAAGGATTTCTCCAACTCTTCATTTCTTTCAGTCTCTACCTCCCGGTCCTCCAAAACTGTTTTCACTTGTTCCAACTCCACTGTTTCGTCTGCCGTCACAAGTACGGGCTTAAAAAACTTCTCATCTTCCAAAAACAGTTTCTTCGCCAAAGCAGGCAGTTCCCCAGAACAGATTGTTCCCAGCATCGGCACCCCAAATCGCCGCTCAAAGGCCACCGGAACATGAATCCCTTCATCCAGCACAAAATAAAGCAACAAATAAAGTCCCGTCACAAAAGCAAATATCACCGCCCCCAACATACAGGCCCGAAACGTCCGCACATCCGCCACAACCAGAGATGCCTCTGCCGGCTCCTGGAGGATACGTACTTCTTCAATTTCTTTCTGCTCGTTTCCGAAATCTTCCATTGCCCTGATCAATGCTTTTTCAATCCTCATGGTCAGTTCAGGATCATTCGTCGTCACTGTAGTTGTCACAATCCTTGTATCGGACAGCATAGTTGCATATAGGTATTCTCGTAACTGCTGTTTGGTCAACCCCGCCGCCTTTTCTATATCCGGCAAAGGTGCCGCCTGTATAGTCTCCTCATCCACGGACATTCCATCCCATGACATATATACCAATACTTTATCAGTAAAGACATCGTCCGTAATCAACTGCGTCCAGGTTGTCTGATTAAAATAAGTATATTCTTCCCCACTTTCCTGCAGCGCATAATCAATATAAAAATCCGTCACCGCCTCATATTCTTTTGCCGGTCCGAAAGTCACCTTTTTCAGAAAGTACGGCCCCCCAATGCAAATCGCTCCCACAAGAGCGGCCAGTACTACCAGCGGGCTTTTCCGCAGAAACCGCAGCACAAGCAGCCTGATATCTAAAGGTTCTTTTCCATAACTACATTCCCACATGCTATCCTCATTCCTGTCAACGATCTCGGCCTCGGCTCCATTCCTGCGTCAGAAATTTTTCACTCCATCATCCCATCTGGGCTACCTTCCGGCGCTAGAGGTTCTCCCTCTTCCTTCCCTACCTGCTGTCGCCCTAAAATTTCCGCCTCTCGAATCGCTCTTTCCTGGTGTTCCCGCTCGATTCGTTCTCGGGCCTCCTTATCCAATCTTGCCCGCTTTTCGATCAATTCGGCATTGGATTGTTTCATGGCCGTGATCTGCGTAGATTCTATGCCCTCCGTACTGTCTGGCATCAGCAAGATCTTCAGCGTCAAAAACATCAGTTTAATATCCATCCACACAGAATAATTTTCTATATAATATAAATCCAGTTTCAGCTTATCATAAGGCGTTGTATTATACTTTCCATAAACCTGGGCGTACCCCGCAAGACCTGCTTTTACCCGCGTGCGAAATTTAAACTCCGGCATGATCTCCATATACTGCGCAATAATCTCCGGCCTTTCAGGCCGTGGTCCGATAAAAGACATATCCCCCGCTAAAATATTAAACAACTGCGGCAGCTCGTCCAACCTACATACCCGGATAAATTTGCCCACCGGCGTTATTCTCGCGTCATTTTTCGATGCCAGCCTTGCCTTTCCGTCTTTTTCCGCATCCACACTCATACTGCGAAACTTCATAATCCGAAACTCTTTTCCGCCGATTGTACAGCGAACCTGTTTATATAAAATCGGCCCCCCATCATAAATCTTTACCGCCAGCGCCGTCAAAATCATCAGCGGAAACGTTACTATAATAAGAATCAAGGAACATACGATGTCAATCAGCCTCTTCACAAAACGTTGGTCAATCGTCATTTTATATTCTCTGGTAAACAAAATCGGCGTATCAAAAAGGCTGAGCTGCTCGGCTCCCTTTAATATAACATCCGTTATTTTAGGCATAATATATACTCTGATGGAATGTCCATAGCAAAACTTTAGAATCTTATTTCGCACATCCACCGGAATGTCCCAAATTACAATTGCATCATAAGGTTCCAGAATCTCCATAAAAATGTCATCATAACCAACCCTATAACTGATACATTTGCAAATATCGTACTTATCCTTTCTACTGCCAAATTTTGCCACAATATCATCATAGGGCCTGTCCCCATGGATCAACAGCATCTGCCTCGGTGAGAAAATATGCTGATAGATAAAGTTTGCAATATTGATCCACAAAACAGACCAGGCAATCTGCATCACTACCATGTACAGGAAAATCTGCGCCGGATAAAGCGCCGTGATCATAATGGAAATCTGTCCATATGTTATCACATCCGCCAATAACGTCGCAAATATCTGCGAAAAAATCACTTCCCCGTTTTTTAAATAGCCAATCCTCATTCCCCCATACATACTGGAAAAAAAGAAAATAAGAACCAGGTAGATTGCAATAAACAGTGCCTCCCCCTTTTCAAAAAACTGAAGATTTTGTTTGATCGGCTCAAAATAAAACTCATACAAAAAATGAACATATATCACGACTTGCCCCAGCAGACATATCCCTGAAAGAGACAATCGCACAATTCTCTTAAATGACTCTTTTTCCTGCATCACATGTTCCTTCACATTCTATACGCTCTATATTTACTAAGACAACACTACTTGTCATTCTATCACCCATATATCTTAGATGTTTTATTTTCAGGAAAAGTTTTCCTATACCCTGCGCTTTACCGCCCGATACGCCCATGGTATGAAATGACAGACACTTGCAAAAACTGAGAGCTCAGCAGCCTGTCGATATAAATTCCAGATACGCCTGATCGCCTCCAGTTTATTGGAAGACAAGGTCTTCCCTGCCCTCCTGTAAACCACTAAATTCTCATCCAACCCATAAGCCGTAACCCCGGCTTTCAATATCCGCCACCAGCTGGCTGTATCCTCACTCTTAATATAAGGCATCTCCATCAAGCTTCTATCTACCTTTTCTGTATCCAGCATAACCGTAGATGTAAAAATTGTTGTATTGGCAAGCGCCTGCTTATAGCTTATAGTCTCCGGAACCTGTACCACCTTTCCAGTCCCATTGGCATTTTCATCTCCAAACTCATACCCGGTAAACACAAACCCGGCCTGCTTCTCCTGTAAAAAGGCCAGTTCCTTTTCCAACTTGTCCACTGCCCAACGGTCATCCGCATCCAGATAAGCAATATATCGGCCTCGTGCAAGAGAAAGTCCCAGATTCCGTGCTCTCGCCGCCCCAAAGCTCTTCTCCTCCGGCGATCTTATCTCCCTTTTTACAAGCTTAACTCTCTCGTCCTGAAGTTCCTCCAGATAAGTACTCATCACATCCATAGTATGGTCCGTAGAGCCATCTTCAATCAACAAAAGCTCCCAATCCTTATAAGACTGCTCCCTGACACAGTCTATCGTCTCTATAATAAAATTTTCCGCATTATGAACCGGCACAATAATACTCACCAGTCCATCTTCCTTAGCAAAAGAAGCAGACATCATCCTCGACTCTCATTCTTCCAAATATACTTTTTAATATATTCCCAAAAATTTCCCAGAAAAAACCACTATTATATTACCACAGAACTTTTCATTCGTCACCTTATATTCCAAATTATTCCCATTTTTCTCCTTCAAAATGAAAAAATGCGATAACTAACACTTTTCAAATCGCGACAAATATTATAATATATTGCTAACAGAAAACATTTTCTTACAGAAAATGCAGAACCTATTAACTATATGCCATAATTTGAAAGGGGAATTTGAATAATGGATATCGCAAACATGAATGAGGTTGATCTGGAACGCTATGTTACCAGAATCATGCTGGATATGGGTATTCCAGCACACCTAAAAGGGTATCATTACTTAAGGGAGGCTATCATCCTCTCCGGGAAGGATATGGAGGCTGTCAGCAGCGTCACCAAACTCTTATATCCAACAGTCGCTAAAAGATTTAAAACCACCGACCAGAAAGTAGAACGCGCCATCCGGAATGCTATTGAGGTATCTTGGACAAGAGGTAATATCGATACTTTCGAGGAACTATTCGGCTACTCTGTAGGGACAGGCAAGGGCCGCCCCACCAACAGTGAATATATTGCAAGAATTGCTGACAAAATAAGACTTGATCTGAGAGATTTATAAATTGAATCAAATATCATCCCGGAGTACCTATAAGTATAGACGGTACCCGGGATACATTAAGAAAAATGCATATGTACTATAATTATTTCACAATACATGTGCAGGAGTTTTTATGTCTGACCGAGCCAAACTATTATCAAAGCATCTTTTCCTTCCGTTGACAATCGTTTTTTTGATTGTCTTGTTTTATTTCCATTATATTGAATCAAAAAAAATTCTATCCACAGACATTATATCCTCCCAGGAGGCTGAAGCATTATTCATCTCTGCTCCTCCAAAAGCTGATCTGTTTCAGTCACAGGGTATTACCCTACTTTTTAACGGTTACCCACTCCCCTATGTTGGAGACACTCAAACCTATTATCTATCCCAGAATATGAACATCGATGACTGGCAAGGCGCGCTTTCTCTCAGCACCCCCGAAGGGGAACTTTATTTTTTGGAAGATCCGCTTCTTTTCGATAAATCTACCGCTATCAGCAGCGGACATACTTTTACGCTTTGTGCCAGAATTGGAGATGCCTCTCAGCCTTTGTCTCTTGTTATCACAGGGCTTCCTTTGATCAGTATGACTTCCGCCTACGCCGAAGAGCCCATTTACGATCCTGATCTGGAACCCGACGGATATTATTTTGAATCCCAGACAAGATATTATGGCGCTATTGTCATCTTCAACGCAAATCCGAAAACAAAAAAATACCAGACTGTATTTAGTCCGGTTACTTTTCATGAGCGTGGTGCCAGCTCTACCTCCTATGGCAGAAAGAAAAACTATTCCATCAAACTATTAGAAGCCGATGGTACTAAAAACGAACAATATCTTTTTGACATAGGGGTAAACGCAAAATGGAAACTGATCACCATGTTTAACGATAGCAGCAAGATCAGGGATATAACATCCCTCACGCTCTGGAATGAAATCGCAAAAGCATCCGAAGCTGATTTTATGGAATACAGTGCCGAAATGACCTACTGTGAGGTTATTTTGGACGGCAGATATAATGGATTATGTGGTGTCCTTTCCCCCATCGACGAAGATACTCTCCACCTAAAGGATGGAGACTCCCTTTACAAACTTGTTGAATTCGGGAATCCCTCCCCCAGCAGTTTCCAGTACTCTCTTGATAATAATTTTACGGTGGCATACCCTGTGCGGCTGCGTTACCCCAAGGAACCCGAAAAAACCCTTGCCGGTTGGATGCCTTTGCAGGAATACCTGACCTATGCCTACTGGACACCCAATGCTTATGCCTATGCCAGTCTGTTAGACTTAAGAAATATTGCTGATTTCTATATTTTCATACAGGCCACCTCCGCTGCCGACAATCAATCCAAGAACACATATATGGTGTCCCGTCGTCAGCCTGATGGCAGATATATTACCTACATTCTGCCCTGGGACTTAAACTATACCTTCGGTGAAGTCTGGGCTCAAGAACCAGAAAAACTTTATGTTGAATTCAATAACGATCCTACCATTATTTATGCAGAATCTTGTATTCAGCAACTTTTTGACGAAAACATCAATGGTGCTCATGACCTTCTGGTTGCGCGATACCTAAACTACAGAGCGGGTATCTTATCCGATGACCATATTATTTCCATTATGGAAGAGAACATGAATCTTTTAGTAGAGAGCGGAGCCCTTGCCAGAGATACCGCCATCTGTCCTGACAGTGGAAATTCTACTGACCTGACAGAGACTACACAGTTTGTCAGGGAACGTATGGCCTTTTTGGATACCTATTTTTTAGGTCTATAGCTTACATCGTGATAAATAATAGATGCGCATATACTAGAATTAATAGCTCCTCTTTCTATACACGATATACTCATTATCCATATACTGAATAAAATAATCACTCTCCAAGATCTCACCATACTTATCATAAAGTTCCTGGTGAGACTGCTCCAACCAATCTGGCCGTAGATTTTCTTTATCCTCCAGAGAAAAAATCAGATAACCTGCTTCTTCCACAATCTCATTCGAGTACATGGCAAAGTTCACGCCCAGCCCCGCCGGCATAGCACAGATCAGCTTTGGCTCCATACTGTATAAAACGGCAGTATTTGCCCAACGGATACCTTCTTTTTCTGACGCTTTTACCTCGTCCCCTTCCTTCAATATTGGTATTGCCTTTTCCAGTTCTTCTCCCAATTCCTCCCACTCTTCCCTTGTCTCTGCGCTGACATACCTCTCCCCATTGAAATCTTTCTGGTTTTTCGGCACAAAGATAACTCCAACTGCATACAAGCCCAAAAGCAGATAACTCCGCCTTCTCTTTTCCATCCCCAAAGCCAGCACCAGAGAAAATAAAATCACAATCCCGACCCCCCGGTAAAAAGTAAAAGCTTCCAGAGAGTATACCGTAATATACATAAACACAAATAATCCAACACTATAAGGTATCGCCAGGAACACTTGCCTGTCATGATTCCAGAATATTGTCTGTTTATCGTTCTCCTTATTTCTCAAATACTTAATGCCATCTTTACACAGCATAAGCAACGGCAGACATCCCATCACTGCCAGCAGTGTTACAAACCACCGAAACATACCATATCCTGCGTAAGATAAAAAACAGTTCCACAGATCTATCAGTCCCACCTTTACCATCCATAAAAACGTTCTGACCGCCCCAAAAACATCTTTGTTCTTCAATGCCTCCAGCAAAATCTCTGCTTTATAAATATTGTAATTACTGGAGATCAAATGTAATAGATAATAACTGCCTCCAGCCTCTATCGCCATAGCAAGAAAAGAGACCATAGCCTTAACATACCATTTTTTCTTTTTCAGCACAGCAAATATATAAACTGGTACTGCAAATGCAAAAAAAATATAAATCTGTGTCACAACAATAATATAAATGGGAACGACAGCATATCGAAAAATCCAATCTTTCTTCGTCTCTTCCATGAACAACAACCTGTAAAGCATCGCCGCAAGCACCATCGCCAACGCATACCGCAATATTTCTGACATAATCGTATTCAAGTATAATAAAACATGCCCGGAAAACACCTCCAGCAAAAT
Organism: uncultured bacterium; assembly: GCA_947647735.1. Classification (GTDB taxonomy): domain Bacteria; phylum Bacillota; class Clostridia; order Lachnospirales; family Lachnospiraceae; genus 1XD8-76. Next base: position 58,421 of record CANSLJ010000013.1, on the reverse strand, counting down.
AAGATACCACATTCCCTTTTGATCCGGTTTACATAAAAGCAACACCAGCGCATTTGCAATGCACAAAAAGGCAACATTGGCAACCGCCACCGAACTATAACCCCAACCAAACATCTCCCCCCAAACCGCATAGGGAAACAAAATAGCCGGGCTCCAGGCGCCGCCTGTTCCCCAAATAGCATGGCCTCCCTCAAATCCCCAGTATCCTTTCGGCATCCCTGTTGCCAGCCATGTCTTTATCAATTCATAATAGGCCGCCTCATCATTCCACATCGGCATAGGCAAAAATAAGCCATCTCCGCTTCTTCCGCATTGTACCAGAGTTATCACACCAAAAAGCAATACCGGAAGTAAGATAAAGATGGCAGGAAAAATAAATGATAATTTTTTCTTCATAGAATGTTCATCCATAAACTGTTAAAGTTCTTCTTTGCAAATATAAATTGGCCTCCCCTTCACTTCCATGTAAGCCTTGGAAAGATACTGTCCAATAATGCCCATACAGAAAAGCTGCACGCCGCTGATCAGGCACAAAATACAGATCATGGAAGGCCAGCCTGAAGTCGGATCTCCAAAGACCAATGTTTTTACAATAATCACCAAAATCATCAAAAACGCTAATACACAGAACAAAATACCCAAAATAGAAGCAAACGCAAGCGGCGCAGTAGAGAATGCCATAATCCCCTCCAGAGAATACGCAAATAACTTCCAGAAAGACCACTTAGTCTCCCCTTTCTGACGTTCCACATTCTCAAATTCAATCCATTTTGTCCGAAAACCTACCCAGCCGTAAATACCTTTCGTAAAACGATTGTACTCTTTTACAGATAAAATCGCATCTACCATCTGCCTCGTCATCAAACGATAATCTCTCGCCCCATCCACTATTTCCGTTTTGGATATTTTCTTCATCAGACGATAAAACATTCTTGCAAAAAAGGAACGTATTGGCGGCTCTCCTTTTCTGCTCACCCGCCTTGTAGCCACAGAATCATAACCTTCCTCCAAAAAGGAAAACATCTCTGGCAATAAAGAGGGTGGATCCTGCAGGTCTACATCCATCGTCACCACGTAATCTCCGCTTGCATGCTCAAAACCAGCATACATAGCGGCCTCTTTCCCAAAGTTCCGCGAAAAGGAAACCATGTGTACACGCTCGTCCATTTTATGGAGTTTTTTGATTTCTTCCACAGTTCTGTCTTTAGAACCGTCATCTACATAGATGATCTCATAATCCAGTTCTTTCTCCATGAAAAAGGATTTGTTTTTTATAAATTCTGTATAAAAATCAACGACTGTCTCTTCCTCGTTGTAACAGGGCACGATCACACTCAATAACTTCATGGGGTTCCTCCAATATTATGGACGTCAGGTTATTTTCCAGTATAAGGCTTTTCCCGATTTCTTGCAAGTGTATGAAGCATACACCCGGATAAACGTAACAAAAATCATGTAATCTATTTTGTCATAAACTTAAGGACGCATATCATAAATAACAAGCCTGCTGCAGCTGCCAGCTATCTGTCCCCCTGCCTCCTGACAGCGCTTCTCAAAATCGCCGCCCGGGATAACGCCAATATATCTGCTCTGCAGTTTTTCCAAATTCACATCCATATAGCCGCCATCACAGAGATTAATCCCGAATCCCTTAGGCACCGCATAATATGCCCCGAAATCTACTGTCCTTGTTTCTCCGTTTACGCTGTCCCACGCAGCCCATATGACAGTATTGTCATATGTTGGAGCCTCCTTTGAAAGTTCCATATTTTCCAAGAGCTGTTCTTCCATATTCGCCAGATCTTCTCTGTACTCTCCGCTTCCAAAAGGCACTGCAAACTCATACGGAATATTTCCACGACATATAAAGAGAACAAAAAACATTACTATCATCCCGCCCGACAATAATATCGGCATTTTTTTTCCCTTAAAAATTTTGAATACATCGAACATTCCATTTACAAGGGGCAGGAAAAACAGGCACCCGACAATATAAACCAGCGTATGCCGTCCCCCCTCCTGCAGCCGATACATCAAAAGATCCGCCACGAAAAAGCCAGCCATGCAAAGAATCATCTGCCCTTCCAATAAAAAGCCTTCCCACTTTTTACTCAAAAATCTATAGATCATTTTCACAAATAGAATAGCAAATAAAATCAGAAAAATGAAATAATATAATCCCGCCGCTGAAATCAGCCCATTCTTCACTGTCAGATTTTCCCACATCATCTTTGCCACAGAAGCTAAAGAAGTGCATAACTTCCAGATTGTATAGCGTAATCCCGCAAAAACACCCTGCTCAAAATATACTGTGATCCACTCCGTATAAAAAAGATCCGTCAGGTAAGGTGCACTAAAAAAGTGATTGATTGCAATGTAAACAACCACCGTAACTGCCGATATCCCACCTGTCAGAATAAGCGATCTCCTTCCCTTCCGCCGAAACAATAATACCGCTGGCGTCAAAAACAGCAAGATTAAATATGGACGCATCCATGTCATCAGCATCACAAGCCCAAACATCACACCGACCATCCAGTCCTTATATACTCTCTGACAGCTTATCGCTAATCCCAAGAATAAAATAAACAGCGCAAACAATTCTGCCTCCGGAATACAGGAAAGTGCAAATCTTGTCACCGGCAAAAATGTCCCGTACAAAACACCGATCAGTACGCTCTGTCTTTTATCCGGCTTTACAAGAATGCCAAAAAACAACATAGCTATTGACAACAGAACTAAATTGCAGACCATCGGAGACAACAAATTCCACCCAAAGAAAAACCCCCATATTACCCAGAACAATAAAAGCACTGGACTCCACGCCGCAAAGGAAAGATACAGACCATGGCTCTCATTAAACCCAAAATATCCCTGCGGATAACCACAGGCAAGTACATTTTCCGTCAGCTTATAGTAAAACAGCTCATCATTCCAGGGTGAAGCCGGTAAATAGATCTGTGAAAAGCTTTGTCCTCTCAGAAAACAGTACAAAAAAGCACAAATTCCCGGCACAAGCGCAAGAAAGAGCGCAGCTCCGGCCACGCCCCTCTTCTCTTTATTCATACAAATTATCTGCTTCATTCTTTCCACGCCTGTTTTCTCTTTTTCCATGTTTTCTTACACAAACTCACTCTCCCAGACATCCACCCCATTATCCTGAAATACCTCATGAAGCCGATCTGAGAGCTGCCGTTTTGTCACACCCTTTTTTAATATGGCCTGTAAAAAGCCGCCGCCGCCAGCTCCTGCGATAAACCGTCCATCAATCAAGTCCTCACAGGATAAGAATATCTGGTCAATACAGGTGTTGGTAGCCCCCATATCCAATTGTTTGGACAGCGCCCAATGCTCATTAAAGAGCCTTGCCAGTTCGTCTATATTTCCCTCTTCCAATGCCCAGCGCATTCTAACTGCTGTCACCTTCATGGCCGAAAGAGCATCCACTGACTCTTTTCGTCCACCGATATAATTACCTACCACTTCTCGCAACAAGTTTCTCGCAAGTCTTCTCTGTCCAGTATAGATTAGCACGAACCGCTCCTGCAATTCCTTTTTTGCTTTTTCCGGCACAACAACCTGCTCCACTTGAATCTTCTGATCGATACCGGATTTTGTAGTAATATATTTAATGCCATTTGTCAGGCCGCCTACCTGATCCTGCCAGCCACCGCCTGTACTCATCATTTGCTCCATACAGAGCACGATATCATAAAGTGCTCCATCGCTGCAAGAAAGCCCTAAAAATTCATGCAGAGCTTTCACACAAGCTCCAGATAGAATACTGCTCGTCCCTAATCCGGAACCCTTGGGAACTCCCACCACCTTCGTGGATAAATAGATACCGCCGCCCAGCCTTCGCAGGATTTCCTGCAAAGTTTCTGTCCCTGCTAAAGGCACAATGCCACAGGAAATCAGTGCCGCCTTATGAAGCGCAAAAAAATCGAACGGATTATGGCAATCTCTTATCTCCTCCACCGTCTTGCAGACACCTTTTACGCCGATATCCTCACTGGCAAATTCCACCTGTAATGTTTCCAGTCTCCGCACTTCCACTTGAATCGGCAAAATCCCATTTAATTTCAGGGCGGCATTCAGTACCACGCCGCCATTTTCATTACAATATGGTGGTGTATCCGTCCAGCCGCCTCCCCAGTTCACCCTGACCGGAAGTTGTACTGCCACATGCTCTTTCTGAAGCCGATAATTTTTATTGTCCTGAATATACTTTCTGCTGTTGTCATAAACAGCTTTCCCAAGGCAGTCAAAACAAAGCCGCTCCAATACATCATAGCTGGTATCTCCCGCAAAAACAATATTTCCCTCTCGCATATAACGGGAAATTGCATAATATATCCTCATTTTTAGCAGAAGCTCACTTCCGCCAGCCTTCTCCATCAACAAGTCAAACTTTTCCTGGTCAATCCCCACCTGTCCAAATACCTGCAAAGCCTCATCATAAGAAACTCCCTGCTCCAGTTTTTCTATAAAGCGGGCAGCCAGCACTAAATCCTCCAATCTGGTCTTCCAGGGCAAAATCGCTCTCACGTCCGCCTGCACAAAAGATTCATAAAGGCTGATCCGTTCCATGGAGAGCCAATTTGCCACCGCTGGAGAAGGCTCCTTCTGTTCTGATATCTTTACAAGTTGCAAGGAAGCCTGCACCGCTTCCTCCATGCTGTCACAAACAGGATAAAGCTTTGCAAACCAAAGATAGGGCTCCTGCCCACCCCAGATCTGTTCTGGCAAAATTCCATAATAGGAAAGCATATCCCTAAGTCTTCCGTATATAAACGTCGTATTCTGCTCAAGCGTTCCCTTCGGATTATCCTCTATGCCATAAATTCTGACTGTATATCTGCCATCCTTTAACCTCAGAGCATGCAACACCACCTCAGAAGGAATCTGTCCTTTTTCCAGACAAAGCCCCGATAAAACACTGTCCTCCCCCACACAGACCTGACTTCCAATATCACAATCCTCTATATAGCACCCTTCCCCGATATCAGCCTTTTTAGAAATCAAACTATTATGTGCGGCATAATGCCTTTGTTCTATCCTGTTTGTACAAACTTGTTTTTTCCAATTTAGGAATTCATAATTCTCCACCTCTCTGGTCACCAGTTTCAACAATTCTCTGGTCGTTCCAAAATGAATAAACTCCGCCGGAGAGAGACAGATCACCTTCATCTGAAATGTATGAAGCACTTCCCAGATTTTTCTCCTGCAGCTCTCTAACTCCTCACAAAAGCTGCCCTCCGGCGCTTCCAGATAATATTCTTCCAATGTGGCGTCCTTCGCCAGCGGATATAAAAAGTCGCCATAAAAGCTGATTCTTGCCCGTTCATTGACAAACGTCTCGAACTTTTTATCCTCCACTTTATCTTTCACAGCAATCAGAGAAAACAAGGCGAGAAGCAATTCTGTGTCCAACATTACTGCACCGGTATCCAAATCTACCATACCCTGTTCATTCACAGCTCCCAGAGCCTGTAGCTGCTCTTCCGACTGTTTATGCAGAAATCGCTTTACCATGCCCCGTCCATCATTCAAAAACACGCCATGCTCTTTCCCGATTGAAACAGGTTCCTTAATGGAAATCGCCGCCGCCCCCTGATACTGCAAGTCAATCTGAAGCACATTAAATAACAACAACACATCACCGGACATCACCAACATACCACTCTGCATCCTTGCCGGAATCCCTGCTGTTGCAACCATAAACTCATCAAACAGAGTGGACGCCCTGCCATTAGGCAACTCCCTCGGCACCGGTGAAAACAACTTTCCACAGACACTGTATTGGGGCACTCTCTTCGAATCCCCACCGGAATGGATTACCAGTATTTTCTTACGAAACGCATCTCTGCCGCCCTCTGCCTCCGCCAGATATTTTAATACATTTAGTGTAGCTCCTCCGGAACCCACCCGTTTTCCATCTGGATCGGAAAGCACCACATATTTCGTTTTTCCCGGCAAAAGACTGTTTTGCAGCCTGTATTCAATTTCCTTCCGATAGGCCGCTGCCTGATCTTCGTTGGACGCCGTCAGTACAATCACATCCCAGCAAGGAAAAGAACGCTTTCGGAGTGCTCTCCTGTAGTCTTCCCAAGCATCGATATAGCTTTGTTGCAAAAATAAGGGTTTTATTTTACTGTAACTTACGTTCATGCGACTCTCCATTTCTGTCTTCACACTCTATGTTCCATCATATATGGTATAACTTTTCTATAATTTATAAATCACCCCTAATATGCTGGAAGTATTGCATCTTCCGTCACCAATTTCCAGTTATTTGGATCTCGCATATCATTATGCACAGCAAACCAATCTCCTGGAATAAACGTATTTCCGTTATTAATATCTATCATCCACTCATCTGAAGAAAAAACATATTGCTTATGTGCCGTTTTTTCACTAGCATCTATCTTTCTCCCTGTGAAGGGATTAATCGGTTCTTCTATAATATCCTTTATTGCGAGTGTCGGCACATCTCCATTTGTCATAAACTCTTCGGATATTTCAAATTCTTTACAGTCAAAGTCTTTTACCATAAGCAACGGGTAATAAGCTGATATGTCCTCACCATCTTCCAAATAGAAATCTTCCCAATGTTCCAAACTATAACCATGATCAGCTACCAGAATAATTCTTGTATTATCATAAACATCATTCGCCCGCATATAGTCAAACCACTCTCCTAAGCGCAATAGAGATGCCATATTTATCTGATAATGAGTCACCTGCAAATAATCGTCCATTTTCAGCTCACGGCCATCAAGGACAAATCTATCCCTGGAACAATTCTCATACTCCACATTATTAACTATCATTTGGGGAACATACTCTGGCTCCTGAAGCATCATGATTTTATGTGTTGTATCATTTTCAAGCATTAGAAAATTATTTTTATTATCTCCCACTATCTCCGTAATATATGGAAGATTTTCCAATACATTATATGCCTGCATAAATTCTGCATCTAATCCGGTCGCACTGAACAGATCAGGTATCATCTGTCCTGAATAATCCACTTCCTCTACTGTGCTCGTCTGATTATACTGTCCCCTGTCATATATAATTTCTTGCACGCAGAGAGGCGCTGTCTTAAACATACTGTAACAGATAAAATTTCTATTGTTATTTTCTATTTTCGATTTCCTTGCAGACAGTTCTGTAAACTTCCCGTTTGTTATATAACTTTCTATATCAGGATATTCATCATAAATAGTCAAATCCGGTATCCACTGGTAGCCTGCATACGGCGGATCGCAAACAACTACTTTATATCCATTTTGATCAAACAGCACTGGCATTACCCTTAACGCTTCATTCTGCTTAGATTCCAAAGATTCTTCGCTTCTTTTATCTATCTCCACCGGAGTATATTCATATCCCCCAAAAAGAGCTGGTGTTGCTATATTAGTATTAGACCCAAAAGATATCGTATTGGGATAATATGTAAATCCTGAGAACATCTCCTTTAATTCTGGTTTTTCTTGAATGAAATAAGGAACATATTCTCCCATGGCCCTGTCGAGCATAAACACGATCACATTTTTACCTGTTTTGCTCAATGTAAGTCTTGGAATTTCTTCTGTTACCTGTTCTTTAATACTTTTTACAGAAGTATTGATTCCAATAATATTAACCGACGCCATACAACATAATGCCAGCACACCGGTAAGCATCACCTCTGTAGACAATTTTTCCCATCTCTTATAAACAATATAAAGCACCACCATAACGATTATTACTACAATCATATTCCAGATCTGATCTGTCCCTATCAAATTTAAGTCCTTCTCATATTTTAACTGAGGACTTAATATCCCCAGATCCTTACCAAAGAACATATAATTCACTATTGCAATGCCAGAAAATACCCACATTGCTATATCAAAGTATTCTCTTATCGTAGGTTTTGCAAAAAAATAAAAGATGCCTGCCCAAATTACAAATATTCCTAACGCCATGCAAAAAGAACTGACAACAAACCACAGTGGATGATAAAAATAAGTAATATCTACAAACTCTAATGGAGATGATTTTATAACAGTAGATGGTATCACAGCTCCCAACAAAACGGTCAAAAAAACTCCGCTCCCCCAGAACATCCTAGCATTTGAGTTCTCAGACCTCACTCGCCATTTTATATGTCCGCTAAATACATAATAAACCAACGGTATCTGCATCAATAACCCCATCACCGCAAAGAATACCATCCTCTTCGCCGTGACTGCATGGCAAAAAAAGAAACCATAAATTATCAACAGAAGCCCCGTTGCTGAAAAAATCCCTCCCAATACTTTCCTTGGATTCTTCAATTTATAGAAGATCGTCTTCACCAACGAAAACATATTATTCAATGTCCAATAAAAGACAAGGCCTGCCGGAGAGGTGTATAAAAACACTAGAAAGAATAATGCCATCACATACAACTGTACTTTCGATTTCAGAGGACTTCCCTTTGTAAAAATCACGCAGGACACAATATTCACAACAGTCATGATAATCGGCAATACATTGATGGATATTTCGCCAACAACTAACATTCCATCCTGTTTTCCGAGATCCGTGATCGGTCCAAATGCAACACCATTTAACATCTGCAAGCCAGAAAGGAACCGATATGCAGCAATAAAAAATGGTATCTGCAAAAACAGCGAAACTGCACCGCGCAAGACATATGCCGGCTTATAGTTATTCTGCCTGTAATACGTCTGCAGCAGCATCATTCGCTCATCACCACTGAATGTCTTTTTAATATGATCCACTCCTTTTTGGAGTTTTTTTTCCACAGCATGCTCTTCTTCCTGTACTGCATCTGCTCGCATATAGAGCGGAAGTACCAGAAAATTCATAAACAGACTCAATATAATGATTGATAATCCCGCATTACCCACTACTCTGTTTGCCACCACATAGACTATTTCAAACAGCAAATATAGCGGTTTTAGTAATAATGCATCTAATATCTCAAAAAAAGACATTCCTTTTCTCCGTTTTTACTTCAGTTCAGACACTTACTGTTTTCATATACTCTGCAATCGCATCCTGCCAAGGCGCAAAAGCAAAGTCTGTAGTCAGCCTAAGCATATAATTATCCAATATAGAATAGGCAGGGCGCCTCGTTAACGAACCAAATTCCTCTGTCGTAATGTAATTTACTTTTGTATTTTTTCCTGCCAGCCAAAAAATTTCTGATGCAAAGTCAGCCCAGCTGCAGCTCCCCTCACAGGTTCCATGAAACAGCCCATAATTTTCTGTTGGCAGCAAATACTTGATCGCCTTAGCCAGTTCCAGCGCACTAGTGGGCGTTCCATATTGATCCTTTACAACACCTACTTCCATATGCGTCTCCGCCAACCTTAGCATCGTCTTCACAAAGTTCTTACCATCCCCGTAAAGCCATGCCGTTCTTACAATAAAATACTTATCTCCGAAATCACGCACAAAATTTTCTCCCGCCAACTTTGTCTTTCCGTACATGCTGGTCGGCCCTACCGCATCAAACTCCGTCAATGCTCTATCTTCTGTCCCTTGGAAAACATAATCCGTAGAAACATGCATCAACCTTGCCCCTGTTTCCGTTGCCGCTATACTCAAATTTCGCGGACCTATAGCATTAATTTTATAGGCATTATCTATATCTGTCTCACATTTATCTACATTGGTATGTGCTGCACAATTAATAATAGCATCTGGCTTAATTTCTCTAACGAAAGAAACCACTGCGTTTACATCTGTAATATCCAGCGACTTAATACCCTCTCCCTGAAATACATCTGTATTAATGATCGTAATATTAGATTCTTTTTCGTACAATTGATTCAATGCCCTACCTAATTGTCCATTGCAACCAGTTATCATAATTTTCTTCATTCTATTTTTCTCCTATTCCTTTCTTACCGCACAATACCATGCCCCATCATATCATAGTCTATTATAGAATTTTGTAACTATAATTATTATATTACTCTTCCATGGGAGGAAGTATCACCTCTTCCTCAGATATCAATTCCCAATTATCCACTTCACGCATATCATCGTGCACCGAGTACCATTTAGAAGGGAGATAAGTTGTCCCATTATTAATTTCTATATCCCATTCCCATGAAGAACTGACATACTGTTTATGCGCCGTTTTCTCATCAGAATTTATCGCTTTCCCGGTAAACGGATTAACTGGGTCTTCTATGATGTCTTTCATCGCAAGTGTCGGCACATCTCCATTTGTCATAAATTCTTCTGATGTCACAAATTCTTTACTATCAAAATCTTTCACCATCAACAAAGGATAAAATGATGATATATCTGTCTCCCCTAGTCTCGCTTCATCCCCTTCATACAAACTGCTCCTACCATGATCCGATACCAGAATAATTCTTGTATTATCATAAATACCATTTTCCCGCATATAGTCAAACCAATCGCCCAACTTAAGCATTGTTGCCATGGTTGACTGGTAATAAATAGCATGCACATCTGTTGTCATTCTCAATGTATGACCATTTATAGTATACCTGTCCTGATGGTCTCTTTCATACTCTGTATTATCCACTTCCATTGCCGGTACATAGTCTGGTTCCTGCAACAGCATCGGTTCATGAGTCGTCTCATTTACCATCATTAAAAATGTATTAACATTCTCATCTACAGCGTCCGTCATATCCGGTAGAGCGCATAAAGCGTTATACCTATCCATAAAAGTATTACTCACTCCAACCGAAGTGTACATATCCGGCCTCACCTGTTTTGTATCTATCGTCTCGACATCATTATTTGCCTGATTATACCTTCCGTAATCATATATTGTCTTCTGAAAACAAAGTGGTGCAGCCTTTAAAATACCATAACAGAAAAAATTTCTCTTATCTTCCTGCATCCATTGCCCTTTGATTGAATCATCTGTAAATTTATTTTTTAATATGTAACTCTCAATCCCCGGATATTCATCATAAATTGATAAATCCGGAATCCACTGGTATCCTGCATATGGCGGATCACAGACCATCACTTGATAATCATTCTGATCAAATAATACCGGCATGACTTTCAATGCCTCATTCTGTTTATCGACCAATAATTCTTCATCTCTTTTATTCATTTCGACCGGAGTATATTCATAACCGCCAAAAAGCGGTGCCGTCCCCAAATTAGTATATAGCCCAAAAGATACTGCATTCGCATAGTAAGTAAAACCTGAAAATTGTGCTTCCAACTCCGGTTTTTCCTGAAATAGATAAGGAATATATTCGCCTATTGCTCGATCCAGCATTAATACTATTACATTTTTCCCACTTTTACTTAAGGTAAATTGAGGGGTCGTCATATATTTTTCCAGATCCCTCTCTTTCACTCTGTTCACAGAAGTATTAATATTTGTTATGTTAAGAATCGTCATACAAGAAAGAGCTAATACCCCTATCACCAGTATTTCCGATGCCAATTTGTTCCAATATTGATAAATCAGATAAAACAGTATCAATACTGCTATAACTACCACAACATTCTTTAGCTGTTCTTTTAATGCAAATTCCAGTTTATCCTCATATTTTAATTGGTTTGTAAGAAGCCCCAATTCCTTTCCAAAAAACATATAATCCGCCGCAAACACTCCGGAGATGAGCCATACACCTTTGTCAAAATATACTCTCACAGAAGGTCTTGCCAAAAAATAAAATACCCCTGTCCAAATTACAAATGTTCCTATTGCCCGGCAAAAAGAATGTACAATAAACCATAAGGGATTATAAAAAAGTGTAACATCTATAAATTCCTGCGGTGATGCCTTAATTACCGCAGAAGGAATTACCGCCCCTGTTAAAACAGCCAGAAACAATGCCCCAGCCAAAAACAATTTCTTATTTTCTCCCCCCTGCCTCCTTTTCCATTTTATTTTTCTCCTCACCACTTCATATACAATTGGAAACTGTAATAATATTCCAGCACATGCAAAAAACACCATTTTTCTTAGAGTAGGTGTTTGATAAAAGAAAAATCCATAAATTGCTACCAACACTCCTACGCCAGAAGAAATCGCATTTAGTACTTTTCTTGGATTTTTTAATTTATAAAAAATAGTTTTTATAAGGGAAAATACATTGTTTAACGTCCAATAAAAAACAAGTCCTGACGGAGAACTATACAAAAACACCAAAAAAAAGAGCGCCATGGCATACAATTGTATTTTTGACTTCAATGGACTACCTTTCGTAAATACTACGCAGGACACCAAATTTACCGCCGTCATAATAACTGGCAATAAATTGATAGAAATTCCACTAAATACCAACATCCCATCTGGACTGCCAAGATTCGCAATCGGCCCGAAAGATACCCCGTTTAAAAGCTGCAAGCCGGAAAGAAAACGATAGGCAGCAATAAAAAACGGAATCTGCAAAAATAACGAAACTGCACTACGCAGAACATATACAGGTTTATAATGATTCTGCCTGTAATAAGTCTGCAATATCATCATCCGCTCATCGCCGCTGAACGTCCTTTTTATATGATCCACGCCTTTTTGAAGTTTCTTCTCTATCGCATGCTCTTCTTCCTGTATCGCATCTGCACGCATATATAACGGAAGAACCAAAAAGTTCATGAACAGACTCAACACAATAATCGATAGCCCCGGATTGTCGATCACATTGTCTGCCATGACATAAACCACTTCAAATATCAACTGCAACGGTTTCAGTAATAACGCATCTAAAATCTCTCCAAAAGACATTCTATTTTACCTCCTCCGTCTCGGTCAATTCTTTATATTTATTCAACAGGTAATCTACAGCCCGCTTTGCGCCCTCTCCTTTATGTTCCCAAGTCTCCTCCCTTACTTCTCGACGTCCTTGTGCATATTTGGGGTTTTGAATACATTCATCTATCATTTCTTTCAGCCTGTCCAGATTATCCATCGTCAGTTTCTGGCCTACTCGTGGCAATGCTGTCAATGTCCAATACGGCATATCTAACCACCAAGCATCATAAGGACTAGTATCAAAGTCTGTATCAGCATATATGACAGGTTTGTCATATACAAGAGAAAAGTCAAAAATGATTCCAGAAAAATCCGATACTAAAATATCAGTCCGTTTTAACACCTCAAAATTATCATTATCCTGATTCCATTCAAGCTGGTCCGATGCCGGGTACTCTTGCATAATCTTTTCCATTGTCTCTTTTTCAGAAACAAATGATTGGGGATGCGGGCGAACAATAATATGGTACCCTGTTTTTAAAAGTACCTCTATAATCCTACCCCCGTATTTTTGAAAAATCGAGCTCTTGCCCCAAGATGGTGCAAGCAGTACTGTACGCCCCTCTGTATCTTTCTTTGGCGTCATCTGTAATCTATTTGCCATCTCGTCCATATAGGGAATTCCTACCTTCACCAAATCCTTCTCCGGAAGCCCCCGAAGTTTTTCAAGTTCCCTTACTTCCTGTACCTGATATTCTCCTGACAGCATTATCGCATCATAATAATCTACCCCAAACATATGATAACCAGTAATATCATTTGCTCCATGCTGTATGTGTATATAATATTGAACATCCTTAGAACGTTTCCACTGATACACATCAAGCCCCGGTGTTGTAGAAAACACAATCCCGGCATTCAAAAAATTCATTCTAGCAAAAGCTTTGTTACCTTTCCCTATAAATTCTCCCTTTATATGTTCATAAGCATTTTGAATAGCCGGATCATCCGGAGATGCTGTCATATAGACCACATCCACCCCTCTTTTATCAAGCTCTCTACAGATCGGTTCAAATATATTCCAATACCTTTTATCATCTGAAAAAATCACAAACGGCAGTTTATCCGTATTGGTCTCCACCTTTTTCCCGCTGCTCAATATAAAGCGCAATTTTACAAGTCCATTCTTCAACAGATAGTTTAATGTCCCGATAATTCCAATCAGTATCGCAAAGAGCATACTTCCGGTTCCTGGATCGATATATAGTAATATATTCATTATTGACACCTCTTTTGTTCTGACTTTGCCACATATATTCTATAATCATTACAGAAAAACCGCAACTATTTTTTCATTGCCCTAAACTTAATTACAGCTATAAAGCCTTTCAATATAAAATTAATAAGCAAGATCAGCAGCGATACAAACGCCGCGCTTTCCATCAGCAGCTGCGCCTCAAATTGATTGATCATCAATGCTATCGGCTTTGGTGAAGGAGGTGCCAAAAAAGATACCGCCGAAATCGTCATCATTGAATTTACGAAAAAATATGCGAACATCTCATACAATGTATATTTTACCTTTGGAACAATCACATCTACAACAATGTGTACCTTTTTTATTCCCAGTGTTTTTCCTACCGCCTCCAAATTCATGTTCACCTTTCCCAATGTATTGTACATCATCAAATACGGTGATGCGAAAAAATGAATAGAATTGGCGAGAACGATAATCAGAATTGTACCGTAAATCGGCATTTTGCTAAAAAAAATCACATAAGATAGACCAAGCACGATACCTGGTATCGCCATGGATGTCACAGAGATCAGGTGAAGCCCTCTACTGAACACTCCATTTATTCTTGCAGTCAGATAAGCACATAAAAACGCCAGCCCGGTACCCATGCATGCTGCCAGAGCAGAATACATCACAGAGTTCAGGAGATATTTTCCCGCCCCTCGGTTCATCGTCTTTTCAATATGGTGAAGCGTGAATGTCATGTCCACGGGATATTTTGTCTCAAAAACCATAATACAAAAAGACAGTATAGGCAGCAAAATGCAGGCTGAAAGCAAAATGCACAAAACAGCAGCCAACAGCCGGACTCCCTCCCCCTTTTTCTCCTCAACCTGCTCGTTGACAAATCCGCTGTGTGCACTCTCCGAATTCATCATATCTACCAGAAATGCAATGACCGCCGGAATAAGCAAAAATGCTCCAATCACACTTCCAGCATCATAATCCAGCATTGCCACCGCTTTACTATACATCAATGTTGACAATGTTATTATCTTGCCGCCAATCATGAGCGGAACACCATAGTCTGTAATGATCATTGTAAAAATAGCAAAAAAAGCGGAAATCATTGTTTTTTTCAGATAAGGAAACGTAATGCCAGTGAACTGCCAAAATGCTGGAATTCCAAGAATTCCCGCCGCCCTATAGGCCATACCGTCCTCATATTGAAGAATACTCTTAAACATAAGAAATGCCACCGGAAAAGAGTACATCACTGAACCGGCAACAATTCCCCAAAAGCCATATATGCCACCATCTATCCCCAGAAATCGGGTAAGCAGCCCGTTTGCTCCAAACAACGCCACAAGCCCAAATGCATGGGAAATAGACGGAATTAGCATAGGAATTACAAAAAACATATTAAAAATAACTTTACCTTTCAGGGAAGTACGCTCTATGCAGAAGGCGGCAAGCAGTGCCAGTATCAATGATATAATGGTCGCCGTCAATGCCGTTGTCAACGAATTCACAACAGCTTCCCCAAACTGGGCAGAGTAAATCACCGCCCTGAATCCATCCGGCGTAATCCGCCGCAACATGGATAAGATGGGAGCTATCACACTGACAGCAAAAAACACTGTAATCAATACATGAACAATAATCCTAGTCTTATTTTTTCTTCTCATGACTCTCTGTTCTTTCTATAAACAAACTTTGCCAACGAATCAACCTTTTCCTGTAAATTATCTAACACAAATGTCTGAACATAATCATTCGCAGGATGAGAACAGATTTCTTCTGGTGTTGCAAGCTGGCTTATCTCTCCCTGATCCATAATCATCACTCTGTCAGAAAGCGCAAACGCTTCCTCCTGATCATGTGTTACATAGATCATCGTCGTCCCAAAAGATACCTGCAATTTTTTCAATTCATCTCGCATTGTCAGCCGTGTTGCAACATCCAGCGCAGACATCGGCTCATCCAACAATATGATATCCGGCTTTAACGCCAGCGTTCTCGCAATGGCTACCCTCTGTTGCTGCCCTCCGGAAAGGTCACCAGGCTTTTTTTGCATATGGTCTTTCAACCCGACTATCTCTATCATCTCCTCTGCTATCGCTTTTGCATTGCCCTTCGTTTCTTTGTGAAATTTTAGTGCATATTCCACATTTTTAAAGACAGTCATATTTTCAAACAAAGCATAATTCTGAAAAACTATACCCATTCCTCTCTGGTCTGCAGATGTATGAGTAATATCAACCCCATCTTTCAAAATACGTCCCGTATCCAATTCCAAAAGTCCAATCAAAATTCTCAGAAGGGTTGTCTTCCCGCAACCAGACGGTCCGAGAATAGAAAGAAATTCCCCGTTTTTTACTTCAAAGCTGATTTCTTTGAGTACATCATTCTTCTGATATCCCTTTGACACTCCGATGATATCCAGCTTATTTAATGTATCCATTTTCCAAGCAGCCTCTCTTTCTCACTGACAGTATCATTTGACATATCACCATACTGAACGCCCGTTGGAAAACCTTTTGCCTCAGGAATAAAATCCTTAAATATCTGCTCTGGGAAAAATTTCTCATTATTACCTTTGCAAAGATCTGTTGATAAATAGTTGAATACCTCCATCACACATTCGCGATCCGCACTGTTTGCAAGCACCGCATTTCCATACACACTGTAGGGTGCACCCTCCTCAAAAAACACAATATCCAAATCTACGCCCTGGTTGATCTCCACAACCGCCTGCGAAGTCATACCCAAGCCGATCCCGACTTCTCCCTGAATAAGCGCATTCACCGGTCCCGAACCGGATGAGGTATACTGAAGAACATTTTCGGACAGCTGATCAAAATATGCAAACGCCTCGTCCTCTCCCCACTCATTGGTAAGCTGACGCAGAAACATATACCCTGTACCAGACGAGGCAGGATTCGGCATCGAGATCAGATCTTTATAAACAGGATCTAACAAATCCTCATAGCAAGTTGGAATCGGCGCCCCCTTGCTTTCCAGCACGCTCTTATTGATAATAATGCAGCCTCCATTTTTCAATTCTGGAGTAAACTTGTGACTTTCCGGAACCATCTCATCCAAAAAAACTGAAAAATCGAAATCTGTAAGTTCAACAAGATAGTCCTCACACTTATATAGATAACCATACTCTTCCGAGAGAATAATATCTGCAGAACAATTATCTCCCTCTTCCATAACCTTTGCCGCAATACTGCTGCTGTTCATGTATTCCAAAGAGATATTATAATCTGGAAATTTTTCCTGACATTCCGCAAGATAATACTCATTTCTATAGTCTTCTCCGCTGGTCCAAATGACAATATCTGTACTTTCTTTATTTTTGCTGCCACAACCTGTCAGAAGCCCAAACGCCATTATCCCTGCACATACTGTAATCGCATATTTTTTATTCATTCTTTTTTCCTCCTTCATTTAGACATTATATATTTTATCTATTGCTTTAAGCTCTCTAAAAGTATCGATCTCCACGATATCTTCTTCATAGCATTCCAGCACCTCAACCTTATAACGATCTTTACAAAACACGAGAGGCACCTGTTCCCAATAGCGCTCTCTGCCTCCTGGCTGCTCATATATTTCCTTAATGTCATTGGAAAGTTTATGGCCATCCTCCTCATTCCAGTATGAAATACCAACCATCTGCCAACAGTTAAGACCTCCAATCTTTTCTTCCGTAATAATACCGTCCTTCACTTCGAAACACCAGTCATCCGTTCGATCTTTTTTGATACCCAAAAAATCCGAGGTATAATGATACTTCTTAATAATCTTCGGATTTGCGATCAAAAGATCCGCCTCAAAAACATACGCATTACTCAACATATAGCGGGCACACATGGAAGAAGATATATTATTTGACTCGTTATATACCGGATTCTCCAGAAACCGAATCATCGGATACTTATAGAGAAGCTGATCGAACTGCTCCGCAAGATATCCACGGACAATATAGATTTCCGTAATCCCCGCTTCCAGACAGGCATCCAGCAAACCGTCAATAATCCGCTTTCCATGCACACGAACAAGGGGTTTAGGAGTATTAAAAGTAATCGGCACAAGCCTAGAACCAAACCCTGCCGCAATAAAAATTGCCCGTTTTGCACGATATGGCTCAAGCGCATTAAGGCCTTCGTTTGTGATCCGCCCATCAGCAGCATAACCCATATCTGCTATTTCCTTCATAACACGATTGATCGTCCCCAGGGAATGTCCTGTTTTTTCTTCCAACTGACGTTGTGTAAGAGCATCCTGGCTGAGTGCCAGCACCTCCAACACATCAAATTGTTTTCTTGTCAATTTATTCACACCTTTCTCCTCTCTATTTCTATGTATAGTTACAAAAGTGAAATCTGAGACACCTGTAACTGTTTTAACACCAAATGCCTATAGTCCTCTTACAAATGTTTCAATTTTTATATTATTTCTATCAAGTGAAACAAATATATTACTCTAATATTTACCATAATATTACAAAAAACAGCATCCGTCAATTTCCTGATTATTTTTTATGTTCATTTCATCATCACAATTCACTTTCTAATGAACACACTATAACATATTAACTTCCCTTGATTGCGTACTTTACCAGAAAACTTTTGATAACCTTCCTATACAATTCAAAGCCATTATGCTATCATGAATAAAATAATAATACACAATACAGATTACACTTACAAAATATAGAAAGGCATAGATTTCTATGATCAAAAAATACCGCATCCCCCTCGCCTTTATGATATCGGCCATCTGGATTTTTCTTATATACCGCTGTACAGGCATCTTTTTCGAAACCAACGACGACCGCATCATAACAGAAATTTTTTCCGGTTCCATGACTGGCTTTCCGGAAGCCCATACTTACTATATAGACTATATACTGGGCTTTCTTCTTTCATCGCTTTACCGCATAAGCACCGCTATCCCATGGTATGGCGGCATGCTTGTGTTGTTCCAATTTTTATGTTGTTTTTTTACAGCAGATGCTTTTCTCTCGCGTTGCAAAAACCAAAAAAATATTCTTATTGCTTTGGCAATAGTTGCTCTTCTATATGCTGCTGGTCTTTACGTTATCGCCAGCATCCAATATACTTCCACTGCCGCTCTTCTCGCAATAACCGGCTACCTTTGTTTTTTGTTATACCCTCAGGAAAAATCTCGCTGCATCCTATTTTTTACACTGGAATTTTTATCCTTCCTGCTGCGCAGCAATGCTATGCTCATGATTCAACCTATGGGCTTTTTAGTGCTCTGTGGTTTGTGTAACCCTCTTTTTTCTTTTCCGTTATGTAAACCACGCTCCCCCAAAAAATTATCTGCAAAATACCGCCCCCTATTTTACGCTATTGCTATTTTATCTTCCATCCTAATCATCGGAAAATGCAGCTATTCTATCTTCCATTCCACCCCCGGCTGGAAAGAATACAAAAAGGTTAACGACGCCGTCACAGAAATCACCGATTACGCTGCCATTCCAAACTATGCCGATGTACAGCTTATCCTTCAAAAATACAATGTCACAGAAAAACAATATAATGCTTTTCTCCAGTATGCCATGATAGAAGAAAATCTTTCAGGTGACTGCCTTCTGGAAATTGCAGAAGTTGCTCATGCTCAAAATGTATCTCCTTCTCTCCCCCTGATTTTCAGGCAATTCTTACACAGTTATACCACCCATGAATACTGGAACCTGAATTTGCTGCTACTGGCATCCTGGACAATCCTTCTCATTTATATCGTTTTCAAAAAAGTTTTTTGTCTTCTTTTCCCATTGGCCGGACTTCTCCTTAGCCGAAGCGCGCTTTGGCTCTTTTTGCTTTATGAAGGCAGGGTTCCGCCCAGGGTTATGGTTCCACTATATTTAAGCGAGATTATTTTCCTGCTATGTCTTTTTTTCCTGGCTATCTCAAAAAATGATGAAGACGATAATACACAGATTCCAAAAAACAGCCGGCTAAATATCATGCCGGATCAAAAAACAGGTATTACTTATATTATAAAACACCAGCTTCCAGTCTTACTTGTTTTAATGCTTCTGCCTTTTGGCCTAAAAACATTAAAAAGTCAATATTTACATGTTTCCGCAAAAAATGCCACAGAATCCATCTATTTTCAGGGCATACAGGATATGATTTCCTATTGCAACAATCATCCTGAAAAACACTACTTTATTGATGCCAGCACTTTGATCTATTATCGCGGCAGCGCTTTTGAAACAAAAATTTATGGACCGAGAAACGGTGTTATCACAGGCTGCTGGTATTCCGGTGCCCCGGTTCTCTATCAGTATGAAAAAAATTATTTTTCAGCCTGCGATTCCATATACCTTATTACATCTTCCGATATGGAAATGCAGTCCGGCATGGTAATTGACTATTTAGAAGAACGGCTGGAAGTTTCCGCATATTTGGAGGATGTTTTTACAGTTTCCAACGGGGGGAAATATCTGGTTTATGCATTTTCATTGTAAACCTTTTTATTTTATACGCATCTGATAAATAGATACAGGAAATGTCTATCAGTTATTAAAAATGTAATAAAATAAAAGAATTTGTAATACTTTCTGATGACTGAAATACAGAACTGTGCTATAATTAACCACAGGAGGAAGACAGACTTTTACAGACAGGTGTCTGTTTATCCTGCCGGTTCACCAAATCAAACATGGAAGAGAGGTACTATTGTAATGAAGAGACATAATATTCTTCTGATTGCAGCGCTTACTGCCGCACTTTGCTTATCCGGCTGCGGAAAAGAAGATGAGGAGGCATCTACGGAAATTCAGGATATCACGGTAGAAGCGGAAGATCTTCCGGGTGCGGAAGAGGAAGAGGTTTCCGAACCCGAGGAAGAGGTTTTCGTTGATGATGAAGAAGCTCCTGGCGAAGGATACGTAAGAAGTTCCCTGACCAATCAGTGGGTGAAAGAGGAAGTTGCCAATTCCAGGCCGATATCCGTTATGATGCCCACCGATACAGCTGCTCAGCCCCAGTACGGGATCGGCAGCGCCGGCGTTTTATATGAGATCATGGAGGAAGGTAGCATCTCCCGTCAGATGGCGATCATCGAAGGATGGCAGGATATGGAAAAGATCGGCAACGTTCGAAGCGTCCGTCACTACTATGTTCCTGTAGGGCTTGAATGGGATTCCATTATCGTACATTTCGGCGGCCCCTACTACGCTGACAACTGGGTTACCCGTCCTGATGTAAACAACATCACAGGCACACATACAGGTAACACAAACGTCGCTCCCGGTTCCGAAGCATTTTTCCGGTCTAATGATAAAAAAGCGCCGCATAATGCCTATACATCCGGCGAGAAGCTGACCAGCGCTATTGAAAAACAGAAATATGATAAAGATCACAGAAGCCAGTACTGGGTTCCCGAACACTTTACTTTCACCAACGCTTCCAACCCTAACACACTGGAAGACTACAGTGACGCAAAAAGAGCTGTAAACATTGATTTAAGCGGCGTGTTCCCTGTGACATTGACATCCCTGGAATACAACGAGGAAGAAGGCGTTTATTACAAGACGCTGCATAAAAACAAACAGATCGACCAGCTTACAGGAGAACAGCTTACCTTCACAAATGTGATCGTACAGATGACTGACTGCAAGAAGCTGGATGATAAGGATTATCAGGACTTCACTATGATCGACAGCGGAAAGCCCGGTTACTTCTGTACAAAGGGTAAAATGATCCCGATCACATGGACAAAGACTTCCGATTATGCGCCTACCAAATATTATGATATGGACGGAAAAGAAATCGTTCTGAATACAGGTAAGACATACATCGCTGTCGCACAGTCCGGTACGAAACCGATCTTTGAATAAGGCGAACAAGTTCGCAATTTAAAAAAGCTGAGTGAAAATTTCCGCTCAGCTTTTTTGTATCCCGTTTTTATTTCTCTCCCAGCCCCAGCCTGTTCATAGCCGAAAAGATAGCCCGGATGGAAGCCCTTGTAATATTCGAGCTTACCCCTACGCCGTAAGTCACATGTCCAGTCTCGCCATCCAGCAGGTGGATATAAGCCGCCGCCTGAGAATTGGAACCGCTCTGCAGCGCATGCTCCTCATAATCCAGCACCTTGATACTCACATTGAGCTGCTCCGCAAGCCCCCTTCTCACCGCATCGATAGGACCGTTGCCCACGGCCTCAAAGCTGTGCTCTGCGCCATGATCCGTGTAAACCACTCTCACATGGGTATCAAACTCACTGTCGATCGTATCGCTCAGATCATCCACACGCAGTTTTCGGAAATGAAGGGGTTCCTTCTTGTTCAGATATTCCTCGCGGAAATTCTCCATAACCTGATCCGGGGAAACCTCGCCCTGCTTTTCGGAAATTTTCTGAATCACATCGGCAAACTCCCTCTGCATCCCCTTCGGAATCTTGAATCCGAAATAAGTATCCATCACAAAGGCAACACCGCCCTTGCCGGACTGGGAATTAATGCGCACGATAGGCTCATACTCACGCCCGATATCCGCAGGGTCGATAGGCAGATACGGCACCTGCCAGATCTCACTCCCTCTGTCCTTCATCGCTTTTACGCCCTTGTTGATAGCATCCTGATGGGAACCGGA
Source organism: uncultured bacterium (assembly GCA_947647735.1). Classification (GTDB taxonomy): domain Bacteria; phylum Bacillota; class Clostridia; order Lachnospirales; family Lachnospiraceae; genus 1XD8-76. The sequence goes on along the minus strand of CANSLJ010000013.1, from coordinate 35,839 downwards.
AAAGGCGGTAAATACCAGTTTGCCCGCATAAGGATGACGGGGATGGATCGGTATCTTACAGCAGCGTTCATAGAGTTCTATGATCTCATTGATATGTTCGATCTCCAGCTTCGGGTCAATGCCCTGAGAAAACATATTATAGGCAATATTCATAATATCCACATTGCCGGTGCGCTCCCCGTTGCCAAACAGCGTTCCCTCCACACGATCCGCACCTGCCAGCATCGCCAGTTCCGCGCTTGCCACACCGGTTCCTCTGTCATTATGAGGATGTACGCTGAGAATAATGCTCTCCCTGTTCTTAAAATGAGTGTTCATCCACTCGATCCGGTCCGCAAAAACATTCGGTGTCGTCATCTCCACAGTCGAAGGCAGATTAATGATCATCGGATCTTCCTTTGTCGGTCCCCAGGCTTCCTGCACCGCCGTACAGATCTCCAGCGCAAAATCCAGCTCCGTCCCGGTAAAACTCTCCGGCGAATATTCTAATACAATCTTTCCGGGGAACTTTTCCGCCCGTTCTTTCACCATCTTCGTGCCGTTCACCGCGATCTCTATGATCTGCTCCCTGTCCATGCCGAACACCACATCCCGCTGCAGGGTGGACGTGGAATTATAAATATGGACCACCGCCTGCTTACAGCCCTGTATCGACTCAAAGGTGCGGTCTATCAGCTCCTCACGGCACTGTGTCAAAACCTGCACCAGCACATCGTCCGGGATCAGTTTCCTGTCCACAAGCTGCCTCAAAAAGTCATACTCGATCTGGCTCGCCGCCGGAAAACCGATCTCAATCTCCTTAAAGCCCATTTTCACCAGATACTGAAACATCTCGATCTTCTCCGATACGATCATCGGATCGATCAGCGCCTGATTACCGTCCCTCAGATCCACGGAACACCAGACCGGCGCCTTCTCGATCTCACGGTTCGGCCATTTTCTCTCCGGATAATCCACCACCGGATTTTTTTGATAACGCTTGTAATTTAACATTTTTTACCTCCTGCAAAAAAGCCCATGTAAGATACACGGGCTTAAATCTACTGCTCTATGTGGCTCTGCTACTCTCCAAGGCCGCTTTCGATGGCTCCGATCAGCGCTTTCAATGCCTCTTCCTCATCTTCGCCCTCGCAGGTCATAACAATTTCATCACCACATTTTACACATGCGCCAAGCACACTAAGTACACTTTTTGCATTTGCCGTATTCTCACGAAATGTAAAAGTTATTAAAGATTTGAATTGCATTGCCTCCTTGCATAGGATGCCTGCCGGTCTTAGATGCAGCCCTGTCGGGTTTTTAATAACTACCTTCTGGCTTACCATATAACTTACCTCCCAATCTATTTTTTCTGCAAAAGCCATCCTTCTCCATGCCTCCCGCAGTATAAATCCCTCTGAAACTACTTTTGATTATACCATCTAAACCCCATTCGAACAAGACAAAATATCAAAACATGATATCTTGGATCAGATTGGCCAGCTTTGCCGCCTCTCTGTTGATCTGCTCCTGATCCTTCCCCTCGATCATCACCCGCACGAGCGGCTCCGTCCCGCTGGGCCTGATCAGCACTCTGCCTTCTCCCGCAAACTTCTCCTCCAGTTTTGCAATTGCGGAAGAAATTTCCGGATACTCCATATAATGCTCTTTCTTATGGTTTGCCACCTTTGCATTCACCAGAGCCTGAGGCAGTACCTGCATCACTGACGCCAGTTCCGACAGGGGTTTTCCGGTCTCCACCATCACCTGCAGTAAATGCAGCGCACTGAGCAATCCGTCACCGGTTGTGTTTTCATCCAGAAAGATAATATGCCCTGACTGCTCACCGCCCAGGCTGGCATGAATCTCCCGCATCCGTTCCAGCACATATCTGTCACCGACTTTGGTCGTCTCCATATGAATGCCGTTCTCTTTTGCCATCAGTGTAAAACCGAGATTGGACATCACTGTCACCACGATCGTATCCTGCTTCAATTTCCCCTGGCTCTTCATGTGGTTACCGATGATCGCCATGATCTCATCGCCCTCCACGATTTTGCCATTTTCATCCACCGCCAGCATCCTGTCGGCATCTCCGTCAAATGCCAGTCCCAGATTTGCTTTTTCGTACACCACACGCGCCTTCAATTCCCCCATATGGGTAGAACCGCAGTTTGCGTTGATATTTGTACCGTCCGGCATATTATGGATAGGCACTACATTGGCCCCAAGCTCCCGGAGCGCCTCCACCGAAGTATAGAATGATGCGCCTTCCGCACAGTCCACAACGATCTTCATCCCTGTCAGATCCACACCGACTGACTGTATCGCATGGTTTATATATTCCTCCCTGGCATCAGTGCGGTATTTTATCTTACCCACACCGGGGCCGATCGGAAATTTGATCCCTGTCATGCCATTACGGATCACTTCCTCAATCTCATCTTCCAACTCGTCCGGCAGCTTATATCCCCTTCCGTTAAAGAATTTAATGCCGTTAAACTCCACCGGATTATGGGATGCCGAGATCACAACGCCCGCATCCACCTTATACTTTCTTGTCAGATATGCCACTGCCGGCGTCGGGATCACGCCCACATAAACACAGTTTGCCCCCACCGAACAGGCGCCTGCCATCAGCGCATTCGCCAGCATATCGCCGGAGATCCTTGTATCACAGCCTACCATGATCGTCGGTTTATGCTCCGTCTCCTTTGTCAGTACATAAGCGCCCGCCTGCCCGAGCTGCATTGCAAGAAGCGGTGTCAGCTCCTCGTTTGCCACACCTCTCACACCATCTGTTCCAAATAATCTTCCCATCTCTTACAGCACCTTTCTATATTCAAAAGTTTTCATCCTTGAATATTCTATTCTTCCGTATCACCCTCTGTTACTTCCGATACGATCATGGTAGCCGTGACCGGCGCATCGAGTTCCGTGTATTCCGGATTATTATACTGCAGCGTTACCAGATACCTTCCCGGCATCAGTTCTCTCAGCCCCTGCTCACGCATCCACGCAGCCACATCCAGCGATGCCTCCAGGTTTCTTTCGTTGACATTACCCATGACGGACCGGATACCGGTAATGGATACGGTATATTCCTCATCCAGCCCCTCCAGGCTGCACTCCAACCCTTCAGGTACATTGCTCAACCTGACATCTTCCGCCTGCAGACTGTATTCCGTTGTCGTTTCACGCTCCACTCCCACTGTGACGCCTACCGGCTTACTGCTGCTCTTATCTGCCATCATCACATTTTCCGGAAGATAATCACATATATCGACCTCCGTTGTCAGATCCTCACTGATCTCCGACACATCAAACGCCTCCGGCGGGATCACGATCTCATTCACATTATTCAGGGCAGATCGTCTGCCCGCGATCCGTACCGTCTGCACATCGCTCGTCACCACGCCTGTCAGGCCGTAGCCCTCCGCGGCTTCTCCCTCCACCTCAAACCGAAGCGGTACATCCTTTGTCGACAGGATCTCAATCGTGATCATTACATTCTCTGGATTCTTTGTCAGCGTACTGCCCTCCACCTCGTTTCCTTCCGCGTCATAGAGGCGTACAGGCACACTGGTCGTGATATCGCTGGTAAACTCAGACAACGTGTTCATATCTATATTAATGACCGCAGAATCCACCCTGCTCACGATAGACTCCGCACCGGCCACTCTGACAAGGTTCTGATCCGTCGTTACATTTCCGACCACATACCCCTCCGGTGCATCTCCTGTCACATTGGTCTCCAGCACCAGCTGGATATTCTTTTTATTTTCAATGCTGACCTTCACGCTGTCCGCGCTGCCTCTGATATCACTGATCTTATTGCCCATTCTCGGGACGGAAAATTCCACCTGCAGAATATTCAGGCTGTTCAGCGTATTCATGTCCGCCGTTGCCACAATATCTGATTTATTAATGCTTTCCCCCACGGAACGGGGCGCATAGACTGTCACCCGGGGAATCACATCCGTACCGTCAAGAACTTCGTAAATCATCCCCTGGTTCGTGATCACATCAGCATTCTTTATCGTCACAGGCACATCCAGATAAGTCCACCTCACCACCGGGTCATCAATATTCACAACCAGTAACCAGAGTCCCATGGCAAGCAGGAAGGAAACGATCTTCAGTCCAAGATTTCTTGTCAGCCTCTTGGACCATTTTACTTTCTCTTTTTTATTCATTTTTCGCCCTTCCTTTCCAGATAATGCGTTTTTTGTCCTCCACCACTTTATCCTGAATCTCAGAAAGGTACTCGCGCAGTTCATCTGCCGTCAATCCCCTGTGAAGCCTGCCGCCGTATGCCACGCTGATCTTTCCCGTCTCCTCCGAAACAATAACGGTCATGGAATCCGTCACTTCCGAAATGCCCACGCCGGCTCTGTGCCTGGTTCCCAGTTCTTTGCTGAGCAGCATGTTATCCGAAAGCGGAAGATAACAGGTGGCAGATACGATCCTGTCGCCGCGCACAATAATAGCACCGTCATGCAACGGTGTGTTATGTTCAAAAATATTGATGAGGAGCTGATTGGATACCAGAGCATCCACATCGATACCGGTTCTCTCATAATCCGTCAGCGGCTGCTTGTGTTCCACCACGATCAGAGCCCCCGTCTTTACCTTGCCCATTTCCACACAGGCTTTTACGATCTCATTGATCGTCCTGTCGGAAAATCTGGCGCTCACGGGCGCCTTCAGCATATCAAGCGAAAACAGGTTCGCCAGAATATTTTTCTGCCCCAGATTCTCCAGCGCCTTCCTGAGTTCCGGCTGCAAAATAACTACCATAGCGATGACCGCCAGGGAGATAAACCGCTCCGCTATCCACAGGATCGTGGTCATCTCCGTAAAAAACGCAACCAAAAGAAACGCGACGATAACCAGCACTCCCCGAAGGAGCGCCCAGGCCCTGGTCTCCTTCACCCAGACAAGCATTGCGTAGATCATAAACGTTATGATGATGATCTCCACGATGTCTGTCTTGGTGACAGCATTTAACGAGGGTATATAAAGATTCTCCATATATCTGCTGACTGTAGCCGAAAATTCATGCATTGCCTTGTTCTTCCCTTCCTGCCTTTCCTACATTATGATGCGATTCAGGGGAAGAAAGTTTGAAAAAGCACTTTGGTGCTGATTTTAATGGCTTTTTTTCTTTTTCCTCTGGGTATTGATCTTCTTTACCGTCTTCTCCGGTTTGGAGAGGATCACTTTCGGAACTGCCTTCACATAATAATAATATTCGTCATCTTCAAACTGTACGTTTTCCGTTCTGCTGTAATCCATCTGGAACATCACAAATTCCACGATCATGGCTATCCCCGCACTGACAAGACTTCCGAGAATAATGCCTATTGTTGACACATCCGCATCCATCACAAGAGCCCCCAGCAGCAGCACTACCATCTGAGCTATCGTTCCGGCTATAATAGCTATCGTCCAGCAGTGATCTATGGAAAGCCTGCGGATCAGGTACACGATAATGACGGTCAGCGCAAATGCCGCCATCACAACGAGCATCGTCTTGTTTTTCAGAAAACCGTCCACAACATACCGGAACCGCCCTGACATATCCTCCGCCTCAAGCGCGCTGAGCCCCGACACATTTCCCGACACATAGCTTACCATATAGTAAACGACCACGCCGCAGGCTACCGCCACCGCTGACACGGGCGTCGCAAGAAGTCCCGCACAGACAGGGATCACATAAGGTATCTTCAGATAAAAACACATGGGCAGCAGGAGCACGATCACCGCATCCTTCGGCGCAAATCTGAAATACACCAGCGCAAGGATCAAAAACAGGATCAGCGCTACCAGCGCACATTCCATCGATAATGCATACAAATGCAGAATAATAAAAGCCGCAGAACATATAATGATAAAATTCAATGGTAAAAAGGAACACATCAGCGCAAGGATCAGTACGATAGACATACTGTTCAGCCGCTCCATGTAACCGGTGGAAATATTGATCATAACGAGCGCAAGCAGCGCCAGTAAAAATTTACCTAACGGTTTTAAATATACTTCATACCTTCCGACAAAAGTCTTCAGGGTTTCTTTTGCTAACAATAACTGCGTCATTGGATATCCTTTCAGGGCTCGTCATGGTACATGGCATTCAGAGCCTTTAGTCCGCCATAATATTTTTTAAGATTCTTTTTTGCCTTCGCATAACGGTACGCATACACCAGATAGGTGATCAGCGCATACCCTATCACAAGTATCAGATAACGGGTAAGCAGCATTTTGGCATACTCGATCCAGTCTATCTGATACAGATCCTTCATAAAACTTTCCAGATTGTAAAAAATATAACCCGCATAAAAAACAGCGGCCGCTATCGTCATGGTGATAACGCTCTTCAGCATCTGCGAGCCAAGATAATCGCCCCTGAAATAATTTGAAGTGGCAATATCCTTTTTCCCCTCACCATCCTCGTAAGCCTGCAGCTTTGTCATCAGGATCACTCTTTCCTCATGGATCATATCCGATTCCCCTTTCATAATACGCAAAGATCACGCTTTTATCAAAGGAAACGCATCTTCGGATTATCCTTCGGATCTTTTTTCTGTTTCGGCGCCTCCTTTTTCTGCTTCGGTAATGCGCTGTTCAAATTGTTCGTCATCTCCGCTTTACATTTATCGCAGAATCTCCCTGTAGAAATAGCTTTTCCGCACTTCTCACAGGAAATTCCCGTTACGCCCTCACCGCTGAACTCCAGCCGTTCTTCACGAACCCACTGGCGTACCTGCTGGGCTTCCACCTCGCAGTTCTCAGCCACATCGTGAATCGTAACGCCCTTATTATCCTGCACATATTTTTTTACTTCCTGAAATTTTTTCTCCAGAGCGTCCCTGCACGCCGGGCAGACCGGCGGACCCGCTACATAATTAAATAATTTTCCGCATTTTCTGCAATTTCTGACGTTCATTACCCTTCGCCTCCTGTTATTCTTCCGCATCTCCCCTTCCGCAAGGGCATCTGCTGTTTTTCAATCCTGCGGCTATGCAAGTTCCCTTCCCACAGCCACAGTAACAAAATATACTTTCTCTACTCCTGCTCTTTTCAATATCGCGGCACAGGCATCTATCGTGCTGCCTGTTGTATATATATCGTCAATTATGATAACTGTCTTTAATTTTACATCATTTCTATCTATTTTAAAAGCCTTTTTCAAATTATTTTGGCGCTCTCTGTCATCCAGAAGCTTTTGCGGCAATGTTTTCTTTACCCGTTTTATCAACCGGCTCTCCACCGGAATCCCCATTCTCTTCCCCACTTCTCTCGCAAGCGCCTCCGCCTGATTATATCCCCGCTCCCGCCTCCTCGCCGCGTGAACAGGCACCGGCACAAGCGCATCCGGTTTCCATCTCTCTATCGCCGTTCCCAACTTTTTCACGATCTGCTCCCCGTAATAGCGGGCATACTCCCTCCTCCCCGCATACTTAAACCGGTACATCGATCCCGCCACGCTCTGATAGGCAAACACTCCCCGCCCCTTCTCAAACTTGTGAACTGTCATCCGGCACCCTTTACAGTACTCCTCCCTCTCATCCCCGATATGCTTCCCGCACTTCAGACACCTGGGCTCCTTTACAACCTCAAATTCCCCCTTACACCCCGGACAGATAAGCTCCCCCGGCGCCACCGCCCTGTCACAGACCGGACACCTCGCCGGGAACACCACATCCAACCCTCTCTCCCAGACCTTTTCAACCTCTCTCCAATATTTACTTTTTCCTCTCACAAAACACCTTTCCCTCTCCGGACAAGATGCAATATATCTATTATATTACTATATGCCGTTTCGATAACTTCCGCGGGCCCAGTCAGGGTAACACCGGGTATATATCCCCGAGGCGCCCTTCGAAAAACGCCGGCACTTAGCGAGGTCCCACACGAGCTTAGTGTCCGCTGCGTTTTTCGCAGAGCGAAAGCGTGGCACCGAGGGGATATATACCCGGTGTTACCCTGACTTGGCCCTCTCAACCTCCATAATCTCCATAATCCTCTTATCCAGCGACGTAAACCTCCCCTGCTCCCCCGCATTACCGATCATCTCCTGCAGCATCCGGGAAGATCCCAGTATCGTGACACAGTTTTTCGCCCTTGTCACAGCCGTATACAGGAGATTCCTGTTAAAAAGCAGCTTCGGTCCCGACAGAACCGGTATCACCACCGCCGGATATTCAGATCCCTGGGATTTATGTATCGTCACCGCATAAGCCAGTTCCAGTTCTTCCAGTGCCGCAAAAGGATAGGTCACGCGCCTGTGCTCGTCAAATTCCACGACCAGCGTGGACGCAAAATCATTGATCTCCCGGATGATCCCCGTATCTCCGTTAAAAATTCCGATCCCTTTATCGATCACGATATTATATTTGGATACAACCTCCCACTCCAACTGATAATTATTTTTGATCTGCATCACTTTATCACCCCCCCGGAACAGATCATCCGAGCCGGTACTGTATTCTTTTTTATCTGCCGCCGGCGGGTTTAAATACTGCTGCAGTATCCGGTTTAACACCTCCACCCCCAGGCTGCCCTTCTTCATTGGTGTCAGCACCTGAATATCCATCGGAGACGCCTGCACATAGCGCGGCAGCATATCCTGCACAAGCTGTACGATATGCTTATATATGACATTAACGTCATTTCTTTCCAGAAAAAAGAAATCTCTGCTTTTATTATCCAGCGAAATGCTCTTGCCCTCGTTTATCCGGTGCGCGTTGACGATAATGTCGCTCTCCCCCGCCTGGCGGAAGATCTTTCTCAGAACCACCGTCGGGAAGGCATCGCTCCCTATCAGATCATGGAGCACCTGTCCCGGCCCCACGCTGGGAAGCTGGTCCATATCTCCCACCAGTATCAGCCTTGTCCCCTGCAGCACCGCCTTCAGCAGCGACTGCAGCAAAAACAGATCCACCATGGACATCTCATCCACGATGAGCACATCCGCCTCCAGAGGATTCTCCGCATTTTTCTCAAACTTCGCTCCACGCCCGGAATGATCCTCCAGGGTGCTCCCGTTCAGCTCCAGCAGGCGGTGTATTGTTTTTGCTTCATACCCGGTGGCTTCCGTCATCCTCTTTGCCGCCCTCCCCGTAGGCGCAGCCAGCAGGATATCCAGCCCCTCCTGCTCAAAATACCGTATCATCGTATTGATCGTTGTTGTCTTTCCGGTGCCCGGCCCTCCGGATAATATCAACACGCCGTGCCGGATACTCTCCAGCACCGCCTGCCTCTGCAGTTCGTCCAGTTCGATCCCCTGCATCCTCTCCAGCGCCCGGATCTTTTTTATCTGAACATTCTCTTCCGCCGGCGGCATCCCGCCGTCTGCCTCAAGAGCCTGATCCAGATCGATCAGCATTCGCGCACAGTTCATCTCCGCGTAGTAAAACGAAGAGATATACACCAGTCTTTCTGCCTCCGTCTTTTTCAGAACGACCTTCTTATCCATCGCCAGATTCTCAAGCTGTCCATCCAGCGCTTCCCTCGGCACACCCAGCAGCTCTGCCGCCTTCACCAGCAGTTTCCCCTCCGGAAGATAGGAATGCCCCTCCCCTGATGCCGCCTGCAATGTATACAGCAGGCCGCTCCGTATCCTGTATTCCGAATCCACGCGGATTCCCGTTCTCGCCGCGATCTCGTCCGCTTTTTTAAATCCCACGCCGCTGATATCCTCCGCCAGCCTGTAGGGATTCTCCTGCAGGACACTGTAAAGCCCCATACCGTAAGTATCATAGATCTTCGCTGCCAGCGCCCCGGAAATGCCGTATTTCTGCAAAAAGAGCATGGCATCCCGCAGTTCCTTCTTCTCCTCCATCTGCATGCCGATCTCTCTGGCGATCCTCTCGGATATTCCTTTTACTTCGGCAAGGCGCTCCGGTTCCTCCTCCATAATGCGGAATGTATCCGCCCCGAACATCTTCACGATCCGGGACGCCAGTGCAACCCCCACGCCCTTCACCGCGCCGGAACCCAGATAGCGCTCCATACTGACAAGATCCTCCGGCTGTGTCACACGAAAAGCATCCGCCTTAAACTGTCTGCCATACAGCGCATGTTCCGTATAACTGCCCCGCACCTCCAGGTTTTCACCCTCATCCACGCCGCGGAACATCCCCACACAGGTGATCTCTTCCCCCTCTGTCATGAGTTCCAGTACCGTATATCCGTTTGATTCATTTCGATAAATAATATGCTCGACAAAACCTTTGACCGTTTCCAAATTATTTTTCGTTCCTCTCGCGCCATATGATTGTTTATTTTCTATACACCCGTATATATTCCAGATCTGTCACTGACGACGCCTTATATTCCGTATCCAGCCATTTCATAATGAACTCATCCGCATCATACATCAGTTCCCCGTAACAGCTTTCCACAAATACCACATCCGGATATCTCTCCGGATGCATCTCCCAATAATCCAGGATCATCTCATCATAGATCGGTGTACTGATCGTATTGGGCGCGCTGACGACCACATCTCCAAACATATAGTAAAAGCTGCTCGGTCCCACATACAGCAGGGATTCCCCGTCCTGTACCAGTCCCTGCCACTCCCCGGCGATCGTATTATATCGATGTCCCGTCATATAGTTGGTAAAAATCCCGACACCGGGACCGCTCCTCTGAATATTCCTTACTTCAAGCGGTGTTGTATGCAGCTCTCCCCCCTGGGAAGTCACCCATACCCGCCCGAAGGACAACGTGAGCACCCACAGGCTCATCACCGTCAGTGCCAGTTTTTCCCACAGCTTTTCCTCTTCCGCCTTCCGGAAGATCATCCTCCCTCTCCGGCATAATATCCCGGCGCCGCCGATAGCTCCCAGGCTTAGGTAGCCCACCAGTTCTTTTAACATAAAATTTGACAATAGTATTGCCGCCAAAAGTCCCGTTATGGAAAAAATGACAAGACAAAACAGCAGTCTGTCCTCTTTTTCCCTTCCGGAATGACAAAACAGCACGACAGCCAGAACACAGAGATAAAACAACTCTGTCTGAGGCTGATTTACAAACTCATCCTTCAACAGCCAGATACCCGCCTGCCAGATAAAAGCCGCAATGAGCGCCGTCAGGCCGGCAGCCATCCGGATCTGCCTCCTGTCTGCCTCTCTGAACGATCTCTTTTTCCAAAAAAGGGTTCCCGCGTACGCTGTTCCATAGCAGATCCCGCTGCGCAAAACAAACTGCAGTGTCTGACGGCATATCTCCCCGATCTCAGACAGCGGCCCCGCCGTGTGGGCTCCGTCGCTGAGCACATAGGAAATCCCTCCGGCGATCTGCTCCGGACCCATATAACTCAAAAGGTATCCTGTAAATACCGCCGCGGACAGCACGCAGGGCAGCGTCAGCGCCCAGACAGCCTGCATACGTTTTTTCCTGATACCGCAGCACAATAATATGATCATCACCGGATACAGGATGGCCATGGACGGATAGGAAAGCACCGCTCCGGACAAGAAGGTACCGGAGAGCAGCAGAAACCGCAGATTTTTTATTCCTTTTGTATCTCGATCCGTTTCCTCCGCGGTATCATGCATAAACAAAATAAAGCACAGCGCACTGCAGGTCATAAACCAGTTCTGCAGATTGGAATATTCCGGCGCAATGACACCCTTCGGCCAGCAAAGCGCATAGACACAGCCGCACAGAAAAGCAAAACTTTCCATCTCCGGCTGCAGGATACGCTTTAACACCCTGTATAAAAAATAAGCTGTCATAAATTGAAAGACGATCCCGCAGACATGCATATACAGCACGATGCCCGTATTCGAGCCGCCGCTGAATACCCGGAAAAGTTTTACTAAAACCGCACCAAATATGGCAGAAGTCTGGTGTGGTTCCCAGAGTTCCAGAAGCATTTTGTCGCCGCGGGCAAGACGCCATGCCAGCTCAATACCATAGCCTTCATCCGTATTGCTGCCCACAAAGATCATTTTAACTGCCACTAATGCGACCAGCAATAGCAACAGCCCCCGATATTTCCTTTTCATTTAACAGATTTTCCTTTCACCTGCTTCAGCCAGCCTGTCACGATATTTCCTGCCGCCCAGATGAGCGCCGCCACATAAAGCACCGCATAGGCCGCATGAGGCAGAACCGGCAGTTCATACAAAAATTCCCCCCAGTCCAAAATGGCCGCCACTTCCAGAAGCACCCACACCGGCATCCATCTCCTGTCATAAAAGCACAGCAGCAGTACAAGCACCAGAACCGGATACAGCATCCAGGTTTCCGGATGCATCCAGAAACACAGCAGTTTATAGATACATCTCAAAACACTATATCCCAGCAGCAGCCCCGTCATGCTGACAAGCACCATCACCACCGCGCAGATACTGCTGAAACTGTTCATTCGCTTCTGTTCCATCAGCGCTTTTTTCCCTTTTCCTGACATAAACTGGAAAACACATATCACCACCGACAATACCACCGCGTAATGTGCCAGAAGGGCGCACGCCAGCCCCGCCAGAATACCTGCAAAAATATCTTTTTTTCGTCTGTACAACAGCCAGGCGCCTCCCAAAAGCCCGATGGAAATGCTGTCCAGGTGCGCCCAGAACGGGGAATTGAGCAGCACCATCGGCAAAAAGAGCATCGCTCCGTATACGATGACCGCCGAAAGTTTCCGGTCACATCCTCCCGCATCTTTTCCCCCGCAGTCATAGATACATACAGCCATCATAGCTGCCGCAAAAATATCCGCCGCCATGCAGAGCAGCTTTACCAGAAAGAATAGTGTCTTATCCGGCAGGACACTGCTATTGATACCGCTCAAAACCTGCATAAGAAGCATGTACAGCGGCGTATGATAATTCCCTTCTATCTCGATCAGATTCGGCAGATAGTCCGCGCTGATACACTCTATCATCGGTTTTCTGACCACCACCGCCAGAACGGTCAGCAGGATAAAAGCCAGCACCGGGATATACCAGTTCACAAAATCCATCACCGTATTTTCAAGAGCAGAGACTCCCTTCCGCAGGATGCGTCCGTTTTCTTTCTGACGCACCTTTCCCGCTTTTGCTCCCGTCAATCCTGTCTCTTCCGCTTTTCCCGACTTCTCTGTCGTTTCCGCTTCTGTCCGGTTCCAGTTCTTTATCATCTGCCAGGTAAAAAAGCCAAGGGACAGCAGATAAGCCGCCGCGATCCATTGATCCGCCAGAATGTCCTGCCCGAAAGTCACCTGCAGATAGGCGATGCAGCTCCCGGCTCCAATGATCACCGCGTTCCACCATGTCCTCCGGTTCAAAAAAGCATAGATGATGGCAAGAACCTCCATCAGCATCCCGTAACGCTCATGCATACAGGGCAGAAAGCACATCATAAAAAAGGTTGTCCACACCGCAAACTCTATCCACTGCTCCCCTGTGATCTCCGTTTTTTTCCGGATCACAGCCACCGCAAAAACGCCGAGCCCCGCAAGGATACTCAAGATTGCCACATTGGAAAAAATGTAGTAGGGCGCCTCCCTGAACAAGGCCCAGAAATTCGGATAAAATACATACATATACGGATAGCGCCCAAGCTGTCTTGTATAAACCGAAAACGGGATAAAAACAGAATAGCCGCCCAGAATCGCCGGAATACAGAGCACTTCCATCATCACCGGCACAAGCAGAAAATATGCCGCGGAAAAGCTCCTTCTTTTCCACCAGAAGATCAGAAGAACAGGCAGGATCAATACCGCCTGCAGTTTAAAAGAAAAGGCGCACCCCAGCAGGATCATTGCCGTACCGTAATGCTCTTTCAGAAGAGCACGGATCATAAAAAGCAAAAATGCCACATAGATAAAATCACACTGGCTCCACCATGCGCCGTTGAGGATCGCCGAAGGATAGAATAATACTGCGATACAGGAAACCGTAAACCAAAGTTCCTTCTTTTCCTCCTCCGCAAAATGAGCCACGATCAGTCCGGCGGCAACCGCGCCGAGATATTCAAACAGGACGGAAAACAGTTTGATCTTAACGATCGTTCTTCCGGGCAGATAATTGAGCAGCCACAGCACGGTGATATACGGCATATTATAATCCCCGTCATAATCGAGCAGGATCCCCGGCCCCTGTCCCGCCTTCATCGACTCCGACCAGGGCATAAGGCAGGTTTCAAAATCCGCCGTGATATGCTCGATCCCCGCCCAGCGGACAAAAAATGCCGCCGCTCCCGCAAGCAGCAGGATCAGTATATAAATATATTTTCTGTTTTCCTGTTTTTGTATCGCCACTTTATTACTTTTCCTCATTACTCAGACAGCCGGGCATCCAAAATACCCGGCTGTTATTTCTTCTTTTACAATATATTATGTCCGTTCAGCGCTGTTGTAATATTTTCCGCTGTCCCTGCCGCTTTGCTTTCTCACTCCGGCAGTTCAGACACGTCGATCGTATTGCGTTTCATGGATTCATAAAGCTGCTGTGCCAGTCCCAGGCCGGATTCCTCCGTGATCTTCTCCGCAAATTTCTGCACCATGGCATCTTTCATAAAATCCTTGCTTGTGGACATGGCATTTGAGGTGCTCTCGCTCATCCCAAACATATCCACGGTCTTAAACACTTCCTTTAATGTCATTTCCACAAAATATTCTTCAAACTGCTTGCAGGCATCCATCAGTTCCTCATCGGTCGCATTCGCATAATCCTTATTCTGGATCTGATCCATTTTAGCCGATGCCGCCGCAGACTGCGTCATATAGTTTTGATAGTCTGTACTTAATCCACCGATATCCATAGCTGTTCCTCCTGTGCCTGAAACCCGGATCTTTTCATCAGGCATCCTTTACTGTCCCGGAAAATCTTTTATATTTTCACCGCATTACTGTCTGAGCTGGTTCGCCTGCTGCATCATCTGATCAGAAGCTGTAATAGCCTTGGAATTCAACTCGTAAGCTCTCTGTGCCACGATCAGGTTTACCATCTCATCCACAACCTGCACATTGGAGTTTTCCAGATATCCCTGCAAAAACCGGCTCTTCTGCACCTGATTGTTCGTCGACTCATTGATCGCCGGACCGCTGGCATCCGAAACCGCATATAAGCTGTCTCCCTCTTTTGTCAGGCCGGTCGGGTTATTAAACTGCCATGCGCCGATAGAAACGCCGATGGGAGTCGGGTTTCCGTTTGCATTCGGATAACAGATCTGCCCGTCCTGGCTGATCGTGATCCGGTTTGTGATATAATTATTTCCCAGTTCGATCGTCTGCCCTCTGGAGTTCAACACCTTCATACCTTCGGAGTTCGTCAGCGTCACACCGCCGCCGCTGTTGATCGCCCAGATGAAATGTCCGTTCCTTGTATAGTAGGTCTCGCCGTCCTCACCTCTTACCGCAAAGAAGCCTTCACCCTCGATCGCGAAGTCGGTATCACTCGTGGATTCCAGCAGATTACCCTGTTTAAATATACTGGTGATCGCCGCGTTCCGCACGCCGAGGCCGACCTGCGCACCTGTAGGCTTTGTCTCACCGTTGCCGGAAGTCGTCTTCGCCTGAATATCCTGATACAACAGGGTTTTGAACTGATTCATCTGCGTCTTGTAACCGGTGGTATTGACATTTGCCAGATTGTTTGCGATCGTATCAACATTCGTCTGCTGCGCGATCATGCCGGTCGCCGCAGACCATAAGCTTCGTACCATTTCGTATTCCTCCTGCACTTATTCCATGCAAAGCCGTCCTGTGAAAGCCCTGCCGTTTTACATGCCATTTTCTCTCTACGTACATATCGGCTTAAAATCCCATGTTCTTAACCCTAATAAGGGCAAAGCTCACTATTTTATATCTTGCCGAGCTGATTTGCCGCGATCTGCAGTGTATCATTATGGGCCTGGATCACCTTCTGGTTCGTCTCATAGGCTCTGGTCACGGCGATCATCTGTACCATCTCATACACGGTCTGCACATTTGCCGCCTCCAGATATCCCTGATAGGTCTGTGCGGATGCCTCCCGCTCCGTCGCTCCCTCCACCGGCTGATACAGGTTCTCACCGAATTTTTCCAGATAGTCGTAATTTTCAAAATCCGTGATCTGCATCTGTGCCCGCAGCGTCCCGTCCTGATAGATCCGTCCGCCTCTGTCGATCTTTGTTTCTGCCGCGGTGGTCGAAAGCTGTATATGCTGTCCGTTCGTCCCCACCACGAAATCGCCATCCTGTGTCACAAGATAGCCTTCCTTTGTCATGTTGAAGTTACCGTCTCTTGTATAGAGTGTAAAGCTCTCGCCCGCTTTGTTCGTAAAGTCGATCGTGAAGAAACCTTCTCCTGCCAGCGCGACATCAAAGGTATTATCCGTAACCTTCATAGGCCCCTGCGTATAATCCGTATATACTTCACCGATCTTCACACCCGGATTCATCGTGCCAAGCTTTTTTGCATCTACACCGGGCATGGTGGAATCCTTGATCCGATAGGCAAGCAGGTCATTAAACGCCTGATTTGTCACCCCTTCTTTTTTAAAGCCCGTGGTATCGGAGTTCGCCAGATTATTCGTCAGAATATCCATTCTCTTCTGCTCATTCCGCATCCCGGTATACGCTGTATATAATCCTTTTACCATACGTCACTATACCTTCCTTATGTCTTCCTGTTCGATATGCTCTTTTTAATCTTCCCTGTATCCTGCCAGAAATTCCACATAACGCCCTGTGCCGATCGCCACTGCCGTCATGGGATCCTCCGCAGTCATCGTATTGATACCTGTCTTATCCGAGATCAGCTCCTCCAGGCCCCTTAGAAGGCTGCCGCCCCCTGTCAGGACGATACCTCTGTCCGCAATATCCGCTGCCAGCTCCGGCGGCGTTTTCTCCAGCACGCTGTGTATCGCCTCCACGATCTGGGATGTGGTCTCTTTTAATGCCTCCTCCGTCTCCTCGGAAGAAACACGGATCGTATTGGGCAGGCCCGACACAAGATTTCGTCCGCGCACATCCATGAAATCCGGCTCCGGCCTCGGAAACGCGGAGCCGATCCTGATCTTGATATCCTCCGCGGTCCTCTCACCGATCAGAAGGTTATGCTTCTTTCTCATGTAGCGGACGATCGCTTCATCAAAATCATCTCCTGCGATCTTAATGGAGGCGCTCACTACCGTTCCTCCCAGCGAGATCACCGCCACATCGGAAGTACCGCCGCCGATATCCACGATCATATTCCCGCAGGGCTTTGAAATATCAATCCCGGCACCGATTGCGGCTGCAATAGGCTCCTCTATCACCGAAACCTCTCTTGCCCCCGCCTGATAGGTTGCATCCTCCACCGCTTTTTTCTCTACTTCCGTCACGCCGCTGGGTACGCACACCGCGATCCTCGGTTTGCGGATACTCCTCTTTCCCAGCGCCTTCTGAATGAAATATTTCATCATTTTTTCGGTTACGGTATAATCGGAGATCACGCCCTGGCGGAGCGGCCGCACCGCAATGATATTGCCCGGCGTCCTTCCCAGCATCAGCCTCGCATCCTCACCGATCGCTTTAATCTTATTTGTATCTCTGTCAAACGCAACAACAGAGGGCTCTTTCAACACAACCCCTTTTCCTCTGATATACACCAGAATGCTGGCTGTTCCCAAATCAATCCCGATATCCGTATACTGCATCCTAACTTAGCCCCTTTCCATGGTTTCTCTCTATCCTTATCGCACCCGTCAAGCGTTATTCCCTACTTCTAATTTTTCCACTTAGCACATATTTAAACATAAACTGGCACAATCTTAAACATACAAAGCCATTATAAACCACATGAAAAGATTTTCAAAGACATTTTATAAACTTTTTACAAAAAAGGGACGCAAAACAAGACAAATCTCTTATTTCGCGTCCCTGCCTTTTTATAAATAGCATTTTTTACTTATCTTTTCCTGCAATACACCTTCCTGAAATTGCAGATTTTCTTTATGGCAGTAAGGCAAATGCTCCTTTCGGTGCCCACATAATCGCATAACTTCTGAACTGATCTGTAGCGATTGTTATTGTACTGTCATTTATATCCATATCCTTCATAATACTCACGGTTCCATCCGCATTTAATACTGCTACCGCATAATCCGCATATGCCGGGAAATTAAACGGTATTGTCATTGTAACAAGAATCTTCTGATTCGTCTGAGTAACCCGCTCTCGCTTTCCGTTTTTCAACTCAATTTCATAACAAGAGATACCCTTTGCGCCAATTCCCCACGCTGCATACCGCAGAGGTCCCATAGAATATGGACCAGGCTCCGACGCTGATACCTCCAGAGAAACGATCTGATCACCTACAGCTGCCCTCACTGTTGCCGCATCTGAAGCTGTCCCTATATCATACATCTGATATCCTCTTGACTCTGAACTAACTGTACTGACGATATCTTTGGCATAAGTCGAAATCCATATCTGATCCAATGCCCGAGGGCTGGCAACTCTATATGCATTAAAAGTTCCTGCCGGTGCCGCAATAATTGCAAATGTATCAAAATAACTACTATCCACTGTCAATGTGGTCGGTTCTGGATCGAGATCTCCCAGTATCTCCATTCCGCCGCCTTCCTTCACGCTGATCACAGCATAGTCTTTCGTCAGATCACTGCCCTTGGGAAGTGTGATTCCTACTCTGATTGGACTTGTCATACCCACAACATCTTCCGTCCAGCCTTCTTTTGTATACAGCTCCATATCCATATCCAGAACTTTTACTACACTCGCGCGCATAGAACCCGCCAACATGTTAAAAGCATTCATCGCCTGAACACCGCACTCGCTATCGCTCACATTTAACCTTACACCGATGTTGTTTTCCAGTTCCT
This sequence comes from uncultured bacterium, assembly GCA_947647735.1. Classification (GTDB taxonomy): domain Bacteria; phylum Bacillota; class Clostridia; order Lachnospirales; family Lachnospiraceae; genus 1XD8-76. The sequence goes on along the minus strand of CANSLJ010000013.1, from coordinate 17,057 downwards.
CCCAGGTCATTCCAGCATACAATTTCACAGTTGTCTGCGGTGTCTGTATGTTTACATTGGGAACACTTTTGGAAAAATTAGCCGTATAAACTCTGACATCATTCCAGTTTGTTGACCAGTCTGGAGCTGCCTCTACCGGCAGTCCTGATGCCGGAGCTGCAAATACACACAACGACATCACTGCAGCCATTGCCACTGCCATTACTTTCTTAAATCTCATAAAAAACCTCCCATTCAGAAATGATAGTCTGATTAACATAACAATAGTTTTTTTCAGCATACCAAATCCAGCCTCTAAATACAAGCAAATTTACAGATTCTTCATAAATTTTAATAATTATCTTTTACTTTTATCCAACATTTTCCTTATATACTTCCCTGTATAAGATTTGGGGTTTTTTGCCACTTCTTCCGGTGTCCCAAGGGCAACGATCCGGCCGCCGCCATCTCCCCCCTCTGGACCGATATCAATAATATAATCCGCTGTTTTAATAACATCCAAGTTATGCTCGATCACCACCACCGTATTTCCACCTTCTGTCAGCCTGTGCAGAATTTCAACCAGCTTGTGCACATCCGCAAAGTGCAGCCCCGTGGTCGGCTCATCCAGAATATAAATGGTCCGTCCCGTGCTTTTTCTGGAGAGCTCCGTGGCAAGCTTCACCCGCTGCGCCTCCCCGCCGGACAGCTCCGTGGACGGCTGTCCCAGTTTGATATAGGAAAGTCCCACATCATACAATGTCTCTATCTTCCTGCGGATACTGGGCACATTTTCAAAAAATCCAAGCGCCTCCTCCACCGTCATGTCCAACACATCGAAAATACTTTTGCCTTTGTACTTCACATCCAGCGTTTCCCTGTTATACCGTTTTCCGCCGCAGACTTCACAGGGCACATAGACATCCGGCAGGAAATGCATCTCTATCTTTAAAATGCCGTCTCCCGAGCAGGCTTCACAGCGCCCGCCCTTCACATTAAAGCTGAACCTTCCCTTTTTATAGCCCTTTGCCTTGGCATCCGGCGTTGCCGCAAAAAGATCCCGGATCATATCAAATACACCGGTATAGGTGGCCGGATTGGAACGGGGTGTCCGCCCGATAGGAGACTGATCGATGCTGATCACCTTGTCAAGCTGCTCCAATCCCAGGATATCGTCATGGTCGCCGGCGATCGTCCTTGCCCTGTTCAGGCTCTTTGCCAGATGTTTATATAATATTTCATTGACCAGGGAACTCTTCCCCGAACCTGACACGCCTGTCACACAGGTCATAACTCCCAGCGGGATCTCCACATCTATATTTTTCAGATTGTTTTCCCTTGCTCCCTTTACGGTCAAAAACCCTGTCGGCACTTTTCGCTCAGCCGGCACCGGTATCTTCAGTTTCCCGCTCAGGTACTGCCCTGTGATGGATTCTTCCACCCGGCAGATCTCCTCCGCCGTTCCCTGGGCGATCACCTGTCCGCCGTGGGAGCCGGCGCCCGGGCCGATGTCAATGATATGGTCTGCCGCCCACATGGTATCTTCGTCGTGTTCGACCACTAGCAGCGTATTTCCCATGTCCTTTAAGTTCTTTAACGTCTTTATCAGCTTGTCATTGTCCCTCTGATGCAGGCCGATGCTGGGCTCGTCCAGAATATAGCAGACGCCCACCAGCCCGGAGCCGATCTGGGTGGCAAGCCTGATCCGCTGCGCCTCCCCGCCGGAGAGGGTAGCCGTTGCCCTTGCCAGAGACAGATAGTTGAGCCCTACATCGATCAGAAATCCTACTCTTGCACGAATCTCCTTTAATATCTGCTTTCCGATCAGTTCCTGCTGTTTTGTCAGCTTCATTTCCTGTAGAAAAGCGTGAAGATTCCCAAGTGACATTGCTGTCAGTTCATAAATATTTTTATCGTCCACCGTGACCGCCAGAGATTCCCGTTTCAGCCGCCTGCCGCCACAGAGCTTACAGGGCGTCACCCGCATGAATTCTTCATATTCCGCCTTCGCAGTCTCCGAATAGGTCTCCCGATAACGCTGTTCCACATTTTTGATAAGCCCTGAAAAAGCCACCGGATAAATGCCTTCTCCGCGCTGCCCTTTATAATGTACCTTTACTTCTTTCCCCCCGGTGCCGGAAACCAGCATGTCCCTGATCCCGGGAGGAAGTTCCCTCCAGGGCGTGTCCAGACTGAAATCATACTCATTTGCCAGCGCCTCCAGCAGGGCATGGGTAAAACTGCCCTTATCCTTGCTGGACTGCCACCCCATCACCTGAATTGCCCCGCCGTTCAGGCTCAGCGATTCATCCGGGATCATCAGCCTTGCGTCAAACTCCATTTTATAACCAAGTCCGAAACAATCCGGGCAGGCGCCAAAAGGATTGTTAAAGGAAAAACTTCTCGGCTCGATCTCCGTGATGCTGATCTCACAATCCGGACAGGCAAAACTCTGACTGAAGGTCAGGCTCTCCCCGTCGATAATGTCCACGATCGCCAGTCCATTCGCCAGCTCCAGCACATTCTCCAGGGAATCTGTCAGCCTTCTCTCAATTCCCTCTTTTATGACAAGCCTGTCAACTACAATCTCGATGGAATGTTTGATGTTTTTCTCCAGCTTGATCTCCTCCGACAGATCGTACAGGTTTCCGTCCACACGTACACGCACATAACCGCTTCTGCGTGCGCGCTCTAACACCTTTACATGCTCGCCCTTCCTGCCTCTCACCACCGGCGCAAGAAGCTGGATCCTGGTTCCTGTTTCCATATTCAAAATGTAATCCACCATCTCATCCACGGTAGTCTTATGAATCTCCCTGCCGCATTTCGGGCAGTGGGGGATACCGATCCTTGCGTATAACAGTCTGAAATAATCATAGATCTCCGTCACCGTTCCCACAGTGGAGCGCGGATTCCTGTTGGTGGATTTCTGGTCTATGGATATCGCCGGGGAAAGCCCCTCTATCTTTTCCACATTGGGCTTCTCCATCTGCCCCAGAAACTGCCTCGCGTAGGAAGACAAAGATTCCATATATCGGCGCTGCCCCTCCGCATAGATCGTATCAAAAGCCAGAGAAGATTTTCCGGAACCTGACAGCCCTGTCAGCACCACAAACTCATTTCGCGGCACATCCACATCGATATCTTTTAAATTATGTTCACTTGCGCCCCTGATCTTTATATACTCTCTGGGACGTATTTTTATATTCTCGTCCATTTTCTCTCCCATCAGCTCAAAAAATATGCTCCGAAACCCTGTTCCTGTTTATTTTGCTCCGAATCATCCTCCTGCGCTACTCCCTCTCATTCAATATTTTCTTCAGCTCCAGCATCTTATCACGCAGTTCGGCTGCTGTCTCGAAATCCAGGTCCGCTGCCGCCTTCTTCATCTTCTTCTGCACTTCCGCGATCAGTTTTTCCAGTTCCTTCAGATCCATGGACTCCGGATCTTTCTCAAACCGCACTTCTTCCTTCGCCACCGTTTTGGAAATACTGATCAGATCCCTGACTGCCTTTCGTATCGTCTGCGGCGTGATGCCATGTTCCTCATTATAGGCCTGCTGCAGGCTTCGACGCCTTTCTGTCTCCTCCAGCGCAGCTCTCATGGAATCCGTTATCACATCCGCGTACATGATCACATGCCCGTCCGCATTTCTGGCAGCACGCCCGATGGTCTGGATCAGAGAGGTCTCCGAACGCAGAAAACCCTCCTTGTCCGCATCCAGTATCGCCACAAGGGAAATCTCCGGAATATCCAAACCTTCTCTGAGCAGATTGATACCCACCAGTACATCAAAGACGTCCAGGCGCATATCTCTGATGATCTCTGCTCTCTCCAGTGTATCCACGTCGGAGTGGAGATACTTCACACGGATTCCCACATCCTTCATATATTCTGTCAGATCCTCCGCCATCCGCTTTGTCAGCGTTGTCACCAGCACCTTGTTTTTCTTCTCTGTTTCTTTATTAATCTCGGAGATCAGATCATCGATCTGTCCTTCCACCGGACGCACTGATACCTCCGGATCCAGCAGGCCGGTGGGCCGGATGATCTGTTCCGTCCGCAGCAGTTCATGCTCCGCCTCATATTTGGAAGGCGTCGCAGATACAAACATCATCTGGTCAATATGGGACTCAAATTCCGAAAAATTGAGCGGCCTGTTATCCAGCGCCGACGGCAGCCGGAATCCGTACTCCACCAGCGTTGTTTTCCGGGAACGGTCGCCCGTGAACATCGCCCCGATCTGAGGTACCGTCATATGGGACTCATCTATAATGATTAGGAAATCATCCTTGAAGTAATCCATCAGGGTAAAAGGCGTTGCCCCCGCCTCCAGCCCGTTCAGATGTCTGGAATAGTTCTCAATGCCGGAACAGAAGCCGGTTTCACGCAGCATCTCAATATCAAAATTTGTCCTTTCAGAAATCCTCTGTGCCTCCAGCAGCTTGTCCTCGCCCTTAAAAAACCGGATCTGGTTCTCCAGTTCCTTCTCAATGTTATCACAGGCTGCATTGATCTTTTCCTGAGCGACCACGTAATGGGATGCCGGGAAGATGGAGATATGGCTCAATTCCGCATGGGGTGCTCCTGTCAGCGGATCCACTTCCATGATCCGGTCTATCTCGTCCCCGAAAAACTCAATCCGGATCAGATGCTCCCCGCCCTGCGCCGGGTAAACTTCTATCGTATCGCCCCGCACCCGGAACGTTCCCCGCTCCACATCCATATCGTTTCTGTTATACTGTATCGCGATCAGTTCTTTCAGTACCTCATCCCTGTCCTTCTGCTGCCCCGGCCGCAGAGACACGATCAGCTCCTGATACTCATCCGGGCTTCCCAGGCCGTAAATGCAGGACACGCTGGCCACCACGATCACATCCCGCCTCTCAGAAAGAGAAGCCGTGGCGGACAGCCGCAGTTTGTCGATTTCATCATTGATGGCGGAGTCTTTTGCGATATAGGTGTCTGTGGACGGTACGTAGGCCTCCGGCTGGTAATAATCGTAGTAGGAGACAAAATATTCCACTGCGTTCTCAGGGAAAAACTCCTTGAATTCTCCGTAGAGCTGGCCTGCCAGTGTCTTGTTGTGCGCAATGACCAGAGTCGGCTTATTCAATGCCTGAATCACATTCGCCATTGTGAAGGTTTTTCCTGATCCCGTAACCCCCAGTAAAGTCTGGAACTGATTACCTTTCTTAAAGCCATTCACCAAAGCCTCTATTGCCTGCGGCTGGTCGCCGGTGGGCTGGTATTCTGAATGAAGTTTGAATATTTCTTGTTCATTTTTCGCAGAAAAATTTTGCACTTAAACGTTCACCTCTGATCTGCTGTTTTTGTTTCTCAGCGTACCTCTGTAATTCCATACAGACAAAACACCACTGAAAGAACTTTTTTATCTTATCACAAATCATTAAATTTGTATAGATACGAAATCGAACTTTTGTTCTTCCTCTATCGTTCTGAATAAAATCCTTGTTTTTATACTTAAATGAATTTTTAAATTCTAGTTGTGAATAATAAAGACAATCAGAAACATTTAACTTTTGAACAGCGTGTTGATATCGAGAACTGAAATATGTAAAGATATTGCAAAAAATATAATTAAAGAAGGACAGCCCTTTATATTACTTGATAAATTCGATTGATATAGGGAAGTCCTGCCGTTACATATGTGAAGGAGAAGATAATTCCAGTGTAAAAGAATATTTTTTTCAGGTCCTCCGTGATCTGCTTCCTGTGCATCAGCATTTCTCTTTTTTCCATAAAAACATGCTGTATTCATTTTTCCCAGACCTGCCCGGTTCTTTTTTATAAAATAAAAATTGGCACACCATCGGCACAACATTGACACGGTTCTGCTCTTTCCCCTTAAAAGCATACTATCTGTTTTCAATCTTTTTTTATCCATCACTTCGGATGCCTCCAACATACAAAAAGCAGGGTTGTAATTTCCATTGCCAACAGAATCAATAGGATATACAGCAGCACCGGCCAAGCAGCAATTCCCGCAAGCAGCAGCATTACCGCCGGAACCACATATTTCCGCGGATGGTGCCACAGGTCGCTTTCAATCTTCCAGTCCCGGATGGGATAAAACCACTCCAGCAGCACAGACAGCACCGCACTCTGCATAGCAAAGAAAACTGCCCCACAAGCCATAAAGACAGTGACCCCGCCGTTTTGTGTCTGCCAGCTTATGAGAAATATCGCATCTGCCATCATGTTACACAAGAAAATGAACAGGCAATACGGAATGCAAAAACGCCGTTTTTGTCCGGGCAGAAAGCGGACCGCCTGCTCCAGATCACGGTCACAGGACAGCAGGATACAGATGGGCGTATTCAAAGATAACACCGCAAAGCCAATCGGGACAACGGACAGTCCGGCTATTTCTTTCAGAAAATAAGGTATTACAAGAGCAACACACCACATCACAGCAATATTGAGCAGGTAATTTTTGCGGCAAGTGAGATATCGGAAAAAATACCGCCATAAAGAAGCCCTTTTCTTCTGCCTGGCAGCATAACTTCTCTTACTCTCCCACTGATAAAAAGCATATCCGTCTGCCCTCCACAGGAACAGAACGGCAAACATCCCATTTGCAGGCAGCAGCAGATTTATCCATGTCCTGCTTCCGCAAAGAAGAATGGCAGCCACCACGATAGCAGTCCAGAGAACATCCGCATACCAGTATTTTCTCAGAGAATAAACAGCAGCCGCCATAAGGACAGCATGAAGCATACAGATCACAATTCCGATGATTTCTATCGCCTTCCATTCCGAAACGGCCAGCAAAACTGCCAGAAGCAGCCCTGTCTTTGTAAGGATCGCATAAGCTCCCAGCGCGGCTACATAGGAGAAAACAAATTCCCGATGCCGGAAAGGCAGCATCAGCATAGCCTTAAGTTCCTCCGCATTATCTTTGGAAGAAAGAGCCTGCCACATCACGCCGGCCGTAAAGGCGCTTACCATCAGAACCCGGACAGGGGACGCAATCTGCACCTGACAGCCTGCGATATACAGCCCCCAAAATACAATTATGTAAATCAAAAGCGTCCGGGGCAGGCGCTCATATTTTGCTCCAAACAGCTTTTTGGCGAAGGCTTTACCTGTCATTTTCATCATGCAAAGCCTCCCGGATGTCTGCGGCATTAATCTGACCGTGCTCAAATGTCTGCCGGATTTTCCCATCCTCCAGAACAAATACCCGGTCAGAAGTCAGTGTGATACTCTCCAGGATGTGGGAGGAAAACAGAACGGTCCCATGCTCCTTGTATCCGGCAATCTGCTGATACAGATATTCTGTACTCTGGAAATCCAGCCCATTCACCGGCTCATCCAGGAGAAGCAGTCTGGGTTTCAGGGCAAACGCCGTGATCAGAAACGCTTTTTTCCGGTTCCCGGTTGACAGCTCCCGCAACAGGGTATCCGCATACTCTTCAAAATGAAACCCCCGTATCAACTCTGACACGTCCGGAACCACCTTCCCATAAGCGTTGCATACATAGGCCATGTATTCCCGGAACGTAAAATACGAAAATGAATTGTCCTCGGCAAACACCGTATAGCGGCACAGCTTAAAATCCTGTTTCCTGAAATCCACGGGGGAACCGCAAAAACAGATACCATCTGAACGGAAAGCAGGGTGCAGACCGGAAAGCACCTTTAGAAATGTAGTTTTTCCGGCTCCGTTTAACCTGATCAATCCTGCCGCTTCACGTTCGGTCAGTTCAAAGGAAAAATCCGAAAGTACCATTTTCTCCTTATTGTACCATGCGTCCAGATTTTTCACAGTCAGGAGCACTTCTTCCATGTTACCTGCCCCCTTTGCCGTTCTTTTCCTTTTTCCATGCCGCATATGCGGAATATAGAAATACCCCTGCTAAAACCAGATAAAGGCCCGCCATCGGGAAATTTCCGGATCCCCCGCATACAATAGCCGCAATCAGCCAAATCAGTCCAATGATTCCACGAATATAAATATGACGCATTCTCTTTTCCTCCCCTCCTTATATTTGAAACAAAACTATACATTCAGCATTTGCTCATATAAGTTCACTATGATACCTGCCTGTACCAGCCATATCAACAGCATTGACAGGAATACTCCATAAAGCAGCCCAAATAACCTTTTTTTCGCCGGAACCGCTGCCAATAGCGAAAAAGTCATTCCTATATAAACAATCAATAATAACAGCTTATCTTCCACCGTAAGATACCATTCCCTGAAAACCGTTAAATACCATTCCGTAAAAAACAGAGCAAAAGGCAGTGAAGCAATCCAACTGGCGTAATGCTTCCTTTTATGTACATGCCATATCAGGAAACCGCAAAACGGAGTGACCATAGCGGCCGTTCCCCACAAAATCATCTGCGATTTCGGAAAAAATCCCAAAAATAAAACCGTATATCCATAATATGCAATCAGCATTCCGGCAAAAAACGCCGGGGAACGGGCCGCTGCAAGTAAAGGTGTCCTGGAGCGAATCGCTATCAGGGCCGCTACCCAGACCCATATGCCGAACCGTCCCATGATATCAGCAAGTATCGGGAAATAGTACAGGATTTCACGCCCATCCGCAAATTTCGCAGTTATCCCCAAAGCAACACCTGCAATAAATGGTGATATAAGCATACGTGTGTTTATCCGATCAAACAAGTCCATTCCTCTCTGCAATCCCAGCGACATACTCCATTCCCTCCATAATTCCCGATTTTCGTTGCTGTTATTTTCTGAGAAAATTGCTGAGTTCTTTCATATCAATCTTCAACTTCTCCATATCTGGCATTCTTCCATATTTTCCTATACCATATCGTGATAATAGCAAAAGATAACATCTGGCCAATCATAATTCGTATAATCTGCATACGATCCGCTTCACCATTAGAAATCACATGAAGCAGATTCGTTACGATAATATTATTAAACAAGTGGTCGCCAAGTCCCATCCACAATGCCCCTGTCATTTTATATAGGAGCGACCATTTTGCACTCATAATCCCAGCCAATACAATATAACCAATCCCCATGATCAGGGCACCCACAAACGATATATTCCCCTGCACATAATCTCGAAGCGGCATAACCAGGTGCCAGATTCCAAATAAAAAAGCGATAAGAAGTACGGCACGGATAAAGGATAGCTTTTCAGCAAGAATTTTCATAAATAAGCCGCGAAAGACACCCTCCTCCATCCATACATTTACGATGTTCAGTACAATACATAAAAGCAGGAAAAGAGAACCATCATGCCTTATCGCTTCTCCATTTAGTGTAAATCCACTTATATAAAAGTCTAACGATACATTCTGATTGGTTTGGTAAAGCATCAGGCATTCCATAGAATAGGCAGCAAAGAAGCAGCACCCTCCTAACAGAAAACCTTTCAGAATATCAGATACTGTTTTACCCTTTATAAATCCAATGCTTTTCCAAGTATTGCCGCGAGAATGAAGGACAATCGCCAAAACAACAATTCCAAAAGCTTTGTGCAGAAAATTTTCCGCAATGATTGTTTCATCCGTCTTTACCCAAAAATATTCTATTATTCTGGCTAAGCTGCATATCGTAAACAGTATTACACAGCTTAATACCGGCCTCTTTTTTTCAATATTTTTCATAGTATTTGCCCTGAAAATTCTGGTTTTCCGCCTTTTTATATTCTTCAGTTTTTCTCCGGGGCACTTCCCGACTCTGTTTCACTGATTTCTGCCTTTAATTTATCCTGTAATTTCTTTTCCTCTATTTTTTTACAGGCTTCTATGATTCCGTTTTTTACCGCCCATTTAATTACAAAATACAGCGCAGCCAAAACAACAATTGCCGTTTCCGCGCTAATGCCCAGTTCCTGCCACAGTCCGGCAATCCCTTCACCCATCCCGAATTTTTCCCATAAGTCCACGTCATGTTCCTCCTGATATCAACCTTATGAAAACGAAATCCTACAAAAATTGGAATAAACTTTTTAATAGATTCTGTCATAGCTCTTCTTTTCTGCAGTTACTCATATAATATTCCCTTCCTGCTGCCGGTTCATCTTTTCCCTGGTATTTTTAATCCCTTCTATACCGAAATAGTAAAATTTGAACTGGATTCCGGTTTAGCTGTTTCTCCGGTTTTCGTATAGATTACTGCCTCCATCTTACCGGCATCCACTGTTTCCTCTGCCGATATGTCATTGTCTGTACCAGTCTGAACCGAAACAGATTTTTCATCCGATGCTTCCTTTCCACTTTCGCTGATGCTGACTGTATCCGTATCCCCTTTGCGGCTTTCCGCTATCCTCTTTTCCTGCTCCTCACGCTCTTCTTTACGCTTCTGAATAGCCTTTTCCTGCTCTGCTTTCGCTTTTTCCCTTGCCTCCCTGGCATCCTCCTTCATTCCTTCTTCAGTTATCTTTTGGTAATCCTCTGCTTTATCTGCAAACTCACCCGCATATCCCATTGCCCGCTCCATGACGGCTGTATCTCCTCTCCGCTCTGCTTCTTTATAAACGCGGAATGGTGTATTCAACAGTTTCATATTTATATTTGCCCCCGCAAGGCCTTCCATCGTTTTCGTATGCATAATTGTTCCTCCTTCTTTTTTGTATTGTCAGGCAATTTCTTTACAGCTGTCCTACAGCCGCCTTTACAGACGACTCCTGTTTCTTTTTTCGGATATAGAGAGTAACGTGTCAATCCATTTGCTGTGAGCTGTCATTTGAGTGCTGTGGAATGACCAGCAGCACATGGAGGATGAATACATTCTCCTGTGTCTCTATGCTCATAGCGCCGTCATATTTTTCAGCCACCTTTTTTACATTTGACAAACCTGTCCCCCTTTTGAACACACTCTTCCCACAGAAGCTGTTTCGGGTCTCCAGCATAAGAAAATCACCCTGGACACGTCCGGACACATGGATCTGCTTTTCGATGCCGTCATCCAGACTCTTACATGCCTGAATCGCATTATCCAGCGCATTTGACAGGACAATGCAGATATCAATGTCCCTAAGGCCGCAGGGATATGGCAGGAGAAGGGAACAGTCCACATCAATCCCCATGCTTTGGGCAATCCCTAGCTTGTTTCCTGCCAGGATATCCACTACCGGGTTATTGGTGCTTACGGGGAATGACATTTTTTCCGCCATATCGTCCAGATCTTCCATATAGCTTACCGCCTCCTCCAGTTTCCCGCTTCGCAACAGTTCTTTTACCACCGCGATATGATTCCTGATATCATGGCGGAGCGATTTTGTCCTGTCATAACGAGCCTTCGCTTCCTCCACATACTGGTTCAGAGAATGTTCCTCCTGTTCCAGCAGTGACAATTCCGTGCTGAGACGGAAATTCTGCTGTAGTTTCTTAAAGAAAAACAGGATACAGAACAGACTGACAAGTCCCAGAAGGTGCATGGCAAGCAGCTGCCAATGGCTGAACAGATACTCAAAATATTCTTTATTATCCGACTCGAGCACATACTGGAAATCAAATTGCATTGTATTAACGTACCTGCTCATAATAAATATCATCAGGACAGGAATGAAAACCAGAAATATCTGCTGCATTTTCGCAGCGGTAGAAAGGGGATGAAAGGCATCCATAGAATAAAGGGCATCCATGGAAAAATAACGATACACCATATAATAGCAGAAGCCGGCCAGCACAAACGCCGCCTCCTGACTGGCCAGCATGAAGGCAATACCGGTCATATCATGGAAGGCGGCAGGCAGGAACGGGGCTGCAAGGCTTATCAGTTGTTGTGTAATGCCATAGCATAGCAGCATAATTTCCGTTGTCAAAACCGCATACAACAGGGAGGACTTAACATCCGCGTGACAGACAAAAGTCCCGCATACTATAAGCAGAAGGACAATCGCCATAAATCCCATAATCGTACCGATCGGGAGAAAATCATTGATGATCACTGCACATACTGCAAACAGGAAATAAAAAGGAGGCCATGGCTTCTTTTTCAGGATTTTTATCAGGAAATAAAACTGGAAGGACGTCTCGACAATGTCCATAATGTATATATAGAAAAAATCATAATACGCAGTCATTTTATACGCCCCCATATGGAACCTTTACTTAAGTTGCTGCGGATTGTTCCGCACTTTACGCTTCCACGATCTTACAGGTTTTTCATATACTGTAGAACAACGCCGGAAAACTCTTTGCTCCGCAGCCTTGATACGGGAACCTCCCTGCCATTATCCATATATGCGGTTCCATTTTTATAGCCTTTTAAATGCCCAAGATTGATAAGGTAGCTCCTGTGGCACCGGAAAAAGCGGGAATCCAGTTTCGTTTCCAGATTTTCAATCCGCTCATAATAATCAACTACTTCGCCGGAAACCAGGTTCAAATATATTTTACGGTCTATGATCTCACAGAAAACGATCTCACCTTTGGAGATGATGCGCCCCTCATATCCCTTTTGCACAAGCAGGCTGTCTTCGCAGGCATTTTGCATGGAAGCGTAAAGGCGCTCCATCGTCTTCACAAACTGTTTTTCTTCCACTGGTTTGACCAGATAATCGTAGGCGTGCACCTCGAAGGACTCGAATACCATCTCCTTCAGTACAGTGATGAAGATCAGGAATCCCCGGAACTGGCCTGCCCGGAGTTTCCTGGCTGTTTCCATGCCGTCCATGCCCTTCATCTGGATATCCAGAAACAGGAGATCGATCCGCCCGCCATAGTGCAGTAGCTCTTCACCATTTGAAAATGTTCGGAAGCATATTTCTCTGTTCTTTTTACGGAAAAAATCAGAAACCAAAGTCCTTATATGCTCACACATATGCTTTTCATCATCACAGATTGCTATATGGATCAATTCGCCACCTCCTCTTCATCAAGTCCGGCGATGGGATCTCCCTGCGGAATATCCTCGATATCCACGATTTCCTGGCGATCTGTTCCATTATCTTCTGCAATCTTCGGCTTTGACGTTTCCATACCATTAATATCATTGCCTTTTTCAGTTTCATAAGTGTCTCCTGATTATTTTATAGAAATAACAGGTATTATAGTCTGTATGAATCTTTCAAACAACTTTTTTGCCGTGAAATGCTTTATGAATGCTGTAAATGTCATGAAATCTCCTTTTAACGAACATCTGCCTTCTCTACCCATTTCAACCTCTCATTCTTTTTCAGAAGCCCTATATGGTACAAGGCCTGCACACAATCTACATATCCCTGAATACAGGCATGCCCTCCATACCAAAAATAAGGAGTATCCCTTTTATTTGGAATACTCCCTTTTAATCATTTTATACATTCAATTTCATACAAAACATAACAGAGCTACTCAATCATATTTTTCAACAGCAAAGCCTTTTCAATACTCCCCTCTACTTTAAGCTTCCCTAAAGTAAATGCAATAACCGGATCTGTTTTCCCTGAAATAATCTTAAATAACACATCTGCCTTACAGGTGAACAGCACATCCCTATCATAATACTCATATGGCTCAATCGACAATTTACCATCATTTACTTCTACATAAAACGCACCGGCACCATCGCCAATAATATTGAATTGATAAGCAAGGTGCCCTTTAATACTGCTTACATCCGCATCCTTGAATTGACTCCTGAATTTTTCAACCACCTCTTGATATGTCATTTTTCCTCCTATCTTCACGAACACTGCCAAACCGTATTTACATTATATTTAGGAATAATGGAATCTCTAGTGAGTTTTTTATTTCCAGTTTACCTATACTGGATTTTATAGCAATTTCCCAAAGCGAAACGATACTTACATATATCTGATTGCTCTCATTATACACAATATCCACAGCGGCTTTTGATAATTGCTCTGGATTATATAAATAGAAAATAAGTGCATTTGTATCCAGTATATATCCCATCACACGTACTCCTTGAAGCAATCCGGTGTTTCGTCAAAATCGTCTGCCATAAAAACAAGCCCTCCGGCTAATGGACCAAATTTCCTCCCAGAACTTTTATTTATAGAATCCATTTCCGAATTTTTACCGGTTAATCCCTCTATACCCTCAAGAAGCTGCAATACATAATACACCTTATCTTCAGACATACGACTAATAATATCAACTGTCCTTTCTTTCGCAATCGTCATAATATCCTTCCTTTCCAATTTGAGAAACTTTATACTCATTTATCTTTATGCTGCTGCTAATTCTTATTACAATCAATCGCCTTATATTTATTATACCACCGTTCCATAAAAGTCACCTAAACCTGTTTTCCGACATAATAATTCAGCCAAACACTATATAGATTACTCGAACTCGATAAGTTATAGCATAATACATCTTCTTCAAAAAGTATATACTCATCCCAGAACATCCGTTCTGATTTGAGCATGCTCTTCAATTTCACTGTTTCATTTTCCTCTTGTTTTTCAGGCAGAATCTCCCCCGTATACACCAAGGATGATAATCTCCTTTGTGTGCCCTATCAACTTTGAAACAACTTTGGTATTAACATCATTTACATGCTACCCGTTGCTGAAATCCAAATCAATATACCCACCAAAACAAACATACTCTGTTTACTCATAATATCTGATACCATTAAAAATACACTCATTAATACTACAATTATTCCACTTAGTATTATCTTGTGAACATCTCTCGCAAATCTATCACGATCTATATGTTGCCAAAAATAATCTATAAAACTATCTCTTTTTGACATCACAACCGGGATAAAGAAACCATATACTCCAAAAACAATATACATCACATATAAAACCAATGCTACAGTAGGGATACCATAAGAATAGCTCTCCAAAACTTTTTTCTTATTTTAGATTTATTCACATTTTCACCTTCTAACAATAACTGTTTACCATTGCGTCTGCTATTGTCTCATATGCAATTTCGCCATTTTCTTCATAAGCTGCATTTTGTGTTGGGATGAAATCATTAACACTCGAAATCTTGATTGCTATTTTACCAAATTTATTTTCAGCTTTTGTAAAATCTTTTTTAAATTTTATCGGTTCCAACACACACCGGCTTATCAAAAAAGGAATTCACATATGTTGTTTTTCCCAATATATTCATCATTCTCTATTGCAATATCGACATGTTTTGCACACTCATCTTTTGTGACAGTATATGTAGAGCTATATGATTCCATGCGAACAAAATGCTTCTTTATCCGTTTCTGTGTACGTTTTTACCAAATAATAACGACAGATAATATTAATTTTCCTCGCCACTGTCCTTCTCCTTATCTGTATAATCTATAAATGTCCACATCACCATTTAACTACAATAACATCCTCATAGTTTTATATATACTATACCATACAATCCACAAAATATGGACATCATAAGACTATTAAATACTATATATAATATCAAATTCTGCTGCTCCTACCAGGACACAAAATATTCCACCGCATTCTCAGGAAAAAACTCCCTTGAATTCTTCGTAGAGCTGACCTGCCAGTGTCTTGTTGTGCGCAATGTCCAGAGTCGGCTTATTCAATGCTTGAATCACATTCGCCATTGTGAAAGTCTTACCGGAACCGATTACGCCCAGAAGCGTCTGAAACTGATTTCCCTCTTTAACCCCATTCATCATTCTATCGTAAAAATATTTTTCTGTCGAAATTATACCATATCGCCTTTAAAATGTACAGTGAAAGCAAACATATGTTCCACTTTTATGCGACTAAGTTTTTCATTTCAAATCTCCCTCTCTTCCCATCAACTTCTTGAGCTCCCTCCCCAACTGTGCTAAAATAAAAAACTGACAAAGCGAAAACAGAAAGGCGCCCTCCGAAAAGAGGGCAGACAAAAACATGATCTATGACAATATTCTACAGGCTCTGGGCCACACCCCCATCATACGCCTGAACCGCATGACACCCCCTGAAAGCGCAGAAATCCTTGTGAAATTTGAAGGACTGAATGTGGGCGGCTCCATTAAGACGAGAACCGCCTACAATATGATCGCAAAAGCCGAAAAAGAAGGGAAGCTGAAACCCGATACCATCATCGTGGAGCCCACCAGCGGCAACCAGGGCATCGGCCTCGCCCTTGTAGGCGCCGTGAAAGGCTACCACACTATCATCATCATGCCGGATTCCGTCAGCGAAGAACGCCGGAAACTGGTGCGCCATTACGGCGCGGAAGTGATCCTTGTCCACGACGCGGGAGACATCGGCGCCTGTATCGAAGAATGCCTTCAGATGGCGCTGCGCATGGAAAAGGAAAACCCAAAGGTATACGTCCCGCAGCAGTTTGAAAACCCGAATAATACGAAAGCCCACAAACACCATACCGCTCTGGAAATTCTGGAGCAGGTTGCGGGACCCATCGACGGTTTCTGCTCCGGCATCGGAACCGGCGGAACCATCACCGGCATCGGTGAAGTGTTGAAATCCCAAAATCCCCAGATGGAAATATGGGCTGTGGAGCCTGAACACGCCGCGATCCTGTCCGGCGGCGCCATCGGCACTCATCTGCAGATGGGCATTGGAGACGGGCTGATCCCCGAAATCCTGAACCGGGATATCTATGATGATATTTATATCGTTACAGACGAAGAAGCCCTGCAGACCGCTAAGGATCTTGCGAAACTGGAGGGCATACTTTGCGGTATCTCCAGCGGTACGAATGTTGCCGCAGCGATACAGCTTGCAAAAAAACTCGGCCCCGGGAAGACTGTTGTAACGGTACTGCCGGATACGGCGGAACGGTACTTCTCTACCCCTTTATTTGAAAATGAATAAAAAGCCGTAGATAAAAGGGGAGGTTTTCCTCCCCTTTCAATCAATCAGATAAATTTCTTTCTGCATTTCTCACAGTATTACCATTTATTCATCTCGAAATACTATAATTCCTTTTTTACTGATCCGCCTCTTCTCCAGTGCCTCAAAAGCCTGCAGCACGTCATCAAAAGCAAAATAGTCGGAAATATAATCCTTGAGATCGATCGTTCCGTCCTTGATCCAACTATAGATCTGCTCCGTACACGCTCCCTCCTCAACCTTGGATGGGAATTGCTGGAACTGCAGTGTCCAGTTATAGGGAGCATCCGACCAGTCGATCTCGGCGCTGTTCTTCGGAGATATCCCGTAACAGCAGA
>CANSLJ010000012.1 GCA_947647735.1 uncultured bacterium | reverse complement strand
CAGAGTAGAAAAATCTGTATGAAAAAAATTTGCCAACGTTTACTTGACAGTCACAAAATATCCCGTATATCACTTTTTAATTGATTATAAATAATTTTTCTCCTATACTTAGGAGTGAATACGATGTGATATTTGCACATCCACTTTGTATGTGCCAAGTCATAATTCTTATTCGCCATAAAATCACCTTTCCTTTCCTGCAATAGTGCCTGAACAACTCTATTGTAGCGGAAAGGTGATTTTTTGTATAACGAATTGTCTCCACCCGCACAGCGGGTGGGTTTTGGTTTCGGGCATTTCCATTTTTCGGAACACGAAAAACTCCAATGCCCTCAACAGGCTAAAGCCCATACTCTAAGCAGCGCCGGAGCAATGCCCCGGCGCCAGCCTTTTCATCATATCGCTATGTTGTTTCTAACTCTTATGCTTCAACCTTAACTTCTTCCTCTTCGTCTTCCAACTCCTTGCGGGACAGTGCTACTACTGCTGTCTGTACAAGCGCGATGATCGCCATCAGGAGTGTATAACGGTCTACGAATGCGGTCGGAAGCGTGATATCTTCTGTCAGGCAGAATGCGATGATAGAGATGATCGCTACCGGCAGGCTGATGATACGCATAATACCTTTTTTCTTTAACTTCTTCTTCTCTTCTTCGTCCTCTTCCTCAGATGAGTTCTTCGTCTTCACAAAATATCCGACCAGAAGCATCAGGGATTCAAAGACTGCCAGATTCATCAGTGCGAAGTTCACCAGTGCCCAGCTAAGGCCCTTGCCTGCTTTCGGCACGCCTTCCTCATCCAGTTCCACCGGTTCCGGTTCAGCCTCACCGTCTGCTTCCTCCCCGCCGGCCAGCGGTACGATCTCATCCAGGAGTTGTGCCACTTCGGGATCTGCTGTCGCCAGCGCTGCCGTAGGTGTGGGCGGTACAGGTGTCACGTTTGTTACCGTCGGTGTGGGCGGTACAGGCGTAGGTGTCACTGTAGGCCCGGGCAGGATCGGTGTGGGCGGTACAGGTGGTGTCGGGTCTGATGTCGGTGTGGGCGTCGGGTCTGGATCATCGTCGTCGTCATCGTCATCGTCGTCATTATTTCCACCGCCACCGGGAGGCGTAGGCTGCGTATTCCGTGAATATGTGATCACAAAATCTGTATTCTTTGTAATCTCATAGGTAACGGTCGGCTCTGCCGGAGCCCAGACTCCGTTTCCATATCCCTCATTTGCAGAAGTACCAGGGATCTGCCCTGCTGTCAGATAGCCTTTTCCGCCGTCCTCCGCTGTTGCGTATTCTTCCTTCCCATTCTCATCCGTTTTTTTCAGGCTTACAATCTCCCTCTTGGAACCGTTTATCGTCCCGTTCACTGCTTCATAGGTTACAATAACCTGATACTTGTCGGGAATCTTATCCGGACCCTCAGGACCGATATTATCCAGCGTGCAGATGATCGTTACTACGATGTCTTTATCTGCTGTTCCCTCTTCGGGATCGCCATCCTCATCTACGCCAAGGACAATATAGTTGTTTCCGTCTTCATCTGTATAAGTTTCCGTCACTTTGTCGCTGACATCATAGGGATCTTTATAATTCACTTTCGGAATATCATCTACTCTCCCCAGTTCTCTGCCGTCTTCATCCACATAAATAACGGTAACTGTTTTCTTTGCCGTTTCAACCAGCTCATAGTTGAGTGTCACTTCATACAGGCCATCTGCCTCTGCCGCAAAGCTGAGTGGTTTCCCGGAATCCGGAACAACATCCGTAATTACTTCGCTGCCTTTTTTCACGGTTACCGACTTGAGTTCATACTCTTTCGCGTCAATCCCTTCCATGCCGTCATAAACCTTGTATGCATCTGCATTTACGGTTACTTTGCCCTCTTTGATTTCTACAGGCGTTGTACCCTTTTCCCGTTTTGATTCTTTCACGGGGTTTTCATCTACTAATTCATAGCTGTAATTGCGAATGATGTTTACATTGGCAGAAGGTTTACCGCAGCGAACCTTAAAGGTTACTTGCTTCTTTTCTGCTTCCCATTTCTGATCATCCTCATTCCATTTCAGCGTCAGTTTGGCAGTTCCTTTAGAGGGATCAACAAGTACATGTGCTTCCTTCATCTCCTCTGTATATTTCTTCACATACTCATCTGCAAGGACAGTCACTTCGCAGGTATATTCATCACCTGATTTGGTGATTTCACCGACTGTCACACTGCCGTCCTGCACATCATATGTCTTATCTTTGTGGAGCGGATCGATCGTTGTATTGACACAATCCACGATAACCTCTAATCCCAGCTTATCTTTGACGGGCTTGGGAATTTCCTCTTCTACAGGTGTCTTTTCCGAGTCTTCCTTGTCAATCGGATCTGTTGTCTCAGAATTACCGCTTTCAAGAACTGCGTTGTTTACAACTTCTCCATCCTGATTAATATTCTCAGCAGTAAAAGTCTTCACAACATAAATCTCTGCCTTCTTTGTACTGTCGATCGTTCCTGTGATAGGAGCACCCTTTCCTGTCTGTGTTCCATCGCCGCCTACTCTGGTCGCACCATCATCAGTTACTTTATAAGCAGCCCCTTCATCGCCGGTTACTGTAATCTTATAAAGAAGTGTAACGCCTTCGCTACCGCTTGGAATCTTAACCTTTCCACCAAGATCAGGGTAACTGATTGTGAGATTCTTCTGTCCAAGACTTTCTTTTACCGGATCAGGCACATCCTTTTCAGCAACAATTTCCTTCTGTATGTCCGTTAAATTTTTCTTTACTTTCTCCCATATCGCAGTATAGATGATTTCGTTCTCACTATTAGCATCCTCTGCTTTCACGGTATCCTGTACGCCATCTTTATTAGGCTTTACACTGGTAAGCTTCCAACCTGCAAACGTATATCCCTCACGCTCAGGTGTTCCAACAAATTTCGGAGTTTGAGCGCCTTCTTTTAATTCCTCATAACTCTGATCAGGAAATACTACTGTACCAGGTACCCCATCCGTATAAGTAACCGTATACTCCTTTATCGGTTGAACCGGTGTCTTATGTGTAATATCCACATAAACCGGTGCGTCTTCCGTCAGACAATACCAGCCTTCCGGCAAATCATCATCTGCATAACTGCAATATCCACCATTAAAGTAATAAAATGGTGCATAAACATCCGCATCCTTATCTGTCAGATAATGTGTACCCCATTTACTCTGAAAGTTTGTATGCCACATATCCAAATAGTATTTCTGGTCCACATGAACCTTGCACATCCAAGACCATTCGTCTTCTGACAGCTCCTCATTGCTGCCGTCATAAGCTTCAACCTCACCGATGGTATAGGAACCTTTTGCAAGCCGTTTCAGGCTGCCATTATGTCCTTTATTATCCACGCATCTGACAATAATAGCTATATTATTTCCATCATAGAAATCTTGTACCTCTGCATCTGTAGGTTTTTCAGGTTTTTCAACAGGCTTGGTATCCCCGCCATATTTATTGGTAACCGTATACCAAAAGTAAAGGTTACCTGGTACTGTTTCAGTATAAATACCTGTTGTTGTGTAATAAAAAGATATCGATACTTTTACGGTCGTTGTTCCGGTTTTACTGCCGGGCTTAAAGTTTATCCTCAATCCATCCCCGGAATTTTCTACCGTCACATTTACTATGCCGCCTGCACCAGATACAATAGGATTATAAAAAGTTCCCGGATTGGGTTTCGTCCAGCCGCTATGATTCGGAAAAATAGCGGGCACCCCGAAATCATAAACGCCCTCTTCATCAGTGATAGTAACTTTACCTTTTGTTGCTTGACAATAGTAATTATAGCCATCGTAAGAAAAGTCATTACCCCATGGAAACTGATGAAACTCATTTGCGATTGAACTCTTCTCAACTGTTCCCATCGCATACACTTCCGGCTTCTCAATCTCTTCCGCCGCCAGAACCGCCTCAAACAACTCATGGACTACTTCCATAGCCGCCTGCACATCTTCGCGCTCGTAGAACTCTACGTTCAGATCCTCCCACATATCGATCACGGCGTTCACCTGTACGCCGATCTCCTCTGCGTTTTCCACAGTAACTTCCTCCACAGAGGGAAGGGCTGCTACTGCATCCAGAAATGCCTGAACCTCTTCTGGTACTTCCTCAGGGATTTCCTCCGGTACTTCCTCCTCGGGGATTTCCTCCTCAATGATCTCACCTTCAACCTCTTCCAGGTTATCTACGATCTCATCCGGATTATTTGTTTCTTCCCCGTTTTCATTGGTTTCACCTTCTGTGGAACCCCCTGTGTCTGTCTCTACCTTCGGCTTTTCTTCGCCGCCGGTACTTCCGTCCACCGCCGGTATATTTTCTCCCTCATCCGAGGTCTCCGGCGATCCCGCTTCCGGATTGCTTTCCTTGTCATCATCCGGCGCATCCTGCTTATCTGCGGCATCATCCGCAGTGTCCTGTACGTCCTCTGTTTTCGGTTCTTCCGGTACAATATCATCGGCGTACACAACCACGCTCTGGAGGAACATGGTCGCTATCATCAGCATAACAATCATTTTCTTCCATCTTTTGAACTTCATCATATCACTCCTTTCCTTTGATAGTTCCAAGCGTTCTCCAGCACACCGGACTGCCGAGAATGCTTCAGCGTAGATATTTCTATCTTGAAATAATCGTATCAAAGGGGGTATCTCGCAAACTGCCTCATTTTATATCGAACAACTTTCTTTTTCATTTTCAGGCAAAATTTTACCCGGAACATACTTTGTACCTTCCGGGCGTCCTAATACATAATCTGTAAATAAAAAACAGGAACAGTCCTTTATTCATGGCATTATTCCTGTTTTCATTTCTTTATCTGTACATGACATATATGTCACTATCTTATCTGACATATATGTCACTACCAATATTTCATATGACATATACATCAGTCCTTAATTCCCTTAAATCACCGCTTCCTCAATCTCCTGCGTCATATCCGCATAATACCACAAATCTCCCTTTCCAGCCCTTTTCTTATATGCTGTCTCGATCCTCCGGAAAATGGTACTGCAAAATTCCATTTCTGTGTTCACCAGCATCAGGATAAAATGTCTGTTCCCATATCTGGTATAGGCATCCCCTATTCTCAGACTGTCCCCCAGCACTTCCTTTAACAGTTCCATCTGCTCCTGGAGATCCATAGATCTCTGCGTCTTTTTCTGACTCAGGGTAAGAAACATTAGTATTGCCGTAAAGTCATTCCTGTCCTTAGCCCTTACGACCAAATGACAATAATCCACAAAACTCGGATATGTACAATAATAGGCGCTCTTTATATTATCCTCTGATACAAGTGCCTCTAAAATGGCATCCTTTCTTCCTATGAATACTCTATCCATATTTCGCCAGCCATCTATATCATCCACATTCCTGTTATGATTATCATCCATCAATCTCAGTGTCTCAAAACACTCCTGCATCTCCTCCGCTGGCGCTGTCCCACCCATCTCTCGGGCATACAATTCCATTGTTTCATTATATATATTCAGTGCCTCATCATAGCGATACAGTTCCAGATTACAACGCATCTGCCGCATCTGCCAGTTATCAAACGGATATATATTCGCAGCTCTTGCGTAAAGCAACAGTCTGTTTTTATAATCTCTGCTTTTTTGAAGCTCTTTCTCCAATTCCCCTACAGACCAGGTATAAAGTTCCTTATAATATCTGCTCCTCTGGAAAAACCACATTTCTGACTGATTAGCCGGTAACAGTTCCCCACAATATATCTCATTTGCTTTCCAGAGAAGTTCTTTTCTCTCTGCTCCTTTTGCACTTTTCGCTTTCTCTACAAGTTCCTCAAATTCCAGAATATCCATTTTCAGTGGAATCTCACTCTTAAAAAAACACATACCATCCCGAATTTCCACATAATCCTTTTCTGGAAGTCCTCCTGCCGCCAACTGCCCCTTTAATCGATAGATCAGATTATTCAGATTCTTATTACGGTTCGCAGTATCTGCCTTCTCATTCCAACCGTACAGATTATCCATAATCTCTCCCTTGGATACTCCTTCCGGCATAGATAATAGAAGCATCTGAAGAAGCCTTACTGATTTTGAACTTCCCGCCTTGTTCATCACAACAACCTCATTGTTATAACGCATGACAAAACCGCCAAACATTTGGATCTGTAATACTTTTTCTGACATGATCTCATCCCTCCGTTAAGTAATGTTTCATTTTTTGTCGTAATCTGTATACAGATTTTACATTCTGACTACAATCAGCCACGAAATAGATTGCCTTTTTAAATGAAAATAAAACATTTCCTGTCGGCGGTTTTTGCCAGACTTGTTTCAGAGCACAATCAATCAGAACCGGGCGAAAAATTTTTACCCGGCTCTAATTTTCATGCTCTAAAATGCAAATTTTATCTTGCAAATGCTTATTTAACTGTGATATAATTTTACCGAATTTGAATATTTATACTATCTTTGTAGTCAGAATGTAAAATCTGCCTACACCACCAAGCCCATTCTATTCAGATACCGTATATGCTCTTCCCCAGCCGTTTTTAGATAAATTCTAGTTGTCTCAACAGAACTGTGTCCCAATACATCCGCCAGTTTTACAATATCCTTGCTAACCTTATAAAAAGCTGTCGCAAATAAATGGCGGAGATTATGTGGAAAAACTTTTTCCGCTTCCACCCCCGCACTATCACATAATCCCTTCATCTCTCTCCAGATCTGCCTTCTCGATAACCTTCTTCCACTTCCCGTCAGAAATATCTCTCCGGCAGAAATCTCCTGTTTTTTCGCATATTTCAGCAGCTTACGACACAGCTTCCCCGACAGAAAGACAACACGCACTTTTCCCTTTAAACTGACCTCTGTCTTTCCCGCTTTCAATGCTTCTACCGTAATACAGGGAACCTCGCTGACACGGATTCCTGTCCCACATATCGTCTCCATCAGCAGTGCAAGTCTCTCATTTCCTTTTTCTTTTGCTGTTTTCAGTAATCTACTGTATTCTTCCCGACTTAGTTCTTTTGTACTGTTTCGGAATATCTGCCGTTGGATGCGCAGAAATTTCACCCGGCAATCCTCCCACCCGGCAAATCTAAAAAACATATTCAGTGCCGAAAGCTTGCCGTTTACCGTAGATGGTGCATACCCCTTCTCCTGCAAATGCCGCTTAAATTCTGTGACAGCTTCCTTATCCACACCTCTGCTGCCCATCCATTGCTGAAACTTTTGCACTTCCCGCAGGTACTTTTCCACCGTTGCATTCTCGTACTCTTCCCTTTTCAAGTACTCTGCAAATTCCTCCTGTCTTTCCATCGTCATCACACGATTCTTCATTTTTCATCCTCCGTTTCCTATCCATCCTGTCTTCTTCGTTATATATCCTCACCATACCCTCAAAATTTCACTGCACTATAGTACCATATCATATTTCAAAACCGGAAAGAAACCCGCCTTTTTCATCACAAAAAAATCGCCATAAAGCCCTATTCCTACTCTACAGCGATTTTATCTCACATGCTTTTATAAAATTAATTTAAGCCTTTCCATCACTCCCGCAAAGTTTGATTTTCTCACAAACCAGCTCTGTAACGTGCTCCATCCCTTTCATCCCGTATTTCTTCGGATCAAAAGCGTCCGGATTTTCTTTCAGATACTCTTTCACGCCGTCACTGTACGCGATCCTCAGCTCTGTCGCAAAATTCACCTTACAGATGCCTCTTCTGATGCACTCCCGCACCGTCTCGTCGGGCACGCCGGAAGCACCGTGGAGCACCAGCGGGATCGATACCTTCCCTCTGATCTCTGAAAGCCGCTCCAGATCCAGCTTCGGCTCCCCCTTGTAGATCCCGTGGGCCGTCCCGATGGCAACCGCCAGGGAATCGATCCCGGTCTCTTCCACAAACCGCACCGCGTCCTCCGGATCAGTGTAACCCGGGTCATTGCACTCCAGATCATCTTCCTTCCCGCCCACTTTGCCGAGCTCCGCCTCCACAGGAATCCCGGATGCGCCGCAGGCATCCACCACTCTCTTCGACAATGCGATATTATCCTCAAAGGCCTCCTTTGACCCGTCGATCATAATGGAAGTATATCCTGTGCGCAGCGCCTGCATGGCGAGGGCAAAACTGCTGCCGTGATCCAGGTGCAGCGCAACCGGCACCTCCGCCTGCTCCGCAGCCGCCTTCACATTCGCATAGTACATGGAAATTCCCGCATACTTTATCGTTGACGGTGTTGTCTGTAAAATGACAGGCGCCTTCATCTGCTCCGCCGCCTTTACCACCGCCATCACCATCTCCATATTTTCCACATTGAATGCCCCCACAGCATAACCGCCTTTCTGGGCATCCAGCAATAACTGTTTTGATGTAACCAATGACATGCTCTTATCCTTCTTTCCTCTCGCATTTTATTTCTTCCAACAGCTTCCCGATGATCTCCGGTTCAAAATCCCCGGTATTCGGCGAAAGCGCATTGGCCGTTGCCACTGCCACCGCATACCGCAGCATTTTCTCCGGCTCCCAGCCTCTGTGCAGGGCTGCTGCCATAGCGCCCACCATGGAATCTCCGCAGCCCACCGTATTTACCGCTTCCACCTTCGGCGGAATTCCCCGGAGTACGCCATCTTTACAGACCATCAGTGCGCCGTCCCCGCCGAGGGAAATGACCACATAGGGAATCCCTCTGCCATATAGCTCCTTCGCCCGGGATATGATATCCTCCCTGCCGCTGATCTCCTCGCCGAATAACAGCTCCAGCTCATCCTGATTGGGCTTTATGATCGTCGGAACAGCCTCCAATCCTTTCTCCAGCAGCTCCCCGCTGGTGTCCAGGATCACCTGCTTTCCCGCCTTTTTCGCCGCTGTTATCAGATCTTTGTAAATATCCTTCGGCAGTCCGTCAGGCACACTGCCGGACATCGTGACTACCGAACTGTTTTTTATGATCTCCGGAAATCTCTCCAGAAATCTTTCCTTCTCCTGCTCTGTCACATGACAGCCCGGCTCCAGATATTCCGTGGAGCCGTATGCTTCATCCAGAATATTGATACAGCTTCTTGTCTCCCCTGCTATATGCACAAAATCATGGGCAACGCCGTCCTCATCCAGCATGGCTTCCAGATATTTTCCGTTAAAACCGCCCACAAGTCCTGTGGCAAGTACGTCCTCTCCGCACAAATGCGCTGCTCTTGCCACATTCAGTCCCTTCCCGCCGGCGGAATTATGCACGGCCCTCACACGCATCACCGTTCCGTTTTGGATGCTGCCTTCCATATAATATGCTTTGTCAATAGAAGCATTTAATGTGACAGTTGTTATCATATCCTGTTCTCCTTCAGTGTATGCGAAAATACGCCCTCCTCGCATACACGGTTTCAATCTTCTCAGGCTGTCTGTTTCTGCACGATCAACATGCAGTTCTCATGCCTGTCTCGAAAAAACTTTCATCACGCGTCCGGACAATCCACGATCACGCCGTCCTCGTCCCAGAGGTCATGCCAGTCGTTTGCGCCTTCCCATAAGAATACCTGCCCTTTCACCAGCCGGTTATTTTTCTCAAGGCCTGCGATCACCTTCATCTCTTCCTCCGTCAGCGGCTCTGTCACAGTGGATTCCAGATTGCTTGTATACTCCATCTCATGAATGGAGAACGGGATCGGGATCTGCCCTCTCTGCACTGCCCATTTCAGCGCTATGATTGCCGGATGCACACCATGCGCCTCCGCGATCGCCTTAAACTCAGGCACCTGCATATCTGCAATATCTGTGGGTTCCATATCACGCTCCGGCCTCTGGGGAGAACCAAGAGGCATAAAGCCGATGGGCTGGATATCGTGCGCCTTCAGATAATCGAACAGCTCCTGCTGCTGGAAACAGGGATGAAGTTCTAATTCACAGGCCACAGGCTTGATCTCAAATTTGTCGATCACTGCATTCAGTTTCGGGATCGTCATATTGGAAATACCGATATGGCGGATGAGCCCCTTTCTCACCAGCTCCTCGCACTGTCTGTAAGTATCCATAAATTCCGCCACAGAGAAGGGTTTGGAATCCGGATTTCTGGAATCCACCGTACAATGGGGCGCATGATAATTCGGGAACGGCCAGTGAATAAAGAACAGATCGATATAATCACATTTCAGGTCGGCAATGCTCTTCCTGCAGGATTTCTCCACGTCCCTGTGCATATCATTCCATACCTTCGTCATGATGTAAAGGTCTTTTCTCTCCACCACGCCTTCCTTGAAAGCGGCTTCGAAAACCTCACCGATCTGATCCTCATTACCGTAGCATGCCGCACAGTCAAACATCCTGTACCCGGCACGGATCGCGCCTGCCACCGCGTTTGATACCTGCTCCGCGGTAAATCTGTCGGAGCCGAATGTACCCATACCGATACAGGGCACCTTATCTCCTGTGTTTAATGTGATCTGTGGAACTTTTGCTGCTTCTACTGCCATAGTAGTACCTCCTTCTTATTGCGGACACTATTATCCATGTTTTATATTATTATATTTCTATATATATTCCCTGTCTATTTTGTTGGCTTATACAAAACAATTTTATGCCTGTATCTTATGATTGTCGAAATCCATGTCTTTGAACAGCTTTTATGAATGTCAGCTGTCTCTAGCCGTCAACCTCCTCAAGCCTCACTGTCGATCAAAATCTTCCCTTTCACCATCCCCGGCGTCTTAAACATCTCAAATGCTGTATCAATCTGAGACAGGGGTATCTTCCGGAAGATAAAGGACTCATCAAATTTCAGCTCCCCTGTCTTGAAATAGTGCGCCGCCAGCTCCCATTCATCGCCGGGGAAAGGCGCTGAATAGCTCATCCAAGAACCGGTCAGATAAAATTCTTTCCTGTTGATGTTCTCCCATTCCTCCACGCTGAAGGTCAGCTCTCTGGTAGGCGTCCCGATAAAACATACCTGGGCTTTGTTGGCGGCAAGCTGAAACGCCATCTTCATCGTCACCGTGTTACCTGCCGTTTCATATACATAATCAAACCCACGTCCGCCTGTCAGCTCCTTCACCTGCTCCATAAAACCTTCTTTCGAGGAATTGACGCCTGCATCAGCCCCCAGCCTTGCCGCAAGTTCCAGCCGCTCTTCCACGATATCAAAGACCACGACCTTTTTCGCGCCAAATATCTTCGCCCACTGCATCGTCAGCATACCGATGGTGCCGCCGCCTAAGATCGCCACTGTCTTTCCGCCCTGGTAATCCAGCCTTCTGAGTCCGTGCAGTGCCACCGTTGCCGGCTCAAAAAACGCCCCCATCTCAAAACTCACTTCATCGTCAAATTTTACCACATTCCGTTCCGGCATCGACACATACTCTGCGAAACTGCCGAACTCTCTGGAACCGATAAAGCTGTAATGCTTGCAGAGCGAATAATTCCCTTTCTGACAGTCCTCACATTCCATACAGGGTACAAGCGGCACCCCCGCCACCCTGTCACCGGGTTTTACGCTCGTTACGCCTTCTCCCACTTCCTCCACTGTACCGGAAAACTCATGCCCGAGAACATTCGGAAAATAATGACAGGCATCCCCGTTGACTCTGGGAATATCAGAGCCGCAGATCCCGGTATACTTTACCCTGACAACCACTTTCCCCGGCTCCGCTGCCGGCTTTCCGATCTCCTCATAACGAATATCATTTTTTGCGTGAACAACTCCTGCTTTCATAACTATTTTAATACACCTCCTGCATTTTCTCCGACAATCTCAAATACCGCTCCATGCACTCCTGATAGATCTCATGCCGTTCCACATCCGGCTCCTGCACTCTCGTGATCTGGATTGTCCGGTTCACCGCCTCTTCATAATCCTTGTAAACACCGCATCCCACGCCTGCCAGCAACGCCGCTCCCAGCGTAGTTGCCGTGTCGGAAGCCGGCACCTGTATCGTCTTTCCCGTCACATCCGCCTTGATCTGTGTCCAGAGGCGGGAGTTTGCAGAACCGCCCATAGCATTCAGAACACCCGCCTCTGCTCCTGCCTCCTTCGCCGTGCGCAGATTATGCTCCAGTGAAAACGCTACGCCCTCCAAAACCGCACGGATCATATGTCCCCTCGTCTTATCGTAGGACAATCCGTAGAAAACACCCTTCGCATCCGGGTTCCAGATCGGGGAACGCTCCCCCGCCATATAAGGAAGGAACAGTACGCCTTCCGCACCTGCAGGCACTTTTTCCGCCTCCTCAGTCAGCTCATCAAAATCCATGCCCTGTCCCAGCTCCTGCCGGAACCATTTCAGCGTACCGCCTCCGCCTACCGTCCCGCCCTGCAAAAGCCAGAGTCCTGGCACCACATGTGTCCCCAGTATCAGTTTCTTATGTGCCAGCGCCCTGTCCATGCAGATGCTCATTCCCCCCGCCTGGCCTCCCTGCTCCTGAGTTTGACCGACCTGGTAAACGCCTGCTCCCAAGGTTCCGCATGCCGCATCCAGACCGCCTGCCACAACCGGCGTTCCTGTCCTCAGGCCCGTAACCCTTGCCGCTTCCTCCGTCACTTCACCTGCCACGGCATCACAGGCGTAAAGCTCCGGAACCAGTTCCTGCGAAAGCCCCAGCTTATTCGCCAGATCCTCATCATAGGCAAGTTTATTCATATCAAAGAAATGAATCCCGTATCCCTGAGAACAATCTTGACTCATTCGGTCAGTCAGCTTATATACGATATAACTGTTGCTCTGCAGAAACTTATAGACCTTTCCGAAAACCTCCGGCATCTCTTCCCGAAACCAAAGCATCTTCGGCGTCGTATAAGAAGGCAGAAAATCATTCCCGGCAATCTCAAAGATTTCCTCCGCAAAAGTTTCCTTCTTCACTCTCCCACAGATATCCCTCGCTCTGGTATCCATCCAGATCGGCGTCCTGCAAAGTACCCGTCCCTCTCTGTCCACCGGAATGGCTGACCAGCTCTGTCCGTCTACACCGATACCGCAGATCGCATCCGCCGACACCTCTTTCTCAGCCAGCACATCTTTTATCCCTGCACATATCGCATTCCACCACTCTTCCGGATCCTGCTCCGCCCAGCCGCTCTTCGGATAGTAAACCCTGTACTCTTTATTCGCCTGCGCCAGTACTCTTCCGTCTTCATCAAAAACCGCCACCTTACAGGCAGAAGTCCCGATATCGATCCCCAGCAATAATTTCCCCATGCATTCCCTCCAAAGCGAATCGTTTCGCTTTTATTGTTCTGATTCTTTTTCACTTTATCTCTATCTTTTCTCAAATTATAGTACAATCCAGTCTAACTGTCAATACCATATGAGCGAAACGTTTCGCTTTTACCACTCTTACTTTTTAATTCTGCTGCGCTGTTGTTTACCGTACCTGCCGAAAGAAATTCTCGTTTCCACTTACGGCGTCCGGCTCACACCTTTCTTTCGCCATCCTATCCCTCAACCCGCGCAACAGAATCCCCCTCACTGATACGCGTCCCCATCACGATCTCCATCGCCATCTGCTCTTCCCTGCTTCCAATGCGCTGAAGCAGAAGTTCCACCGCCTTCTCCCCCATCTCCTTCATCGGCTGCACCACCATATGAAGCCGCGGATGGATCACATGGGACATGATCAGGTCATCAAACCCCATCAGCGAAATATCCTCCGGGCAATGGATCCTTGTCTTGTTCAGTGCCATCACCGCCCCCAGTGCAACTTCATAATTTGTCATAAAAACCGCTGTGGGACGGTCTTCAAGAGAAAGCAGCCTGCTCATTCCCTCAAACCCGAACTCAATGGAATGCGTTCCCGCGGCACAATATTCATCCCGCAACGCACACCCAGCCTCCTCCAGCGCTTCCTTGTATCCCATATAGCGCTCTTTTCCTGTATACTCTGTATGAGAACAGATCACCCCTATTTTCTCATGCCCGTTTTCCAGCAAAAATTTCACCGCCTGATAAGCCGCCCGGCGATTGTCTATCCTGACACAGTCAAACTCTGCATCCTGCGAAGGGCGGTCAAGCAGAACCACCGGCACTTTTGCCTTTCTTGCCATCTCCAGAGAATCCGTTTTTATGGAGACCGGAATCACAATGATGCCGTCCACTTTCTTATTCAGCAGAAAGCTCACATTCTCCGCCTCGATCCCCGGATCATCGCCGGAATCGCAGATCATCAGCCCATATCCCGCTTTTCTCAGGCTGTTGCTGATATGCCGCAGAAGCGTCCCGATGAAAATACTCTCCACACTGTAAACAAGCACCCCCACCGTCCGTGTACGATTCGTTACCAGTCCTCTTGCGATCTCGTTCACCTCATAGTGGAGTTCTTTGATTGCCGCCTCAATCTTTACCCTGTTCTCCGGAAGCACATTGCCGCCGTTTAAATATTTGGAGATAGTTGCTAAAGACAGTCCTGTCTGTTCTTTGATATCACGGATCGTTGCCGCCATATATCCCCCTTTTCAAATGAAATATATTCAGAAAATGCTGTAACCTTTGACGATCACAGCATCTTCATACAGATTTTATGCGATGTTCACACACTCTTTTACCCTGCGTATATTTATTATAGTACACTTCTAAAAATAATCAAGCCTTTTTGCCGAACATAAAAGAAGCCGGAAATCTCTTCCCGGCTCCTTTCGGCTTTCAGGATTTATTCCTGATAGCCATTCCCCTTTTACAAAACCTATCATATCTCACGAAGTGCTACCGAAGCGCTACTCCTGTAAACAAAAACCACAAAATATTGATTTATTTTTCCTTAAATGTAGCACATGTTGTTTCTCCGCAATGATCCGCCCCGCAGCCTTTGATATCCACATGATCCGCATAGCACTTATAATTCGTATTATAAATGCATTTGTCCGCCTCACAGTCAATGCTGATGGTATTGCTTGGATGGGATATGGCACTTGTGAATACCCCCATATCGCTTCTGTCTTTAAAGCTGCCGCAACAGGTATCATCCTTACGGCAGGCGTGCCTGCCCTCCACCATGATATCCCCCTTGCAGCAGCACCTGTCACAGTTATAGGTACAGTTTTCCACGGAACAACGTAATTCAGCCATCTTTCTACCTCCTGATTCTTTGCATTCTCTACAAAATCAGTATGGGCAGATTTGCTTTTATTTATGCCATTGCCGCCTCTTTTTCCACAATAATTCAGGCAAAACCATCCTTCCGGATATTCTGCCTGAACCTTTAACGTATGAAATCCCCTATACTTCCTATTTCTCCTGCACTTCCTGCCGGATCTCCTTTGTCCTGATCTCCTTACAGATCTGATCGATAAATTCGGAAAGCGGCTTCACGCCCTCATCGCCTGCAAAACGGCTTCTCACGGACACCGTTCCATCCGCTTCCTCCTGCTGTCCTACCACAAGCATATAGGGCAGTCTCGCGAGCCTTGCCTCCCGGATCTTAAAGCCGATCTTCTCGGAACGGCTGTCCACTTCCGCCAGCACGCCGTTTGCTTTCAGCTCTTTTTGCACCTTCTGTGCATATTCCTCATATTTATCGGAAATAGGCAGAATTCTCACCTGTACCGGACAGAGCCATGTGGGGAATTTGCCCTCATACTTCTCGATCAGCCATGCCAATGTCCTCTCATAACAGCCCATGGAAGTCCTGTGAATGATGCAGGGACGTACTTTCTCGCCGTTCTGATCGATATAATACATATCAAACTGTTCCGCAAGAAGCGCATCCCACTGGATCGTGATCATCGTATCCTCCTTGCCGTACACATTCTTTGTATTGATATCTATCTTCGGCCCGTAGAACGCCGCCTCCCCCACATCTTCCACAAACGGGATCTGCAACTCGTTCATCATGTTCCGCATATGCTCCTGAGTCTCCTCCCAGACTTCCGGCTCTCCGATATATTTCTCCCGGTTATCAGGATCCCATTTGGAAAGATGATAGGTTACATCCTCCTCCACGCCCAGCGTTTTCAGGCAGTGCTGTGCCAGCGCGATACAGTTTTTAAACTCTTCCACCATCTGATCCGGCCTCACGATCAGATGTCCCTCGGAGATCGTAAACTGGCGCACCCTTGTCAGGCCGTGCATCTCGCCGGAATCCTCATTCCTGAACAATGTGGAAGTCTCGCCGTAGCGCAGCGGCAGATCCCTGTAGGAATGCTGTGTCGCCTTATATACAAAATACTGGAACGGACAGGTCATCGGACGAAGCGCAAACACTTCCTTATCCTTCTCCTCATCCCCCAATACAAACATGCCTTCTTTATAATGATCCCAGTGTCCGGACATTTTATACAGATCGCTCTTCGCCATCAGAGGCGTCTTGGTTCTGATATAGCCCCACTCGTTATCCTCCAGATCCTCGATCCAGCGCTGCATGGTCTGGATCATCTTTGCCCCCTTGGGCATGAGCAGCGGAAGTCCCTGGCCTATCACATCCACCGTGGTGAACAGCTCCATCTCACGTCCCAGTTTATTGTGATCGCGAAGCCTGATATTCTCCAGATATTCCAGATACTCAGCCAGCTCTTCCTTCTTATTAAATGCGGTGCCGTAAATCCTCTGAAGCATGGTTCTGTCGGAATCCCCTCTCCAGTAAGCGCCTGAGGAGGAAGTCAGCTTAAATGCCTTGATCCCTTTTGTGCTCATCAGATGAGGCCCCGCACAGAGATCCACAAAACCGCCCTGATCATAGAAGGAAATCTCCGCATCCTCCGGCAGATCCTGAATCAGCTCTACCTTATAAGGCTCGTTCCGCTCCTCCATAAATTTGATCGCTTCCGCCCTCGGCAGCGTAAAACGTTTCAGTTCATGCCCTTCCTTGATGATCTTCTTCATCTCGGCTTCGATCTTATCCAGATCCTCCCTGGAAAAGGGTTCATGTTCAAAATCATAATAATATCCTGTGTCAATGCTGGGGCCGATCGCCAGCTTCGCCTCGGGAAACAGCCTCTTTACCGCTTCCGCCATCACATGGGATGCCGTGTGGCGCACCACCTGCAGCCCCTCCTTGTCATTTGCCGTCAGAATATTCAGTTCGCAGTCCTCGCTGACCTCGGTTCTGAGATCCACCACCTCACCATTTATTTCCCCGGCGCAGGCAGCCCTCGCCAGCCCTTCGCTGATATCCTTTGCGATCTCAATGACGCTCATGCTGGCTTCGTATTCTTTTACGCTGCCATCCTTTAATGTAATCTTCATCTTCTCTCTTTCCTCCTTCTACTTTCTTCTTTTTACAGCCTTTTTGACTTTTCTTTCATATTACCTTCTTCGCTTTTCCGCTTTTTCCTTTTATAACTACCGCTCCTCTTCCTTCTTCTCAGGCAGCGTCTCCTCCTCGCCGAACCTGATCCGGTCCGTCACGGACGTCTTCACATTCTCATCCGCTTCCTCTTCCTCCGCATCCTTCCTGTGATCCGCCGCTCCGCCTTCATACTCGCCGCGCTGCATCGCCCGCAGGGATGTGACGATGATATACGCCCCGACTGCCACAAAAATAACGATAGCTCCGATAAAGGCGATCTTCTCCGCTCCGACGATCTCGCCGGAACCGGTATAGATACTGTAGGCGAGATACATCAGGTACGCACCCGCTATAATACGAAAGGTCAGCCCCATCTGTGTGGGAAGCCCGCTTCTGCCCTTTTTTGTTTTCTTATCCGCCATCTTTTCCTCCTCCTATTCCTTTTTACTCATCGATGTGATCTCCGCAATCGTCTTTACGCCAAAAAATCCCATGCACTACAACATGTAATGCATGGGACGTAAATTACGCGGTTCCACCCAGCTTGCCCTGCCATCCCTGAAAACAGCTCTTCGCACAGTATATCCTGTAATATATTCTATAAACTATACAGATATACATTTCACGCAGTCTGCTTCCAACAGATACCAGAACCACTCAATTTGCCCGTAACGCAGGCATGCGGACCGGATTGGGGTCACTCCGAGGTGGTCTTCCCGTATGCTCCCGCCAAGGCACTTCCAGCTCGGAAATCCGAACTATATCTTCGGCTTCTCCGGTCCCTCTCTCTGATGCGTTCCGCACAGGTACTCTTCTCATCAACGTTTTATTTCTATTCTGTTTATGATTTCCTATTTTAACCTGAAAATACATTTCTGTAAAGTGGAATTTTTTACTTTTGACTAAAACTGCTGATGTCCTTTTACAAAATAATCTGCAGCCTCCCAGATATCTTCTACCTGATTCTGCATCTGGAGACATCTGAATATCTGCTTTGCCATGCCTGTAAAATCCTGTGCAACCATATAGATTCCCAGTTCCTCCGCTCCCGGCATAACACCGATCATTCCCGCTTTATGGGAAATCCCTTTCAGTCTTGCGTAATTTTCAAATTTGACACCCAGTTCACCTACTGCATAAAGAATCCCGTCACAGTCTTTCATTGCCTCCAGTGTCCTCCGTATCATCTGATCCGAAAGATCATTCAACCGGTTATGATATTCATAAGATATATATTCTATATGCCCATCCGGTTTCAGCTTTTGAAACGTATTTTCCCTTACTCGAAGACTTCCTATCCCGTTTTTATCCCATCCGACATAGCCGATCTTTTTGCAACCTGCCTGCTCTAATTTCCGGTAAATCCCCGTAAGCGCATCCTTATTATCCAGACATACCGCATCCGCATACTTTCCGCCTGCCACCGCGTCAAACAGAACAAGATTCATGCCAAGCCCCCTCAGCAGCCTGAATGTTTCTTCTTCCACCTGTATATTTTCCGGCCACAGCACAACATTTCGGATTCCCTTTTCATAGATCTGATAAAGGCATTTTTCCAACGAAATCCTGTGCGGCTTCTGCTTGTACAATACCAGCGCATCCTGTTTATCTGCTTCCGTCTGAAAAGCATCCAAAAATCTGGAAAAAAACTCATTTTGCGCCGATGCCACCAGCGTAATGATCTCCATATTTCCCGGACGGGCGCCATAATGCATGGTAACTCTTGTACCGCTCCCCTGCACTCTGGAAATAATTCTCTCCTCTTCCAGAAGTTTCAATGCCTTGCGTGTTGTCACCCGGCTGACGCCCAGTTCCTCCGAAAGCTTTCGCTCTGGAGGAATCAGATCGCCGTCCTGATAAATACCCTCAAATATCTTCCTGCACAGATCGCTCTTTACTTTTTTATACAGATTTTCTTCCGACAGGTTCAATTTTCCTACGCCTTTCTCACTGCTTAAGCACTCAGACTGGTAGAAGCCGGGTCCAGACGCTTGATGATATCCTCCTGAATTTCCGGGGAAAGATCAAGGAAATTCACGAAAGTCCCGTGAATCCTCACAATATAAACTC
The DNA here is from genome assembly GCA_947647735.1 of uncultured bacterium. Classification (GTDB taxonomy): domain Bacteria; phylum Bacillota; class Clostridia; order Lachnospirales; family Lachnospiraceae; genus 1XD8-76. Next base: position 89,454 of record CANSLJ010000012.1, on the reverse strand, counting down.
CGCTGGGTGCATATTTTTTCGGATTCGCCAGTACTTTACGCAGCATTTCCGGTGTTGTCACATTCACATAAAGATAAAACGGCGAAACTTCTTCTTTATCATAGCCGTTAAAGAACAACGGTGTAAAGATTTTTGTTTTGAACTCCAGCCCCTTTTCCTCATCAGTTTTTCCTTTAAAATACCCAGGATCAATGCCGAAATGGGACGCACAGCCACCCACCATCTTCTCAAACGGAAGGTTCCTGTTAGAAAGCATTCTCATACCCAAACCACCAGAAGCATCTCCGAACAAAGGGTCCACGCCGTAGTTAAGCATCTCTCTCGCTTTTCTTCCATCCGGCGTCGCACCGACCCAGTAACCGTACATCAAATGAGTGGAAGGTGTAGCAAAATCCGGCCTGAACTGATTGCCCAGATAGTTTTTCTTGGAAGCCACGATATCCGCCGCTTTTCTCACTACTTCCGCCGCTTCTCTATCCACCGTTTCCAGATTGTTTCCGAATTTATCACATGCCAACAGATACTGGTGCATTTCCGGATCGTTCTCGAAATTTGTCCTCAGCGCTTCCAGCATTCTGTCCGCATCCTGCGGCCTCTCTTTTATCAGTGTATCAATGGCGATAAAGGAATCCGCCACCACGCTGGAACCATGGATCAGACAGCCGCTCCCGTTATATTTTGTTCCCTGTTTTTCCGTATTTCTCATATCGATGCCGGAGTCAATGCCGCCCATCATGGAGGACAGGAAAGGCACCTGATACAGCCCGATCGCCCTGGACGCATTATTTGCCGCCTGTGTCATCTCCTCCACATAATGATCCAGCTCTTTATAGAAAACTTCTCTGATATTTTTCAGCAGTTCCAGAGAATCCGTATATCCCAGTTCTTCCGCTGTTTTTCCGATCTGCTTTCCGGTGATCTCCGATTTTCCGCCCTGCAGCACTAGTTCCAGCACTTTCGGCATATTCAGCCAGCTGTTTGTTGTATTTCCATTGTCTTTCCCCATGATCAACGGCTCCTGGCAGCCCGCAACAGAATAGCTCGGCAGATCCTCCTCCTCCACGCCGTGAGATTTTAATACCTCGAACAGGGCATCGTCATTAAACAGGGACGGCGTCAGCACGCCCGGCGTGAAGAAAAATCTTCCCATCTCCTCATACAGCCTGTCGGGTGTATTTTTATGTAACTTCACAGATAAGATCGGCTGCGGAAGGTTCATATCAAAATAAGCGTCAAACATAGCATAGGAAGTTTCATTGGTCAGATCGTTCCCCGCCTGATCCCTTCCGCCGATGATCAGGTTCTGGGAGATCGCCCAGCTCCTGTCTGCCACATTATAAAATACCAGCAGATGTTTAAACAATGCCGCCGTCATATCACGGCCCGTGTCTTCCATGCTTCTGTAGGGCTCAAAGATGCGGTCTGCATTTCCCACGGAAAAAGCAAAGGGATTCGGCGTCTGTTCCAGACACATGGTCTGCCATACAAGCAGGAAGGACTGGATCGCCTCATAAAGGTTTGATGCGCCCTCCGCCGGAACCTTTGCCAGCGTATCCGCCATCAGCGCAAACCGCTCCTTCATCTTCCCCTCGGACTGTGCCGCCTTCTCCTGAGCCATCTGACGGTATCTGTCCGCAAGAACAAGCAGCGCGTCAACGCTGTATTTCATTGCCTCATAATATTCTTTTTTCTCCGCATCCTGCGTCTCTTCCTGTTTCCTGCTGATCTCCTCTCTGATCCCCAGCGCGCCCTTTGCCAGATACCCTCTTGCGTCAGGGATCACGTGTCCGGTCACCTGCTCCAGGAAGAAAACCGCTTCCTCCGTATATTTCTCCGCCGGTGCATAGGCTGCCGTCAATACCTTTGCAAAATCATTTTTGGAATAATACTCTTTCACATGGTCAATACGCTCTTTTGTTATATCGCCGATCGGATCGATATCGCCGAATACCGCCACCGGATCACAGTATCCGCTGAAAGAACTTACCTGAAATGCCGGATTGATCAGGGCGTAGGAACGGGCGAAAGCGTCGTCCTGTGTTCCCGCAAATACATGGTAATCCCCCAATGTCAGCGGGATTTTTTTCATCACTTCCACCAGTGTCTTCCCGATACGGATGCTGTCCGGATCATCCTTAAACTTCTCATCGCATTCCATTGCGATCTCCCTTGCCAGAAACCACCCTTCCAGATGATCGATCGCTCTCTCCTCCTGGAAACGGGATTTCGCCAGATCTGTCAACTCCCCGGCTGAATAAATCTCTTCAATTCTCATTTTCTTTCCTCTCTTTCTTTTTATGAATACGCTCTTTCTATGTTCTCATACCAATCATTGGCTTCTTCATGTTCTCACGCAGGCTATGCCGTTTTCTTTCAGGGTATTTTCAAACAATTCCTGTACTCCCGGCGCTATCCTCCCCGGTTTCATCCGGTATTCCCAGCCGCACTGTTCCCACTTCCCCTTTCCATACTCATGGTAAATGAGAAACTCCACCCTGGTATGCTCTCCGCGAATCTTTTCCTTAAACAGTCCCGCAAACCCTTCCGCATCCTCCCTGCTGTCATTAAATCCGGGAATCAGCGGAACGCGGATCAATACATCACCATGCAGCTCAGATACCCTCTCCAGATTCCTCACCGTCCACTGATTGGAAACGCCGATCCATTCCCTGTGCTTTTCCTCATCATAATGCTTCACATCCATGATCCACTGATCCACATACGGGATCAGCTCCTCCATCCGCGGATGGCTGCCGTTGCACTCGATCGCCCGGTGAATCCCCTTATCCCCCAGCTTCCGCAACAGCTCCTTAACCGCCTCAAACTGCATGCTGATCTCACCGCCGGTCAGCGTAACGCCGCCTCCGTCAAAAAACATGGGCTTTGCCGCCTCACATTCCCGCACCAGTTCCTCCACGGAATACTCCTGACAGGAAAGCCGGATCCCCTTCTGCCTCCGGTTCCTGATACAGGATTTCTCCTCACACAGATCACATACCTGCCGGTCCAGTTCCCCATCCTTGACAGCCCCCTTCGGACAACAGCTCTCATTCAGCCACTCCTTCTCCGTCAGGATCACCCCGTCCATCGGCATCCCCTCCGGATTCGAACACCAGGGACAGTGCATATTGCACCCCTGAAGATGCAGTATCAGCCGATTTCCTGTCCCATCCTGAGAATAATTAAACCCCTTCTGAAAAACCCGAATATTCATATTCCCTCACTCCTGCCTTCTCGATCTATTCCACCGCTCCTTATATCACACCAATCTGCCTGATTTTTGTCTTCTATAATTGGTATTCACATATAATACCTTTTTGTGTTTTCAGCTTATCATCTCTTCTCCTGTTTGTCAACACATAAGGAAATGTTTTTCTGGACAGAAATAAAAAGCAGTGATCCCTTCCAGAAACTCACTGCTTTTTATCACTTCTTGCCATGATTCTATTTTTTCTTCTTGTCCTCGATCTGCATGATGTCTTCCACCTCCGGCAGCACCGGTACATCATTCGTATTCATGATACACTGTCCCTGGAATACCGCGTTCTCATCCACGATCAGGCTCTTCGTATGCATATTGCCGATCACTTTGCCGGTGGAGATCACTTCAGTCTTTCCGGAAGAGGAAAGGTCGCCCTCCAGCACGCCGCCTACCACAATGCTGCTGCCCTTTATATTCCCTTTCACCTTGCCGGTGGCGCTGATGATCAGGGCACCTTCCGTCTCCACATTCCCGGTCACGCTTCCTTCCACACGCACCGTTTCCTTCGCTCGAATATTGCCTTCCACAACCATATCCGAGCCTATGATACTGTTGATCCTTGCAGTTGTCTGTTCTGTTGATTTCTTTAACACTGTCTTCCTCTCCTTATCCTTTGATTTCTATTATTTCCATCGGCTCCAGAAACTCATTCTCTCTGCTGATGCTGTAACCGATTTCCACATTATTCTCTTCTATTTCAAACAATACCGCTCCCTGTTCCACCTCATCGCCCGCCGCAACCTTCGGTGTTCCGGCATTGCGGTAGTTGCTGACATAACCATTGCCGTGGTCGATGCTGATGCCGGCAGGCTCATCGCCCTCTGCCGCCACTCCTGCGACCGTACCCGCGCCGGAGGCGATCACATTGGTCCCGGGTGCGGCGGTGAAGATCACTTCCTTCCAGTCCTCGTTCGGCTGCAGCCCGGCGGTTTCCTCCCCGCCTGCCTCTTTGATCTGTGCCGCGCCGCTGACAGGAAAGCCTCTCGGCATTTTTTCCTCCTCGGCAGTAGTCTGGAGCGTTTCCTCCTGTTTCTGCACCTGAGTCTCCTTCTGACTCAGCGTCTGGTTCAGATTTGCAACCTGTTTCTCCAGTTCTTCCTTATCCTTCAGGAGCTGTTCGTTATCCTTCTGTAATTCCGCTATCTGGCCCGCGTAGACCTCGCTCCGCTCTGTCGCCCCATGCATCAGGATCGTTGTATATTCCGCATAACAGACCACCACGACCAGAAGCACAAAAGCCACGATGGAAAGAATGCCGGTATTGATATGGAATTTTTTCTGATTTTTCTCAACGGAATCGGACACGATCATGATCGTATAACCGACTTTTCGTTTATGCCGCTTTGAAGCCATAGTTCATTCCCTTCGTGATACGCTGTTCTTCCCGCTTCTATATAATATCATATAATTCTTAAAAAGAACATATCTTTCTTTCGTGTATTTCAGAAGCATTTCTTTATAATGTTACTGCTTTTTCCTTTTTCTGGCAAAAACACGCTCAAAAACCGCCATTACCTTCTTCAGGTTTTCCTCCTCCAAGGATGAGTAATTCATCACAAACACATGCTCCTTCTTCTCCGGCGGATTTACATAATACTGCGCCACGGAAGAGATCCGCACGCCCTCCCGATCCAGTTCCCTGCAGATCTCCTCGTCCGGAATATCCGTATCGACCTTCATCAGGAAATGCAGTCCCGCATCCTCCTCCGATATCCCGCAGCAGTCTGCTATCGGACTGCCCGCTATCTGTTTTAACAGAAGGTCTCTCTTCTCATGATAGTAATTCCGCATGCGGTTGATATGCCTTTCAAAATAACCCTCCTGAATGAAACGGGCAAGCACATACTGTTCAAAATTGGACACCGTGCAGGAATAAAAGGAAAGCGTTCCCCTAAACTGCTGTGCCAGATGCGACGGCAGCACCATATAGCTGACGCGCACTGTGGAGGAGAGAGTCTTGGTAAAGGTGTTCATATAGATCACCTTTTCCTGCACATCAATACTCTGCAGAGAGGGGACCGGTTTTCCCGTCAGGCGGAACTCGCTGTCATAATCATCCTCGATAATATAGCGTCCCTCCGCTTTCGCCGCCCAGCCCAAAAGCTCATAGCGCCTGCTCACCGGCATCACAATACCTGTTGGGAAATGATGGGATGGAGAAATATGTACCACATCCACTCCGCCATCCTCCAGTGACGAGACCACCACCCCCGCGCCGTCCATCTCCACATAACTGCAGGGCACCCGGTGGCTCTTATATACTTTATATATTTTATGGTAGCCCGGATCTTCCACTCCATAGCATTTTTCCATCCCCAGAAGCTGCAGCAGAAGCCCGTAAAGATATTCTGTTCCGGCTCCTATCACGATCTGTTCCGGTTCCACATCCATACCCCTGAAAGCCTTCAGATGTCCCGCAATGGCTTCCCGAAGCGGCAAGATACCGGCACAGGGGGCATTTTTCATCAACCCCTCCCGTTCCTCCTTCAGCACCGCCCGCATCAGCTTTGCCCAGATGGAAAAAGGAAACTGCTCCGAACAGGTCTGATTGCTGGTGAAATCCGCCAGATATCTCTTCTGCTCTGTCTGCTCTTTTTCTTCTCTTTTACAGTTCTTTTCCTTTTCTCTTGACAGATCATTTCTGATATCTGTCACAAAAAATCCTTTTTTCGGCAGGGAATAAACATAGCCTTCCGCTGCCAATTGCGCGTAGGCATTCTCCACCGTGATCGTGCTTACGCCCAGATTTTTCGCAAAACTGCGCTTGGAGGGCAGCTTCTCGTTCGGGGATAAAACGCCCTGCATGATGTCGTTTTTGATACATTGGTATAAATGCTGGTATAAGGGTTCTGACCTTGCTGCCTCGAAAGAGTAGGTGAGCATCTTGTAATTTTTCTCCAGACTGACCTTTTTGATTTTCTTTAAAGTGGGTATTTAAATATGGTCAGATTTTATTATACTAAGGGATGATGAGATTTGCAAGTGGTGAGAGGAGGACTAACCATGTCAGAAGAAAGATACCAGTTAAACAAGCAGCTTGCCCAGATGTTGAAAGGCGGGGTTATTATGGATGTTACGACGCCGGAGCAGGCGAGGATCGCGGAGGCGGCGGGAGCCTGCGCGGTGATGGCGTTAGAGAGGATCCCGGCGGATATCAGGGCCGCGGGCGGGGTTTCCCGGATGAGCGATCCGAAGATGATCCGGGGCATTCAGGAGGCTGTTTCCATTCCTGTTATGGCGAAATGCCGGATCGGGCATTTTGTGGAGGCACAGCTTTTAGAGGCCATCGAGATCGACTATATCGATGAGAGCGAGGTGCTCTCCCCGGCGGATGATGTCTATCATATCGATAAAACAAAGTTTAAAGTGCCCTTTGTCTGCGGTGCCAGAGATCTCGGTGAGGCGCTTCGCCGGATCAGCGAGGGGGCGTCTATGATCCGCACAAAGGGTGAGCCCGGCACCGGCGATGTGGTACAGGCAGTCCGCCATATGCGAAAAATGAACCAGGAGATCGCCAAAGTTACATCCATGCGGGAGGATGAACTCTACGAGGAGGCAAAAGAGCTCCGGGTGCCCTATGAGCTTGTGAAGTATGTCCATGAAAACGGAAAACTCCCTGTCGTCAACTTTGCGGCAGGCGGCGTTGCAACGCCGGCGGATGCCGCGCTGATGATGCAGCTCGGTGCGGAGGGTGTCTTCGTGGGTTCCGGCATCTTCAAATCCGGCGATCCGGCTAAGAGAGCATCCGCCATCGTGCAGGCAGTCACCAACTATACGGACGCAAAACTGATCGCATCTTTATCAGAAGATCTGGGGGAAGCGATGGTCGGCATCAACGAGCAGGAGATTCAGCTTTTAATGGCGGAACGGGGCAAATGATCCCGCAGAACCGAAATGACGAAAGGAATAACGATCCCTATGAAAATCGCGGTACTTGCGCTGCAGGGCGCTTTTTATGAACATGAAATGATCCTGACGGAACTGGGAGCGGACTATATGGAACTTCGGAAAAAAGAAGACCTGTCAGATTCCTTCGACGGACTGATCCTGCCCGGCGGCGAAAGTACCGCTCAGGGAAAGCTACTAAAAGAACTGGGGATGTTTGAACCGCTGCAGGAGAAGATCCGGGGCGGACTACCCGTTCTTGCCACCTGTGCCGGGCTGATACTGCTTGCGGAAAAAAGCTGTAATGATGAGCGCGCCTGGTTTCAGACGCTGCCTGTTACGGTCAGAAGAAATGCCTACGGCAGGCAGCTCGGGAGTTTTCACGCCGTACAGGATTTCGGCTCCTTATCCGCCGTGCCCATGACCTTCATCCGCGCGCCTTATATCGAATCCGTGCGGAAAGACGTGGAAATCCTGGCAAAGGTGGACGGCAATATCGTCGGCGTGCGCTATCAGAACCAACTGGCTATATCTTTTCATCCCGAACTGGACTCTGACCGAAGGATCCATCGGATGTTTCTGAAAGATATCTGTAATACTTAATACCTCATTTGAGATGCCTTTTCTGACGTCTCAAATATTGTTTCATTGCGCATATCTCTCTAATATCCGCTTCACCGAAGCCAGATAACCGCCTCCGAACATATTCAGATGATTCAGAAGGTGATACAGATTATACAGGTCACGGCGGTCTTTATAATCCGGCGGCAGCATTCCAGCCTCCCTGTAGGCATCATAAAATGCCGCCGGAAATCCGCCGAAGAGTTCTGTCATGGCAATATCCGCCTCGGCATGTCCGACATAAACCGCCGGATCGATCAGCCATGCCCTGCCGTCATCTCCCGTCATCACATTTCCTGCCCACAGATCGCCATGCAACAGCGAGGGATACTCCGGCTCAGTCAGAAACGTATCCAGATGATCCATCAGATGCGTGATCTTCCGCGTGTCCGTTTTACCGAAATAGCCGGCGGCACGCTGAAACTGCGGCGCAAGACGACAGTCCCGAAAAAATTCTATCCAGCTTCCACAGGGTGTATTGATCTGGCTTCCTTCACCGATGTAATTGTCACAATAGAAACCATATCTTCCGCCTTTCACGTAATCTGCGGTTTCTGCCCTATGCATACCGGCAAGCTGACGTCCCAATGTCTCCCAGTAATCCGATATCCGTCTCCCGCCATAAACAAACTCTAACAGCAGAAAAAATTTCCCGAACCTGCCCGCGTTTTCCCCATAGCCGAGAATCTTTGGCGTACCGATCGCCCCTGTCTGTGCAACAGCGCTCAGACCTGCCGCCTCTGCCCTGAAAAATGACGCGCCTTTTCCTGCGTTTGCCTTCATAAAAACAGAATGCCCGTTAGACAGCGTCAGGGCATAGGATTCATTGATATCCCCGCCGAAAATACGCTCTGTCTCTGCAATGGCAACGCCGTTTCCGAAAAGTTCGGATAACGCCTCTTCCATTGTTGTGAAATATTGTATTTCCATAAATCCGTATCCCTTTCCTGTTAAATATCTGTCAGTTAATTCAGATTTTTCCTGTCAATTCCTTTTTGGTCACACCAGCACCATCATCAAAACCGTCATCACGACCATACTCAAAATGATAGAAAGCGAGTTCACAAATCCCGCCAGCTCCGTATCCCCTTTTATCTTATCCGTAAAGATCAGGCTAAGCGCCGCGATCGGCGAAAACAGCACAATGGCAAGCGCCTTGCGCAGGCTCTCCGTCCCGAAACTGCATGACAAAATAACAAGCGCCGCCAGCGTGGAAAATACAAGCCTCGCCGTCAGTAGTTTCACCACATTTTTTAACTGATCCTTCTGGAATTTCATCTCGAACATCATCCCGATCATCACCATGCACAAAAACGCGTTCGCATCGCTGACCTTTCCCGCAAACGACAGCAGAAAGGAGGGCAGCGATATATCGCATACCTTCAGCGGAATCATGACCAGGTAGGTCAAAAAGGGCGGCGATGTGAGCATTCTCTTTATCACGAAGGCGGCGTTCACCTTCTCCGCCTGTCTCCGCTCATTCAAGATAGCGCTGGTGCAGACATAGCTTGCGCCGGAGGGCATGATCGTACCGCCCGCATCAAACATACAGGCTGCCACCACGCCCTCCGTTCCAAGGGAATTCTGTATGAACGGCAGCGCAAAGGTTCCCATACTGAAACCGGGGAGATTGAGCATATAAAAGATCTTTTTATCATCGCTGCCCTTTTTACAGAAAAGATAAGCGCAGATCTGCATCAGGACATTGATGCCTATCCCCAGAAGAGGTATCAGAAACAATGTATTCTCCCACTCAAATTTTGAAAAATTTGTGATGATCGTACAGGGCAGCGTAAAATACATTACCATTCTGGTCACGATCCGGTAATCCTCCTTACCAAACAGTCCTGCCTTTTTTACAACGTACCCCAACACCATGATAATGATCAGGATACATGATTGCAGCAATATATTTCCCATGATCTTCCATCTCCTTCTCTGCCATCTCTATTATATCTCTTATCCCTCCGATAAAAAAGCAGACTTTTTATTTTTATGCGGAAAAGGGGAGCGGCTTGCCGCTCCCCTCTCCTCATCCGTCCTATTCATCGTAACGTTTTGAATATTCCTCAACATTATCAGAATCCACCAGATAGATCGGTGAATAATAAGTATCTTCCACTGACTGTCCGCCAAGTACCAGATTCGCCACCTTAAATCCTGTTTCCATCTGTGACCATGCCGCATCATCATAAACCATATAGAGGGCGCCTGATTTGATCGCGTCACAGATCTCCACGGAACTGTTATCGCCCACTACCTTGATCTCGCCTTCCTTGCCGGCCGCCTTGATCGCTTCCGCCGCGCCCAGTGCCATCTCGCCGTCCTCCGCGTACACAAGGTCGATGTCGGAATACTTTGTCATCAGTGTCTGCATAACTGTCATAGCTTCGTTTCTGTCGCCGTTTGCCACCTGGTTGTCCAGCACTTCCCATCCTGCATGCTCCGCAAATGCCGCTGATGCGCCTTCATCACGCTCCATATATGTCTGAGCGCCGGGTTTTCCGAAGATCACGATCGCTTTTCCTTCCTCACCGAGTTTTTCGATCGCCGTGGAAACCGTTGTGTAACCAAGATCATACTGGTTTGCGCTTACATAGGAATCATAGGAAACGCTCTCGTCTGTGATCTGTGTATTCACATTGACAATGGGGATACCCTCATTGTTGATCTCCGCGATAGCCGGAGCAATACCCTGTGAGTCTGCCGGAACAATGATATAAAGATCCGGAGGGCTTACAAGAGAATTCTCCAAAAGCTCGATCTGCTCCTCATTGCTGTTCGCAACGGTCGGCGCAAGGATCTCAACCTCACAGCCGTACTGATCCGCCAGCATCTCCGCCTCGTTGGCCGCTTCCACCCAGAACATATGGGTATAGCTCTTGAGCAGTACGACGATCTTCTTCCCCTCCAGATAGTTTTCGGATGTATCGATGCCCTCGGAAGTTGCGGCTTCCTCAGTCGCCTCTTCCGGCTCCGCTACCTCCCCGGCAGCCTCTGTCTCTTCCTCAGCCTCCTCGACATTCTCAGGCTCCTCCTGCGCCGCAGGTGCCGCCGGTTCCTCGGAACTTCCGCAGCCTGCCAGAAGCGATGTGGTCACCACTGCTGTTAAAAGTACTCCCAACAATTTTTTCTTCATTTCTTTTCCTCCACTTTTTTAATATATTTTTATATCATACACGATATATGATAATCCATTGATACCGGATGATACTCAAGATCTCTCCGTCTGCATTTTTTCCAGTAAACGTTCCAGTAAAATTGCCGCTATGATGATGACGCCCTGCGCGCAATCCTGCCATACCCCCGGTACGCCGATATGGATCAGGCCGTTGTTTAAAACGACGATGATCAGGCCGCCGACCAGCGCGTTGGATATTTTACTTTTTGCTCCGACAAAGGAAGCACCGCCGATCAGGGCCGCCGCGATCGCCTCCATCGTAAATGCGCCGCCCAGTGTGGGTTCCGCCGCTCCCAGCTTGGAAATGTACATCATACCTGTCATCGCCGCCACAAACCCGCTTGCCAGATAGGCCAGAATCCTGATCTGTGCGGATTTCATGCCCGAGATCCTCGCCGCCTCGGCATTACATCCCACACAGTATGTTCTCTTTCCGAAAACTGTTTTTGTGTATAATATCCATGCCAGCACCATAAACACCAGCGATATCAGCAGGTAAGTACCCCGCCAGGAATTAAAGATCGCGCGGAACGAGTTAAATCCTGTTATCTGGCCGCCCTTCGAGATGACCAGCACCGCTCCCTTGGCTATCCAGTCCATGGAGTAGGTGGCCACGAAAGGAGGCACACCGATCTTTGCGATCATATATCCGTTCAGCGTGCCGATCAGACAGCCGACCATAAGCCCCGCTATGATGGCAAGCAGCGGATTTTCTGTCTCCCGGATCACCATGGCGCACACAAACGAGGATAAGGAAATATTCGATCCCACGGACAGATCCAGGCCGCCCACGATCATGGGAATCACCATGGCGAGCGCAAGCATCATGTAAAAGGGCGCCTCCTGCAGCAGGATATTCCCGATGTTGCTCCAGTTGTCAAACCGGAAGAAATTTTCAGTAAATACGGAAAATACAATAAATAACACGAGCAGGACAACAACACGCGACCCCTTAATAAAAAGCAACTTCAAATTCAACTTTTCAGCCTTCACTGTAAACCCTCCTCAGACTCTTCTTGAAACGTACTCTGGCATTTATGACATCGTACAGAATGATGGCGATGATCACGACGCCAAGTAGTACCTGCTGCCAGTAATTGCTAAGGCCGATCAGCTGCAGGCCGTTTTTCATAGCCGAGATGAAAATGGCTCCGAAAATGGTTCCCTTAAAGCCGCCTTTTCCGCCTTCCATCGCCGTGCCGCCTATCACAACCGCCGCAATGGCGCTGAACTCATATCCCTCACCGATCGTAGCCCCCGCGGAATTCGTTCTTGCCAGAAGGAGAACCGCCGCCAGCCCTGCCGTCAGCCCGGACAACGCATAGACCCAGAATCTCGTTTTTCTCACATTGATGCCGGAATTCGCCGCACAGACCTCGGAATCCCCGATCGCATAGATATGGAGTCCGAACCTTGTCTTGTACAGTATCAGCACCGATATGATGCAGATGATCACCGCCCATATGATGCATGTGCTGATCCCGAGTACACGGCCGGTGCTGATCCACTGAAATTTCTTGTCAAATCCGCTGATCACACCGCCGTTTGTGACGCCCTTTGCCAGGCCGAAGGATATGCTCATGCTTCCGAACGTCACCAGCCAGAAATTAAACTTTTTAATACCGATCATAAAACCGTTAAACAGGCCGAACGCCAGTCCGACGAGACAGCAGATGATCACTGCGATCACAACGGTACCCACCGTCACCGTCCCGGCCGCCTGCATATACATTCCTGCCAGTGTCGCCGAGATCGTGATCACACCGCCCACCGACATATCGATCTCACCGAGCAGTATCGCCATCGTCATGCCGACCGACACCACCACGAGCGCCGAAGTACTTCTGAGAATATTCATCAGGTTCCTGCTTCCAAGATAATTGTCGATCGCAACGGCAAAAAATATGATCAATGCGATCCCTGCCCAGCTGGAACCGGAAATTCCTTTCAAAAAATTCTTTACTTTATTCATGGCTCCCTCTCTTTTTCAACATAATGGATAAAACATTGTCCTCTGAAAATTCATCTTTTCCCCGGATCAGTTCTCCCGAAATCTCGCCGTCATGCATCGCATATATTCTGTCTGAAACGCCGCACACTTCCGTCATCTCCGAGGAGATCATCAGTATGCCAGCTCCTTCCCTCACCAGTTCATCCATCAGAGAATATATCTCGGCTTTGGCGCCGATATCGATGCCTCTTGTCGGTTCGTCAAAAATAAACAGATCCGCTTTCGTCAGAAGCCATTTTGCGAGAGCAACCTTCTGCTGATTACCGCCCGAGAGGCTCCCGACTATCTTTTCAGAATCCGTAGTGGCAACGGAAAGCTTCTTAATATACTCATCCGCAACCTGCACTTTCTTCCTGTTGTTGACAAATCCGTTGGGAAACAGCTTCGACAGCATGACCGGGACGATATTGTCGGAGATCGTAAAATCCAGAAACAGCCCTTCCTGTTTACGGTCCTCCGAAAGATATGCTATTCCCTTTTCGATCGCTTTCTTCGGCGTATATCCCTTCAGCGATACTTCCTCGCCCTCGCGGAATAACTGTCCGCCCTCGATCGGATCAAACCCGAAGATTGCCTTCGCCACCTCTGTTCTGCCCGCGCCTACCAGGCCTGCGACACCGACGATCTCCCCGGCATGTACCTTTAGATTTACATTTCTGAAGCGCAGTCCTGTCAGCCCCTTTGTCTCTAAAAGCACCTTCCCGGGCTTATTCCACTTTCTGTCGAACAACTGCCCGATGTTACGCCCGATCATCATATTGATGACTTCATCAACATTTGTGTTCTTCACCTCCCGGGTACCGACATATTTACCGTCCCGCATGACCGTGATCCTGTCGCCCACCTCAAATATCTCATTCATACGGTGGGAGATATAAATGATCCCCAGTCCTCTCTCCTTCAGGCGCTGAATGATCTCAAACAGCGCTTTGATCTCCGGCGTCGTCAGGCTTGATGTGGGCTCATCCAGAATAAGCAGCTTATTCTCCGTCGATGTGGCTTTCGCCACCTCCACCATCTGCTGCAGGGCGATACTCAGATCTTTCACCCATGCGTCAGCCCTGATATTCTCACCGACGCCCAGCCCGTCCAGCAGTTTCTGGCTTTCCTCATTCATTTTTTTCAGGTCAACCCATTTGAGCCCCTTTTCCTTTACCGGTTCCCTTCCGACAAAAATATTCTGGGCAACCGTTCTGTTCGGCATCAGGCTGAGTTCCTGATGCACCATGTTTATCCCGTGATTCTGCGCATCCAGAACATCCGCCGGTTTAAACCGCTCCCCGTCAAAGATCAATTCCCCTTCATCGATTCCGTTAATACCGGCAAGCATCTTCACAAGAGTGGATTTCCCCGCTCCATTTTCGCCGATCAGCACATGCACCTCTCCCCGTCTTATGTCGAAGCTCACATGATCGACCGCAACAACCCCCGGAAAAACCTTTGTTAAATTTTTTATCTCCAGCAATACCTGCTGTTGTTCCATATTCCGGTTCCCTCCTTTCCTTCCATTCATCTTTTTATGATCGTGTTGCTCATCCAGTCCGACATCATAAAAACAATGCCCTGTCCATACATTGCAGCGGCTCTGCTACGATCGGACTAAATTCCATCTGTTCCAGTATATCTTTCTGCAGGTCGATCCCCGGCGCGATCTCCGTCAGGACAAGACCTTTTGGCGTCAGCCGAAGGACAGCCCGCTCCGTCACGATCACCACCTTCTGATGCGCCTGCTCCATAGCGTATCTACCGGAGAATGTGATCTGCTCCACCTCTCTGCAGAATTTTTTGATCGTTCCCTCTTTTTCAATGATCAGTTTTCCATCACGGATCCTGATCCGGGGATCCCCCGCCGTAAAACTCCCCGCAAAACACACTTTTTTCGCGTTCTGCGTGATATTGATAAACCCTCCCGGCCCTGTCACCTTCCCGTTAAATCTGGAAACATTCACATTCCCGCAGGGATCAAACTGTGCCCCGCCGAGACAGGCGAAATCTATCTTTCCTCCGTCATAAAGCGCAAACATGTCGCTCTGTGTCAGTATTGCCTCCGGATTATAGGCGGCTCCTGTGGCAAGCCCTCCTGCTGGCACGCCTCCGATCACGCCGGACTCCACCGACAACGTCACCTTTTCGATCCTTCCCTCCTCCTGTAACACCCGGGATATCCCGTCCGGTATGCCAATCCCCAGATTGACAAAATCTCCGTCCCGTATCTCCCTTGCCGCCCTTCTCGCAATGACCTTGCGGATTCCCATTTCCATAGGAGGGATCCCCTCCGGCGCCGTCCTCGCGTTGCCTGCCCAGGAAGGCTCATAGGGGCTTTCTATCGCAAACTGCTGTCTCCTGTTCTCCCCCTGTCCGATCACAAAAAAATCGATCAGGGAGCCGGGAACTTCCACCTGTTTCGGATGGATCTCCCCGTTTTTTACGATCCTCTCCACCTGCGCGATCACCAGTCCGCCGCTGCTCTTTGCGGCCGCCGCCATCTCAAACTGTTCCAGCCTCAAGGCTTCCTTTCCACAGGCAAGGTTTCCCTGTTCATCACAGAGAGTCCCCTTTATCACCGCCACATCCACCGGAAAAGCCGGATAAAACAGATACTCCTCGCCGTGCAGCTCTATCAATTCCACAACCTCATCGCCGGCATCACGTGCAGCCCTGTTTGCCCTGGCACCCTCCACCCGCGGATCCACAAATGTATGAAGTCCCACCCTGCTGACCACGCCGGGCTTTTTTCCCGCAATAGCCCGAAACTGCTGTGCGAGGACCCCCTGCGGCAGCAGATAGGCCGGAAATTCATTTTTATGTACCAGATACGCCAGTTTATCGGCTTTGCTCAGATTGGATGCATACAGCCTTCCGACCATACCGGGGTGTCCAAAATGGTTAAAACCCCTGCTTTTTCCATCCCCTCCCAGTCCTGCCACGGAGATCAGGTTTAGGCCCCGCGGATGCCCTGTCTCCAGAAAAGCCTCCTCCATAGCGCACAGCACCTCCTCCGCCAGTCCGAATCCGATAAAACCGGAGAGGGCTACTGTGCTCTTATCCGGGATCAGTGCCGCCGCCTCACGCCCGGTGATCACTCTCTGTCTCATCTTCCTCACTCTGTCCCTTCCGTCCCGCCGGTTTTCCCTGCTCTGTGATCCGGCAGATTCCCCACACATACCTTTTCTCCTTACACCCATATGAGTTCCCGTCCGCTCATCCCGTCAACATGCAGAGCGGAAGCGCGATCCCTATGGTACAGAGCAGCGGTATAAGCCCGCAGGTTATAAAATTATATTTGTAGGATTCCTTATGCGTCGTACCGCAGATCGCAAAGATCGAGATGATCGAACCGTTCCACGGCATACTGTCAAGACATCCCCCGCCCATGGCCGCCAGCCTGTGAATATACCCCATATTGTATCCGTTTACACCGTAATGCAGAAATACATCCCTCAGAGATGTGTACATGAGCGCCATCCCGCCGGAGGAAGAGCCCAGAATGCATACGCACAGATTGGAACCGATCACCGCCATGATATACGGGTTTACCTGCGCCTGAGACAGTCCTCTTATCAAAGCCCGGTAAAACAATGTCAATCCTGTCACGCTGCCGAATCCCACCACAGCCGCCGTGTTCATATTGATCGTGAGCGCCTGCGCCGCCGCCTGATTTATCCGCTGCATCATACTCTTTTTATCGAGACAGCGAAACTGCAGAAGGATCGCTGCCAGAATTCCGATGCAAAGCCACACCAGAATCCCGAAATCTGTCAGATTAAACCCCAGAACGACCAGTATCAGCGGAAAAAATCCCGCAAACGCAGAAGGGTATCCCTCTCCGTTTTCTTCCTCCCTGCAGACACCTCCGGCCGCAGGAAACCCCGCCTCCGTTCTGCCGCCCTCGAATCCCTGTCCCTCCCGTTTGCATTTTTTCGCCTCGCGGGTCATATATGCCACGATCATAACCGCCATACAGACACTGGCACACAATCCGGGAAAGAGTCCCGCATAGGACGTTGTCCCCAGATTTTCCATGGATAATATGTTGGGGATCTGCGGGGTGAAGGGACCTGTCATAGCAAAGGTCCACATTCCGCCGCAGATGATTCCGGGAAGCAATTTCACCGGTATATCCGCTTCCCGGAATAGTTGGAAGGAAATTGGATATACCGCAAATATAATGACAAAACTGTTTATTCCGCCGTAACTCAAAAGCGCCGCACAGACGAGGCAGGCGATCATACAATTGCGTTCCTTCTTCGCGCCAAAGATCCTGCATATGATCTGGCCGATCCTGACGGCACTGCCGCTCATCTCGTAAATACTCCCGAACACATTCCCCAGCAAAAAAACCGGAAAATAGGACACAAAGAAATCCGCCACTCCTCTTAAATAGGTGTCTGTCAACGCATCAAATACCGACAGGCGGCTGCTCAGGCAGACGATAACGACCGCCGCAGGCCCCGCCAGCAAAGGGGATACCTTTTTGAATATCAGATATGTCATCATACAAAGTGCCGCTATCACGCCCAATCCTGACACCGCTGTCATATATGTATCCCCCTTTCCCGCTTACTTCTGTTCTTCTACTGCTTCTTTTCTTCTTCCTTTAATAAATCCTGTATCCTGTCGAAATCCTCTCTGCTTTTCAGAAGATACGCCTCCGCCCCTGTCTGCGGGGAGGCATATTTACCGGAAACAATCTGTTTCCCGGAAATAGAATATTTCTCGGAAATAGAATATTTCCGTATGCACGCTCTCTGACATCCGCAGACCAGCAGCACCTTATCATATCTCCCGCCGCTCTTCACCGGCTCGAAGCGGACGCCCTTCACACTTCTCTCCAGCCTGTCCACCTCCGCCTTCCTGTCATAAAAGGGATTACACCCGCCGCAGTATTTAACGCCGATCAGCATAGGCATTTATCCTTCTTTCCGACAGGATCTTTTTTGCGAAATCGTAAAGCTCCTGACTTACTTCCTCCGAAAGCCGTACATCTTTCACCAGGCCGGTATGCTTTAAAACCTCTTCCTTCACCAGGCTCTCGATCGTATATTTTGCAGAAGGGCAGCCGCTGCAATGTCCTTTCAGCTTCACATACAAAACGCCTTCCCTGATCCCGTCCGTCTCTATATTCCCGCCGTGCCCGCTCAGCTTCGGCCGGATATACCGGTCAAGAATATCTTCTATGGTCTGCATTTCTTTGCTCATGCCGCCCTCCGATCCTTTGAACTCAAAACTTACAGTGAAACCGATCCTCAAACGCACGGATCAGCTCTTCCCTGAAATCCGGATGCGCTATACCGATCAGCGCCCTCGCCCGCTCTTTCAGCGTCTTTCCTCTCAGATGGGCAATGCCGTACTCTGTCACGATATAGTCCACATCTGTCCTCGATGTCGTGACAGCGGCTCCCTCATCTAAAAACGGTACGATCTTGGAAATCTTTCCTTTCCCCGCCGTGGAACCTATGGCGATGATCGAACGCCCGCCCCTGCTTAACCTTGCGCCTCTCACGAAATCGATCTGTCCGCCGATGCCGCTGATCTGTGTTGTCCCCACGCTCTCGGAGGCCACCTGCCCCATGAAATCCACCTGTACACAAGAATTGATGGAGACCAGATTGTCGTTTTGTCCCACCACGTTCGGATCGTTCACATAGTCCACCGGATACATCGCTATCATCGGGTTATCGTCCGCAAAATCGTACAGTCGCTTTGTTCCCATCAGGAAGGAAACCACCACCTTTCCCGGATGGAGCGTTTTCTTTTTGTTCGTGATCACGCCGCTCTCGATCAGTTCCACCACGCCGTCCGAGATCATCTCCGAATGGATGCCCAGATCCTTCTTGTCCTTTAAAAACAGGAGCACAGCGTCCGGGATCGCGCCGATGCCGAGCTGAAGCGTATCGCCGTCCCTGATCAATTTCGCGCAGTTCTCCCCGATGGCGCGCTCCACCTCCCCGATGCGGGGAAGCGGGAGCTCCAGTACCGGATGGTCTATCTCCACAAAACTGTCGATCTCCGACACATGCAGACAGGTGTCTCCCCAGGTTCTCGGCATTTCCCTGTTGACCTGCGCGATGACCCTTTTTGCCTTCTGCGCTGACGGGAGCGTATAGTCCACGGACACGCCGCAGCTCACAAACCCGTGCTTATCCGGCGGGGAAACCTGAATGATCGCCACATCCACCGGCATGATCTCATCCAAAAGCCCCGGTATCTCGCTGAAACAGCAGGGGGTAAAATCTCCCCTTCCCTCCTTTACCGCCGGTTTGGAGTGAGCGCCCAGAAACAGGGAATTCAATCTGAAATGCCCTTCCGTCCCGGGCTCACAGAATTTCGCGTTGCCCATGGACACCATCTGGACGATCTCCACATCCTGATAACCTTCTTTATGTTCCACCATCACATCGGTGATGGCGAGAGGTACGCCGACTGCATGGGCGATCATCACACGGTCTCCCGAATGGATCAGTTTTATGGCTTCTTCCACAGCCATTTTCCGCTGCTCATATATTTCCTGCCACTTCATGCCTTTTTCCTCCATACCGTCACTCTTTGATCTTGGCGATCTTCTTCGCCAGTTCCTTCTTCATCGGAAGGTTGCCCTGACGGGAGATCATGATCCTCTGCGCCTGCGGGCTTCCCGCGCCGTGAAGCGATTCTGTCCTGTAGCCTACCGCCGCTGTGCCGAGACACAGGTTCTCGATCAGCCTCAATACTCTCAGACGGTTTTCCACGGAAACGCCCTTCGCGCCCTTCAGGTATTTTTCCACATACGGACCTACCACCGGATCGCGGAAATCCGCTTCCGCCGGAGCCGTCACAACGATACCGCCGGCAATGTCCTCCGCCAGCCTTGCGATCTCATAGGGGAATCTCGTCACATTCTGTTTACATACGTTTGCCAGCAGCAGATCGATGATATAGTTTCCCGATTCCGTCGGCGCCCCTTCCGCGGAACATGCAATGCCGCAGCAGTACAGTGTCTCGTTCAGGTGCATCATCTCGATCAGTTTATCTTTGATATGGGAAGCTTTCGCGCATCCGTTATAATCCGCCGCCAGCGCTGCCGCCCCGATCAGCACATCGCCCACGCCGACTTTACATCCGCCGTAGCTCTGTCTGTGGTAGCCTGCAAAACGCTCCACCAGCATTCCCGCAAATTCCACTTCCCCGTTTAAGAATATCCTGTCGTTCGGCACAAACACGTCGTTGAAAACAACCAGCGCCTCCACGCCGCCAAATTCGCTGTTGCCCACATCCAGCTCCGTGCCTTCCTGCTTTCTCGTATCACAGGACTGACGCCCGATGATCATGATAATGCCCTCCGCATCCGTAGGTACCGCAAAAGATACCGCATAGTCCCTGTCATCCGGCCCCATGGAGATCGTCGGCATAACGATCATCTCCTGAGAATTGATCGCACCGGTCTGATGCGCCTTGGCGCCCCGCACCACAATGCCGTCCTCTCTTCTCTCCACAACATGGAGATACATATCCGGATCCTCCTGCTGGTGAGGCGCCAGCCCTCTGTCACCCTTCGGATCCGTCATGGCGCCATCCACCGTAAAATCCTTCTCCTGACAGTACTTCGCGTATTCCACGAAGTTTTTATGATAGTCTGTCCCGTATTTTTTGTCTGTCTCATAGGTGGTGCTGAACACCGCGTTAAAGGCGTCCATACCCACACATCTCTGGAAACATGCCGCCGTCTGCTGTCCCAGAAGACGCTGCATCTTTACCTTGTTCATCAGATCTTCCGTGCTCTGATGGATATGTAAAAAACGATTGATCTTCTCACCTGTCAGTGAGGAAGTCGCGGTCATCAGATCTTCATACTGAGGATCCTGTGCCAGATCATATGTCGCCTTTACGGAATTCAGGGAAGGCCGAAGGATCGGATCATCCACCGGATTTTCCACCTTTTTCCCGAACATATATACCTGAAGATTCATGTTGCGCATGCTTTCCACATACTGCTCGCCTGTCATCATTGCCATTGTTTTTATCTCCTATTCCAGTTCCGCATCCGCCCTTCCGATGCACTTGCCCGAGGACAAATTTCCAGCTGCTTTCGCATCTGTAAATTGTCCTGTGCATCGTCCAGGCAGATGCTGTTTTCAGTTCCTAAAACGCATTTTTGTAAATTTCCAGAATCTCTTCCTCGCTCAGCGGCACAAAATTGTTGCCCAGAAGCCTCTGCTGTGTCTCCACCACGTTCTTCGCGAACACCGGGAGTTCTTCCTCCGTCACGCCATGCTCCCGCAGCGGATCCTTTTTCAGGACATCATCCATCAGTTTATATAGAGCGGTAAGCCCGTCCTTTTCCGCCACATGCAGTTCCTTTCCAAGGATCGCGGACAGACTGCTCAGTTTCCCGCCCGACTGTTTTTCCGCATACTTTTTCATCACATCCGCGAACATAAGCTGGTTTGCCTGCCCGTGGGGAATATGGTGCACGCTGCCGAGCGGATACGCCATAGCGTGCACCGCCGCGCAGCCCGCATGCCCGAAAGCGATACCCGCATAATTCGAAGCCCGGAGGAACTCCGGCGCCGACGCCTTCCAGGCATCCTTCCCGCCTTCTCCCACAGCCCTCTGCCATCCCTGCAGGATCAGGTGCAGCGCCTCTCTAGAGAACATCTCCGAGAGTGCGCAGGCATTCGGACTTAAGTAGCTCTCCACCGCATGGATCATGGCGTCGATGGAGGATGTCGCAAACACGCCGTAGGGAAGGCTCATCAGCATCCCCGGGATCAGCACCGCCTCATCCGCAAACATCGCCTCCGAAACGATACCCTGCTTTACGCCCCTCGATACCCTGTTGACAATGGAAATATTTGTCACTTCGCTTCCGGTTCCACAGGTGGTCGGCACGATCGTCAGCGGATGCACCTTGGAAAGCCCCTCTGCCATCCTGTCATAAAGATCATCCACCTTATCTTCCGGCGCCGCCACCGCCAACACTTTCGCAATATCAATGATCGTTCCGCCGCCCACCGCGATGATACGTGTATATTTCATATCGCGCAGTGTATCCAGTATCGCATCTACCATCCCGTCCGTCGGTTCCCCGCCGCCGAATTTCTCCTGAAACAGAGTCTGGCATCCCAGATCCAGTTCCGCGATCACCGGATCATAAATATATTCATTCGTCAGGATCAGATCCTCACCGCCGAGCCCCGCCTCCTTTGCATAGGAAGCAAAATCAGCATATTCTGTTACAGATGGTACTATTCTGAATGGTTTCATATTCTTTCACCTCATATCATAAATCTGGTTTCAGGCTATGCGTTTTTCCGCGCGATCGCCCGATGTACCGCCTCCACAGTGTTCTCCGCCGTCAGCCCGAAGCGCTCTCTCAGATAGCTGACCGGTCCGACTTCACCGAACTCATCCTGTATGCCCACCATCTCCACAAGTGTCGGTTTCTTCTTTGCCAGCAGGCAGCTCACCGCAGAGCCGAGGCCGTTTATCACATTGTGGTTTTCCGCCGTCACCACAGCGCCTGTCTCCGCCGCCCAGAGAACCGCCTCCTCATCCAGAGGCTTCCATGTAAACATATCGAGAAGCCGTACACGGATTCCTTCCGCTCTCAGCATCTCCACTGCGTCCAAAGCCTCCGCCACGCAGAATCCGCTGGCAATGATCGCCGCGTCCTCACCCTCCGTCAGCCTTGCCGCTCTGCCGATCTCAAACGAGGAACCCTCATCGTATACTTTCCGCACATCTTTCCTGACGAGCCTCATATAAAACATGCCGTAAGCCTCCCCGATCTGAGGAAGCAGATCCTTTAACATCACAATATCCGACGGCTCCACCACCGTCATGCCCGGAAACCCTCTCATGATCCCCATATCCTCAAAAGGCATGTGTGTTCCGCCGTTGTAGGCAGCGGTGATGCCCGGGTCGGAACCCACCACTTTCACATTGGCTTTATTGTATGCCCCTGACATAAAGATCTGGTCACAGGCTCTTCTCGTACAGAACGGAGCAAAGGTATGGGCGAACGGCACCTTTCCCCATACGGACAGCCCGCAGGCAGTTCCGATCATATTTGCCTCCTGAATGCCGCAGTCCAACGTTCTCTCCGGAAACTTTTTCGCAAAAGGCTTCATCCCCATAGCACTCATCAGATCCGCATCCAGCGCAACGATCCTGTCATCTTTTTCCGCCATTTCAATCATGGTCTCACAGTATGCGTTGCGCATATCCATCACATCTTTGCCATGATCTTTCGCAAGAATAATCTTACTCATACTACCGTCCTCCATTTACTGTATCTCGTCCATGGCAGCCTGCATTTCGGAAAGCGCCTCCTCAAGTTCTTCCGGAGAAACACCCCTGCTGTGGCTTCCCGCCGTATTTGCTATCCTGCTCCAGCCATTTCCCTTGACCGTATCCAGCACAATAACCGAAGGACTTCCCTTATGCTCTTTTGCCTTGTCTATCGCCGTATCGATCTCATCCACATCATGTCCGTTCACCCTCTGGGCATACCAGCCGAACGCCTCAAACTTTCCACAAATATCCCCGAGATCGCACACTTCATCGTTATCGGTACGCCCGTCGATCTGCAGTTTGTTATAATCTACAAAGGCGATCAGGTTATCCAGTTTTTTTGTATTTGCCATCAATGCCATCTCCCATACCTGGCCTTCATCCAGCTCGCCGTCGCCCAGAATGAGATAGACATAATTTTCTTTTTCATCCATTTTCATCCCTGCAGCCACACCCGCCGCAGTGGATGCGCCCTGTCCGAGAGAACCTGTTGTCATATCGATACCGGGCGTGCGGTTTCTGTCCGCATGGCTTGGCAGGTTTGTTCCCGGCGCATTTAATGTTGCAAGCTGCTCCACCGGAAAATATCCTTTCAGTGCCAGTGCCGCATACAATGCCGGTCCGCAGTGCCCTTTCGAGAGTACCAGCCAGTCCCTGTCCTCCCATTTGGGGTTTTCAGGATCGATCTTCATCTGTTTGTTATATAAAACCGACAATACATCTGTAATAGAGAGAGAACCTCCGATATGCCCTGCCGGTATATGCGATATCATTTTTACGATCTCCATCTGTGTCTGCTTGGAGAACCGTTTCAATTCCTTTCTCTGTGTATCATTCAGCATGATTTATTCCTCCCGCTCGATCTGCCATACTACGCTTCCTTTTTAATACAGAGCCGAAAGTTTTTTGGAAACCTTCGGCTCTGTCAGCACACAAACTATCTTGTGAAAATACCGCGTTTCGGAAGTTCGTGAACAGATACCCAGCCCTCGCTGAGAGGCTCTTTGAAGCATCCTGCCACTTCCTCTGCCGGACGGGTCGTAAATCCTTCTACCGGCGCAGTACCTGCGGGGAAGTTTTCAAGCATATCGTCGATCATCAATGTGATATATTTGCAGATTGCCGCGATCGGCCGTTTTGCCTTGAAAGCATCGCCACGGCTCGGATATCCCACAACGCCTTCCGGTGTGCCGTAGCGCTCGATCACATTCTGTCCCTCACCCTCTGACCATGTATGAGGACGTGCATAGGAATCCACAGATGTATCATAATGTTTCCGGAGCGCCATCGCCTTCGGCTGCGCGTCCACGCATACGCTCATATCAACCATATCGCCGAAGAGCAGGTTTGCCACTGCTGTCTCCGCTTCATCCGCATGGATAAAGTGTGTCGTCAGAGAATCCGGCTCATCGATGGGTACCCAGAACTCACGGATGGCACGATGCCACTCCAGTTCAGATACGATAGCAGGAAGCTGATAGCGTTTAAAGAACTCCTGTACTGCGGACTCCAGCATCCACTTATGTCCATGATTGTTTACAAGAATGAATTTCCGGTATCCGTCATCCCACAGGCCAAGCATCGTATAGATCAATGTCTCCCTCACGACTTCCTCCGTCACCATATAGGTTCCGGGCATAGCCACATGATGATAAGGATGACCGCCATAGTTGATAGGCGGCAGTGCCAGCGCAACTTCACGTCCCTGCTTTGCTGTGTAACGGCGAACGCCTTCACAGATCTGTGTTACCATATAGGTGTCCAGACCGGAGGGATTATGTATACCGTGGTTTTCCGTCGTGCCGATCGGGATCAGCACAACATCGTTTTTACGGCGTTTTTCCATCGCGATGTGACGCGGTGTGTTCTGAATGTAGCAGCCTGCTTTACCGAGTTCGGATTCAGCCGGAAGTCCATATTCCTCCAGGATCTTATCGATCTCTTCCTCTGACGCTTCCCAGATCTCCTTTTTCAGGCGGCCTGACGGAGAATCCTCAAAATTGATGGTGGGGTAGTCTGTTGTCCACCATGTTTCACCCATGACTTCCTTTTTGTAAGTTTTTCTTGACATATTATTGTCCTTCCTTTCTTGAAAATTATTGTGATATGTTTTTACCATTCTAATTTAATATGGATTTACCAAACCTTTGTGATATACCTTCTTTATAACTCCTCATGTTTTTTGTTTGTATTTTCATATTATACATATTGTATACATTTGTCAACGGCAATTTCCATGATTTCAACATTTTCGTTATAATCAACAATTTTAGTTTCTCCTTTTTGTCTATTTTTTCCACTGGCTAATTGAAAAGTTCATTTGCTTTTTTTTAATAGATATGATAAGTTATATACGGAAATAAAATGATAGTATCCATAATGTATACATTCATTTCAATAAAGTGCACTACTATTAAGATGAGGAGCAACCTGATTATGAGACAGACAAAACAACAATATGTTTACGAATATATTCGTGACCGTATTAACAGCAACGAACTGACGCCGGGCGCCATTCTCACCGAGGACAGTATCTGTAATACATTAAATGTGAGCAGAACTCCCGTCAGAGAAGCGATCCGCCGCCTTACAAGCGAGGGTATGCTTGTTGTCACACCCGGCATTGGACTCTCCGTTCCCAGTATCGGACTGGAGGACTTCATTGAGATATATGATATGCGCGAGGCGCTGGAAATGCTTGCCGTGCGGCTTTTTATGGGAAGAGCCACCCCGCCCATCCTGCAAAAACTCTCCGAACTGATGGAAAGGCAGGAGGAAGCGGCAGCCTCCGGCGATATTGATGCCTTTATGACATTAGATATGGAATTTCATCGAATGATAGATACCGTTGCCGGCAATAAACGCCTGAGTGCAGCGCTGAACAATATTTATGATCAGATCAGCCGCCTTGCCTTTATCAATGTAGACGATCCCCAGATTCCGGAAATCGCTATAAAAGCACATGAAAAACTGATGACATGCATCATGGCGAAGGATAAAGAGGGGGCTGTGCTCGCCGTACAGGAACATATCCGTACATTAAGAAAGTTTTATCTGGCGAAATATTTTGATCTTTAAACAATGACCGATATATTCCGCATATCTGTTTTGCACAAAAAAATCCCCTGAATGCCTCACCGCATCTCATGAGTCATTCAGGGATATTGTTATCTGGCGGCTTTTTGAAGTTCTTTTCTGAGCTTTTCATTTTCTAAAGATAATTTTTTCATTTCTTTTTCCTTTTCTGTTAATTTCAGATCCATTTCAGCTATCTTTTCTTCCAACTCCATAATCTTCATACTCGGCAAATAAATCAAGGGTTTCGTCATACGTTTTACCTCCTCATGATACTTCGGATAATGAAAAAATACACGTTCTGACGCCAATACAAGCAGTCTTAGATAATCATTGCATTCCTGCCTCGTCAAATATCCATCAGTTAATTCGTCTTGTAGTATCAGTATAATCTCACGCAAAAATCCTGTCAATTCTTTTTGGGTTAAAGGGTGTGTTTTTGATTTGATCCGGGGTTTTAATCTGAGTAAAAGATATGGGATAAACAGAGTCAGATGCTTTTTATGCACTTCCTCAAGGGAGTACGATTGAATCTTAACCGTCGGAATCCGATAGATATGCTGGCTTTCATCCTGAAATATAACACGACACCGCAGTTCGTCCGGAAGATTCCCGTTTTTATCAGGATACAGCACAACAGAATGCGGAAATCGTATCGTTATCTCATCTCCGTCCTCCGTAATACAATGCTCTATCGCATAATGCAGGTCATAAGAGATCATGCGTATCACCATCAGTTTATCATTTTCCATCTGACATTCGATATGATAATAATCCGTTTCCCCAACCAGCAGTGAAATATCCATCAAGTTCGACGACAGTGAATCCTCCGATTTATCCAGAAAAGTGGAATGCTCCGTCCCCAGAAACCTGACCGGCGTGTCCGGTGGATATTCTTTTCCGTATACCTCCCTGATAAATGGCAATAATTGCCTTGGCATAACGTAGACGATCGCTTTCAGGATTTCATCCCACAGCTTCCCGCCCGTGATCATTTGTTCTGTCATAATCATCCTTTCTTTGGTTAAAATCAGTGATTTTGCCCCATTTCAGGTTCCTTCCTCTTTTGCCCGAAATGCAAAGCAGTTTCTTTTATAAAACAATTTCCTTTTGTGAAAATACAGCGAACAGCTATGGCGAAACGCCTGATAGATGAAACGGGCAGAACACCCGTCCGAATTGTTTTCACAACATAAGTATAACAGGCAGAAACGATCCTTGCAATATAAATTTTACTATTTCCCCCCTTGACAAATCATCCTCCCTGAGTAAAATAGTTCTAAAAAGAACAAAATACGCAGTGAGGACATCCCTATGATCCCATTAAACCCCTGGGAACACCAGAACGCATTAAAAACTTTATACGCCAAATGCATCGAAACCGTCTGCACCACATACCGGATCACCCGCATGGAGCTTGATATCCTGCTTTTTTTAGCCAACAACCCTCTCTACGACACCGCGACCGATATCATTGAGATCCGCTTTCTGGCAAAATCACAGGTATCTGCTTCCATCAAGCTTTTGGAAAAAAAGGGGCTTCTCAGAAAAGAATATACAGAAAATAACCGGAAAACGGCCCATCTGAAGATCTGTGATGCGGCAATGGACATCATCCATGACGGACAATACGCACAGGAGAAATTTCTCTCTGTCATGCTGGATGGATTTTCCGCGGAAGAAATAGAAAATATGCGCACATACACAGACCGCATGCGCCGCAATATCAATTCACATTTAAAGGAGGCAGAATAATGTTTCAGTTTATCATATGCTTTATCGCAGGTATGGGAGCCGGACTCGGCACAGGATTTGCGGGCATGAGCGCCGCCGCTGTCATCAGCCCCATGCTGATCACCTTTTTAGGGCTTCCCGCCTATGAAGCCGTGGGCA
This sequence comes from uncultured bacterium, assembly GCA_947647735.1. GTDB lineage: Bacteria > Bacillota > Clostridia > Lachnospirales > Lachnospiraceae > 1XD8-76. Next base: position 61,254 of record CANSLJ010000012.1, on the reverse strand, counting down.
TCGCCCTCGCCAGCGATGTGCTGGCAAGCGCCGTCAGCGCCTATACCTACGGAAAAAACAAAAACCTTGATATCAAAAACGGTGTCGTCATGATGGCTTTCGTACTGCTCTTTACACTGGTCGGGAGCTTTGTTGCAAGCCTTGTCCCGAACACCACGATGGGCAGTTTCTCCGTCTTTATGACACTGCTGCTCGGCATCAAATTTATCGTGAAGCCGGTCATGACGACCAAGGAATCCATGCAGTCCGTCAGCGCCAAAAAGCGTATCATCCAGTCCGTCATCAGCGGCACGATCATCGGCTTTATATGCGGCTTTATCGGGGCAGGCGGCGGCATGATGATGCTCCTGCTTCTCACCAGTCTCTTAGGATATGAACTGAAGACCGCTGTCGGAACAAGCGTCTTCATCATGACTTTCACGGCCCTCACAGGAGCTCTCAGCCATTTCGCCATCGGCGGTATGCCGGATATGCTCTGCCTGATCTTCTGTGTGGCTTCCACTCTGCTCTGGGCAAGGATCGCCGCAAAATTCGCCAACAAAGCCAGCGCCATTACCTTAAACCGTGCCACCGGCGTTGTGCTCGCGGTTCTCGGAACGGCGATCCTTATCGTAAATTATCTGAAATAGAGCAATAGGGAGCCCATTCTTCATTTTGGACTCCCTTTCAACCCTCTACCAACAAAACTGCGCTTTTATTCCCCCAGCATCTCCTGCAGAGTCTCTATCAACTTCTCAAACACAACCGGCTTGGAAATATGCGCATTCATCCCTGCATCCAGCGCATTCCTTACATCCTCCACAAATGCATTGGCAGACATAGCAACGATTGGAATCCCCTTTGCCGAAGGGTGCCCGCTCGTCCGAATCGCCCTAGTCGCATCATACCCATTCATAACAGGCATCTGTATATCCATTAGGATCAGATCATACCTGTCCGCAGGCGCATTTACAAATTTCTCCACCGCCTTCTGTCCATCTTCTGCAATCTCGCACTCAGCTTTCAACGTACTTAAAAGCTTTCTGATCACCAACTGATTCACAGCAATGTCCTCTGCCACAAGAACACGCTTTCCTGCCATAAAATCCCTTTTATGATCATTTAAAGTGTCCTTCTGCTCCGTCCCCTTCATCCGTTGAATCGCCTCTTTAAAGCTGCTCATAAAAAACGGTTTCTGCAAAAACTGCTCCACACCGATCTCTAAAGCCTCCTGCTCAATCTCCCTCCAATCATATGCAGTAAACAAAAGAATTGGTATCTTTTCTGAATAATTCTCCCGGATCAACTGTGCTGTAGCCATCCCATCCATCCCTGGCATCTTCCAATCGAGCAAAATCAAATCATAAGGATTCCCTTCTTTCTGTGCGTTTTGGATCATTTTAATAACCTGAATACCTCTTGTCGCATAGTGTACTTCCACACCTGTTCCTGTCATCTTTCTTACAATATCACGGCAGACATCCTCCTCATCATCCGCAATAATCATTCGTGTCACCCCATGCTTACTCCAGAACTTGGAATCATCTTCCTTCTTCTGCTTCAGCAATTCCAATTCCACAATAAAAGTACTTCCTTCGCCAAGTCTACTCTCCAATTTAATAGAACCATGCATCATATCCACCAGGCTCTTTGTGATTGCCATGCCCAGACCAGTACCCTGTATATTGCTAGATACTGCGCTCTGCTCACGGCTGAAAGGCTCAAATATCACTTTCTGATATTCCTCACTCATTCCCATCCCATCATCACTGATGGTAAACCGGATGCGGCTATAGCTTTTATCCACTTGCTGTACCTCATCCACTACCATCCTAATATTACCGCCACTCTGCGTATATTTCACCGAATTCGACAAAATATTGATTAAAATCTGATTGATTCGCAATCGGTCTCCCAGCAAATGCTCATTGGTCAGCGATTTTGTTGCTATTTCAAATCTTTGTTTCTTTGCATTCGCCTGAGGACGAATGATCGTATTGATCTCATCAATGATCTCCGCCAAATTCAACTCGGAAATCTTCAGTACTGCATCGCCGCTTTCAATCTTGTTCATATCCAACACATCATTGATCAGCCCCAACAGATGTTGGCTTGCCGCAGATATCTTCTGCGTATATTCTTGCACATGCTTCGGATTATCCGCCTCCTCCTGAAGCAGCGGAATAAATCCCATGATCGCATTCATGGGTGTACGGATATCATGGCTTACACTGCTTAAAAATGTACTCTTCGCCTTGTTTGCCGCCTGAGCCATACTCAACGCCTCGGAAAGAGTGTTCTGAATCTGTTTCTCTTTCGTCCGATCAGAAATATAAATAAAAAACTTTTTGGTCCCCTGTGCCGATACACAATGTACGCTTTCACGGAACCATTTCCGCTCTCCAGTTTTCCTATGGATACGCTCCGTCTCCATAGGCTCCAGCATCATACCAGGTTCCAGTCCGGTCAGATCCTCCAGGTTGATTTCTTTTCCTGTAAAGTACCCAGCACGGCCCAGCATTTTCACATCATCCATCACGGCCTTCCAGGGTATGCCCAGCACACGCTCAATATTGGGGCTGACAAACTCAGCCTCTCCCTTGCTCTCATCCAACATCATATAAACATCATCTATATTATCCGACAGGAAATTGAAAAATATCTCAAATATCCGTTCCTGGTACTGAATCTGCCGATTTTTCTTTGCCAACTTTTGCTCATCCTTCAGTTTCTGAGCAGTAAAATCCAACAGGAAACGCTGGTAATACAGTTCCCCACCTTCTTCAATCAACTTTACATTTCCTAAAATATGCAGTTCTTTCCCATCTTTATGTCGTACGCCATACTGCACACTGATGCTATCCCCTGCCTTTTTCAGAGAATTGATACTTTCCCTTAACTTTCCCTTATCTTCATCTGCAACTGTCTGGGCAATCAGATCAAAGCCATCCGTCGCCATTTCTTCCCGTGACTCGTAGCCCAAAAGACTGAGAGCCGCCTGATTCACACTGAGTATCCGCGTTCCATCGACGCTATGGCACATCACGCCACAGTCCATCGTGGAAAAAAGCATCTCTAAAGTTCTATTTTTCTCAGTAATCTCCCTCTCGTAAGCCTGCTCTTTCGTCACATCGATGGCAACGCCCACAGTTCCCATAACACTTCCATCCCAATCGTACAGTGGCGATTTATAAGTAGTTAGCGTTCTGTCACCATCACCAGTTTGGATAAACTCCTGTGCCACACAGGTCTCTTTCTTGCGCATCACTTCCAGTTCCGACTCAATACATGCCGGATCATCCTGTTCTACATCCCAAATGTAGGCATGTCTACGCCCCTCCACTTGTTCTCTCGTTTTATTGACCACTTTACAAAAACTCTCATTTACAATTTCGTGAATCCCCTCCTTGTCTTTAAACCAGATCAGATTAGGAGAACTGTTTATACAGATATTCATGAATTGCCGGGATTCCCAGAGATCTGTCTTCCGCTTATAATCTCTCTGCCATTTTCGGAAACGAAATACTATTTCCTGTTCTGGTGCAGGCATAATCCATACATCTTCTATTTTCAGTATGTCATCCGTCAGAGATTGCATCTCTTCTCTGCCTGCAAGAAGAATTAGTTCTGCCTCTTTCTTCTTATATGTAATAAGCGGTTTCAGCATTTTTTCCACATCTGTTCCCTGCACATTGACAAACAGCACATCAGCCTGCACAGCCATTTCCGCTTCCGGCTTTTCGCTTTCCAGGAATGTATGTGTAAAATGTCCTAGCGGCATCATTCCCTTTACAGTTTCAAATACAGTGTTCCAGTTTCCGACAAAATAAAATTGTATATGGCAATGATACATGCTATTTCCCCCAAAAATCCCTTTTTATTTAATATACTCCAACCAATCAATGAATACAAGAATCTTCTTTCATATATAGCCAACTTAATCACTCTAAAGCCGACTTTATCATATACCATCACCCTGCCCAAAATATCATTCTGGTCAATCCCAGAATCAACAAATGTATCGGATAAAACAGATAAAAAAAGTACTGAAACACTTTTCCTCTGGGCTTTCTTGTTCCATTATAAAATAGGATAAGCAAGAATCCACCAAAACAATATGGTTCCCAAGAGAATAAAAGATATCCTCCAATGCAGGTAAGCATCCGTGAAACTCCGGCATGTCTGCTAAAATAAAACAGTACAATCAGCAAAACCCCATACCCTCTATAGTCAGTCCGCAAAATCGTTGCTGCCAGCCACCCTGTCAAAATAAGTATAGCTGCCAAAAGGCACATCATAGCATGATATGCACTATATGTCCTACCACCCGCTGCAGCATACGCCAATTTTTTATCTTTTTTCATAAGTTTCCAGCCAGTTTCATATCGTTTATACAGTTCTTCCATTCCCCAGATCACAAAAAAGCCTACGGATAGCGTCCAAAAAACATTCTGATGCCTATTATGAAACAATACCGTATAAAATGCCATATTAAAAGGAATTTCAGAAATCAGCGCCCCAAAAATAAGACGTCCCAAATATTTTTTTCTGTTGTGGGTATGAAAAAAACCCTCCACCAATAAAAACGCAAAAATTGGAAATGCTGTCCTACCAACATTGCGGAGCATACGATAAACACTGTGCCAGCTATCATAGCCTTCTGCCGCGTTCAAGGTGATAGCTGGCCATAAAAGCGCCAGCGCAACATGATCGATCAGCATTGTTACCACCGCTATCAGTTTTAACGTATCACTGTCAAGAAACTGTTTTCGATTATTTATCATATACTATATGGGGTTTTGCAGGAGTCAATCTGCCTGTTCTTTTTATTCCCCTTCCTCCACTTCAGCCTTTCAATATTAGATCCATCTCCAATGTAGCAAAACAAAAAAAGCCTGTCAAATAATCAAATGAACTTTTTTCAAAAAAAGTGTTGACAAAAGTTTTAGTCTTTGGTAATATAATTCTTGCGTTGAGGAAATACAAAAAATAAAACGCACAAGCGCGAGTGGCTCAGTTGGTGGAGCACGACCTTGCCAAGGTCGGGGTCGCGGGTTCGAGTCCCGTCTCGCGCTCTTTTTTAATGTAAAGGAATCCAGTATTTATGCGGGATTCCTTTATTTTATCCGCTGCTCCACCCTGAAAATATTTGAACGCAAATGTCAACTCAAAGTGTCAGCTCATACATTGTTTCATATTGCTTCCCATAAAATATATTTTAGAAGAGCAGTCAGATACAACAGCCTGACCGCTTTTCTATTTATCAATTATTTTCATCTGCCCTATTTTGATTTTTATCCTTCACCTCCCTGTAAACAACATCTTCTTCCTCATCAAATATAATCTCCACCACATCACTCGCCTGACAGTGCAGAATCTGGCACAGCTTATGCAACGTTTCTACTGTAATATTTTCATTATGTCTGATATTACTCATTGTGTGACTGCTGATATTATAATGATTAATTAAACTATACGTTGTTATCCTCCGTTCTTTCATGGTTCGCCATAATGAATCGTAATTATACATAACATCCTCCTTTTTCTTTTGTTTTTTGCATATATACGAGAACCTTCTCAATCTGTAACACAATTTGAGAAACAGCAGAAAGATATTGGCCAAAAGGTAAATACCTTTCCTTCATTATGACTTTTCATCCCCAAAATGAACATATTGCGAAAAGTGAACGCATTGTTTATAGTGAATATATGACAAATATGAAAGGAGGGGCGCAGTATGAAAATAGATGTCATGGAAGCATGGACGATTTTTATGAAGTTAAGTGAAGAATTTCCGGAGTTATATGACAAATATGTGGAAAAAGTAGAAAACGAGATGAAAAATTATAAACCAGATTTCGAAATCACCGAAAATGACCGGAAACGGGCCTTGGAAAAGCTGCAAAAACAAATCAAAAATGAAAATCTGTAAGCCAATACAGAAAAACAGGAAACCAGACTTTATAAAAAGCCTGGCTTTCCTGTGCATTTATACATAAAGAGAAAAAACATGTTGACATCTTTAATGGCAGTGCCCGCCGCAATGTGAGCAGTCCGCGCCGCATTGCAGGGATTTGCCCTTTTTCTTATCCCGGACCATACTCCTGATGATCAGCGCCACTGCGCCCGCAAGGAGCAGTCCTACTATTGCTGTGCCCATTTTTTCACAACCTTTCTGTTCTTATAATATCTTATATCACTTTACAGCCACAGTCTTTTTCATATCCACCTTCAACGTGTTGCTCACCTGATAAGGCCTGAACAGCAGATATAAAAGCCCTGCCAGCAGGATGAATGCTACAACCGTCCAGATGCCGAAGGGCACACCGAAAAACAACCCGCCGATCCTGTATACGATCATTGCGATCACATAGGCGAACAGACACTGATAGCTGAAGGCAAACCAGAACCATTTCGCATTGTTCATCTCTCTCTTGATAGCGCCCATCGCTGCGAAACAGGGAGCACAGAGCAGATTGAATACGAGGAACGCATAACCTGCGACCGGTGTGAGCGCCGCTGCCAGACTGCCCCAGACTTCCTCGCCCTCCTCGCTGACTTCCGCCACATGCAGGAATAACTGTCCGAAAGTCATAACCACGTTTTCTTTTGCGATCAGTCCCGTCACTGTCGCCACCGCCATTCTCCAGTCGCCAAAGCCCAGCGGTGTAAAGATCCATGCGATCAGATTGCCAAGGCCTGCCAGAATGCTGACGTCAAGCTGTTCCGCCTCCAGCATGCCAAAACCGCCGTCCACCCAGCCGAAGTTCATCAAAAACCACAGAACGATCGTGGATAACAGGATGATCGTACCTGCCTTCTTGATGAAGGACCAGCCCCTCTCCCACATGCTGTGGAGCACAAAGGACACCGTGGGCACATGATATGCCGGAAGCTCCATCACGAAAGGAGCCGGATCACCCGCAAACATCTTTGTCTTCTTTAAGATAATACCGGATACGATGATCGCCGCCACACCGATGAAATAAGCGCTGGTCGCCACCCACGCCGCACCGCCGAAGAGCGCGCCCGCGATCAGCCCCACGATAGGCATTTTCGCGCCGCAGGGGATAAAGGTGGTCGTCATGATCGTCATCTTGCGGTCTCTGTCGTTTTCAATGGTGCGGGACGCCATAACCCCCGGCACGCCGCAGCCCACGCCCACCAGCATGGGGATAAAGGATTTCCCGGAAAGTCCGAACTTGCGGAATATCCTGTCCATGATAAACGCGATACGCGCCATATAGCCGCACCCCTCCAGAATGGCGAGCAGGATAAACAACACCAGCATCTGCGGCACAAAGCCAAGCACCGCGCCCACGCCGCCGATGATACCGTCCAGGATCAGGCCGGAAAGCCAGTCTGCACAGCCGATGGAGGAAAGCACGCTCTCCACAGCCGGCGGAACGATCTCGCCAAACAGCACATCATTTGTCCAGTCCGTACAGAAAGCCCCCACCGTCACCATAGCGATATAGTATACGCCAAACATTACCAGCGCAAAGAACGGCAGCGCCAGAATCCTGTTTGTCACAAATTTATCAATTTTATCGGATCTTGTCAACCCGCCCTGCCTTGCCTTCACAACGCAATCTCCGATGATCGAGGAAATGTATGTATAACGCTCATTGGCAACAATGCTCTCCACATCGTCATCCATAGCCTCCTCCAGCCCTTTGATCTCAGCCGATACATCCAGAGGACCGCTCATCATCTCGCCGATCTTGTCATCACCCTCCAGCAGCTTGATCGCGAAGAACCGTTCCTGTTTTGCCGGAACCCTGCCCGTGAGCTGTGTTTCCACCTCGCCGATCACACTCTCCACTTCCGGCGCGAACCTGTGAACCGGTTTCGATGCGTTCTTCTGTTTTGCCAGCTCCACCGCCTTTTTTGCCGCCTCATCGATGCCTGTTCCCTTTAACGCGGAAATCTCCACCACGCTGCATCCAAGCTTTGCCGCCAGCTTATCACTGCTGATCTGATCGCCGGACTTCTGTACAACATCCATCATATTGACTGCCATCACCACGGGGATGCCAAGTTCCAGGATCTGAGTGCTCAGATACAGATTTCTCTCAATGTTTGTGCCGTCAATGATATTGATGATCGCATCCGGGCGCTCTTTGATCAGATAATTTCTCGCCACTACTTCCTCTAAAGTATAGGGAGAGAGGGAGTAGATACCGGGCAGATCAGTGATCGTCACATCCCTATTGCCTTTCAGTTTTCCTTCCTTTTTCTCCACCGTCACGCCGGGCCAGTTTCCCACATATTGATTTGCACCGGTCAACGCATTAAATAATGTTGTTTTACCGCAGTTGGGATTTCCTGCGAGTGCAATTTTAATCGCCATTTTTACACCTCTTTATTATAGTTCCGTAATCGTTCGGACGATTACTGTTTTACTCTACCTCTATCATCTCCGCATCCGCTTTCCTCAGCGAAAGTTCATACCCTCTCACCGTCACTTCCACCGGATCGCCCAGCGGCGCCACCTTGCGGACATATACCTGCACCCCTTTTGTGATGCCCATATCCATGATCCTTCTTTTGATCGCGCCGTCACCATGCAGCTTTACCACCTTTACTGTCTGGTCACAGGCAATCTCCCGTAATGTTTTCATAAGCTTTACTCTCCTTTTTATTCTGGTTTTGCACAAGCTGATCAAACCATTATTTTATTTGCCATATCCTTCCCGATCGCTATCCGGGAACCCTTCACGGAAACGATCACATTTCCCATAGCCTTTGACAAAACAGTCACTTCACCGCCTGTCACAAAGCCCATTCCTTCCAGAAATTTTCGGGTTTCTTCCTTTCCTCCGACTTTTCTGATAACCTGTTTTTCTTCCGGATCTACCATTGTAAGCGGCATCATGGATCTCCTTTCCTGTGTGTTAGTTTGCCACACCTCATATTTTTATTATCTATCTTTAATTTGTTTTAACTTTCTTTAGTTAGTATACGCTAACTATAATTAGTTGTCAATACCAAAATAGATAAAAAAATTCATGGAAATTTTATCAGATTTTCACAAAAGCCACTGAAACAGCTTCAAAAACAACACTTGTTCTATTTGTCACATGGGAAAAATTATGCTATACTTATTGGCAATACGGCAGGGCGTCATAAAGGGCACAGCCTGCAAAAACGCTGTATGGATACGATATGAGAAATACAGCAGGATTGGAATGATGTTATGAGAACTTTTGTAAATGAATCTTCAGAAAATTATCTGGAAACCATTCTCTTATTAAGTAAAAAACTGCCTGTAGTCCGCTCTGTGGATATCGCCAACGAACTGGATTTTAAGAAGTCCAGCGTCAGCATTGCCATGAAAAACTTAAGGGAAAAAGATCATATCACAGTTTCCGAGCAGGGCTTTATCTATCTGACGGAAAGCGGCAGGGAAATTGCAGAAATGATCTACGAACGGCATCTGCTGATCTCCTCCTGGCTTGGAAAGCTCGGCGTCCCGGAGGAGACCGCCGTGCAGGATGCCTGCCGGATCGAGCATGTGATCAGTAAGGAAAGTTTTGAAGCCATTAAGAATTATGTGAATTCGATATCTCACCAGAAATAGGAACAAAGAAGCCGCCCCCGGGGCGGTTTCTTTTATTCTATAGGATAAATATCGATGCCAGTATACACGGAAGGCACACCGCCGAGCCCCAGAATATCTCCTGTATCGTATGCCGTTTCAGGTGCAGGGAAGACCACACGACCGCTATCGCAATACAGATACAGGGAATGATCGCATCCGCGCCCAGAAAGAATGACAGAAAATACAACGTCCCTGTCACGCTGCAGGCATGCCCGCTTGCCCGCACATGCAGCACCTTATTGAAAAACACCAGCAGCGACATGGAAATAAAATAGGAAACAATGATATATTGAAGCTGTCTGCCGCAATTCCCGGCTATGGAAAAGATCAGTGCGGTCAGATATCCCGTAAAGGTAAGGATAAATGCCATATTGCGCTGCTCCTCCCGCACTTCCCCTTTGGACGGCAGAAGCTTCTGAAGCGGATACGCCAGGATCGGCACGAGCCCCAAAAGTATGATCGCCAGCGTCATCTGCGCCGTACTGCTGCAGAAATTATCCAGTGAAACCGTCAATGTGATCAGCATACCAGTGATCAGGATCGGCGGCACTGTCAGTACCCGGATCCCCTTCGCCAGCATATTTCCCATTGTCCTGTTGTCTGCTTTTATATTTTCACTCATATCTCTACCTCCTATCGTTTCTTTATCTTTATAATCTAGTTTTTAATACTATGTGTAATGGTATCACTTTTTATGTATAAAAGCAATAGTTTTTATCACTTTTTTATTGACGGTAAATTTAATAAGCACTTTTCCTTTCGTACGAAAGTATATTTATTGACTTACGCCACCATCTCTGCTAACATACTATTTTATCAAAAGGCAACATTCGTCTGACAGCCAGATCGACAACCAACTAAATGCAGGTACGATCGCCCATCAAATTTAACCGGAGGTAACCTATGAAATACTTATTAGACACAGCAAATCTTAACAGCATCCGCCGCTGCTGCGACATATTCCCGATCGACGGGGTGACATCCAATCCTTCGATCGTCAAGAATGAAGGTAAAATTGACTTTTTTACCCATATGAAAGAAATCCGTTCCATTATCGGCAGCGAAAAATCACTGCATATCCAGGTAACCGCTTTAGATACAGAAGGTATGTTGAAGGATGCTGACAAGATCCTGACAAATGTCGACAAAGACGTATATATTAAAATTCCGGTAACCACGGACGGAATCAAAACGATCAAACTGCTGAAAGCCCGGGGGATCAATGTCACCGCTACTGCAATCTACAGTAAAATGCAGGGATTTCTGGCAATGGAGGCAGGCGCCGATTACATAGCGCCATATTACAACCGCATGGAGAATATGGGTTTGGATCCGGAAGACATTATTGCATCGTTTGCGGAGATGATAGCGCAATATAATTACGGCACCATCATTCTTGCCGCAAGTTTCAAGAACGCAGGCCAGGTGAACAAAGCGCATCTTGCCGGCGCCCAGACCGCTACACTCGATCCGTCAATACTCTTCCAGGCACTGGAGCAGCCGTATATCACAAAGGCGGTTGCGGATTTCAGCTCTGACTGGATATCCATTTTCGGAGACTGTACGATCGCTGAATTATAAAAGGAAAACCTGGATATCGAAATCTTATGATACTACTGATCCCGACACATGATAGAATCGGCAGGAGGAAGATCAAATGAACGCAATCTGTTGAAGCGCGAACGCGGATATGCTGTTCCAAATGATCCGTGGGATATCAATTATCGTAACTTTATGCCCTGCCACATAAATGATCGAACTATCATTCTTCAAAAACTTTACTCCGGCAATCACTTTTTTTCTTTCCCGCATATAATGTATAAAACCAACAATGGGAGAACCTATGAAAAAGGCAAAAAAAGTGATCGCATTGCTGTTGAGCACGGTAATGCTCTTTAGTATGACCGCACTGCTCACAGGATGCGGCTCAGAAGAACAACCTGCGGGAGATAAAACGCATGTGGTGTTGAACGAGGTGGCGCATTCCATCTTTTATGCACCCATGTATGTGGCGATCGAAGAAGGCTACTTTGCGGAAGAAGGGCTCGATGTGGAACTTGTCACAGGATACGGCGCCGACAAGACCATGACCGCCCTGCTGTCCGGGGAAGCCGACATCGGCTTTATGGGGGCGGAAGCGACGATCTACAGCTACGCGGAGGGCGTGGAGGACAGCGCCGTGAACTTCGCGCAGCTCACCCAGCGCGCCGGAAACTTCCTTGTGGCAAGAGAGCCCATCGACAATTTCACCTGGGATATGCTGAAAGGAAAAGATGTGCTGGGCGGCAGGGCAGGCGGTATGCCGGAGATGGTCTTTGAGTACATACTCTCCAAAAACAATATTGACAAATCCGAAGTGAATATCGATCAGTCCATCGACTTTGGCTCCACCGCTGCCGCTTTTTCAGGAGGACAGGGAGAATTTACGGTAGTAAAATATATTTTACTACTCCAAGATATCATTCATTGCAATCAAATTATATAACGTAATTTACTATTTCTTTTCAATGTACAGTTACAAAAAACACCTATGAAAGAATAGCATATGTAAGTACAAATAAAACAGATTTCACAACGAAATTATAAAAATGTTCTATCTTATAAAATACTCCTATCATTGCCATAAAGAAAAAAGCAAGCCGTTTTCTAGCCTGGAAGATGCTATGGACTACGCATACCAGTATATTGATGCCGCAGCATTTTCAGGGTGTCAAATCGAAAATGCCTCTGGTGAAGTTTTTTACACTATCACCAGAGACCTTCTTATGCTCGACTATCGTTAGCCTTGCCCCCAATCTTTTCCCACTGCTCTAAATGGTTCTGCTTAATCCACCCTAAATAGTTACTTGGCATTCTCCTTAAAGAACAGGCGGCAGGGTAATCCTACCACCTGTTCTATAAAATATTCTACTTTTTCCTCAATTAGGCGTTGACCGCCTATATCCATTTACTCTAGTACCATCTCTTTTCACATAAGATTTTACTGGTACAATCTTTTTATTACGTTTACCTCTAATGCTGGACTTTGTTTTTGCCATATCTATTCCTCCACATCATTGAGAAATAGCAGCATCCCAGCTGGCAAAATGCTGCCTCAGTTAATTAGTTCCCTTTAACCGGTTCCGGTTTGGATCCTACCCAAATGCGGAACGCGCGCTTGCCATAATCTTTAGCATAAATTTTTGTTCCATCCTTTGTGGTAATACTAGCACGGAAAATATACATAATGCTCCCTCCTTTCGCAAATTTCTCTTGCGAAAAGGTTACCACAGTGCTATACTAAAGTTGTTCAGACAGAAGTATAACCAGCTGAACTGTAGCAATACTTTTCAGCAAGAGCCAAGCATCTCGTGTGCTTGGTTTTTTCTATGTAAAGAGTCGCCTCATTACATCGCTTTGTGGTATTCATTATATTGTATCTGGGCTGCTGTAAATGACATTCCGCATTTCTCTGCTATGTCTTGCACTGTCATTCCCCGAACCAATTCGCATGGAGCCAGTAATTCGCCCGCAAAAACATTTGCTTGCCATTCAGGATTCATATATGCCGGTACTTCTCCCCTGGCAAAACTAACCCTATCTGGTGTATGAAGAAGAAAATGTCCTAATTCATGCGCCAATGTAAATCTATGCCGTGGATTACCTTCTACGGCCTTGTCATATACATCCTCTCTGATTTTCATAACTCTCATCCCTGTGTGAGTAACGCCATAAGCATTTCCCATTTCATTCACTGGAACAATTTCATAATCAAATCCTAACATTGGCAATATCCATTCGATAAATCTAACGATTGGAAAATTTAATTCATTTTCCAGTCCAAATATGTGCCTAAACTTACAAGCAAATTCTCTCAAATTCCTTCTCGACATCGGCGCCACAGATATTTTTTCCATAATATTCTCCCTCCATCTCACATTTTCAACAGCTTTCGCCATTTATCTTTTTCACCTTCACCAAGTCCATCTAATTGTCTTGCGAATGCAAACATCATATCCTTATCCTCCTGTGATAAAGAATCTATTCTTATCACATTTTCCCTGGCTTCACTCATACACTTTTCCAGTTCCAGTTCTTGCTCCTTATTTAATTGATATTCTGATATAATGGTTTTCTTCCACTCCATAGGCGGCTTCGCCTTACCATTTTCAACCCTAGACAAAAAAGCAGATGACACCCCTAATTTCCTTGCCATATCATATAACAAATCGCCATGATCCATTCTTATGTTACGACAAAATTTCCCGAATTTTGTTACCATAGTCTTCTCCTCCATTCACAGTCGCCTTCCTTATTTTCTAAACTTTACCATATATTGATTTATTTGTAAACAGATTTTTGATTATTTTATTAATCTTTTTTTGATTAATTTATCGAATGTATCAAAAGATGCTTATAAAAATCTACTTATAACAGAATTGAAATAGAATTATTAGAGGAGCAGGCGGCAGGGTAACCTACCGCCTTTTCATTAATTATAGAATGCAGATTCACGCCCTTTTTAACTTTCCTGCCTTCAACAGATTTACCATGCTGATATTCTGCAAAGCAGTACCAGTATAACCGGCTATATCATTTGCCACCGCAATCTTTTTTCGGTGCGCAATAGATGTATCTTTTTCACCTGCTGCTGCCAAGGCACTCACAATACTGGAACTCGTTCCAGTATATTTGGGATAATAGCCTTCTACGGGTTTCAGAACAGCACGAGGATTTCCGCTCGTCACGATAACCGTATGTCCTTTCTTCTTTGTGACAAGCACATCTCCATTGTATACCGGCGTTTTGCTCTGGGAAACATACGCCTGTCGTTTCTCGAATAGGCCCGTCGTTTCCAGCATGGCCGCCTCATTTGCCGTTGTAAAATTGCCGGGATCCTTTCCTGTTACTTCTTTGACACATGCCCGCACTAAAGAACTGCAGTCGCATTCTGTCTTGACCGTTGTGCCTATACCGTATGTAATAACACCAAGACGATTTCCCTGATCGTACCCAATATTGGCATTATTGCAAGCCTGAACCATCTTGCCTGCAATCAGTTCCGCATGATCAGGATTCTTCGGGCGCAATATATACCATCCTTTTGAATGAGTATACATCTTCTGCATGCTCACCTCACCGGTTGTATCATTCACAGCTGATGCCTGTTTCTGGTCTCCGGCAGCTCCCCCGCTTAATCGTCCGTGTTCATCAATCCTTGCACTTCCAATCATTATAGCCATAACATAACCTCCGTTCTTTTCTTAATTCGTATTTTCCTGCATTTTCATTTCCTTGACAGCTGCCTCAATCAGCACATTCAGCTGCTCATCAGATATGGATATATTTTTTGCAATCAGGATTTCCCTCAGAAATTCCGTAACGATTGCTTTCCTGTCCTCTCCGAGCTTGTACCTATGCACCTGCTGTGCCATTTCCACCGCATACTTTACCCACTTCTCAACCTGCCCCAGCTTTTCGGCACCAATCCTCTCCTTCAGCCACGGAACCAGATACCTTGTAACAACCAGAGCTGCAATCATAACTATGATCTTAATGATCTCAAAAACAATTTCATTCATTTCTCTTTTCCTCACTTTCTTCTGATTTTGCTGTTTTCTCTGCCTCTTTCTCCCATATGTGTTCCTGCTTTCGATCCTTATTAGTCCTGATCCAGCCACAGATGCCACACTCACCAATAGTCGCCGCCACGACTGCGCAGGCATAAGTTTCAGGAATGCTCGCATATTCCCGGAAAATCTCAAGCATCTGACAATTGAACCAAACAAAAAAGGCACCGACCAGAATCAGTATCAAATTCAGTGTGCCTATCTTGTCTATAACCTCTTTCAGTTTCCTATATGGGCGGACTCCTTTCTTTTTTCTGCTTCTCATGCACACCCGCCTCCTACAGCCCAATCTTCGCAAAAACGATAGCTAGGACAGCTCCCAATATGGCCGTTCCAATATATGCCATCGCTTTCCGCCACTTCTCGCCGTCCCTGCCCTCAATCTGCTTCAGCTGCTCTCCCTGTCGTGTCTGCTCGTCCTTCATGGATTTCATAACAATAGCCAGCTCATGTACAGATTCCGATATTTCTGTTATCTTTTCGAGATTTTTCTCAAGGTTCTCGATACGGTGGTTCTGCCGGTCGTTCTCCTGCCTCAGCTGTGCGTTTTCTGACTCCATCAGCCGCCGGAACTCTTCCAGCTCCCTATGTGTTACCGGGTTATCCATTATTTTTCTCACCTCCTTCCACATAAAAAAACCGTCTTATTCAGACGGTCTCAAATAATCGTTTCATAGTTTTTTCAAATCAAATTGTAATGCGGCTTCTCTTCATCCCACCACCAGTACCGTAACCAATCATCCAATATGATGGCTGCCAGCGCCACCGGAATCCATAGTAAGAAAAACTGTGGGCATATCTGCCCCATTACGTTTCCCGGAAGAGCGCTGTAATCCCACACGCCCAATCCAAGCCACAAATTGACAATGCACCCCGTTAAAAATTCTAGCGCAGTGACGATGCAGGCGCCGATAATAATCTGCTGCCAGACCGGCATCTCCCACGGAAGGATCTCATTGATCAATCCCAGACTCACAAAACATATCCCGCTCAGCAGGAACATAGTCCAGTGGCTCCGTCCTCTCCAGATCAGTTCCAACAATACGTACAATCCGCCGCCTACAAGCAATAGCACTACATACTTATACAGTTTCTTCATCGCTCCTCCTTTCCGCCGCCATCTCAGCAATCTGCGTAAGATAATCGTTAAGCACTTCGTTCCTGTATTTTTCCGGAACGTCAGCGCCGTAGAATATCTCCTGCACCTCCTCCACGTTCTCGCATCCGGCAATCCACATATTGAGGGCATTACAGTAAGTTCTGTGATAGGACACATGCCACATGGATGATTCTACAATATTCTGCATATCTTCAGCGCCATAATACCGGCACGGCCCTCCATCCGAATGATATTCAATCCGATCTTTCCCTGCCTTCAGCTGATCCTTTTTGCCGAAAAGGTTGATCTGATCCTTAATCGTAAGGGAAAAATGATATTGCTCTCCGTCCGACAGTTCTACATTGATCCCTGAATAGATCACCTGCTCGCATATCGTAGAGATTTCCCTTCTCTTCATAGCCTTAACTTCTGTCAATGTGGGCGGTTCCGGTTCAGGCTCCGATTCGGGCGGCGCCGGCGGGACATATACGCTGCCATCGTTGGATAAGTATACTGTCCTGCCTTCTTGCAGGTATACCGTCTCATATCCGTCCTTGACAGTATAGGGGATGCTTCCAACTGTACAGATCTGAATATCCCCCGTCCATGATTCCGGAAGCTCTTCGTTTTCCGGAAAGACAATCTTCAGCAGATTAGGCGGATGATGCATAATGCTTTCGACTTCATACAGCTTTTTCTTTTTACCAATTTTGATTTTTTCCATAAGAAATCCTCCTTTTTATATATTTATGTATTAAAAAAAGACCATGAGGTCTTATTTTTTTCGATTTCATATTAAACTTCCCTGAATATAGTGATATAAATGGAATGTTTCTGATAAAGCACAATAGCGTAAATGTTACTGTTACGGCTGTCGGCCAGCATGGCACTGCATATATTCCATATCCCGAAACTCCAAATGGATATAAAATATTTGATTTTGTCCTAGCGTCTGGAACACCTAATATGTTGGTTGGGAATACACAAGCATTTGTGGCCGGAAAGTTCGGTGGACATGGTACCAGTTTCCCCATATATTATATTAGCCAACAGGTAGGGACATGGCCTGTAAGGGTATTTTTCATATTTATAAAAGAAGGCTTACTGATAGATCAAACATAGTATACAGCATACTATCTCCTTGAATCAGATATTTGTTAATTTAAAATTACTGAAACTTCCTGTTGTACCGATACTCTGACTAACACCCTCTTGATAGAATATTACTTGTCCTGCCGCGGCCGCAGGAATAGACTTATTGTAAGCTTTGTTTCCTGTACTAGAGCTTGATGCAACAGTGCCGAGATCTGTTGCGCCTATCATTACACCAAGCTTGTTGCCAGCAGCATGCGGATAACTTACTGTGCCAGTAATGTAATTATAACTCCCAGCACTAACGACAACTCCTGTATTGATAGTAGTTCTTGATTTGGCCGATGTTATCGTTTTATTTGGAATAGTAATGTCTTCTGCGATCATAGGATTTTTGCCAATTTGGAACAGATTTACCCATGTATTATTGAGGGATCTGTACTGAACATAACCTATAGATAGATTTGCTCGTACATTGGCGGACACGATAAGATCCTGTAAATCACTATATTATGGGAATTTTTTATCTGCTTTTCCTATCACTTTCTCCATTATCAGTGCCAAAAATGCTTAAACTTAATAAAGCAGCCGTTTCCGCCCGCCAAAGCATACACTCTATACTATAGTCATTGACAAATCAAACTCATTCTATTTTTTAAGAGTACAATTATCCTTTTACAAATGAGTTACACTTTTTATTCATCTAAAGTCAAACTTATTTTAAGCGCATTTACGATGCGATGCCTTGACCTCCTCATCTCGCACCGTACAGTATCTTAGGGTTGTGTCCAGTTTTTCGTGCCCTAAGAAATCTCCCACCTGTTCCAACGGCATCCCTCTACTTAACAATTCCGTAGCTATAGTATGCCGGAACCGATGAGGATGCACGTCTTTTACTGTTGCCCTCTTCTCCAATGCTTTTAGCATGTCTCTTATACCATCTTTCGAGAACCTTCGATGATTCTTGTCGGACGTCACGAATAGAGGCCTTTCCTTCAATTCCTCATATGTTATTCTTTCAGAAAAACAGCGCTCTTTCAGATATTTTTCCAAATAAAATTTTGCGCTTTCCGTCAGATAGGTTTTCCGTTCTTTGCTCCCTTTTCCGTACACGATAAGTTCCATCTTTTCCAGATTAATATCACCCACGTTCAGCGCATGGGCCTCTGATATCCGGACGCCTGTTGAGTATAAAAATTCTATCAACGCCCTATCCCTGATCCGCTTACAGCTGCTCCTCATAGCCTCCATATCTCTGGCGCTGTACGGCTTTTTTATTAATTTGTCCACCTTAATTGCGCCCACTTTCTTCATCGGATTCCCGCTCACCATTTCTTCTGCCAGAAGAAAATCCCAAAAGCTACTCAGGTAATGCATTCTGGTTTCAATCGTAGACATTTTCAGATGCCGTGTCTCCCGTAGGTATCCGTAATAATACCGCAAATCCATAGCTTTGATATCTGTCACATCTTTGCCGATGAAGCTCAATGCGTTCCATATCTCACGGGCATACTGTTTCATTGTCTCCGCCTGCCGATTCACCGCCAACTTGCTTTTCACAAATAGATCCAGCTTTGCAGCATTCCCGTTGAGGCCCGTTGGTTTCAATTCATAACACTCCTGCTTCACCTCTATATCGTGGAAGTTGATATAGAGTACGTTCTCCAGCTTTTCCAGCTGTTCTGGATCCAGATGCGGCGTCATCGTATCTATCACCTTTTCCAAGATTTGTTGCAACATAATGATACCCTCCTTTTGATTTATATAAAAATTGTATCAAAAGGAACGAAAAAGAGCAGTATCTCTACTTTCCTTTTTCGTATATATCACACGCTCCTTTTGTACCCCTCATACAGAAAGAAGGTAACTATATTAATACATCAGCTATGCACGCCCATAAAACTCTTTCTTCTGTTCTACCGACATATCACTGTTTTACAACTAAGTGACTATTGTTCTTTGTAACAAATGTTTTTTAACATTCTTCGCTCATATTTTCTTCTAATTGACAAAAAATTCCAACTATCTCATTGATAGTTGGAATTTCTTTTAGTATTATAAAAAGGATGGTGACTGACTTGCACCGAAAGGAGTAAGGTATGAGCACTATCATAGGATTAATCGTTAGCATTATCGGGTATGCGTGCTATGGCATGGACTTTTGCACATTATACACCTTCACCACTATCACGCTTGCCTTATACGATTACATGCGTGATAAAACTGCCCATCGGTAGATAAAATACTTTAGACAAAACGTTGCTGCCACAACGAATAATGCACCAATGATAAAAACTTAAGTATTGCAACTTATCAACCGCGGTCACCATCTTTTTATAACCATGGGTCTAACTATGGAAATTTTGTATTTTCTATAACATCTCCTTTCATAACATGCAGATCAATCCCAAGAGTTTAAGAAAAAATATTATGTATATATAGTATATTTTAAATTACATACAAAATGTAACACACTTTTTTACTAATTTCCCAGAATATAGTGATATTCAGATTTTAAGGAATGATCTTTCTGCTTTGGACACCAGAGTTACTAATGCGATTACAGGCGGAGATCTGTCAGCGCCCTTTACATTCGATTTTATGACTGCGCCATTTCAAAATGCTTATAATTATGGAACATCAGCCACGAAACTAGATGTAAATACTTCCACAAAATTACAATATACATCATATGCTGAATACCATCCAGACTTTGATGATTATGATGCATTGATAACGAGGACTTATACTGTTCCTATTAAAATATCTGATGCGAAATGTACTTTAACGTTTGCTGGCGCATGTATAACGAGATCTGGATATCAAGGACACATTGATCATGACTTAAAAGTTGAAGTCCTAAACAGCGCTGGGGCAAAGCTGATGGAAACTGCTTCGATCAACAGTACAACTAATACTACTGTCAAATTATCATTAGCATCTCTCAAAGGCCAGAGCATTAAATTGAGAATCAGTATGATAAGTGGTGGATATCCTTGGAGGCCGAGGGGATTTACAATAGCACAACTTTTGATTTCAAATCAGTAAAAGTTATTTATCATACTAATTAATCTGGATAAAATAAATAAAGTTCTCAAAGTTAAGCGTGATATTATACAAATATGATTGTAAAACAATGTACCCCACATCGACACCGGTTACATCTAATTCATATGTAGTTGCAGCGGTTGAGAGTGTTTTTTTGCCGGTCACTATATTTCCGCTCTTACTTTCTATATAGATATTTGTATAATAGGCACCGGCAGTATATACAGAAGATTTAGCATTAATCTTGATTTTTTTATATTTTGAAAAATCGATCTGATTACTTTTTACGGTGACAAGATTGGTGCCTGTTACTGGTCCTGCGATTACACTGATGTGATCTGCTTTGTGGTATACATTGCCGTTACCAGAAAAACCGGAAAAGTATTCCGAGAATTTTCCGTAATTATATAAGTAACCGTCCCATAATAGACCAGCAGTCATCCAATTATGCCATTGCTGGCCGCTGTACACCTGAATATAGTCTGTCTGAGCATTATAGCGCACCGACATTTCACTATATACTTGGGATATTTGATCCGTGAGATACTTCCCGTATGCCGCATCCAACGCAAACTCCCCGGGCGTTTCGCACATGCCAGAGTTTACAAGCTTTCCTGTGTGCAGGACATATTTCAACCCGGCTTTTAGGTTCGTGAAAATCTGATATATACTTGTCCCTTTCACAAGTTTTTCCATAAAATCCGTGAAGGATTCTATGCCTTCGACTTCTCCAGAATCATCGAAATCTATGATAGATTCCGATATATTCAGTTCATTTTCCTCATCGAAAATCGATTCAATAATACTTTCTATTCTTTCAGCCAGTTTCTCAACATTTTCTGCTAATGCAAATGTCCCATCCTCGTGTTTGATATAAGCAATGCCATCATTTGTAATTGTCGTATACCAAGTTTGGAGAATTTCGGCACGATTTTCCCCATTATATGCAGGCATATAATCTCCTGGACCATCCTTTACTGTCACTATGCTATATAAGATCTCACTCTCTTCATTATTTTTTTCCCTGCAGAATAATCCTATCTCATTAACAAAAAAGCCCTCTTCAACATATGCCTCCTCGTTTCCCGGCGTATAATTATAAAAAACAGATGTCAATTTCAGGCATCTCTTTTTTTCCAGACTTTTTTCAATGATAGGATAACTTTTTCTGGGAGATTTCAAATTCTCCATTTTCTGCATAACTTCTGTACTTGCTTCTTCCAAAGTATAAGTTCCATCTCCTATCACCATTCTCGTGAATTCAAGAAGAACTTCCCCCGCCTGAGCACGATTCAGGAGCATTGCTCCATTATCTGTCATAATCGATTTGTTAAACTCTCTTGGCATTTTTTCTCCCTTCTGTCTCATTCATATCTAATAAATCGACTGCTTTTGCATTGTATCAATACTAACAACTGCATTAAAATCATCTTCTATATTTCTCGCTATCGACATTCCCTCCTTTATAGGAGGATTCTTACATCTTGATATCGTCCCGGTTGCTGCAGAATATGCTGAAGACAAGTAACGCATTGTACGAATTTGATCCAATCGTGACCGTGCATTTTTAACCTTAAAAATCAATTGTTTGAGATCTGCATAACAATCTTCTCCCAGTGTTGCTGTTGTCTCAATCCTGAAATGATACGGTTCTCCATCATACTCGAACCATTTAACAAGCTTTGTTCCGCTGCCCGAATAATATGTATCAATAACCTCTTCTGCCGCCATCCCCGTTCCTAATTTTAGATACCAGCTGAGATAATTTGAAAGGAAATTTCTTTTTACTTCCGTTTCCATCTGAGAATCATAAAACATTACTCGGTTTTCAACCGCAAGAAAGTCAAGCTTATCCTCATCAACATTCTCGATATTTCCCCATATGCATGCACGATTTATATATTCGCAATATTTCCTTTTCTGACGGTCAAACGCATATGATAAAGCTCTTCTTTCCGTTGTTTTCATTTCCGATGGGAGTGCATTTTCCGTTTGATAGTCACTAATCTTAATCATCTTCTATACCCCCATAAGCAAATTCAACCGATGTTTCCATCGCAATCGATGTTTCCGGAATCGGCGTAAATATCGGAGAAGTTATTTCAATACGCTTTCCTCCAGCCGCCCTGACAAATTCTGTAAGAGCATCCGGATTAATGTCCCGCCCTATTTTCGTCCTCTGCCAATTTAGATATGTTTCTTTTGCTGCTTCAATAGATTGCTGAATGGATGCCATATTATTAATATCGCTCTTTCCAATATAATAAGTCGCTCTCACCTCATAATTCACCACATCAGGTGGCGCTACCAGAACCTTATCAGTCAAAGGAATGATCGGATTTTCTTTTAAATATTCCAAACAGTCCGAACAGAAGCTCTGGCTTGGGATCACACCTCCCAAAAGAAGAATTCTGATATCTACAACAGCATCTGATGGCTCATATATTTTCACATCTTCTATTGCTGCACTATTATACTGTTTCACCCAATATTCATATGCATCCGAGGGACCAGCCACCGAATACCCAGAAGGCGCCAGAAAAATCCTTTCACGAAAACTTTCTTCCGATTCTTCATTCGTTCCCCCTTGTGACTCCGTAATATTGGTAACTGATGCAACATAAGGCACCGGATCTACAATGGTATCAATTTGTCCGACCATATATTTTTCACCAACCGTTCCGGGAACTTCGCATGTGCAGTCAATATCAATATAGGTTTCACCTGCCTTTATTTCAGCATAATTATTCGTTGCAAAATATATTCCATCCCCTGCTGTGATTCTGGTTCCCTGTGGAATATAAACAACATCTTTTCTTGATTTCGAAAGTGTAAACCTTGCCCTGACTACAGATGCTTTTGGCTCCTGGATAAAAGTTCTTTTAAGCGCTCCCAAATGCTTCAAATAATCACCTTTCGCATACTTCAAAAGGTTCATTTTAGCTGCATTATCCAGCATCTGATACATCTGGAAATATTGTCCTGCTTCTATCCGCAGATGAATATATTCTTTATCACCCGGCCGCAATGTAACTTTTTTTCCTGTTATTTCCCGATATTTCGCTTCATAATCAGCAATCATTTCATTTAATATCTGTTCATATGAAATGCCATTTATAAAGGAAATATCTGGGAGGCTGTACAGTTTTTGTATTTCATTCGCCATTATATGTTAACACCACCTTTGGGATTATATTTTCAATACCATTTGACTCAAATGATATCTCTTCCACGCTGGCACGTGGCTCAAATTTATCAAACAATTCGATTGCACTGATTGTATAAAGATTCCGGGCGATATATGGCGGGCTTGAAATAATATCAGGATCAAGTCCAATCTCCCTATTCATCGGAATCGTACCTTTTATACACGTTAACAGAAAAATAACTTTATCGAGGATTTCTTCTCTCAATTTCCTCTCGTATACATTATTTATAATAATCTGTACGCCATCTATCACTAACACACTTCCACCGCCTTACATATATTCTTCTGCTGTTACTGTAATAGAAACAGAAACAAGCTCCCCGTGGTTCCATACCTCTTTATAGTCTTCATCAATACTTTTTATCACCCATTTTCCATTCCCGACACGATGTCCCCCGATAACAAAAGAATTTACGATACCGTTTTCACATAATTGAATTATTTCATGAACCATTTTCCACGGCGAAACGCCGTTACCCGCCATGAACTTCATATCAAAAGTAACGCTTTGGTTTCCCGGTCCCTCAAATTCAAGTTCTGATTTCTTCCTGTATCGTTTATGTTCAGAATAGGATGCCGAAATTGATCTCTTCAAATTATTGAAGGTGCAGATCCTTTTATCATTTGTCTCAAATATAATCTCGCCAAAATAACCAATCACCAGAACCACCTCTTCTTATCCCGGATAACTGCCATCAACAGTCAAGTTGCCGCCCACATGGACATTCCCACTTGTTTTTATTGTATTCGCTGTAATACTGCCGTCAACAGACAAGTCTCCGGCTATATCTAATGATTCGACATGAACAGAATCACTGACAATATCAAGCCTTCTTTCTTTCCTGTCATACCGGATGTAGCTTCCATCCCCAAAGTCTTTTCGCCAGATATCAGCTATGCCTTCCACAGGACGATTTCCATCCGTATATGGCGGAACAAGGATCATTCCCCGTGTTCCGCCATTCTGCAGATGCACAACATAGACCATAGTATCTATTTCCGGAGGATTCCACTCATTTGCCCATAACGGCATAAATGGTGATGTGGAATTATCACGATCCTTATATACAACTTGTGCAGTTCCATCAGCATAGTTTACCGCCGCAATATATCCAACTCTCACAATATCAGACATTTTCAAATCCTCTCTATCCCGGTATCGTCAGCGTAGTTCCCGGATAGATCCAATGCCCATTACTGGAAGAAGATTTTCCGCGCGATTTCGCTTCCGATTCAATAATTCCCGTATTAGCGTTATATATCTGCATATATTTCGCGCCAGATCCCAAATGCTTTGTACTTATTTTCCATAACGTATCACCTGATACAATCGTATACGTTTTCGCTGCCGTCGAAGGATCTGATGCCTTTTTTGTAGTATCTCCGGATGCCACCGTCGCAACCGTTACTCCCTGCACAATAATACATAAATGCATTTCGAGAGAACAGGTATAACCGCTTCCCGGATTTCTTTCATGGGTAACAGAATCGATATAATATTTTCCATCCAGTTTCCCGAATCCAATCATATTCACGCACTTGCTGGATATATATTTTGTGTCCCCCCGTACCTTGGCCATCATCGTCTGACATTGCCTGTTATGCTCTAATAACTTGGATTTCGCCTTAATCTCGGCATCCTGAAGGCTTTCTGCTGTTTCATTCAGTTTTAAAATGCGGCTTCCGTCCTTCAGCATAAATTTATATGTCAAAGTCTGATTCTTTTTCGCATCCGTATAGGAAATGGAAACACCGTCATAAGCCCGTGTCATTTCCTTTTTCGCTGACCATGTATTTGTCTGCGTGCGGTCGATCGAGAGCATGGCCGGCTTTTTTTCATATTCCACACTGTCAAATACAACAATCTTTCGATTGTATAATTTCATCGCCAGATTATAGGAAGAACACAGGCTATACGCAAAAGTTACATCCGCCTGATTTGATTGTTCCAGTTCATCAATCGGATAATCCTGCCCGGAAAAGAAAAGACCGACTCCGGCATTCTTCGCAATTTCAGATAGGATTCCTTTGACTGATGTTTTTTTCCATGTTTTTGATTTCTCTGTGACATTGAAATCTGTGTCAATAGGGGTTGCTATGCCGCCGATAGAAGCTATGGAAGGCGGTCCGGAATATCCCAGATCATCTACCAGAAAATGCCCGCAGTTATATTTTCGATTATCACCATCCTGTTCCCAGTCTGTCAGCCGTATGACTGCTTCTATATAATCCCCTTCCTCCGGCATCCAGTTTCCCGACCACTTCCCGCTTTTATTGTTTAGTTTCAATGTGGCCGTATCTGCTGTCCCGCTGGCATGGTCTACATACTGAAACCCTTCTATATCATCAGTAATGTTCTCTGTTATATCTATCCCATTATATATAACAGTAACCGAAGACTGTCTTGCCCTCATATCCTATCTTCTCCATTCTGGAAGTTCCATTTCGTCTTCTTCCGGCAATTCCGGAATAAAAATTTTCGTTCCTGCCGAAAAAACAAATATATCCAACAGATCTGTATTATTCTGAAAAAGAAGGCTGATATATTTCACATCTCCGTAAAAACGATATGCTATGGAATCCCACATATCTCCCTGCACTGTCGTGTAAATCCGGTTTTCATCCATATATCAGCCCTCCTCTACGCTGGTTTAAATGAAGTCCTTTGATTCTGCCGCATATATTCCGCCATCATCCGGTTAAACTTTTCCTGATCCATATCCAGCGCAGACTGAACATCTTCTTTACTGGCATTACCCTGAATGATCACCTGAGGCGAATAAACAAACTTTTGTGAATCATTTGAAGAACTACTTTCACTCGTTTTATTTATGGTACTGTTATTATTAACGGTGTTATATAATTCCTTTGTTACGGAACCACCCTCCTGCTCTGTCACCGGATTGCCTGATACAAGCTGCTTTACTTTCCCCAGCATGTCTGCTACGCCATTTATCCCCGGCAGATTTCCAACAACCCCTCCGACCACTGACTTCATATTCGACCACAGTTCAGATAATGGAAGTACAGCTTCTTTTCCCGCTTCACCGCCTCCCAAAAGAGAGCCCCCATTTGCCCCGAATATCGTCGGTCCCGTCAGGATGCCACCCTCTTTGTACCAATCCACTTTCACCTTCGGAACTTTAGGCGGTACGATCGAAAAATCACCACTTACTGAAAAATGTGGTGTTTTTATTTTGGGAAGTTCCAGCTTACAATTGGAAAAGAATCCTTTTATTACATTCAGTCCGTTCTGAACAGTCTGTTTTATGCCAGATAACTTTTCACTGAATTTTGACCGCATCTCCTCTAATTTCCCGCCGGTCAGGTTATTAATAAAAGAATATCCTGCTGTGTAATAACTTTTTACTCCCTCCATCACTGCTGCAGCTGCTCCCTTTATGCCTCCTCCATGCTCATCGTAAGCAGCTTTGATATTCTGCAGTTTTTCCACTATGGTATCTCGCGCTGCCGAAAGGACTGATCCTGCTGTTTCCTTCACAGAAGCCCATCCTGCCGTCACTTTTTCTTTAATTTCTGTCAATTTTCCGCCTGTCGCAACATCTATTGCATTAAATGCACCAACCACCACACCTTTCAGATTATTAAGAGGTGCAAGAGCCAGAGACGCTATGGTTTTAAATGCTCCGGAAAAAATATTTTTCAACCCGTCGAGTGCTTTTGACCAATCTCCTGAAAAAATCCCGCTCACAAACTGAGTAATACCCTGAAACGCCTGCTTTACTCCGCTGAATGCGTTACTTATATTCTGCTTCCAGCTTGAAAACACAGAAGATATAAAAGCAAATGCTGCCGGAAATTTATCAGCAAAAGCCTGAATTGCGGCGGAAGCCCGCTCTTTCAGGTTGTTGAATATCCCGACCACCCGCTCGCCAAACTGTTTTGCCTTTTCCTTTATCGTATCCCAGTTTTTGTACAGGATAACACCGATTGCCACCACTGCTGCAATCGCCAGCACCACAAGCCCGATCGGGCTTGTCAAAAATGTAAATGCAGCTCCTAAAGCTGTAGTCAGTGCTGTTCCTGCTGTACATATCGCATTCCAGGCGGTCATCGCCGCGGTCTGCGCCCATGTTGCCGCTGTACTGATTCCCTTCACAACTGCATCTTTGGCATACAAAGCATATAAGTACAATGTTTCTGCCTTATCCTTTACTTTTAATGCAATATTAGCCAGCATTGCCTTCTTTTGTACTGCCAATACGGTCACAAGTGCCTTCACAGACTTAGCCGTATTCAATGTATATTTTGCAAATCCCACCATCTTCATAGCTGCGATTGCCGCGGCAATGCCCATAATAACCGGCTTTAATATGCCCCACTCATTCATCTTCTGATAGACCGTTGCCGCCGCGCCTATTACTTTCATGGTGGCGCTTACCACCGCCGGAAGCGCAACCGTCGCTATATAGGAAATAGCAGGTTTCGATCTCTCAAAAGCTTCAAAAAATTTATCCTTCAAATCCAGCGCAACCGCAATGACTTTATCGATAGCCGGCTTATTTTCTTCTATTTTTGCCTTTATATTTTCAAAAGCAGTTTTTCCGGTGCTTGCCAGATACCTGAATGCTGCTACTCCTTTGTTTTTAATATCTTCCAGTGTCGGTCCTACTTTGCTGAAAAAACTGATCGCTTTATTTTTAAAAGATGCGATAGCCGGAACTGCCTTTTTAGATAATTCTTCTGTAAATCCAGCCGCTTTCTCTGTAATATTGGGTATACGATCAGCAATCTCAAGTATCGCGTCTTTTGCCATCGGCGCAAATATCTTACACATTTGAATTTTAGCATCATCTATAGCAGATCCGAACACTGCCATAGCTCCCGGCAGGGTGTCAGTTACTTTTCCTGCCATATCCATCATAGCGCCCTGTGCATTATACAGTTCATCATTCAATGCCTGCCATTCCGTCCTGCCATCTTCCGTTGTCGTATTTAGACCGGCAAGCAGATCATTCAATGTATCAATCTGAGTTTTTCCGCCAATCGCTGCCAGTGCGGCATTTCTTTCTTCCTCAGTCAACCCTTTTGTTGCTTCATTGACACGCTGGAGCGTCTCCTGAAGCCCTATAAATTTCCCTTCAGAATCAAATGCGGATATTCCCAGCTTGCTCATCATCTCACCGGCTTGTCCTGTTCCCGATGTCAGATTGATCAAGACAGTATTTAATTTATTCCCTGCCTCAGATCCTTTGATCCCGCGGTTTGCCAGTACGCCAAGCGCCGTGGCACTGTCTTCCACAGAAACATTCAGATTGTTCAGGACGCCGCCACAGCCTATATACGCCTCCATCAACTGTTGCGCTGTCTGGTTTGATTTATTATTCGCCTTACACGCCACATCAAGATATCCTGATAGTTCATCGACGGTAAGGCCTAATGCACTCATTGAGTCTGTCACAAGATCTGAACATGTCGCCAGATCCATACTGGTCGCTTCTGACAGCCTAAGCACAGGCTCCAATGCCGAGATGGATGTATCGACATCCCAACCGGCAAGTGCCATATAGCCTAAAGCCTCACTCGCTTCCGTTGCTGTTTTGGTGGTCTTTTTTCCCATTTCCAATGCAGCAGCTTCCAGCTTGGCATATTCTTCACCCGTTGCCCCTGCTGTCGCCGCCGTATTTGCCATAGCCTGATCAAAGTCTGCGTAAGTAGAAACAGCATCCTTCACGATGTTTCCTATCTTCACCGTCGCAAAAGCCGCCGCTGCTATACCGGCTGCAGCCTTTGCCGCTTTTCCGATAGAACTCAGTTTTTTATTGACGTCTCCGACCGCCTTCCCAAGTGAGCCCTGAATTTTACCGCCGATTTCCAGCGCCATTTCGTAAGTTGTTTTTTTTGCCAATTTCCCCCACTTCCTCTGCTATGTCAATAAATTCATCAATTGGAAGATCCGTAAAAAAATCAATTCCGGTATTTGTTGCCATAGCCAGATAAACCGAAATCTTCTGGATATCGCTGCCGGAATCATGCCTTATTCGTCTTTGTAGAAAAAACCTGTCACCGCATTCTTAATCTTTTCCACTTCTGTTACCGGAAGATCTTCAAAATACTCAGCCGGATAACCTGTCACCCTTGTAGCAACGATCTTTGCATAAGTTGTGGTTGTTTCCGGCACAAACGAAGAAATTCCGGTCTTATTGAATGCTTTTTCAATCGCCGTCAGATCGCGTCCCCTCAGGTCTTCCAGACCATGAAGATTGAGCTCCGTATATGTCTCTCCCTCAAACACATACGGTTTTTTGAACTTTATGATCAGTTCATCCTCTTCCTTGTTTTTCTCAGGAAGGAGGGAATCTGCATTAACTGCAGGCTGGGCAACCGGGATCTCCGGATTTGTGATCTCATGCATCTCTTCACTCATAACTTCTTCTCTTGCTGTTTCTGTATATTTGTCCATTTCTTTTTCCTTTCTTTCTGCACAATAAAGACGGCTCCATGCTTTTCAGCACTTCACCGCCTGCTTCCTGCTGCATATCATCAGATCTGGCTCCGAACCTTCTGTAAACGGTCAACACCGTTGAGTTTCCAGATCATGTTGAACTTATCCAGTTCAAGGACCGACACGCCTCCGATCGTAACCTTGCAATAAGTGATCTCACGGACAACCTTCGGTTCTCCTTTGCCGCCTTTTTTCAGGGATCCCAGTTCAAAAGACTTCACTTTTCCTTTTGTCGTAACGACAATCGATTCGTAATCATTCGTCTGTGTCGCTGTATTCAACACCTGCATTGATCCTCTGTATGTGACCATCCCTGTCTGTGTTATAAAATCGAAAAGTTCCCGTCCGATATTCTGGAATGAAGTTTCTGTTTCCATTGAGCCAAAAGAACCTTCAACCGCTTCCTCTATCTCCCCGCTGATACCTGCTCCTTCAATTGTCTCCGTCATATACTCGAAACTGGGAAGCGTTGTTTCCGACGAAACGCCTATATATTTATGTCCAGCTCCATACGTATTAAAATTATTTAATACAGTAGGTATCTTATATCCCATTATTCATCCCCTCCTTTAAGCGCCGCCTCTGTGATAGTAGGATCAAATTCAAAAACATTTTCAATATATTCTGCCGGTGCATATCCGCCAATCCGTGTATGAAATACGATGTGGCCATCCAGTATCTGACTGATCGGATTTTCATCATGGTCAAATACGATTTCCCCGCCAGCAATATCATCTGATCCCTGCAGTCCGTTCAACTGCATGTTGTATCCCGAAACTACTTCATCTACCAGGCGATAATTGGTCAGATCATCCACTTTACTGAAAAACGATAATTTAAAATTGTTTTCGATATAATCAAAGATCGTCACAATATTGATCCATCTGTCAATCGGATCATTAGAAGAGGGATATGCTGCCGTATTATTTCCCCAGCACTTCCACCCGCTCACATTGATCGCTGTCACAACCCCGCATGCATTCAGGTAATCATTTGCCTCATCCATCTCAAGATCGATCTCTTCACCATCCGCCGTATACAATCCGGTAATCTTAATATCTTTATTGGACGGGGACTGCGACGGAACGCTTCCGTTATTCGCCGCCAGATATTCCATATGCGCTGCCATCTGCGCCGAATAATAATATTTATGTTCATCTACCCCCACAAGAGGCCATACAAGGATGGTATTCCGGTCAGAATAAGCATTTTTATCTTTGTATTCCTTTACCCCTTCCATTCCGTCTGCTTTTCCCGCTGTTGTATCAAGATCTGATATAACTTTTGCAGTAAAAAGACTGGATATAAGCTGAGCTTTTGCATTCAGGGCCAGATTTACAGCCGGAATATGGGACCATCCGGGTGCCAGAAGAAGCGAAGGAACAATACCGAATTTCGGATATACACGCCCGATCAGCTCCATTCCCGTTTTTTTCTTCGTTTTGACATCATAGGAACCGATGATATCCTCATATGTGACCATAGAAGGATCAATCTGGGCAAACGTTGCTTTCAACTTTTTCTCTGCCGCTGCCGCTCCTGTATTTACAATTGCAACCGTCACGCTGCCATCCGCATTAAAAGATGCAACATAATCCTCATCCGGCTTGTACTCCTTTTCCGAATCCCCTGTCGATGCGATGCTAAGCTTATCCAAAAGAATTCCCGTTTCGGGAATTAATACCTTCCCTCCCTCAACGTCCAGTTCTTTGGAAAGCTCTGCTTTCACATGCCTCTTCGGATCAAGAACGTTGATCATGATCAGCGGTGCTACACCAAACACGTCAAATGTTGCGTACATCGACTGGCACAATGTATAGCTCTTAAAATCGGTGCTGTACCCCAGTCCGGCAATCGCTGCCTGTTTGTTATGAAAAACAAAAGGCTTATTTACTGTATCATAAGGATCTTCCGCCAAATTTACCGGCGCTGTCCCTATCACACACTGCAGGCATCCATCCGATGTCACCGGGATTGCCAGGTTGGTAGCCCGCCTGCTGGTACTGATACCATGTTTATAAACTGACATATTTTATTCTCCTTCCGTTATTTCTCTGATCTCCTCCTCAGAAAGTGCGGCAATCCGACTGTAGACAACTGCTGCCACTGTTCCTTCCGTATCCATATCCTTTTTAGCCTGCACGATCTCAGAGATAGGTACGATCAGACTCTTCATGATAGGCTTTTTCTCCGCCAGCTTTTTCAGCTTTTGGGGAATTCCGCCGCTAAAAACGGCGCCGCTTTTAGCGACGCCTCGAATTGTCGGTCCCATGTACATGACCTTCTCATTTTTCTTAATCATATTCTGTCTCCTCTATTTCCATTTTTTCCAATGTCCATTCCGTGTACATACCTCCGAAAAATTTAGGGAAAGTATCTTCCTCCTGAAATTTTTTACTCAAAGGAAAACTAAGCCTGTACCTCCCATCAATAAGACGCTTTTTCAAAAACCTCATGGAAAGTTTGTTCAAAACATTAGCCACATCAAAATGTCCCTGCTTATTCGGATTTCTATCATTTATTCCCACCAGAAAATAAACCGAACAATTCAGATCTGCATCTTCCTCAGCAATCTGCTCTTCATCCAGACATACCAGCACATAAGGGAAATGCTCATCATCATTCTTTCCCCTCTTTGCTGGCAGGTTCTGTGGATATACATTAAATTTCAGGTATTCACCGTTGTTATTAACAGATGTATAGCCTTTTAATTCTTCTTTCACCTCTTCCACAAGCGCTTTCTGAAGAAAAATATCTGTTTGCAAAACTTCATCTCCCCTTTCCTAAAATATAATCAATATGATGGTCAAGCCTCTCGTATAATTTTTCCCTTGCAACCTCTTCTATCTCTCCCAACAGTTTCTCATCCTTCAGCATCTGGGGGACTGATAAGCTGTTTAACTGTTTTATGCGCTCATTATGATCGTTAATCGCTGGATGCCCTTTTTTTACTTTTCCCATCTTTCTTCGTTTTATCTTATTTTTATAAACCCCTTTTCTCTCCATAATACCCATATGCCCATTGTCCATCTTGGCAATAAACGCTCTGGGATTTCCGTCAAGCTGTTTTTGAGAGCCGCCTTTTTTTACAGAAACAGAAATGGTTTCGCCTTCTTTATGCTTAAAGTCATACAGAGATATCCTTTCACCTTTTGATATCACTGCCCCTTTCAGCCTTGACCTGGAAGCTTTCACTTTTTCTAAAGTTGGTGCAACATTTTTTTGAGCAATATTATATCTTTTGCTGACAGCTCTCTTTTCTTCCGTGAAAGTTTTTCCGACAGCATCATTGATTGCTCTGCACAATGCCTGTGGCGCCTTTTCCCTCAGCTCCTTCAGCCTCTTAATTATTTCATCGGCGCCTTCCATTTCAATATCTGATATGATCAACTTTCAATCCCCCTTAAAATAATGGTATAACCCCCGAAATCTTCCAATACATTCCCGACCTGAAATGTTTCCCTGTCAAATTCCATGATCTGTCCGATGGCAGGCTCATAGTCTAGATATTTCTTCAATATAAAAAACATCCTGTTATCCTGAAATATTCCATCCGTATCAGCGTTTTTTCCCAGATTGATCTGCAAAAGAGTATCATTATCCACCACAATTGGAACCTTTTTTCCATCGACATCATGGAATTCCGCAAATTCATTCAGATTAAAAAAAGTATTGTCAAAATCTTTTTCCAACTGTTCCTTGAAAGATCTCACAGATAATCACTCCTCCCCTGTGTCATCCCAGTGCTCTTCTCCCATCTTCTCTTCCTGAAAATTGATCACTTCATCCTGCAGTTCTTTCAGGCTTTTTTCTTTTGAATCTTCCAGTTCCAGTCCAATAGATTCCGCATAGCGGATAACCTCTTTTTTCGACCGGATTTTTTCGATTTCTTCCACTGTTTTAAGCGCTTCCGGCTCTCTTTCATTGAAAGCGGAAAAATCTCCCTCCTCACCGTCCATACCCTGCTCATCATATTCCATCGGAATATCAACAGGCTCTACAAACTTCCTTTCTCTCAGAAATGCCAGGTCACCTGCTGAAATATCGCCGGGAAGAATCGTCCCCGGCCTGTATTCCTTTCCTTTTGTCACAACTGTTACCTTTGTCTTATACTGCATTTTTCATTGCCTCCTTATTTGCATAGATCACTGCCCACGATGCCACATCATACGGACGGGGAAGCGGCCTTGAAGTCAGGCGGAGCATTTCCACCTCGTTTGTTTCATCGGCCCAGCGTTTCGGTACAAGCGTTCCCTCATAGCTGCGGAACTTTTTATCTTCCATCTGTGTTACAAGGCCGTACTCAATCTGTCCCTCTCCGGAAGAATGTCCCATAAGGACAGTACCTGCAGGAATCATAGATTCCAGTTCATTTTCATCGTTCAGGAACCATTCATCGTAACTATAGATATCCATATCCAGTTCCGATATCCTGCCATAGAATGTCAATGCTGTGTCCACAACGCGGGGCGCAATTTCGATATTTTTATACCGCAGCAAATCCATCGCTTTTGTGATATACGGGTTTGTAATAAAATCATCAATCACATCCGAAGAAAACAGCATGATATCCGGAGCTATTCCGGTATCCTTGATGATCCCCTTCCGAAGTTTCTTGAGAAGTTTCATCGGATTTACCGTCGCAAGAGACCACTGCTCATCAGCTCCCAGCACAACGATATTGTCAAATCCAAAATCGATCTGAACATCAACGCCTTCCTCTTCGTCCACGACATCAATCTTCCCTTCAAAAAGGATCTGCCGGCACATCCACTCTTTTCTTCTTGCAATAGAATCTTCCAGATCTGTCATATCCTTTGCCAAAAGTTCATCCTCCCGCTCTTCCGGCGTTTTAGTGGAATAGATATTCTCACCGATCAGCCGTTTGGAAATATCGTCAATTGACAGAGCCCTTTCCGGCGCGAGTTTCGGTGTATCAAACTGATTTGTATGGAATCCCTGACGTTTGATAACCTTTCCGCCCTTTCTCGGGCTTACAAAAGGCGCCATAATCCTCTTTCCCTTTCTCACATCAAACTCCACTTTTTCAGTGACATGCGTTTCGTCAATCGGGAAAAAGGTTTTCTGTAAAAAAGTCCTGACGGGCGGCGTCTGGTCAATCGCCTCAATCATTTCACGTGTTGTATAATCAGGCATGTTTTACCTCCTTTACTTTTAATAATTCTGTACATTGCGAAGAAACAGGGATTTTCCCCTCATCTCATCTTCATAGGTGTCAATAGTTCCATTTTCTCCGGACACAAGAATTGCATCACGGGCAAAAATACCCGTCTGATAACATACTGCCGGAATATTATCAGCAGTGCCATCGTTTCCCGTATCCGTATCATCGGTAAGGATACCGAATATTTTCATTTCTGTACCGGAATCAGCAGCGCTTTCCTCTTCCTGCGTTGCCATGCCTTTTCCGGCAATATATCCGGCTTTATCCGTCCCTCTCATGATCAGCGAGCCACGCTTTAATATTCCCTGACCTGCTTTCAGTCCGATTCCTTCTTTCAAAA
This sequence comes from uncultured bacterium, assembly GCA_947647735.1. Lineage (GTDB taxonomy): Bacteria > Bacillota > Clostridia > Lachnospirales > Lachnospiraceae > 1XD8-76. The sequence goes on along the minus strand of CANSLJ010000012.1, from coordinate 25,624 downwards.
TCGGAAAATCTGCTGACGCGATCAGAGAATCCGGTATAAATTCTCCAATCTTCTCAAACATTTTCATCCGTTTTACCCCCTTCTCTTATCATTTTTGAGTTTCGATGCAAATCCGGCAACTTTCTGTGCATTTTCAGCATTTTTCTGGCTTGCCGTATCATACCCTGTGTTCGGTTCCGATCCGACCGCTGCCGCCCCGGAATTCTGCATCTCATTGACCATGCTGTCCAGGAACTGCTGTCCTGCCACATTATTTGCCTTCATCTGTGCCAGCGCCAGATCAGCAGCTGAAACCGGTTCTTCATATCTTGCCTTCATCAGCACATCTTCCGGAATTCCATTTGAAATTTCATCAATTGCTTTCAGCCGTTCCCTCTCTTTGGACACGGCATCTGCCGCAATCTGTGCGCACAACTGCGGATAAGCGTCTCTCAGACCTGCCACATCAGAAATAACCGGTGTCACATTCTCGTTTTCATTCATCTCTCCATTTCCTTTCTTTGTAGTATTTTTTGTATTAAAAAAAGCCCTCGCATCTTTCGAAGGCACTGTCGAAAGATCCTGGACCTTTTTCCGTATATCATTCGGAACAAACTTGTCCATATAGCTTTTAAAACTGTACGGAAGTCCGTTCACCATAACAGATAAAGCACTGTTCCGAAAATCTCCTTCTATCACACTGTTACAGAATCCAGCATCTACAGCTTCCTGCCCCACATACCAGCTCTCTTCATCCATCAACTGATTGATCTCATCCTCTGTTTTATCCAATCGTTCCATATAAGCGGTTACAATACTCTTTTTCACCTGATTCGTAACATCTGCCAGTTTTAAGAGATCTTCTGCCTGGTAAGAGCCCCATAATGAGATAGAAGGATTATGTGCCATCAGGATACCGTTTTTTGTTATCCTTCGCTCATCACATGCCATCAGAACGATCGTTGCCGCACTGGCGCATATCCCTATGACTGTTCCGGTTATTGTTGCCTTGTTCATTACGAGCGCACTGTATATGGCATTTGCTGCAAATACATCCCCTCCTATGGAATGTATCAGCACATTTATGGATTTCTTATCCCCCAGAGCGTTCAATTCGTTGATAAAATTACGGTATGTAACACTGTCCTCCGTCCACCAGTCTTCCTCAGACTGTATTTCTCCGAAAAGCTGCAATTCTGCCGTATCTCCATTATCCAGAAAATTCCAGAACTTACTCCCCACCGTCTTCTGATTCGTCACTGCTACCGGGTGGTTCATCACCCTCGTCTTCTGTTCCATCGGTCTTTCCCTCTCCTTTTTCTTCTTCATTACTATTTATTCCGCCTGCCAAAAGCCCGGCATCCTTCATCAACTGATTTTCCCTTGCAAGCTGTGCCACATTGCTCTCAAAATCACCCCCTGTCATCTCCACAGTTTCACGCTGTCTTGTAGAAATTCCTATTTCAATGCGCCTTTCTGCTGCATTTACCTCTTTGAGGGGATCTATCATCCCCTGTGCCGGTCCGTTCCACTGTGCCCTGCAGTATGCCATGCGGATCAATGGATCAAGGAAAAATCCGGGTGCTCTCAGCCTGCCTTTTGCAATTGCCTCCGTCAAAAATATCTCATAGACCGGCTGGCAGAAATCTGCTGCCAGCCATGCCCTTTTCATCCGGAAAGCTTTCCATGCCTCCAGCAGAGAGGCTCTGGCTGCCGAATAACTTGAATTAAAATTTTTGATCAGTATTTCAACCGGAATCTCCAATGCCGCACCCACATATTTTGCAAGAGAAGTGGTAAACGCATCAAAATTACTTGAGGGACGTTTTGCATCAGCAATTTCAATTTTCTCTCCCGGTGCTAACATGTTGACCATGCCGGATCCTATCTCATAATGTCTTTCATCATCCGAAACACTATCCTCCTCATCAATAACTCCGGTGAACCCTATTTCTGAAGTTCCCTTTTCCGATGTAACAAATACAGTAAAAAATCCGTTGATTACTGCTGCCATCATTTCCGCATCGCTGTAGCGTGTCAACTGTTTCAGAGATTCTATGACCGGTGCAAGATATGGAACACCCCTGTACTGTTCAGCCCTTTCTGTCTCGTAGATCATAAGGATATTAGGTATTCCGGTCTTATCTCCAAATGCCTTTACCCTTTTCCACTTTTTCTGTGCGTAAAGATTGCTGTTCGGGTATGTGGAACATATATGGTAAGCCACAACCCGGTTATTTTTATCTACCTCCACGCCGTTAAATATCCTGTTTTTTGTTTCCGGATCCGTTGCATACAGATAGACATTATTCCCAGTGCTCTGTGGTGTAGAGACACGGTCAGATTCTATCAGGTGAATACGGAATCCATACGGGAATTCTCTCGTGGGTTTGTCATACTCTAAAAGAATACAGGCATCCCCGTTCATCAGCCATGACATGCATGCCACCTGCTGGATCTCATAAAAATTATTCACCCTTGTCGCATCGCAGAATTTAGAGTGTGCCCAGAGCTCAAATTCCCTCTCTGCACTGCGCTGCCATCTCGCCGCCTGATCCGGTGTCATACGAAGGAACTCGGCATCGATCCGGCTTTTTAGCTGCAATCCTTCCCCTATGATATTTGTACGGTTTGTCTTGATCGCCGATACTGCCAAAGGCGCCGACATAAACAGGCTCCTTGATCTCTGCCGCAGGACCGGAATATTTTTATCAATATCCTCCTGCGGCGTCTTACTCGATGCGATCCACCCTCTTGTTGAACTTTTATTCCGTGCGGCTCCCGATTCATCATATCCGGAATTCTGAAAGTTCCTTACAGTTTCCAATTTCCAACGTGCCGTTTCTCGCTGAAGAGCCTTTTCCGGACTGACCATCTCAACAAATCTGTCTATAACATTCATATTACTCCACCTCATACATCACGCGGAATAAAACGAAAAGCCTTATTCTTACCGCCGCTTGCTTCTAACGATTCTATCTGCCCTTCCAGATCCCTGATCGCTGCCCGAATGGTGGATAGATCCGCCCTTTTTAAGCTTTTCGTCCCGATCGTGTACTCCTGATTTAGCAAAACCGCCTCCTCTGCTTCATAGTACATTTTCAGCCGTTTTTTATAACGATCCAGGCGCTCTTTCTGTAAATTTGTCATATGATTCCGCCTTTCTACAGTTCTATTCCCCTGCTTACAACGCCGGTCTTCCTCTTTTTCTTTGTCCCCGGTGTTTTTTTCATATAATTTATACCAGCTTTAATCTTCTTTTCCAGTACATCGAAATTTGGCTGCAGTATCTCAATCGCCGCAGTATTATATACCCTGAGATCCAGAGGTTCATTTCGTATACCACTTTTCTTCTTCCATTTTGTGAATACTCTGCCCTCTTTTATTTCATCCACTCTCTGCTCACTGTTAAACCCCTTTATGACAATCTCGTCATATCCTCTGTCCGCATTGAGCGGGAAATGGCAATATCCCGGTCCCGCTTCTGTCATGGCCAGCCTTGTGACCACCATTTCCTTTCCACTGTCTACTCCCAAAATGAATACCTTTACTTTATATTCATTATTTGTCGAAAGTTTATAGACAAGCGGGATTCCTTGTCCTTCCCTGCCAAAACCTTTTATCCCGCTGATCCGCTTCCCTTTTCTTTCCATGCGTTTCAAAAATTTATAACACTCCGTTGTCTTATGGCCGCCAGTATCAATACACGTTCTGGCGATCAGAAGCGAAGAGCCTGACGCGAAACGAAATTCCTGGTCAAGCCATGCTTCCAGCATATCCCATGTCTCTTCCAGATCCAGATTCCCATAAATCTTTTCATATTTGATGCCCCATGACTCATATCCTTTTCCCCAGCCTACAACTTCTATCTCAAAACGATCATCCTGCACATCAACTGCTGCTGTCAGCAGAAGGACTCCTTCCGGAATTTCAGCTTCATATTTTTCCCGACGTGATAAAAGCGAATCATCATCCGCTCCTTTTCCGCGTTCCTCCCACGTCTCCCCCAGTACAGTATTGATGAATGTCTGCATTTTGCTTATATCTGCATTTTCCTTGAGCGCCTTATGAGCTTCTTTCCATTCCTGTATGATCGTCTCCCAATGTGTCCATGGAGATGCCAGCTCATTCAGATGAAAAGACCTTTTCCGATTCCTTTCAGGGTGTGCTGCTATAAATTTTCCTTCTCCCTGTTTCCAATCCGCTTCCGAGATATGTTCACCACAAAATTTACATTCCATCGTCACATCAGAAAATTGAATCCTTCCCCATTCATAGGGCTGGTATTTTCCACAGCATGGACACGGCACACACCACTCTTCCATTGTCCCAGACTGAAATTCTTCCTCTATCTTGCTCCTTCCTTTGATCGTAGGTGTTGAAACCTTGATCTTTTTTTTATTCCAGAAGGTCGTTGTCCTCTTTTCCGCCAGCTTGATCGGACTGCCTTCTGTTCCAGCGCTCACCGGATAACGATCGATCTCATCCATCATCACAATCCTGACTGGTCTTGAGGCAAGGCTGGATGGCGAATTTGCTCCGGCTATCGTCACATGCCCTCCCGGAAATGTTTTGTGCAGGATCGTATTGCCGGACGTCTTAGATTTTGCATCGCGGACTTTTCCTGCCAGTGTCGGCGTATCACGGATCATCGGCGCAAGCCTGTCCTTTGAAAAATCCTCCGCCATAGGTTTTAACGTTGGCTGTACTATCAACATAGGCGCCGGATCATAATCTATATAGTAACCAATCACATTTAGGATCAGCTCCGTCTTTCCTACCTGTGCAGAACTCATGATCACGATATGTTCCACTATCGGATCATTCACCGCATCCATTATTTCTCTCTGGTACGGCGCACGAGCTGTATTCCATTGTCCAGGCTCCGCCGCACTTTCCGGTGACAGCCTGCGGTACCGATCCGCCCACTGACTGACGGTCAGAAGCGGTGGTGGGCTGACTACTTTTGCAATATCCCGGAACAATTTCAGTGTCTTATATTCTATCTTGTTTCTGTTCATCATCTTCGTCGCTTTCAACGTATTCATCACTATAGAACTCTTTCGGATCATACTCTTTCAGCTCGTTCAACGCCTCCATGACCTCACTTGTCAGCCTGTCTTTGATATATGCCGCATCTCGATTTTCCAAAATCGGTGCTGCTTTGGACGGAATACTCATCACCCTCGTCTTAAATGCTGCCAGCATATCCATCATGACTGTTTCCACATCTCCCGCCTTATGCACTTCTCCCTTCATGATCTGCAGCTTCAATTCTGAAATATGACGTTTCACCCTCTCATGAAGCGCTTTTTCTTCATCAAAATTGATCTCACCGTCCGCAAGCTCCACCCCGATTCCCTCTGCTGCCAATTTCAATGTCAGCAAATAGTTCTTTACAGATTCCACCAGCTTATAACGCCCCTTTGCCGCTCTGGCAATGATTCCCTCTTCCGCCATCTGCCTGATGCGTCTGTCCGTCACGCCAAACATGTCTCCCAACACTGAGGCTGACACCGTAATACTGTCTATATTCGTAATTTTTGCAGAGTCCACATCTGACTTCGCCATGAAACGATCCTCCTTTTTCTTTCAAATAGGAAACGGCAGTTTCCATTATTATTTTTTTAAATCTGGTAAGATTATGGGCCTCAGCACCCCGCAACCCATTTTAGGGCTCTGGAAGAACCTACCTGTTGTCCGGCGATTTTTTGAGTGCCTTGCGCCGACTGCATCACTCTCACTTACTTGTCATATCTTTACATTCTGTCAACTCACGCATACACTGTTTTCTTTCATTAAAGTGCCGACAAAAAATGTATACTTCGTTTGACACAGGCTTGATATGACAAATAAAGGACAAAGAATATTCTGACTGCCTATTATTTATCTGTACACAGGCATAATAAAAAGGCTTATCTGTGGCTCCCCTTCCTAAATGTCAGCCCTTTGATAGCCTTGTCTTTGTTGTCCTGATTGATCCCTATATACCGCAATGTCACAGATATATCAGAATGATTCAGTATCTCCTTAATTGTCACGGCATCATGTGTCTGCTGATACATATGATAACCGAAAGTCTTTCGCAATGTATGCGTGCCTATGGCACTGATACCAAATGCCTCCCCTGCTTCTGCCAGAATATTATATGCCTGCTGTCTGCTGATTGCCTTATTAGGAAAATTAGGGGATTTAAATAAATATTCAAAATCTCTTTTTCCACGTATATAGTTTTCAATCACTGGTTTCAGCTCCGCATTTATAGGAAAGCGTTTTTCTTTTCCTGTCTTTTTCTCCCGTATATATACAGCATCTTTATCCTTCACATCGCGTACCCGGAATTTCAATATATCTGAGATCCTGAGTCCTGTATATATTCCGAACATAAACAATACATAGTCACGCTCATTTTTCGATTTCAGATAATCAGCCACATCCAACACAAGATCCATATCCCGAATCGGCTCCACCGTATTCATGAAATGCACCCCCTTTTATGGCCCGAAAAAAGCGCCGCCTCCCGGCTGCGCCCTGTTTCATGATACAACTATCACTGTACCCATTATAGCATACATCAACACGACATTTCCACGACATATTTCACGACAAAAACACGACATGAAACACGACATGCAAAAGTGGCTAAAACCCGCATATAATCTGGCTTTTTTGAAAAATATCGTGTTCAAATTTTATAAAAATTTTAGAATTTAAAAATTTTCTTTTTTGCCTTTGTCAGAACAGTCCTTTCTCCCTCATATCCCGCTCAATACGCTGCAACTGCCTGCATGAAACAGACATCTCTTCTGCCGCTGCTTCCTGTGTCATTTTTCGGATAACCCTAAAGTAATAAACCCGTGATTCATAGCCAGTCAGACTTTCATAAATCTTTTTTATCCGTTTTTTACTCTTCCGGAGATCATTCCTCTCTTCTATCAACTCCAATATCCGCTCCTTATCCTGCTGGATCATCCGAAGCCCTTCCGAAAATGAAATATGGACACCGCTTCCTGACTCCTTTGAATAATCAATACCGTTGACACCTGCTGGCCCATTCCATCCAGACATCTTCTTTGCTTTTTCGATAGATCTCTGGTGATTCCTGATCCGCTCATTGATCAGCATGATATTCAAATCAAACTCTTTAAAAATATCCCTTTCCCTGCTTATTTTATCCGGTTTTGCCATTTCCAGCTTCCCCTTGATATTATACTTTACTTGAAGTATAATTATTAAAGGATGTGTGTGGGGCGCTGGAAACGGCGCTTCATGCTTTTTATTATGAGTCTTTTGTCTAATCAAATATAGCCCTTAAAAATAGCATTTCTGTTCTTCTTTTCAGTTAACAAATTACTCTTCATCTGATGACTTATCTTCAATTTTCGTTATATTATCCTTTTTAGGCAAATAATGCATCTCGATAGGTGCGAAAACTGCTTTAACCTCTTCTGACGAATCTATAGCTGCATATATTTGCAAGCCCTTATCTAATAATTTTTCTAATTTATCAAAACACTGATTAACACGATCTCGCTCATCATTATCTTTTATCGCAATCTTGGTAGTTTCCTCTAATTCTCTTACTGCATTATCTACAGAAACTTGATACACCATCTCTATCATTTTAGTCATTTCTTCCTTTTGTTTTTGATCCACTTTTGCCTTTTCAATCTCTGCTTTTTGTTTTTCGCATGTCCATTTATGACTTTTAATTATATAACACTTATCAATAAAAGCCGCAATATTATTTAAAATCACCCTCCCCACTGTAATAGATGCACCAGCCACACCAATAACTAACCATATCGAACCAATATCTGTGCCGTTTAATTTCAAACTCTCTTTCTCACTATAAAAGAAAGGAGATTTTGTAAATACAAACTCTAAATCATCTATATATTTTTTGAAATCAGTAATATTATCAGTTTTAGGCATCTTTATATCAAGTCCTATTTCATTTTCTTTCACTCCTATTGATTCACATAGTCTTAATACCATTTTAATTTCCAATACTAATTTCTCGATTTTGGAAATCACTCGTTCAATTTGTTCAATACTCTCATAACTTCTAAATATTTCTTCTAACGTATCTCTTTCTAAAATTACGGAATCAAAAACTTCATTCTTTTCATATGATTTAAGAACCATTTTTATATTTTCTATTCTGAGCTTAATTAGATTTATTTCTGTCTTTATCTCTTCTGTTAATATAATATTATCCATTTTACTGCGTACATTAGCACATTTTGTTCGAGCAATTTTAAAATCTTCATATACCCCCCTATAAATACTTTTAGATACACTATAAACCTCTCTAAGTCTCATATATATACCCCTTTCATTTTTCACATAATATACCACATTCTGCTGAAAAATGAAATATTAGAGAGATAACTGGAAAATATCTTTTATTCAAAAAAGTTTTTATTTTTCATAGTAATTCAATCCCTAATTCAACAATCCGTTTATTATTATGAATCAGCATCCTATTTATCTGCCCTTTCCAAAAAGTACCATAAACTTGATAATCTTTTTTCAATGCCAAAAAATATCTCTTATCCGGATCTCTCAAATGCGTTTTGATCAGATTATTGATCAAATGATCAGTCACATCGGAATCTATAACTGTTATTTCAGGATTTCCCCTGGCATTCAATTCCCGGCATATCACAACATATTCCGGCCTCTTATTCTTCTTTTTCCCTTTTACTTTTCCCATACGGATCACCCTTTTCTCATCTTTTCATCAAATATTTGACCGATCGAATGTTGTGATAGTTGTCTGTCCGTTCCTTTTCACAACTTCTGTTCCTACTGTTATTTCCAGTTCTATCGGCTCACTGTTCCGGACGTCAAATACAACCATTTTCTGCCCGGCCTCTACTGCGTAAGTAATCCCCGTCCTTGCTGTCACTTCTGACATGCCTTTCATAAACTCCCTGATCCGTTCTTCCTGGTTCATCTTTTCTCCTTTCTCACCTGTAAATAATATTGGTTCTCTTATTCCTGAAAGTAATCCTGCCCTCTACGTCATAACCGTAAGCTCCGGATATTTTCTTTATCACATCCATGAGTTCTGTAACCTCACGAGGCGTCCTGTCTGCGTTTTTGATTGCCCTTTCCGCCACAACATCGCGACAACCGGAAGCATTATATTTCATATCGTTTTTATCCATAAGCCTCATCCCTTTCATGCATGGAGCTTAATTTTTCTCTGTAGATCTGAAAATGAATATTTTTTTCCCATCACTGTACCTCTCCATGCTTTTCCTTTTTTTCTCTGCTGCCTTTAAAGATTTCCGAATTATTGCCCGTTCTTCCCCTTCCACGATGATAAAATATTTTTCTTTGCACTCAACAAAATTCATTTTCCAATCAGACGATCCAGAAGATCACCATTCTCCTTTTCTGCGCACAATATCCTGATAGATTCCGCCGGGAATTCTATCGGCAGCGCCATTTTCAAAATCCTGTTTACGATCCGCTCATCCAGCTTCAAGTCTTCAACGCTACAATTTGATGTAAAAATCGTGATGCGCTTTTCGATCATACGTCCGTTGAGGATATTATAAAACCTTTCATTCACCCAACTGCTCACGTTTTCAACGCCTATATCATCCACCACCAGTACAGGAACCGAAATGATATCCTGTATCAGCTTCTGCTCAGATCCGCCGATTTCATCATCCGTCCTCTTTTTCTCTCCATAAGTTGCCTTTATCTGGTCAAGGATCTGGAGTGTTGTAGCAAATTTAACCTGTACCATTTTTCGGATCAGATCGTTGGCGATGGATACAGCAAGACGCGTTTTCCCGGAGCCCTTCACAGAAGAGTAAAAATATAATCCTTTTCCAGTTTCCCTGATCTCCTGAAACTGCGCCACATACCGCTTCGCTATCTCCTTCGCCATCTGTGCCAGTTCCCGGTAGTACGGGGTGGAATAACAGTCCGTCCTAAAACTGTCAACCGTCAGATTTTCAAACTCCTTCGGAATCGCCGCAAACTTTAATTTTCCCTGCATTTTCAGTTTATGGCGGTCCAATAACCCACAAGAGCATTCGCGCATGAAAGAATATCTTTTATCCTCACCTTCCACCTCTTCCCAGCCTGTGTCACGGCACTTTGGGCACCTGTACATCGGTTCCGCCGTTGTTCCGTCGGAACCTGTCAAGCGCATTTGACGTAGTTCTTCCAATCTCCGGCGGACCAGTTCTGCCATCTCCCGCTCTGCTGCTACCTCCTGTACTGTGTCCATCATTCATGCCCCCTTTGTTTTTATAATTTCCCTCCAAAACCTTTAATGCATTAGTCTTATTGATCAGCCAGTCAAAGGAACATCCAAGCCATTTCTGATTTCGCCCTGAAAGAAAATCACTTTCCTGTGCCATGGTGAAAATCCTGTGCAGTTTTTCATAGGGCGTAAGCTCTGAAAGAAGCTTTAGCTTTTCCAGTTCTTTCAAAAGTGTCCGAATCTTTCTTTTTCTGGCATCCGAAACAGCCCTGATCGATGGCATTGCAATACAGGTACGGTTATAATCCTCTATGATCTGGCCATAAATCAGACGCCCGACATCTGATTCCAGCGAATCTGTCGGCGCTTCGCCGACAATATCTTCGTCAGAAGATATAAAGTTATTATTTTCTTTTTCTTCTTCTTTCTCTTTATTCTCTCTCTGTTGCGTGACATCACGTGACATGTCACGTGACACATTCGTGACGTCACGTGATGCGTCACGATCAGATTGTTCCAACAGGAGCATTTTATGTTTATCCCGCTCCCTCTGTTTGCGTACCCTGTTCTGCTCTCGGATCCGATCCATTCCCTCTGCATTCTGGTGCTTGCCAAAATTGGTTATGTATATCCCCTTCTGCGTAGTTTCAAGCATATGAAACTGTTCAAATGTCTTCAAAGCAAGCCGGATCGTTGTCAGCGGTTTCCCGAAAATAACAGAAAGCATTTCATCGCTATATGGGAACTCGTCCTCGACCAATACAAAGCCATTGGCATTGCATTTACCTGCTAATGCGATCAGCCTGATCCATATCACAAGGATCGTATCTCCTTCCGGCATGGACTGGATCATCTTTATCTTCTCATCATCAAACATATCTATCCTGAGTTTTATCCAACTTATTTCTGCCAATCGAACCACCTCCAGACTATAAATATTTACTCATAATGTCACGCCTTGATTTTGGCTTCTGTACTTCTGTTTTCCTTTCAGATCCGACGATATCCTCGAGGAAATTTATGTTCTTTTTCATTCCCGTCTCATGCGTGGCGGCAAGATTCTTTTTGATCAAGTCCTTATTTTCTGACACCTTTTTGTAGATATCCTCAAAACGTGCCTGGGGATATGTCAGACCGGAAATGCAGCAGATCGTCCCCTGATCATTGAATGTCTGGAAATTATCGATTGGTGTGCCGATTGCTTTTTCCAGATCAGACATTTTAACATTGCCGGACATAGATGCCGTAATATACTTTACAGCTCGATCCGTTTCCACTGGCGCAAAAGCATTTTCTCTCAGGGCCTCAATCACCTCGGCACTTTCCTCCGCCTGCAGGCTCACTACAACCGCCATTCCATGTGCTTTTAATGTCTCTTCAATCTCCGCCTTATCAATATTCCCCCTGATGCTTTTGTGCTTGTCCGGAATATCAATAAAATCCGTAAAAGAATCCACAAAATGCGAATTTAATCCTATCTTCTCGCCACGCATATTATCGATGATAAAACATGCGCCGGTTCCTTCTATCTCTGTCAGTTCCATAAAGCATTCGTATGAATTGATATGTGATTTCACACTCTCATCAGGCGCCGGAAGAATCGTCACCGCCCCGATCGTCCTGCCTTCATCAATCAGGAGATCCATCAGCATAGGACCGGCTCCTGATCCTGTTCCGCCTCCGCTGGCGAAGATCACAAATATCATGTCTGCTTTTATTTTTGATTCGATCTCGCCCGCTATGTTATCAAAATCATCTACAACAAGCTGTTTTGCTTTGTGGCGGTCTTTATTGCATCCTTCTCCTCCTGAAATGTGATGTTTAAATTTTGCATGTTCCAGCGTATCAAGATCCTCCTTTGAAGTATTTACATAAAGGACTGCAAATCCTTTTCCCTCAAAAAGCCTCCCAATGTTCCCCCCTGCCTGTCCCACAGCAACAAAAGCAATCTTTTCTCTCATAATTTTTCCCTTTCCAGACATCCGATGCCTTCCGGTGTGATATAAAATGTGTCCGCATGTCCCTCTTTCAGCCCACGACCTATATACCCAGAATGCTCGAAGTCTTTTAATTTTTTGAATATAGTGTTTTCTTTTACATCAAATTTCTCTGTCTGTGCTATTTCCCGAAGCGTCATTGAGGAGAGTTTGTTTACAGCCCCCTCTTTGTGGAGAATTGATAAAATAATAAATCCCACTCTGTTCACAATTTCCCCCTTCAAACTTTGATTTTCTCTGATAAACTCTGATTAATTCTGACGAACCCTGATAATCTCTGATTAATTCTGATAATCTCTGATATGTTTTATTGCATATCTACAGGATTTCCTCTTTCTGAAACAATCTGATCATAAGAAATACCTCCCAGCCATCGATCAGCATCAGAACTCCCGCAATTTGGACAGGCAGATGTAGAAAGACATGCCAGAAATGTATATCCACACTTTCTGCATACTGACTGCCAGAATGGATCCGTTACTTTTGTGATTCCATCACCATAATAATCATCTCTTTTCCAATACCCTCCGCATGTTGACATTTTTCTTCATAACCTTTAAAATTATTAAAGGTTTTAGGTTATCTATGTATAACCTATCAGGCGCAACGTGTCAGGATTCCAAGCTTTATACGTTGTGCCATTTTATTTATATATGTATCTTTCTAAAAAATTTCTCATTATATAGTCTCTCTCCTCCTCTAATTTTTGATAAATTTCTTACCTTCAGCGTCCCAGATATACCCGTTTTCCATCTTGTCTTTATATCTTCTCAGTGCTACAGAGATTGCCGTCGCGCTCACTCCCATCTCTTCCCCTATTTTTTTCTGAGACCATCCAGCATTAGAAAGAGCAACTATCTTTCCATAATCAACATCCTTTTTCTTTTTTTCAGGCTCTTTTTTAAATTCCATTGACTTTTCGGACTCCTCCGGTTTTTCCTCCGCTGCCACCGGCTCCTCAATGGCAGGCTCGCCATCCAGCCTTTTTATGATATAAGCCAACGCTTCTAATATCGCCATCGTACACGATATCCCTATCAATCCTACAGTCTCCTGCTTGTCCAGCTTATATTTTGCTCTTTCCAGAGATTTTAAAATATTATCCTTTTCCACTGCATCATCCTTTCCGGACGGCACTGACTGCCGCCCTGTTTTATTTTGTGATATATATTCCTTAAGATTAAAGGCTTTCTAGTTTTCCGGCTTCTCACATCTCTCAAACGCTATAACCCATACCCACGGATCAGCATTCCATCCATATAGCTCCTGATCTGATTTTTTGATCGTAGAATCCCAGATTTTTGTAAATTCGTTCCGTGCCTGCATATATGCATTCTCTGAGCCATCGAATGCCTCCGGTCTAGGCACCACTCCTTCCGCTAAGAAGTCATCCAGTGTCATATCTTTAAGGTGCTCCACCCGCACGTCCGTCACCCTCAGAAAGATTCTGGCAGCTTCTTTTGGCATATGTATCGATGGATGCCATTTCATCATTTTATCCGGATACCTTCCTGGCTGCGGAAATGGTGATGTCCATGCTTTATATACATATCCGTCCGTCCATTCGTTCCATGTTTCCCGAACATACAAGATGTCTCCCGATTGGCATGGCGGATTCTTTTCTATATACGGAAGCAGTTTGTGCCATGTACGCCCATCCGCTTTTTTACCATAAGTTTCTCCTTCAATGTCCTTTTGGATTTCAATCAGAGAGGTTCCATACTTATCTTTCCTCACCCTCATTTCCGTATTACTGTATTTATACTTTACTGCTCGGCGTGTAGCAGTCTTTCTCCCGTCCAGTATCGCCCGAACCATCTCTGTGTTTAATAATATTGGTAATACCCTACCCATTTATATTCCTCCTTCTATCAGCTCCGGATTATCGAAAATGTTGCCGACAACCTTCATCATTTTATAATCCGGTACTCCGTATGTATCAACACATGGAAATAACTCATATCCATTCCATTCAAAAACAACCCCTGTTATTTCCACTTTTGAATACTCATCATCAAAATCAGGATGACACAACACTTTTCTTACAACACTCTTGATAGACACCTTAAAGTATCTTATTTCTCCATCCGGAAGAATTAATCTTACAATATCTCTATCAAAAATCCGTCTCCCCTTCCAGTCCTTTTCTGTGTTATTACATTCGTTCTCACAATTCCATTCTTCTAAAAAATCCTCCTGCTCTTCCTCCGAAAGTTCCCACCATTCTGTACCATCATGCAACCCTGTATACTGGCAGATAGTCTCAGGATCCACCTCGTTTGCTATTACCATTGCTGGTCCATCCTTCTCATTTGACAAATATGACGAAGCAATTCGGCAGATTTGTCCACGCTCATCAGCAGCATACATCAGGCTCCCCTGCAGCCATTCCCCTCTCTTTAATAATCCATTTTCTTCTTTCACTTTACCTTTGAACAAATATTCTTCCATTTTCCTATCCTCGACTTCCTTTTATAAAAAGCATTGATACCGCAGGAGGCGCTTCTCGTTTGTTCCTGTCTATGTTTACATTCCGTGCCACTGTTTCAGGTCTTACCTTATGTCGCGCCTAATTCTCAATGCTTTTTTGCATTATACCGTGCCCTCTGAAATATCTTGCCCACATGCCATCAGTTCTGGATTGTCAAAAATATTGCCGATAACCTCACAATCTTTCGATTCGCATGCCTCCCCAAAGAAATGATTATACAACCACCCTTCTTTTGTTAGACACCACCCAGCAAATTTATCATTCCATGTTACAACAAGATTTCCTCCGCATTTTATGATATCACCTTCAAAAATCTTCCTTCCGTTCTTATCGATCAATCCTATGTACTGGCAGATAGTTTCTGAATCTACCAGGCTTTCACTTGTATATTTGCCTCCATACTCATTTTCTTCAATAGTATTAATGTAATTTTCATCACTCAAATATCCATAAACCCACATACCGTCAAGTTGCTCATTCTGTGGCAATATATGAATATGTTTCCCTCTAAATAAAATTTCTCTCATTTTTAGCTCCTTTTTCTTTCCTCAACCCTTATTCACCTATTTTTATACTGGTATGCAATGCCTTAAAAAGTTTATCTGCATTCTCGATATTCATCTGCCTTTCTCCATTTTCCCAATATATTATTGCTCTTGTTGTAACTCCTGCTTCTTCTGCTAACTTCTTCTGAGATATTCCTCTTTTTATTCTCTCTTCTTTCAAAATTTTTCCAAATTTCATGTTGACATTCATACCTTTCTATGTGATACTTACTATATATTGTAGTGAACAAGTGTTCACCACAATAGGGAGGAAATTATGAGAAAGGAGGTAAACTGTTATGCCTAAAACAGTTAGAATTAAAGTTAATTCTCAAGTACGACGTACAAGTAGTGGTAATATCCAAGTTCGCACATCCGTAAGCAATGGACACACCACCCGTACAACAACAAAAACTATTCGTGCAAAATAGTTCTTATTGCCCAGTGCTCCCAACACTGGGCAATTTCCCTTTTCTCTATGCAGCGCCAAGAAATTTATTGATAAAATACAGTTGTCCTTTGCCAGATACAAGCACCGTAAAGGCATATATATTAAATCATCTTTCATAATCCACCCCCGGTAAATCAAACAAGCTGATCTGCACCGGCGGGACATCTTCCCACACAACACCTATATAATCCAATACCCGCCCCCAGCCATATTTCTCACCGGTTTTTTTATCCGTGCAGCACCGGTACATCCAAAATTCCCATTCTTTGGGGTTATCCTCCCTCAGCCGGTCAAACCTATGGGGCCGCTCTTCCAAATGGATTCCAAAACCACACATAGAACATCCCGTCCTCTGCGCTCTGGTAGTATAGAAATCTCCATTCTCATGCTTCCGGATTTCTCCATAAATACCCGGCACGATTGTTTCCAGCGGTTCATACGGAATTGTTTTCCCGTTCTTATCCCTGCTGTACGGCTGCTGATAATAGAGGAATTCGAACAGATCTATATGCTCCTGATACCACCTGTCCATCTCCTGAGCAAGTATCAGGATATCCTGACGCATAAATGTCGCAAACGGCGCGGATCTCGTTACAGTTTTTCCGTAGTAATTGCATCCGTGCTCCACCAGTGCCTCTTCTCTCTGTCCCCCCTCGCTCGCCATCATGCCGAGATAAGGAAAACTGTTATGCTCCTTTGCCCAGTCATCACAGGGTTTTTCCTTCAGCCAGTAACAGCAGTCATTGGACACAAGGAAGTCCGGTTTCTGATAATTCACACCCTCATTCTCATTTTCATATCCGCCGAACATATTTAGCCACTTCTGCGGAAGCTTCATCCTGCTGTTTTTGGCAAAGTGTCCCTGTTCTCCGCATACTCCTGTAATAATGGCATGCCTCACAGTCTTGTTATCCTCTGTAGGATGCTGAAGCAGGTCTATCTTTCCGGCGATCCTTTTGGATATGACGGGGAAGCCTTTTTCATTGATCACTTCCACTTTTGTCTTGTAGGATCTTACGATCTCTATCCCAAGCGCTTTATGTACTTTCTGGATGCTCTTATCTTCCACGCCAGAGACAGATATTCCCGGAGCATCAATCCCTATGCTCTTTAACCATATATACAGCGTAATACTGTCCAGTCCGCCTACAGATACATGCGTGCTGCATCCTCTTTTCTGCATTTCCTCATAAAATTCTTTTGCGATATTGGTCTGGCGCTTTATCTTTTCCTCGTAAGGCATTGCCTGCAATTCACTGAAATTCTTTTTCATGTCCTGCTTGGCTTTCTTCCAGGCATTCCGGACAAGTTCCGGCGCATCCTCTGTGATGCCCGTTATCTCCTCTTCATCGAATAATGTCAGCTGTCTCATCTTTTTCCTGTTAACCCTTTATAAAATCAAACAATGTAGGCGATTCCACTTCCGCCTCTGCTGCCTCTAAATAACCGATCCCATCCCGGAAGTAATCTGCATTCAATTCACATCCTATCCCGTACCGCTTCATCTTCACCGCTGTCATCGGTACCGTCATGAGCCCGCCAAACGGATCATAGACCACCTCACCTTCATTGCTATAACGATTGATGATACGTTCCGCTATATCAAGCTGCAACGGGCACACATGCATCTGCTGGCGGCGCCTGCTTTGGTTTGTATTGAGTGTCCTCATGCGGTTGATATCATCCCATACCTCCAGTTGGTTCCAGCTCCCTGGCGCAACTACCATGAATATCGCCGGAAGCCTTCCGTTTTTGTCCAGATCTTCCGCCAGCTTCACATGCTCTTTATACTCATATACATTTTCCCTGCTGTACTCCCTGTAAACAGCCTGCAGATTATCTACTGGAAAATCTTTCAGTTCTTCCTTTTTGATCAACCTGTCTCCGCTGCTCCTCCAATAAGCGTGCGCATCGATCTGCCACTGTGCCCGTGTGTATGCATCTTTCGCCTTTACTACTGGTACATCTGCATATGCCGTAGACCTGTCCGTAGGGAGTTTTCGGAATAACAGGATATATTCCGGGCACCCGACTCCCATCTTTGATCCGTCCTTGCACTGTTCCGTCCAACCAAGACGGTAGGTCTGATTATTTTCCCTCACAACATCTGTTATGATCGTGATCATGCCAAAATACTGGAATCCATGTTTCATGTAATGGCTGATGCATAATGCATGGAACGGCTCTATTGTCGGCATGCCTGTGCCGGTCGCATTCCCAAACAACACCCGGTCTTTCACATGGATTGCCGCCACTCTTCCAGGCGCCAGTACCCGCAGCAGTTCCGGTGTGAGATAATCCATCTGTTCAAAAAACCGTTCCGTGTTGCTGTTATGTCCAAAATCGTTATAATTTGCAGAATATTCATAATGGTTGCCGAAAGGAATGGATGTATGGATCAAGTCCACGCTTCCCGTTTCCATCCGCCTTGTCTCTTCTACGCAGTCATCATTTACCGCTGTGTACCTGCTGCCTTCTATCCTCACTGTCTTTACTCCCATTTTTCTTTGCAATGCATACTTTCTTCCCGATCCGGATAAGCCGTATTTCTTAACGATATCTATCATCTTTTCCACCATATGAATATGATTTTTCCACTTTTCAAGCAGTGCTTCCTTGATCTCCCGCTCATTTTCCATGTAGATGATATCTATGGCCACTTCTTCTTTCTGCAGGAATCGATAGCATCTGTGTATTGCCTGGATAAAATCATTAAACTCATAATCAATGCCAAGAAATATTTCCCGGTGGCAGTATCTCTGAAAATTGCATCCGGAGCCTGACAGTTCTTTTTTAGTCGCAAACAGTCTTGTCCTGCCTTCCGAAAAATCGATCACCCTCTGTTCCCTCAATTCATAATCCTGAGAACCGTAAATATCAACTGTTTCAGGCAGTACTTTCTTGACCGCGGTCCTTTCCGCTTCCAGGTCATGCCATAAGATAAAATGATCTTCCGGCGATGCATCAACGATCTCCTTCATTTTTCCAACACGCCTGTCAATACTCTCCCGTTTGACCTGTGCCGCTTCTTTCAGTCCCGCCGCTGCTTCGCTGAACAGGCACATCTGCCCGTCTTTATCCACTGCATTCCCGTACTCGATCGGCAGCTCATGCCACCTTACACGGAGCGGCGGCAGTACATACCCTGCGTCAGAATATGCCGGATCTATGTCTGACGGCTTCGTGATGAACAGCGCCCAGCTGCTTATCCATAACCAGAACTCATCCTCCATGTTCGGATACAGCGTCAGATTGTTTGCTTTTGTGCTGTCCCTCTGGAAAAACCTTGTCAGCGCCTGCCCGGTGTCCATGATTTCCAGATACCCGGCATAATGGATCAGTTCCTTGTATTTATTCGGTGAAGGCGTTGCCGTGGCAACTAATTTGTACGGAATTCCCTTAAACTTATCAAGGAATATCTGATAGGTTTTACTTCCAAAACTTCTTAACACACTCGCTTCATCAAGGGATGTCGCCGCGAAATAAGATGGTTCAATATTTCCATCACGGACGCGCTCATAATTGGTTATCATGATATCCGTCCCACAAGCCTCCACTTCCTCCATGTTCCGTACATACTCCGGCGCTGCGTACCCTAGAAGGCAGGCGGCATCGTGGGAAAATTCCTGCTTTACGCCCAGCGGGCATACAATAAGTGCCTTCCCGCCAAATTTTCTTACTGCCTGATGACAGAATTCCAGTTCCTGCACGGTCTTCCCCAAGCCGAAAGATTCAAACAGGGCCCTTCTTCCACCGCGGAGCGCCCATATGACAGCATCCCTCTGGTGCGGTTTTAACGCCGGGTTTATTTCTTCTTTTGAAACTTCAAAACCACTGTCCTTTGCAATCTCTATCTTACTTTTTAAAAACTCTAAGTAATTCATTTTTCTCTGCTTCCATTAAATAAATGCTTGTCCAATCTGACCGGCTTATGCCGGCTCTTCCGTTTTTTCCACTGCTGGTCTGACCTTAACACTTTTAACCTCCATGCCAATCTGATCAGCATAGAGCATCAGGAGCAGTTTTTTCATATCATTCAATCGTTCTTCGGTAACTTCCATATCGAAATCTGACATAAAACCACCGCCTTTCTGTAAATCCTATGCACTACTGCATGTACATCTTTCCTTAAAATCCACTTGCCATTTCCGATAAAAATTGCTATAGTGAATTATCAATATTTTTGATTTGTCCCGGTTGGTATGCCCGTACCGCCGGGATTTTTAGTTATCCCTTATTTTTTCATACATCAAATTGTGCAATAGCCATCGCAATCACCTTTGCTACACGTTTACTCTTTAATACCCTGCGCAATGATTCTTCATTCCAAAAGGTATCATTAAAATGGCTCAATTCTCCGCCGACACCCAGATTCGGAATACTGAAAAATCCTCCATTTACATATTTTCCGAAAATCACGCTATAATAATTTCCGTTGTAATCAATTCCAATATGATGAACATTGCTAATGCTTTCATCTCCAATATAGCTAATCTCATATTTCATATCACACCTCTGCTTTTCAAATACATATTGCCCTTACTCATCTTTTCCTCTATACTATTTTTACAGGCTCCTATCAGAACTGAGTATAGCGTAAGGAGAATTTCATTATGAATACCGCTTATTACTGGTATAGAACCCACCCTTATTTCGGTGAATTTTACCCTGGAAAAGTTTTAAATCCAATTTTTGACATGAGTATATATCGCAACTGCTTCCCATCCCTTTCACAAATAACTTCTATAAAAAAGTATTTTCCAAATGGTTTAAACCCTCATGGATTGTCAATGCTAATTAACCACCCACTTTGTGACGATTCATTTACTGAAGCAATCACAGAAATCATTTTTGAACTGGTGCGACAGCTTCATTTCCCAGACTCTCCTTCCAGATTAACTTCTCTCTATGCTTCAGAATCAATTGAGCAGTCCGAAATCTGGCAACGTCTTTGGTATAAAAACTTTCAAAATCAGAAAGAACAAAATGCTCACAGTTTATGGGAGATATCATATAAAACTAATGCCAAACTATACGATGCAAATTTTTTAAATATAATGCCAGATGATGAATTTTCATATATCTTTGCACTTGATTCAGCATATCAGTATTGGCAAGGTAACATAAGTAAAGATCCTTTACCAGAATTACTTGTCCCCTATCCCGTCACCGTCGTGCGTATTGTCCGGGACTATAATTTTTCCAAATGATTCAAAACTATTCCGCATGGTATATTTTCCTTTTACAACCATGTATTTTTTAGCTGTTTTAAAAATCAATGCCATATCATTTACTGTAGCTTCATTCTCTTCTAAAATTTCAGCTATTTTCCTCGCTGCTACATGTGCTCGTTCAAAATCCGTATTTCTCCCCCCTTCCTCTGCAAATGTCTCTAACGGAACATTTAAATCATCACACATAATAAAATATTCTGTTGCTTTTGCTTCTTTTTCTTCTTATGAAGAAGAACTTCGTATTACTGTATTTACAGGGTACTGGCATACCCAAGTACATTTCTATAATCCATATACAGGCTATTGTCATAGCCAAATATAACAAGAAAGAACTTTGCCTATGAAAATGGTTAAAATTGATCTCGAATCTTTTCCATCTACAAAGCGTACAGAATTAAAAGAAAAATTCTAGCTCTGGCGTGGGATGGCTACATTACTTCAGGACATCCTGACCTTCTCACTGTGGCATGGGATCATAAGGAACCCATTGAGAATGTTTTTCCGGAACTCCAGCCATATCTGACTTATCAATAAATGTTTCTATTTTCACTTTCGGAAACGCCGGATCATAGTCCAAAACCACCCGGCACTTTGATCCCAGCGGAACTGTTTGTATCATGTGGAAGACTCCCATTAAGACTTTTTCAAATCCACTCGTTTCAATATGATATGTGGAATGTTTTTCCATTGTTGTATTGATTGTCTTTTCTTTCATACCGCACTCCTTCTATGTTTGTGCTACCTGCATTGTGAGTCTCCCTTTTCGGAAAAGTGTTCCCACTGTATATTGACCTCTCTTTCCTTCTCTCTTATACTATTCTTACAGGCTCCTGCCAGAGCCGAGTATGTAAGAAAGAGACAAGCACTTAAATGTCTGAAACGCTCACTCTATATCAAGTTCAATATTCTCAATGCACCTATGATAACGGAACCCTTATTATCCAAAAACGTACAGGGGGAACTATCAAACATAAGAATGTCCCTCAATCGGTTTTCAAAGGATTTGCAACAACAGGAAATACAGATGCCTATTATCATAAGGAAATAGAACATAACTATCCCTTTGGCTAAAGGACTACTATTATTCTGTCTTCGCCTGAACCATGTATATGTGCAAAGTTCGTTCGTACATCATATTCATGATTTTTTTCAACATAGACGTACGCCTTTGCCTCTTCATTTTCCATAAGGTAACGAATAATATCACCCATCAGAAAATCAGACAATTTCAAATTTGCATTCTCAATGTTTTGTACTTCAAGATTTTTCACTCTTTTTGCAAGTGTATAAAATTCCCTTTCAGTAAATGAAACTGGATTCATCTTATCTGGGGTATAAGTATCTGGAAACTCCTTAGCCCACCTTGCTAATGTTCGCTTTATCTCATCTACTTCATTTTCTTCAACAAAAACATTCATCTCCCTCCCCCCCTTTCTTCGCAAGCACTTTCAGAACACTTATTCTTTATTGGCATATTCTACTAATTAATTCATTCTCCTATTTAATATGCAATAATTTCTTTAATACATAGGAGCAGCACTCCTTCATCTCTTTATCAGATGGGGGCGTATAGCTCCTATCTTTTATGTATTTTACAAGCGTCGCAGAAGCCACCCAGCAACATAACCAACCAATGGATGAAATTATTGTAGTTACAAATAAAAATACCAAAACCATCTCCCTTACCTCCTTTCCCTTTCTCCCTTTTCGGAAAAGTGTTCCCACTGTATATTGACCTCTCTTTCCTTCTCTCTTATACTGTTCTTACAGGTTCCCACCAGAGCCGAGTACATATGAAAGGAGAAAATAATACTATGTGGATATGTAATAAATGTGCTACCCCAAACAATGATGACGATGATTTTTGTATTGAATGTGGTATGCCCCAAAAACGACCTTCAGCCAACCACTGCAGTAATCCAAAATGCAAAGCTTACAATGTGATTCTTCCTAATCCAGAGCAAAAGCGTTGCGGAAAATGCGGATCAGCTACAACTTATTGGAAAAAAATCGAAGAATTATGTTAGTTTTCTTTTTTAACCAGTGCTATTGCCTCTTCTTTGGCACTGGTTATTTCACTCCCACAATTTCCACAATATTTGTCTTCAAGATTAGGTAAGTCCTTTTCTTTACATATAGATCTCCCGCATACAGGACATATGAAATATCTTTCTTTTTCTCCGCATATTGTTCGTCCGCAACGTGGACATGAATAAAACTCCTTTATATGCATCTCCCTCACCCCCTTTCATCTGCCGATCTTCTATTTGTAACTCCCTTATCGAAAAAGTGTTCCCACTGTATATTGACCTCTCTTTCCTTCCCTCTTATACTGTTCTTACAGGTTCCCACCAGAACCGAGTACATATGAAAGGAGAAACAATATAATGTGGTACTATAAAAGCCCTATTGGACTCATGAAAATTTACAAGAATCGTAAAAACCGTTATTCCTTACAAATTGCAGAAACGGTATACGGTTTTTATAACTCACCTGTCGCTGCAGCAGATGATGTTTATTGCTTTGCTACTGGATGTCATGAATGGGATTCCTTGTGCGGAACCATTTCCCCGCCTACTGACATTTATGAATGGGCTCATCAATAATTTCAGAAGCCTGTACTACTGCAAATCCTGTGCGGGCTTCTATCACCTGTAGCATCTCTTTCCAAAAACAGTCATGCATTTTGCTGATTTCTTTCTTTATACTGTCCGGAATACCTTCCAAACTGATTGAAGAGTAAACATATACTTCTGGTTTTTCCATAATTATTTCTTTTGAAACTTTTTGTACTTCTCTTTTCAATACTGCTTTTTTCTTCTCGGGATTCATATCTTCCCTCACCTCCATCTCTCCCTTTTCAAAAATTCCCTTTTCGGAAAAGTGTTCCCACTGTATATTTACCGCTCTTTCTATGTATGTTTATATGAGTTGCTTTGTTGGGTTACGCTGGTTTGCTACTTCACCCTGCTTATCAATAGCTTTTTCTGCTTCCATGCCTGCAATAAAAATTAATACCTTAAACGCTTCCTGTTCCGTCAATTCGAGAGACTTCTGAATTGCCGCTTCCTGCGCTTTTGATTTTCTCACGTAATCACCTCCTTTTCCTTTGTTGAGCAAAGTTTAACATAGCTGAATCAAGTTGTCAACCATTTTCTCTTGACTGAACAAAGTTTTTTTGCTATACTCACCCTGTAAGAAAGGGGGTTCACTTGTGGAACTAAAAGAACGTATTTCTATAATCATTAAAGAAAATCACCTAAAGCAAAAGGAATTAGCTGCTTTAATGGGTGTTACTGAAAGTTATGTATCTACTTTGCTGTCTGGACGCAATCGGAATATATCAGTTTCCGTAGCTAATTTAATAGAAGAAAAACTCGGATATAATGCACAATGGCTTTTATCCGGTGAAGAACCAAAATATAAAGAAGTAAATAAAAATCCAAATCTTTCCGATATTCACAGGCGGATTATTTCTCAGTTAGAAAAAATGGATGATGAACAAGTAAAAGCTGTTTTGGCTTTTATTAACTCTTTGGATGAGTTGGAAAAATCGCTCCAATCTCCTCCCACATAATTCTGAAAAATGATGCAGGTACATTTCCATACCTGCATTTTTTCAAAGAATCTAACTTCCAAGGTAAAACAACTACTAAAAGCGATTGAATAAATTCGCCAAAAATGATATATGTACCGTCCCCATTATTTAAGAGCATAGGTTTCGTGTTTTAATCATGTCTCTCCCTCCTTTCTTTGCAAACACTTTTAGAACACTTATTCTTCATTGGAATATTCTACTAATTAATTCATTCCTGGGAGACTTTGTTTAGTCACTCACATGCTGCAATCGTCCGGTATTTCGGACACTTATTTTATATCTGATTCAAAAAGCTCTGTAATTCGGCAATGCAGTGCTCTTGCCAGCTTTTCCAGAGTGTCCAACCTCGGTGATGTGCGTCCATTCATAATATCGTTTATTGTTGATCGTGGTACGCCTGACATAATCTCTAGCTGGCGGACCGAAACATCTTTTTTATACATAATTTTATCCAATAAGATTTTCATAATATTATTATTGCTATACAAAACGGCATTATACTATATACTATAGAATAATAGTAAAAATACTATTGACTTTATTAGCAGTCATTGATACTATGCGGTTATAACTATAATGAAAGGAGGATAGTTGATAGTTACATAATTCTGCACAAAGAACGGATTCCACTGCTCCGAATACCACAAACGGCATCGAAAAGATTGCCACTGAATAGTTTACAAAAGAAAATCACATTATCTGGAGGATATACTTTATGAAAAAGAAAATGATATTATTTTTATCTGTTTTATCCGTAATTATAACTTTAGTTGCCTGCGGAAAATCAGACGATCAAGACACATCCGAAATTGCAACAGAAATTGAAGAAACCCTTCCGGAAGATTCTTCTGAAAGTGAGTCTTCTGAAGAAGTGCCAGAAGAAACAGCTATCCCTGAATCTTCTGAAGAAGAACCTGAATCTGAACCTATTGAAGAGGAAATTCCCGAAGTAGAACATCGTACTGGTGACGAAATAATTGGTATCAGTGATAAAGATATTTCTGATCTCCATGTTCTTTATTATGACAGTGTAATTAATGATGCTTAAAGTAAAATTATAGTTGGCAAAAATAAAAGGAAGAGGCCGAAACCCCTTCC
>CANSLJ010000011.1 GCA_947647735.1 uncultured bacterium | reverse complement strand
CAGAGTAGAAAAATCTGTATGAAAAAAATTTGCCAACGTTTACTTGACAGTCACTTAATGATGTCACAGGGAACTGGCGCCTTGCAGTTATCGCTGAAGATGTCGATATCCAAGATTACATTTTTTCCTATTACCAAGAATACATAAAATCAGATGAGGAAATTCATGGAATCGTAAATTTGAGCAGAAATGTAACAGCTTCTATTAACAAAATTGGTAACTGGCTTATGGTTACTGAATATGACTATGTTGATGGTGAAGAACATGATGCCAAGTTATTATATTCAGGAACACCTCTTCAAAGTTATATTGTCTATTCCGATAATGGTGACATTGAAACTGTCGAAGAATAAATAGAAAAGTGATTGACTTTTCAATCTTCTGCATATATTATATAAGTGTAGCAAAGGTTACACGTTAATAATGCTCTAGGTTGTACGTCTCTCAGCATATGAGAATGACCGAACCCTAGGGCTTTTTCAATTTAAGAGTTACATATGAAAATCGCAATATTAATAGGCGGAGGATTTTAGCGCAGGCAAGTTCAGAAAGCATTCAGAAATGACAGCACTCAAACACGAGCTATTGAATTAACATCTTGAAATTTTTTACAAAAAATACTTAATCTGTACATTGAAAACAGAATAGGATCACTTTGAAATGCGCAACATAAAATATAATTACAGAACGTTTGTTTCTTGTATTTCCGTTAAAAAAATGATATAGTCAAATTGTCTATATTTTCTCATTGTTCTCTTCTATACATAAAGGAGGTGGCAACATGGCAACATCAACTTTTACCAAACAATTCTCTGTTGAGCAGAAAAAAGCTTCTGAATTTGTGAAAGAAATGTCTAAAACTGTAATGCCTACGCTGCAGCCTGATTTTAAACCAAATCTTGTGCATCTGTCACAGGATAGAGAGTTAAAAAATAGTATTCTGGCTGCATTAAACGACTGATATGATATATAAAGTCATACCATTAGGAGAAATATTAAGTGAAGAGTACAATAAAGATAAATTGAATAGATCATTTCAAAAGTTCTCTTGTCAGCGCGAAACCGACTTAGAGAACTTTTTGCAAGATAAGGCAATTTTATATGAAAGGACCGGTCTGGGAAAAACTTTTCTTCTTTTAGATTCTGAGGAACTGGCATCTAAAAATTTTGTTATTGCCGCTTATTTCACAATTGCGCAAAAAGCTGTAGACATCTCTGAAATCCCAAATAAGAAAAGGAGAAAAATGTTGGGTGCCTATCCCGGCAGAGATAAATTAAAAGCTATTCCTGCCTATCTTATAGGTCAATTAGGTCGATGTGATTCTTATTCTTCAGAACAATTGCCTGGAGAAACCATACTAAATGAATGTTATAGCGCCATCAGCACAGCGGCAAGAATTGTTGGTGGCAATCTGATTGTTCTTGAATGCAGGGAGCATATGTTTTCAAGTGTTTATGAAAAACTCGGTTTCAAAAAATTATATGATACTCTAAATGAAGAAAATCTATACACCCTGTACAAAAAAGCAGATTTTAATGCTTACTGGAATAAGCCCCTGCAGACCGATTTTAGATGATACTGGCAATATCATATTTATAGTAAAGAAAAGTGATAGTTCAATGAGGGCAATACGATGGAAAAACTAAAGCGATGTGCTATTTATATCAGGGTAAGTACCGAAGAACAGCATCTCAACGGCCTCTCTCTCCCTGCCCAGAAAAAAGTTCTTACTGAATACGCCGAGAAAAACGGCTACATCATAGTTGATTATTATGCCGATGAGGGAATCTCCGCCCGAAAATCCATGAAATACCGGAAAGATCTGCTTCGGCTCCTGGAGGATGTGAAAAGGGATAAAATAGACATGATCCTTGTCACAAAGCTTGACCGGTGGTTCCGTAATATCAAGGATTATAATATCACAGAAGAAATCCTGCAGGCGCATCATTGTTACTGGAAGACCATATTTGAAAATTATGATTCCTCCACTGCCAACGGCCAGATGGTCATTAATATCATGCTCTCTGTCAATCAGGCGGAATGTGATCGAACCTCCGAGCGTATCAAGGCAGTAATGGACTATAAGCGTTCTATCGGTGAAATCACAAGCGGGCGCTGCGCCTGCTACGGATATAAAGCAGTGAATAACCGTCTGGTAAAGGATGAAAAGGTTTCCCATATCGTAGACGATGCATACACGCATTATTTCACCTGCTTTTCTATCCGGAACACAATTAAGTATCTAAACGAAAAATATGGTGATGATGCGCCTTCTGTAAACAAGATTGACCGGCTTTTCAAAAGTGAAACCTACGCTGGTAAGCACGAAGACAATCTGAATTACTGCGAGCCTTATATCACTATGGACCAATATAATAAGATCCGGCAAATAGCTGTAAGTAAAACGAACATCCCCGGTAAATATGAACCCTATATATTCAGTTCCCTTATCAAGTGCCCTATATGCGGGAACAATTTCACCGGATATCGCAAAAAACAGAAATTAAAAAACGGCGGTGAAAGTATCTACATAAAATACAGATGCGGGAATAAGTTCGGACGGCACGGCGGAGCAAGCTTGTTGGAATACAAAATTGAAGAATATATGGTGACTCATGTTTCTTCCAGACTGGAACAGGAGCTGGCAGAAATCGAATTTAAAAATCAGAACCGCCCTAAAACTGCAAATCCGGATGCCATAAAAAAAGAGATAGACCGGCTTAACATTCTTTTTCAAAAAGGAAGGATTACTGAAAGCTATTATGATGAACAATATGAAATTCTGGATAAACAATTAAGGGAATCCGCCCGGGAACAGATCAGCATAGAAGACTATAGCAACCTTATAAATGCTTTCAGTGGCAACTGGCAGGAATTATACTATAATCTGGATAAAGCCCACAAGCAGATATTCTGGAAAAGTACTATAAAAGACATCCAAGTGGATCCTGATACCCATAAAATATCCGGCTTTAATTTTATCACAAATTTGGAGTAGTAAAAAACTTACACAGTCGAATTTGAGCCCCATGCGACCTCTCTCGAGTTAAAGGGCGACGGCTATGTTGTAGCTTCCCTGGGCGAAGCCTCCGGCTATGTGCCCTACACCTCCTTCTCAGCAAAGAAGAGCTATATTGAGAAAAACCCTGAGGTCATTCAGGCTTTCACCAACGCCCTGCAGAAAGGCATGGATTACTGTGCAGAGCATACCCCGAAGGAGATCGCCAAATCCATATCCCCTCAGTTTGCAGAGACAGATCTGGAAACGCTGGAGATCATCGTGGAACGTTATGACGCGCAGGATACCTGGAAGACAGATCCTGCTTTTGAGAAGGATGCCTTTGACCTTCTTCTGAATATCCTGATGGACGCAGGAGAACTGGACGAAGCCCTGCCCTATGAGGATCTGGTGACAACGGAGTTTGTAAAATAAAGATCCTTTAACAGATAAATACCCCCTGAGCATCAGCCGGTTTTTGACTTTCTGTTCAGGAGGTATTTTTATTGTAACTTCTGTCAGTTTCGCACCAACGCTTTATTCAAACTCAAAAGAGCTCCGCCTTCGTTCAGGACAGCTTCATCTCTTCCTTCACCGCCCGCGCGATCGACATCTCCGGTGCGTAGTAAGGCATCAGCGTCGCCTGCAGCGCATGGTAAATATCCGCCTTGCCGGGCCACACTGTCCCTGATAC
The DNA here is from genome assembly GCA_947647735.1 of uncultured bacterium. Classification (GTDB taxonomy): domain Bacteria; phylum Bacillota; class Clostridia; order Lachnospirales; family Lachnospiraceae; genus 1XD8-76. The sequence continues at coordinate 112,838 of CANSLJ010000011.1, read as the reverse complement.
ATTGTTATCGCGGTCCAACTGATGGAACCAGGAGCCGTTCACGTGGTCCAGCACCTTCTCATCCAGATACTCCATAAACTCCGCGTAGACATCCGCATACTCCTGCTTCCCGGTCACGCGGTACAGCACAGCCGCCGTGTTGATCCCTTCCGCCAGCGTCCAGTGCATCCGATCGTGCACGATGGGCTTTCCGTCCCAACCCGTCGTATAACAGATCCCCGGCGCTCCGTCCGCATTCCAGGCATCCTCCACCGCTCTGTGGAAGAGTTCTTCTGCCGCCTGAATATAAGGTGCCATGCCCTCTTTATCTTCTTTATATGTAGACAGTGCCCACTGGGTAATAAGCCTTGCCCACTCCAGTCCATGTCCCGGCGTTGCGCCGTAAGGTTTAAAGGGATCGTCCGGCTTCTCTCTGTTTTTCTCCAGATCCGGCTCCCAGTCCTTTGTATAATGCTCCGGGATCCGCCAGTGGTTGTCCTTAGCCCAGCCCAACACATGATCGATGATACGGCCTGCCCGCACCCGGTATTCTTCTTTCCCGTAAGCATCCGCCACCGCCAGAAAAGCCTCCACGGAATGCATGTTAGCATTTAAGCCGCGGTAGTCATCCATCACCGTAAACTCCGTATTCCAGTTATCGCTGGAAAGCCCCTCTTCCTCATTCCAGTAGTACCTGTCATACACCTCCAGCGCCTCTTTTAAAAGTTCCTCCGCTCCCGGCCTTCCCGCAAGATATGCGGAAGTCCCCGCAAGGATCACAAAGGCATGGGCATAACACTGCTTCCCGGGCAGAACGCCGCCATCCGCCGTGAGACCTTCATACCAGCCGTCATTTTCCGTATCCCGCAGCTCACCTGCCAGTCCTTTTACCGCCGCATCCACCAGCTCTTCGCTCCCCTCATGTCCCATAAAAGATGCGATGCTGTACACATGCGCCATACGGCAGGTCACATAAGCCTCCCTGTTTTTCTCCGTCCAGGGCGTCCCGTCATCCCCCAGATACCAGGAACTTCCGCCGGGGGAGGGAAAACGATGCCCGAATCTAAACAGCCCTTCTCTGATCTCCTGCAGAAAATCCCTGTTTTCCTGTGTGTCAATACTGTACTTCTTTTCCATACCTTCTCGCCTTTCTTCTTGTATGTTTATGTATTTATTTGTATATATTATATATCATTGATGCATTTCAGATCCATATGCAAAACAATTTTTTTATACATATCGCCCTGCAACTATATTTTTTATATTCTTATAACAATTCTTACATTCCAATAAAAGCTTTGAATCTCTTCACACTCGTATTCATAACCAGTTCTTTATCGAACCCCACCTCGTTCAGCAGTTCACAGCTCTCTTCAAACCGTCCCACATACGCTGGATCATGGGCGTCCGAACTCACGATGACAGGAACTCTATATTCCTGACATAACCGGAGCATCCGCTTATAATTTTCCACACAGTTCAGCCGCTTGTCCTGTTTGAGCAGAGAACTGTTATTTACCTCCAGCGCCGTATGATACGCCTTCGCCCCCGCCACAAGCCTTTCATAATCCAGTGGCGTATGGTCATCATCGGGATGCGATACCAGAAACACCCTCGGATGTTTCATACAGGAAATCACATTCTCCGTATTTTTTTCTATTCCGGCATCCTCATAACATCTGCCGTGAATCCCCGCGATCACATAATCCACCAGATTGATATGTTTCTCATCCAGCGACAGCGTTCCGTCATTCAGCACATTCGCCTCACAGCCGTACAATATCTCCACACCATACAGCATATGAGGCGCCATCCTCAGATTCGTATAATAAATGGGATCGCATGTCCCCGGGATTCCCGGCGCGTGTTCGCTGATCCCCAGCGCCGAAAGCCCCCTTTCCTTTGCGCTTTCCGCCATCTCCCGGATCGTACCGTAGGCATGGCCGCTTGCCAGTGTATGAGTATGAATGTCCAGACGGATCTCAGATGGATGTATCATTGTTTTCCACCTCCAGCAGCTTTTCGAGTTCCTCCGCCAGCAGCTCTTCCGAACCGTCCACCACAGTCACCGCCTGTATGCCCAGCCGCCTTGCGCCTTCCGTGTTCTCCTCCCTGTCATCAAAAAAGATGCACTCCTCCGGCTTCAGATCATACTTCTGCATCAGATGCTGATAAATTGGCGGATTTGGTTTGATCTGGCGGATCTGATACGAGATCACGCCCCCGTCAACAAACTCCCAAAAAGGCAGATCTGTTGTATGTAATGCAAACAGTTCCTCCGAATAATTAGACAGCAGATATATGCCATACCCTTTTTCTTTCAGCTTCTTCATCAGCTCCCAGATCTTTGGCCTCTCGATCACCATTTTCTTCCCGCTTCTGATAAACCAGCGGGCGTCCTCCTCCAGATCAGGATATTTTTCCGCAACACTCCTGACCAGTTCCTCCGTGGTGACAAGCCCCGCATCAAAATCAGGCCACAGGGGACTGTCAAAAAATCCCCTGCCGATCTTATCCGCCTTTTCTTCCTTCCAGCCCGCCTCCAGGCACATATCCTTCCATCTGTATCCGATCAACACACTGCCGATATCAAAGATAATATTTTTCATTTGTTCTCCTCTTTTTCTTCCAACATGCAGCCGTCCGATCTCTGTCAGATACGCCTCCGATATACAGATCTGAGCCGCCTGTCCGCCATCCCGTATCAGACTTTGCGGACGCCGTTTTTGTAAACCGCCTTAATCTCCCGCTTCTCACTCATGATCACCAGATCAGCCGCTTTTCCTTCTTCTATGGAACCGATCTTATCCTCCATGTGCACCGCCCTCGCCTGATTGATCGTCATACAGGGCAGGATCTCCTCCATGCTGAGTCCGCACTGCTCCATCCAGACGCCCAGCTCCTTCAGCATATCCGTTGTGGAACCGGCTATCGTTCCGTCCTTCAAAGTTGCCTTCCCATCTTTTACAAAAACAGGCAGGCCGCCCAGCACATATTCCCCGTCCTGCAGCCCTGCGGCGCTCATGGAATCCGAAATGACCATCAGATGCTCACCCAGCATTTTATAGACCATCCGCATCACTGTGGGATGAATATGGATACCATCGCAGATCATCTCCACATTCGCCCCGGATGCAAAAGCCGCCCCCGGCACACCGGGATCTCTGTGCCCCAGCCCGTTCATGGCGTTGAACAGATGCGTCACTTCCGTTGCGCCGGCACGGAAAGCCTCCATCGCCTTCTCATAATCCGCCGCCGTATGAGCCACGGAGATCACATAATCCTTACTGTTTTTCTCTATAAATGCGATCGCTCCCGGCCGCTCCGGCGCCACATCCACGATCAGGAAATGTCCCTTTGCCAGCGCGTTCAGCTCATCCATTTTCTCCTGGGAGGTATCTATGATATACTGCGGATCATGAGCGCCCTTTTTCTCCACGGAAAGGAACGGCCCCTCCATATTGATACCGATCAGGTTATGTCCTTCCACACTCTCCATATACTCCCCGATGGTTGCCGCCGCCTTTTTATAATCCTCATACCCCATAGTCATGGTCGTACCCGCAACCGAGGTAATGCCCTTGCTGAAATAAAATGCGCACATCTTATCGATCTCTTCTTTATCCGCCGTGGAAAAATCATACCCCATACACCCATGCGTATGCAGATCGATAAACCCCGGGATCAAAAGATCATCCCCCAGTTCCACCACTTCTTCTCCGGCTTTTTCTGAAAGCCCCTCACCGATCTCCACGATCTTTCCATTTTCGACTCTTACATCTGTCCTCTCAAATTTCTCCCCTGAAAATACTTTCCCACCTTTAAATAACATGTTACACCCTCCTGCATTCCTGATTCTCTGTTTCATGGTCCCTGCATGCCAACACCCAGACCGGTCTGCCCCCATGAACTTGAACTAAGTATACCCTAATTTTGCAAATATTACCACCATTACTTGCTTTTCCTCCCAATATTTGATACTTTTAAATAAGTAAGATTTTTCATACACTATTTTAAAACTAAGGGAGGTTTTTCAATGAGGATCTACAGAGCAAAAGACTACGATGACATGAGCCGTAAGGCGGCAAATATCATTTCCGCCCAGGTTATCATGAAACCCGACTGCGTACTGGGACTCGCCACAGGTTCCACCCCCATCGGCACCTACAAACAGCTTGTTGATTGGTACAACAAGGGCGATCTGGACTTTTCAGGAGTGACCACCGTCAATCTGGACGAGTACAAGGGACTGACAAAGGACAATGACCAGAGTTACTACTATTTTATGCAGGAAAATCTTTTTAAACATGTCAATATAAAAGAAGGCCGCTCCTTCCTGCCTGACGGCACGGAGCCGGACAGCGAGAAAGCCTGCGGTAAATATAACGAGATCATCCATCAGGTGGGCGGCGTCGATCTGCAGCTTCTCGGCCTTGGCCAGAACGGCCATATCGGCTTTAACGAACCTGATGACCATTTCTCTCTGGAAACCCACTGTGTCGATCTGACCCCCAGCACTATCCAGGCAAACAAACGTTTCTTTGAGAAGGAGGAGGACGTACCCCGCCAGGCTTACACAATGGGTATCAAAACCATTATGCAGGCGAAAAAAGTCCTGCTCGTTGTGAACGGTGAAGGAAAAGCGAAAGCTCTGAGGGACTGCCTCTACGGACCTGTGACGCCTGCCGTTCCGGGTTCCATCCTGCAGTACCACAAGAATCTCTATGTTGTAGCGGATGAAGCAGCGCTCAGCATGATCGACGCATAAAGACAAAGATCAACCCAAATATTCTGCCCGCCGCTTCAACACGGCGGGCTTCGTGATGCAAGAAGGAGATACCATGACAAATACAATAGAAAATTTTTTACAGTATGTCAAGATCGACACCCAATCCAGCGAGACCACAGGCGTAACGCCCAGCACCGAAAAACAGCGTGACCTGGCAAAGCTTCTGGTTTCACAGCTCACAAAAATGGGGGCTTCGGAGATCACCTATGACGAGGAGCACTGCTACATATATGCATCCATCCCCGCCACACCGGACTGTGAAAAAAGTCCTGTCCTCGGCTTTATCGCCCACATGGACACGGCGCCCGCCGTCACCGGCACGGATGTAAAGCCCCGTATCGTGGAAAACTATGACGGCAAAGATATCCTGCTGAACGAGGCGGAATCCATCTACCTTTCCGTCTCCGATTTTCCGGAACTGAAAAACCATCAGGGACAGGATCTGATCGTCACGGACGGCACCACGCTACTTGGCGCGGACGATAAGGCCGGCGTCGCGGAGATCATGGCTATGGCGGAGCACCTTCTCACCCATCCGGAACTGTCCCACGGCAAGATCCGTATCGGCTTTACACCGGATGAAGAGATAGGAGAAGGCGCAAACCATTTTGACGTGGCGCTTTTCGGCGCAGATTTCGCCTACACCGTGGACGGCGGAGCACTGGGCGAACTGGAAGATGAAACCTTCAACGCGGCAGGCGCAAAACTTATCATCCGCGGCCGAAACGTACATCCGGGCGATGCCAAAGGCAAAATGATCAACTCCATCCTGATCGCTCAGGAATTCCAGAATCTTCTGCCCGTGTTTCAGAATCCCATGTATACCGAAAAACGGGAAGGCTTCTTTCATATCGACGGGATCAGCGGAAATGTGGAGGAGACGGTCGCCGACTACATCATCCGGGACCATGATAAAACACTGTTTGAACAGAAAAAAGAACTGTTTACCGCCTGCGCCGGCTTTCTGAACCGGAAATACGGAGAGGGTGTCGTAACCGTAGAGATGAAGGACTCCTATTACAATATGAAAGAGATTCTCATCCCTCATGCACATCTGATGGAAAATGCCTGCAGTATCATGCGGGAAATGGGCATTGAGCCCAGGATCACTCCTGTCAGAGGCGGAACCGACGGCTCCCGGCTTTCCTATATGGGACTGCCCTGCCCGAACCTCTGCACCGGCGGTGCAAACTACCACAGCCGCTTTGAATATGCCTGCGTCCAGTCCATGGAGAAGGTGACAGAGCTGCTGATCAGGCTTGCAGTCCGCTATGGAAGCATAAATATTTAAATACCGGAGTATATTTTTTATTTTAACAGAAAAACTTTGCCTGTACATTCCGGGCACCGCTCTTTTCAGGCAAAGTTTTTCGTTTCTGGTCTCCGTGCCGTCCATCCCGACATTCCATATTGATCCTGAAATATAAAACCTGCCGGAAGTATCATCTGACATCTCTCACTGTCTGTCCGTCCCCGTCTCCCCCTGCATCATCCTCACAAAAGGCTCCGGATCTTTCCGCATCTGCAGCAGACTGTTGAACGCCATCAGCAGCATCTTGTCCTTATTCAGCCGCATATCCGCCACATCCTGATCCATCACCGCACGAAAATGATCGATCTGGAAGATCATCAGATCCACCAGCCCGTATCCTTCTACCTTTACTTTGCAGAGAAAATCCTGATGCTCTAAATAATAGACAAACTCCTCATAAATCTCCTCATCCGCCCTCAGCCGCCCCCAGAAATCCTGTAAAAATATTTCATCCGCTCCCGCGTACCTGCAAAGTTCCTTTGCCCACGCGTAAGCTTTTTCCTGTTTTTTATCCATATATGCCATCTCCTCTTATCAATATATTTCCATTATATTCTCTCTGAAAACCTACCGCAAGAATTTTAAAAAGAACACCTGAATCTGCTTATCATTCTGATGTTCCTGTGGTATACTCATAACAGTTTAAACTCAGTCAACAGAAAGGAAAATCCATGAAAAAACTGATATCCTGGAACGTAAACGGTCTCCGTGCCTGCATCGGAAAAGGCTTTACCGACTTTGTCACAAAAGAAGATGCGGATATCTTCTGCATACAGGAATCCAAGCTGCAGAAGGGACAGGTCAGCCTCGATCTCCCCGGCTACCACCAATACTGGAATTATGCGGAAAAGAAAGGCTATTCCGGCACCGCCGTCTTCACCAAAGAAGAACCCCTGTCGGTCACCTGCGGTATCGGCATCGAAAAACATGACCACGAGGGCCGTGTTATCACACTGGAATTTGAAAACTTTTATATGGTCACGGTCTATACGCCCAATTCTCAGGACGAATTGAAACGCCTCTCCTACCGTATGGAATGGGAGGACGATTTCCTTGCCTACCTGAAAAAATTGGAAGAGGCAAAACCTGTTATCTTCTGTGGCGATCTGAATGTTGCCCACCGGGAGATCGACCTGAAAAACCCGAAGACCAACCGCAAAAATGCCGGTTTTACGGATGAGGAGAGAGCAAAATTTACCGCTCTCACAAAGGCGGGTTTTATCGATACCTTCCGCTTCTTCTATCCCGAACTGGAAGGCGCCTATTCCTGGTGGTCCTACCGGTTCCATGCCCGGGAGAAGAACGCAGGGTGGCGTATCGATTACTTCTTAGTATCGGAGGCGCTTCGCGGCAATATAAAAGACGCCCTGATCTACAAGGACGTCTTTGGTTCCGATCACTGTCCGGTGGGACTGCTTGTGGATCTCTGATGCCGCTTATTCATATAGTATATATAATACAGTATGAACGCCGCTGCCGCCGCAACCCATGTGATCGGATAGCTCATCATCACGGTCTCCATGGTGTTGCGGATCGGCAATGCCACAACGATCCACATAACCCGCAGTACGCACACCAGCAGAACACTGATGATCGTCGGCATCACCACACACTCCATTCCACGAAGCGTCCCTGAAAGGATCTCCACCACCACATAGATCATATAAAATCTCGCCAGAAAATGAAGCTGGGATACCCCCAGCGCGACCACGCCTGCATCCTCCACAAAGATCCGGAAAAAGAACCCCGCAAAATGATAGAAGAAAACACTGATCGCTCCCGCCATTGCCATAGTCATGCCCATGCACTGCCACATGGATTTTTTCACCCTGTCCATCTTTCCCGCACCGAGGTTCTGTCCCACAAAAGTCGTCACCGCGATTCCCATCGCAGACACGGTCATCCAGTAAATCCCGTCCAGTTTGGTGTAAGCAGACCACGCCGCGATATTGTCTGTACCGAAACTGTTCACTTTGGACTGTATCACGCTGTTGGATAGACCGTATGTCACCGACTGCAGCCCTGCCGGAATCCCGATCCACAAAACCCGCTTCAGGATCCTTCCTGAACAGTGAAGAAGCTCTTTCGGTATCAGCCCGTAACACGCCTTATCCCTGCAGAGCACCGCAAACACCATCACAGCGCTCAGGATCTGGGACAGCACTGTGGCAATGGCGGCGCCTTCCGCTCCCATGCCCAGGCCCGCCACAAAAAGAAAATCCAGCGGAATATTTGCGACACAGCTCACGATCAGAAAATACAGCGGCCGTCTGGAATCTCCCACGGCGCGCAGAATGCCGGCTCCCATGATATAAAACAGATTCGCCGGCGTCGCCGCAAAATAGATCCGCATATACCCCAGAGACTGTCCGAAGATATTCTCCGGCGTCTCTAGGAGCCGCAGCATCAGCGGTGCAAAAACAATGCCGATCACCCCGAATATCACGCCGGCGCAAAGGGAGAGCATCAGCGAAGTATGCACTGTTTTGGACACCTCTTTCTCCTGTCCCCCGCCGTAAAAATGAGCCACCACCACAGTCGCCCCGGAGGCAATGCCGGTAAAAAAGCCCACAAAAATATTGATGATCGAAAAAGTGGAGCCGCCCACTGCGGACAGCGCCTCCTTCCCCGCACATCTTCCCACGATCACAGCATCCGCCGTATTATATAATTGTTGAAATAAGGATCCAAGCAAAATCGGAAAGAAGAATAACAAAATCTGCTTCCAGATAACGCCCTCCGTGATCCTGCCTGCCATATCCCGTCCGCCTTTTTTCATCCCGCTCATGCCATCCCTGCTCTTTTCATCATATTTCAGTTCCTCATCCGTTCAGATCACCTTGAAATCCAGCCATTTCCTGCTGAAAAATCTCCATATGTAGAAAGACACCCGGCAGATCCAGTCGAGCACCATAGCTATCCAGACGCCGATCGCGCCGAGCCCGAGATAGATCCCAAGCACCACGCTGAACCCGATCCGGAAGATAAACATGGAAGCCACCGAGACCACCATCGTAAACTTTACATCCCCGGATGCCCGCAGAGCGTTCGGCATCGTAAAGGACGTAGGCCACAGGAATATCGCACAGCCGTTGTGGATGCAGACTAAAATAAACGCATAACGCCATGCCTCCGGCGACAGACTGTAGATATTCAGCAAAAGCGGCAGGGAGAGCAGGATAACGCTGTTCACAGCCGCTGTGATCTGATAGGTAAACTTCCACAGCTTTTTCGTATACCAGACCGCCTGCTCCTTCTCCCCGGCGCCCATGCACTGCCCCACCACTGTGATCATGGCAAGGTTCATCGCCTGCCCTGCGATACAGCCCATGCTGTCCAGATTGTTCGCCACCGCATTGGCAGCGATCTGCGCCGTGCCAAACCGTGAGATAATGCTGACCACCAGCACCCTCCCGAGCTGAAACAGTCCATTTTCCACACCGTTCGGGATCGCGATATGTAAGATCTTCCGCACCATATCCCTTTCCCATCTGATCAGATTCCTATATATGACATACACGTCATTTTTCTGATTCTTCATCAGGATCATCATCACGAGGGCACCCAGCATACGGGCCGCCAGCGTGGAAAGCGCCGCTCCTGCCGTCCCCATCTGAAAACCGAAGATCAAAATGGCGTTCCCGATGGCGTTAAAGATGTTCATGCCCACCGAAACCTGCATGGATATCTTTGAGTTTCCCATAGAACGATAAGTGGCGGCACAGGCGTTAAACACCGCCAGAAAAGGAAAGGAAAATGCCGATATCAGAAAATAGATCATGGCATTTTTCATTACATCCGCTTCCACCGTACCAAAGAGCAGCTTAAGGAGCGGAGCCCGAAACAGTAATCCTATCAGCATGATCGCCGTGGATATCACCACCGATACGGTAATGAGCTGCTCCGCCGCGCGGCAGGCAAGCTTTTTATTTCCGTGCCCCAGGTACTGAGACACCACCACCGCCCCGCCGGTGGCGACCGCCGCAAATATATTGATCAGCAGGACATTGATCATATCCACCAGTGATACGCCCGAGATGGCAGCCTCCCCCGCATAGGAGATCATCATCGTATCCACCATGCCCACCGTGATCGCCAGTATCTGCTCCACGATCAGCGGTGCTATCAGCTTCCGTAACTGCTTTTTTGAAAACATTGTACCGATATCCGTTATATCCTTTGACTTTTTTTTCGTCAAGATCATCTGTTTTTCCTCTTTTCCTCAGTGCTCTCCAAACAGTTCTTCCACTTTCTGCATCCCATGCTTTACCGCATTCCCCTACATCTGGTGTCTTACCACTTCGTACTCATTGTCCGACCTGTAATAAGGGCATTCCAGCCTTGTCTGGGATAAAAACCTTGCCATCTCATCCTCATCCATGCTGACGTCGCATTCATAACAGTCATAATCTTCATCATAAATATAGTTGCTGCAGGTATCGCAGCTCGTTCCCTGTGCCATGTAAGGACCCATACCTTTCCGCCATAATAACTTTTTATACCTCAATATTGCCGGCAGAAATTCTGCCGGCAATACAAATACGCACTATCTTTCATACCTGTCCGCTCCCCGAAAAGCGACTGCTGTCTATTAGTCTACCATGAAGTCTTTGATCGCTTCCAAAATCTGAGCCTCTTCCTCCTCACTGCTGGAAAAATGAAGCTCCAGCGGAGAACTCAAGTCAAGGCTCATAATACCCAGCATGGATTTCGCATCAATATAATATCTGCCCTGCTCCAGATCAAAATCGCAGTCAAATTTGCATACCGTCCTGTTGAATACCTTAATCTTGTCAATACTGTCCAACTGTACCTTTACAGTTTTCATACCTTTACCTCCAACCATTTGCTTATTGTCCGGTTTTTCACCGATTACCCCTATTATAAGTTTTTATCTCTGTGAATGCAAGGCTTTTGCGAAATTCTCTGTAAATATTATCCAATTTTTCATAAAAAGACAAATTCCGCTTCGGCAATATTATCCAATATCAGACAGACGCAGATCTCTTCCGAGATCTGAATCATTTCTCCGCCCAGGGCACCCGTCCCATCAGCTCAAACAGTTCGCTCCCTTCCTCCGGAGCCTCCCCCGCTTCAGTGCACACGCCATGTTCATCCACTGTCAGCAGTTTGTTCCTTTGCTTCGGCGCCCCCTTCTGTATCAGGTAATAAATCCCTTCCTCCGTCTGCGGATTATAACAGCAGAACGCACTGAGACAGGATCCTTTGACCGAGCCGCCCTCCGCAAGCCCGATCCGCGCCATATGCAGCGTATCGCTGATGTTTAAGGTCATCACGGCAAAGTCCTCCGCTCTGTAGGGAAACGCCGCGCTTTCTCCCTTTTCCTGCCTGTATGATTCCTGATAACAGTCCAGTACAAAATTTTCCTTTTCTTTCCCGATCTTTTCCATGAAACTTTGCCTGTCCTCATAAAATCTCCCGGAAAGCCCGTCTCTGGCGATCTTATCCTCCGTCAGGATCTGCCCCCTCCTGTTCATCATCTCCAGCGCCGCCTTATGAAGCACCAGATTATCCGTAAAAGGATTCAGCACAACGCCGGAAAGCTGCAGTTCCGGCTTTACCGCCATCTGTGCACATGCCCGAAACGGCAAAAACATCATCGCCGGATATCTCTGCTGTGCGGGTATCTGCTCTTTCGCCGTAAATACTGCAAAAAACTGCTCGCCTTTGTCGTTTTTTACAATGATAGGACGGGGCTGCGCCTGCCCTGACAGTTTCACAGGTGTTTTTCCTCCCTGACTCTTTTCGATCAGGCTCTGTATCTCCTTTGGATCTGCTTCTTTGGGAAGGAGTGCGGGCTGTATCACCATTGCTTTCTCCAGAACCATCATGATCTTCACCAGATTTTCGTTCGTCTGGCTTCCCATAAATACTTTTACCGCTTCCTCCAGCGCTTCGTTGTGAAGTACCGGTTCTTTTCCCTGTTCTGCCATATTGTTTTGTCTGCCTTTCTTTCATAATAATATGCCGCCTGTCTCGAACCGCGCTCTGTTTTCTGGCCCCGCCTGCAGGATCACTCCCTCCGGCTACTCCAGCAGAGACGATATCTTATGCGCCACCAGATCCAGCGCCACATCGTTCATCCCGCTGTTGATCACCATATCCGCATACATTTTCGTCGGCTCCACATACAGATAATGCATCGGCTTTACCGTTGTCAGATACTGATCGATGATATTTTCAATATCCCTGCCTCTCTCCTTCACATCCCGCAACACCCTGCGCAGAATGCGCTCATCCGCATCCGCATCCACGAAGATCTTGATATCCGTCATATTTCTGAGCCGTTCATCCGCCAGCACCAAAATGCCTTCCAGAAGAATAATATTGCTGGGGGCAACTTCCACCACTCCATCTGAACGGTTATGCTGGGTATAATCATAAACAGGACATTGTATGGACTTTCCCTCTTTCAGCATACTTAAATGCTCAAGGAGCAGTTCTGTCTCAAAAGCTTCCGGATGGTCATAATTAATCTTTTTCCGTTCCTCAAAAGGAATATCATCGTGGGCACGGTAATAATTATCATAATATAAAACCGTTACATGGTCCCCAAACAGCTTTTTCAGTCGATTTGTAAACGTGGACTTTCCCGAACCGGTTCCTCCTGCCACGCCTATAATAATAGGAAACCTGTTATCAAATCCTGCCCTCGCCATACCTGCTCCTCCTTTGTATACCCGTTTTTAAAATTTTTTATTTTTTCCTGTTGCTTTTCTTTCTTATTTATGATATATTATTTTCGTTGCAAAAACAATACGAAAGTAAATAATTTGCAGATCGGGGTGTGGCTCAGTTTGGCTAGAGCGCTACCTTAGGGAGGTAGAGGCCGCAAGTTCGAATCTTGTCACTCCGATGAAATAGTGAGCTCCGCTCACATTGCGAGATTCGCTTCGCGAACTCAAAAGACACCGCTGTTTGGCGGTGTTTTTGATTTTCTGCGGGATATCTGCGACCAACAGCATCCCCTGTTCGTTCTATAAATATAAGGACCACACCTCAAACGGGACGAAGGGGGAGCATATTTTGCTTCAAAAAGACAGAGGAGGAACCATAAATTATGTATTGCACTTTTTGCGGAAAACAGATTGCGGATGAGGATACATTTTGTCGTTACTGCGGAAAGCCTGCCGCCCAAAGCGACACGCTGACAGAGCTGGTGGCCGCGGCGCGCACTGGCTCTCAGGACGCCGTCAGCGCCTTATATGAAAAAACCTACAGCCAGGTCTACTACACTGTCAAATCCATGATCAAAGATGAGGACACAGTCTCTGACATTGTACAGGACACTTACATAAAAGCATTCACCCATCTGGACAGCTTCCAGGGCGGCACGAAGTTTTCGCCCTGGGTGAAGCAGATCGCCGCCAACACAGCCCGGGACTTTCTGAAAAAGAAGCGCCCTGTGCTGTTTACAGAGCTGAATCCTGATAACGGGCAGAATATTCCTGTGGAAGAGATGTTCCCGGATGAGCGCAGCGAGAATCTTCCGGATCAGGTCATTGACCAGAAGGAGACAACGCGGCTGATCCGCGAGATCATCGAAGAATTACCGGAGGACCAGCGTGCTGTCATCGGTATGTTCTACTATGAGGAAATGTCTGTAAAAGAGATTGCCGCCGCTATGGATGTCTCTGAGAGCGCAGTCAAAAGCCGGCTGATGTACGGGCGAAATAAGATCGAAAAAAAGGTTCTGGAACTGGAGAAAAAGGGCACGAAGCTCTACAGCCTCTCTCCCCTCCCGTTTTTGCTGCTGCTTTTCCGCAACCAGAAGGTATACGCTGCCGAGGCGCCGGATGGCAGGATCCTTCGCAACATCCTCGCCTCACTGCCCACAGGTGCCACTGCCGGAACAGCACAGGGCACAACAGATACAACCGGAATGGCACAGGGCACAACAGATACAGCCCAAATGGCTGCAGGCGCCGGGACAGCGGGCGCTGCTGCCACCGGCCTTGGCGCGCTGAAGGTCGGACTCATCACACTTGCCGCCGTGGCAGTTGTCGGCCTTGGCGCTTTTGGCGTGACCCAAATAGCCTCCCGTTCCGCTGAGTCTCAGGAATCGTTTACCTCCGAAGATGTCATCGATCAGGAAGAGGCGGCGGAATCCGCCTCTGGCAAGGATGAAGCGGAAGCACAAACGGAACCTGTTTCCGATCAGGAGGAGTCAGAAGCACAAACGGAGCCTGCCCCCATCGACGAGGCTCTGGAGCAGTACCGTATCATCATCGATCAGGCGGACAGTTATGAATATGGATCCATTCCTGATCTTGAGTTAGTCGGCTACCGGTATGCGTTAGTGCAGATGCAGCCGGATGATCCGGTCCCGACGCTGCTGCTGGAAAAAGAGGAAGGCGGTTGGACATCCGCGGTAACCACCCGCGTTTTCCAATATGACCCGGATACAAAAAGGGTACATCAACCCGCCGAAACAATCGGAAGCGGCATACGCGGCGGCCTCTCCATGGCCGAGGATGGAGACGGTATTTTTGATACGCAGTGGTCCGGCGGAACCGGAAAGGGCTCTGTTTCACGGATCACTCTGGAGGGAGATTCCCTCAACCGGGAAACCTGTTGGAGCGGCCAGATTGACCTGATGCCTGATTCGATCACTTCCGTTGAGATCGAATGGCACGAAATCGGAGATCTGTCCGCACTGGATAGCTGGACAGCACCTGAATCGAGCGGTGCCACGCCATCCGGGCAGGCAGAAAATGGTACGCCTTCCGCCGATGGGGAGCACATCGTACTCATCGGCACTGTCGGCACATACGACTATGACGGGATCATAGCGCTGCAGGGACAGCCTGACCCCAACGGCTTTGACGAGAGTACCCTGAAGTTTTCCCGAAGCAGGACCTATCGCGTGATCTTGCTGGATGCCCCGCAGACTTTGTACATTCACAACGGCGATGGAGAAGGTTTTTCCAGCGGTGAGGCATCGATGATCCGCATCGATGACGTTGCCGGTATGGACCAGTATGAGGATCAGCACATCACGTTCAGCATTGACCCAGCCCATATCTGGTGGCCCGCCGACGTGAGTATTCCTCTCGGGCAGCCCATCGCCACGGATATCGATGTCTTTGAATAAAAAAAATTTATATTTTTTTCAAAAACATGCAACCACCACATTTCCTTCGTCGTTTCATAAGTGTAAACAGAAAACACTTTTGAAAGGGAGAAAGCCATGAAAAAAAATATCGTCTTAAAAATATTAACAGGAGTGATCACAACAGGCCTTACCGTGACAGGTATCACAGTGTCTGCGACAACCTATTTTAATCAGAATACGGATGACGTTTTTATGACCGCTGATGAAGAGCAGGAGGCAGAGACGGCCTATGTCGAAGAACCGAAGTACAACAACAGCCGATCACAGGCACCTGCTGTTGTCGAAAATAAAGTGCCTGACGAGCAGGTGTCTGATGGACAGACACCTGTTGATGCCGTTGAAATCACAGGTCATGCTGCCACAAAAAAACAGGCTGCTGCGGACGAGAAGAGCGGCAATACTGTAAGTACTGCGAGCACTGGTAAAGCCACAAGTGGTGATACGACCGCAAATACAGGCAAAACCAGCTCCGATGTAACTGCTATGGCTCCTGACACCGCTACAGCTTCAGACACTGGCAAGACTTCAAATACTGATACAACTGCAAATGCTGACAAAATCAGCTCCGACAAAACCGCTACGGCTTCAGGCACCGCTGCAACCGCAGGCTCTGGTAAGGCTGCAAATACCAGCAAAACCAGCTCCGATAAAACCGCTATGGCTTCAGATACCGCTGCAACTGCAGCCACCGATACCGCTGTGGCAACACAGCCCGAAGCAGCTGCCATTCAGACCGAAGTGCCTGCTAAAACGGAAACGACTATTAAGGATGAAGCGGCTGCGGAAACAGCCATAACCGACATATCTGAAGAAGAAGAGAATTATGTTGTGACATCCAACGTGTCCTATGCTGAAATCACAATCACGATTCCTGCAGTGAAAGAGCCAGAGGAGGAACAGGTTGAGGAAGAACCTGTTTACATCGAAATCCATGACTGCAACTGCGGCTGGAGTACGACCGACTACAGCGAGCTGAAGATGCATATGTACGATCATGCTGTCAAAGGTGAGGCATACAGCTATCACACCGAGGTTAAAAAGCAGTAATATGTTTCTACTGATCCATACTTCCGGATCGAAATCCCTCCAGATCCGCCGTCACTCTGTCAAAGCCCAGGCTCTTTATTTTTTCGATCAGCTCTTCCCTGTGGCCTACGAGCTTTGGCAGATCCTCCAGATCCACCTCGATACGCGCAAGATAGCCCTTCGTCAGTTCGTGTATCCGCAGCCGCACATTATAGAACCCGAGTTTCCTCAAATACCTCTCCCCCTCATCGATCCTTGCAAGCAGTTCATAACTGATCCTCATCCCATAGGGAAGCCTTGTCGCAAGACAGGGGGAGGAAGGGCGTTTTGCGACAGAAACCCCAAGATATTCCGCCAGTTCCCGGATTTCCTCTTTCGTCAGGCCGCACTCGCACAGCGGGCTGAGGATCTGCAATTCCCGCAGTGCCCGGATGCCGGGACGGTACTGATGCAGATCATCCGCATTCGTGCCTTCCAGAACGCATCCCGCTCCCAGTTCCTCCGCCAGACTTTTTATTTTTTGAAATATCGCTTTTTTGCAGAGATAACAGCGGTCGAGCGGATTGGTCTCTATCCCGCTTTCCGCCAGTTCGTCAATCTGCAGTACCTTATGAATCGCTCCCGCCTCTCCTGCCAGACGTTCCGCAATTTCCAGATCCCCCGCAGGATGAAGCCTCGTCTGAACAGTAACGGCGTATACCGCCTCGTCTTTTCCTGCCGCCCTGCATGCCAGCTTTAATAAAAGCGCTGAATCCACACCGCCCGAAAAAGCGACAACGACACCCTTTGAAAGACAGCCCTCTATGCTTTCCTGCAGTTTTTCAAATTTTTCTGCCAGTTCCCTCTCCATCTCGTGCCTCCATCCGACAGGGCCGTATTCTCATACCCGCCTGACCCTGCCGCCCGTTCTGACTCCTTGCTATCTTTCCAGGCTTCCCCTGCACTTACCTGAGTTCCTCATATCTCTTTCCGAAAAGCCTGCCCGTCTTCAGATTTCTCTTCTCTGTCCTTTTCGCAAAGCCTTTTCTTCCCGCTCTGCACTGCTCCATGATCAGATGATATACTTCCTGATAAGACTTTCCGCTTGTCTCGCACAGCTTAACCACACTCTCGTATTCCGGATAATATCTGACACCCCTGTTTTCCGGCAGGCGGCATTCCTTAACCACAGCCCCGCCCAAATCGGTTATGATCTCCACACTCTGACGGGGAAGCACCGTACGCTCCATCTTCTGCCTGCGGATGCCTATCGTTGTCGTTTCCGTAAAAATAATATTCTCCAGTTCCGAAATCTGCTCTTTTTTGCAGATCACATTCAACTGATATGCCGGACGGTTCTTTTTCATATAGACCGGCATATAATGCACATCCCTTGCCCCTGCCTCCAGAAGCCTGTCCATCACATGCCCCAGCACTTCACCGGAACAGTCGTCAATATTGGTTTCCAGTTTATAAATGGCATCTTCGCCATCCATATCCCCGTCCATAGTTTCACCTGAATCCTCTATCAGCATAGCCCGCAGAATACTCGGCCTCTCATAGGCACGCTTCCCGCCGCCCATACCGGTTTTTATGACCCGGAAGCTCTTCGGCAAAGAATCCGATGTTTTCACTGCCGCCACGATCGCCGCGCCGGTCGGCGTCACCAGTTCTCCCTTGATATCTGTCATAGAAAGTTTCAGTCCATGCTCCTGTACAATATTTAAAACTGCCGGAACCGGCACGCTCATCACGCCATGCTGGCAGCGAACCGTACCGGTACCCTCAAATAATCCGGGCACGATGCATTCCGTTACGCCCAGATCGTCCAGACACACTGCCACAGAAATAATGTCCACTATGGAATCCACAGCCCCCACCTCGTGAAAATGCACTTCCCTTTCCGGCAGTCCATGCGCCTTCGCCTCTGCCTTTGCAAGGATCTTAAAGATACGTACCGCAATCTCTTTTGCGCCGTCCGTCATCCTGGTATGCTCGATGATATGCAGGATTTCCGGCAGTCCCCTGTGCTCATGATGGTGGTCTCCATGGGCATGATCATGATGGTGCTCTCCGTGGCCATGATCATGATGGTGCTCTCCGTGACCATGATCATGATGGTGCTCTCCGTGGCCATGACTGTGAACATGACTGTGGGCATGGCCGCCTGCCCCCGCCTCCTCATGCACTTCATCCGAAATATGCCCTTCCCCGAATAAATACGCCATATCATGATCATGATTTTCATGCGCCTCATCCAGTATCACATGAAAATCGCACACATCCAGCCCCGCCTTCTTCACCCTGCTGATCCTGATCCTGAACCCTTTGACCGGAATACTCCTCAACACCTTTTTCAATACTTCTCTGTCCGCGCCCAGATCCAGCAGCGCCGCCACAGCCATATCGCCGCTGATCCCGCTGTTACATTCCAGATACAATGTACTTTTCCGTTTTTCCATTTTGACTCCCTTCGCTCATATCCTTTTACAAACTGCCGTCCCCGGCGCCACGCACCGCCAGCCTGTTGATCTGGGTTGCCATATACCCTGCGCCATAACCATTGTCTATATTCACCACCGCTATCCCGTTCGCACAGGAATTGATCATCGTAAGAAGCGCGGAGATGCCCCCCATGTTGGCACCATATCCCACCGAAGTGGGCACTGCGATCACCGGCCTCTCCACCAGTCCCCCGATCACACTGGCAAGGGCACCCTCCATACCTGCCACCGCCACCACGCAGTTCGCAGCCCGGATCACATCCATCTTTGACAACAGGCGGTGGATACCGCTGACACCCACGTCATAAATACGCTCCACCCTGTTTCCGAAATACTCCGCGGTCTGCGCCGCTTCTTCCGCCACCGGGATATCCGCTGTCCCTGCGGTACAGACCACTATATTTCCGACATGTCCTTTATCCGTTTTCTCTATTTTCAGAATACGGGAAATTTCATCATAGCTGATATCAGGAATGCTCTCTCTCACCAGCTCATACTGCTCCCTCGATGCCCTTGTCCCCAGCACTTCCCCGTTTTCCCGGTACAGGGCCTCGAAAATCCGGAGCAGATGCTGATCCGCCTTTCCGCTGCAGTAAACCACCTCCGGATAACCGGAACGGATCTCCCGCTGGGTATCCAGTTTTGCATATCCCATATCCTCAAAAGACTTTCTTGCAAAATACTTCTCCGCCTCCTCCACAGATACCTCGCCATTTTTTACTCTTTCAAGCATTTCCCGCAATTCCATGTTCTTCCGCCTCTATCCTAAAAATATCCGCTCTCTATAATATTATTCCAACAATAGACTTCTCTGTATCTTTTTTCACGCAAACTCCCCTTCGCCGCCTCAGCGGGCACTCGGATCAGGATACACTCCCCGAAAAACGAAATGACAACGGAAGCCTCAGCCCGTTTTCCTCCAGAATCTTTTTGTTTCTCAACAATTCCTTCGTATCCCCGTCATAAGCGATCTTCCCGCCCGAAAACAGGATCGTCCTCCCACAGGTATCATAGATGAAATCCAGATCATGGGAGGCAAGGATTTTAGCGCCTTTCAGTTCCCTGATCACCTCTATCAGATTCTCCCTGTTCGCCGGATCCAATGAAACAGAAGGCTCATCCATCAAAATAACGCCGTCATCCTGCTGCAGCGCCAGTATTCCTGCTATCGCCGCCAGTTTTTTCTCTCCTCCGGAAAGCCTGTAAACATGCCTTTTTGCAAGCTCCTCTATATGTGTCTTTTGAAGCGCCTCCCTTACAGATTTTTCCGCTTCCTCCCTGGAAAACCCGTAGTTCAGCGGTCCGAAGGCCATGTCCTCCTCCACTGTATTCATAAAAAGCTGGCTGTCCGAATCCTGAAAGACATACCCCAGACGGCGGCGGATCTCCCCGAAGTTCTTTTTTTCCAGAGAAAAACCGGCAATCTCAATACGCCCCTCATATCCCGGCAAAAGCCCCACCAGAATTTTGAGAAATGTGGACTTTCCCACGCCGTTAGCGCCGATAACCCCTACAGACTCCCCCTGCGCCACCGACAGATCAATGCCGTCAAGCACATACCTGTCCGGTCTGTAACAAAACCGTAAACCTTCTATACAAATGATCGGGTCCATTTTCTGTTTCCTCTTCCACCCTTCTGCAACGTTAAACTTGTTATTGAAAAATCATCCGCAACATGCTATAGTAAGGAAATAGAAAGAACAACCGCCCACAAGGTGAGTTGACCAATTTATAAAATGTGATAGAAAATCCACCCCATCGCTGGTCAAAGTTTAGGGGTGGTTTTTCTATGTATGGCTACTTACAAAACGAAAAAACGAATGTAAGTAATGCCAAAAGGAAAAGACCAAAGGTCATTAAATCCTTAAAATCAAAATGATTTTTCATAGGCATCACCTCCATTCTACCAAGAATAGACGGTCAGCCCACCCTGCAACACGATTGTCCTTGCAGTATACTCTAACATATATTTTTTATAAAATCAATTGAAATATTCTCATAACATAAAGATCCGCCCCGCTATCCGAAAAACAGGCACAACACGAATCACCGCCAGAAAACCTCCCCAGAAAATCCCGTATAAAACACTCTGCCACACCGGCACAAATTTCCCTCCCGGGAAAAACTCCCCGCGAAATCCCCGCAGCGTCATACTCTCATATACTCTCTGCGCCCTGTCCATACTGCGCAGAAGCATCTGTCCTGCCACAGAACCCCAGGCGCTCTTTCGTATCCCCTTCTCCCCGGGCGCACGCAGCAGGTAAGCCTGTGTGATCCTGTCCGCCTCCTTCATCATCAGCACCAGATACCGGTAAATAAGCAGCAGCACCGTCACCAGTATCTGCGGCACATGGATCTTTCTGAGGGCATAGCATATCTGTTCCATCGTTGTTGTCGCGATCAGAATATAGGATGCAAACACGGCAAACCCTGTTTTCAGAAATAATGCCGCCATTGAAAGCATCCCCGTCGTTATGACAACCCCGCCCGCCGTCATCCAGGGTGTCCTGTCAAACAAAGGATTTGCCGCCCCGACCAGACACACCATAAGCAGCACCGGGCGCAGACGGCGAAACGCCTGTCTGATGGAGATATCCCCCAGTATCATAAGGATCAGCGGATAAAGACACATCCCCGAGAGCCCGATCAGATCATATTTTCCAAAGCTCATCACAAGCACCAGATATCCGATCGTCACCAGCACCTTGGCAAGCGGATGCAGCCGGCAAAAAAAAGTATCCCGCTCCGCCAGATTCTCCAGACTGTGGATCTCATGGATCGCTTTCCCGAGCCCGGCCATTACCGTGCCTTCTCTTTTCTGAAAAATTTCAGTCCGTAACAGAGCGCCGCGCAAAGCGCTATCACCAGAACACCGCCAAACAGCCCCGAAACCGTTGTCCCGGCGGCAGAATCGCTGAATGCAAAAGCATAGTCCGGCAAAAGAGCCGTCGCACTCTGGATATTTTCCGCCGCCTCATAGGCGCCTCCTGCTGCCGCCAGCTCCGATGTCCCTGCCACCCGCTCCATCGACCATTCCAGCCCGTCAGGAAGCGCAGACGCGAACAGAGATAACACGCCCGCGATAAAAGCTGACGCAACTGTCAATATCACTAACGTCTTTTTGAAACTGAATCTGCCTTCCCTCTCTCCGGATGCTTCCCCGGCATTCCACAGCATCTCCGGCCTTGCCTCATATACAAAACAGAGTACCGCCGCCGTAATCAGCCCTTCCACCAGTCCGATGGCAAGATGAATCGGCTGCATCACACCGACAAAAACAGAAAACGGCAGTTCCGTAATGCCGGAGGCAAGTGTTTCCAGCGTTACCGAAAAAGCCCCCATCTGCAGTGTGATCACACAGGCCGCAATGGATGCCGCCGTGATCTTTTTCTTTGTCATCCCATTTTTCATAAAAGGTTTCCAGATCAGAAGCCCGCCCACAAAGCAACCGTAAAACGCCATATTCCAGATATTGCATCCCAGCGCCAGAAGCCCGCCGTCCGCAAAGATCAGACATTGTATCAGCAGGATCCCTATCATCGTCAGAAAGCCCGCAAAGGGCCCCAGCATGGCGGTCAACAACATGCCGCCGCACAGATGCCCCGAAGAGCCTGTCCCCGGAATCGTAAAGTTGATCATCTGAGCCGCAAACACAAAGGCCCCCATGACGCCCATCGCCGGAATCTTTTTCGGCTCATTTTCAAGCCGCACCTTTTTGATCGACCAGCCTGCCGCCGCTGTGGAAGCAACATACATCGTCGCCGCCACCGCGGGCACTACCAGCGCATCCGCCATATGCATAACATCATTCCTCCTTTTATTTTCCGCATTTCTCCGGCACGCATTGACATATTTTTAAAACTCCCCCTGCATGTTCTTCCATGCCGGGGGAGCAGACTGCTCTTTTTTATACTTCTTTTCACATGCCGGTAACCGCCTGTTCACCGTCCACACAATGTGTCCGCTGTCATAAAACCATAAAACACGCTTACACGAGCACAACGCCTTTTCTTAAGATAATATTTGCATAGATAGCTGTCTCTGTGGACATGATAACGCAGGTGGATTTCTCCTGTGTCTGTTTATAGAAATCCCATTTATTGATCTCCTGAAAACAGTCAGCGCCCCTGTCATCATATTTCTTAACGATCTCCTTGTATTCATCCCAGATCGGTGTCTTCGCATCATCTCCCGGCTCCACTGCCATCAGTGTACAGGGAGGATCCACCTCACCCTTCGCATTCGGATAGGTATCCAGCGGCATCAGTTGCAAAATAGCATCCAAGATCTCCGGCACACCGTGTCCGTCCAGGCGGATCACCTTCTTACCGTAAGTATGTCCCGGGAAATTGCCGTCAGCGATCGTGATCTCATCCGTATGCCCCATTTCATCCAGAATTTTCAGTAATTCCGGGGATATGATCGTAGGAACTCCTTTTAACATGTTGTAACCTCCTCTTGTTGTGTTTTGCGTTTTGAAAATGCCGGTCCTCTGGCATTTCACCCCTGAGTACTATCTTACCAAATGTTGGCGGGTATCACAAGGGTTTTTTTCTGTTGCTGAAGAGGATGCGCCACATGAGAGGGAATTACCCTCATGTGGCGCTGGCTTTCTCAAAATATCAGATCATTTTTCTTTCTCAGCCAACACACGGCAGACATATTCAAATACACGTTTAGCCGAAGGAATGCTCAGCATCTCCTCCGTCGTATGGATGTCCTTCATATCCGGGCCCAGAGAGATGCAGTCCAGATCGGGGCGTTTTTCCAGAAGGATACCGCATTCCACGCCTGCGTGGATCGCCTGGATCTGAGGTTTTTTCCCATACATCTCCTCAAATACTCTGACGCACAGGTCGCGGAAGGGGGACTGTTTTTTGTAGGTCCAGCCCGGGTAGTCCCCGGTTACTTCCACCTCGCCGCCGAGCAGTTTTGTCAGGGCCGATATTTTCGTGATCAGAGCCTCCTTTTCACTGTCAACGGAGCTTCTGACGGAGGTTATGACCGTAAGTTCCTTTTCACTCAGTTTCATGATGCCGTTGTTTAAGGAAGTCTGCACCAGCCCGTGCATATCCGCGCTCATCGCCTGCACGCCGTTCGGCATCAGTAATAACAGGTTCTTTACTTTTTCCGCCGATGCCTGATCTAAGCAGGGTGCCTCTGCCTCGCCTTCCTTTTTGAGTTCAATCTTCACCCCTGGATCTTTTGTTGTCAATTCGGACTGTAATACCTTTTCAAGCGTTTTGACTGTTTTAGTCAATCCATCCTCATTTTCAGAGGCAACAAATTTCAGTACGGTCTCTCTCGGGATCGCATTATCGGCAAGCCCGCCTTCTATCTCACAGATGCCGATCTCAGTCACCCGGGATATCTCCTGCAGAAGACGCCCCAGAAGGCTGTTGGAATTTCCCCGCTCTTTGTGGATCTCCCCGCCGGAATGGCCGCCCAGAAGCCCGCAGATCTTACAGGTATAGAGCGTTCCGCTTCTCTTTTCCCGGTTCACGGGAAGAAGATGTCTTACACTGGCTCCGCCGGCACAGCCCGCCAGAAAATACCCCTCGTCCTCGGAATCCAGATTGAGCAGCCTTGTCCCCTTTATCTCGGACAGGTCAAGCGCCTTTGCGCCGTCCATGCCTGTTTCCTCATCCACTGTGATCACCACATCCAGATGGGGATGCGGAATGCTGTCATCATCCAGGATCGCCAGCGCATAGGCGACAGCAATGCCGTCGTCCCCGCCGAGGCTGGTGTTTTCCGCATAAATATAATCGCCGTCCACCGCCGGCTTTAAGCCTTCTGTCTTCATATCCATATCATGATCCGGCTTCTTCACCGCCACCATATCCATATGCCCCTGCAGGATGATACCCTCCTGCTCCTCATATCCCGGTGCCGCCTCCTTTGAAATGATGATATTTTTCATCTCATCCTGTTTATAAAAGAGCCCTCTTTCCTCCGCGAAGGCGGCCAGATAATCGCTCAGTTTATCCACATTCCCCGAGCCGTGGGGAATCGCGCATATTTCTTCAAAAAACCGGAATACCGGCTTTGGTTCCAGTTCTCCTAAAACGCCCATATATTCCTTCCTCTCCGGAATCTCCCCATAAAACGGAGCTCTGCTTCTCTCCATCCCGAAAATTCCTGTTTATATAAATTCAGTTATAAAGCAAAATCGAGTGGATGTCCACCCGATTTTTCCTCTATCGTAAGCCTGTTATAACAGCCCCGCTGTCCTTCTTACAGTTTGCTCTTTGCAAGCTCCGCAAGGGATGCAAACCCTTCTGCATCGTTTACCGCAAGCTCAGCGAGCATCTTTCTGTTGATATCAACTTCAGCAAGTTTAAGCCCGTGCATAAATCTGCTGTAAGATAAACCGTTCATTCTTGCCGCCGCATTGATACGTGCGATCCAGAGCTGTCTGAACTGACGCTTTCTCTCTTTTCTTCCTGCGTAAGAGCTTGCCAGTGCCCGCATAACGGACTGCTTAGCAATTCTGTACTGTTTTGATCTTGCACCTCTGTAGCCTTTTGCAAGCTTTAATACTCTGTTATGTTTTTTTCTGGCGTTCATGCCGCCCTTTACTCTTGCCATCCTTTTATCCTCCTAACCGATCTGATTGATATTCTGTCTCTCCCTGCTCTTACAGATAAGGCAGAATCTTCTTCATATTCTTTACATTTGTTGCATCTGTCATTGCAGCTTTTCTCAAATTCCTCTTGTTCTTTGTGCTCTTCTTGGTTAAGATATGGCGCTTATAAGCTTTATTTCTTTTCAGTTTCCCAGTCCCGGTTGCTTTGAAACGCTTTGCAGCCGCTCTGCTTGTTTTCATTTTTGGCATAATTCATTCCTCCTGTACTTTCTTTATTTTCCATAACATGGAAGCTACCTTTTCTGTGTCAAGAACATGGTCATGCTTCGTCCTTCCACTTTGGGTGCTTTATCAACTACCGCGATATCCGCAAGCGCCTGGGCGAAGTCGTCCAGAATATGCTTGCTGTTATTCATATGCGCCATCTCACGTCCTCTGAAACGCAGGGTGATCTTCACCTTGTCGCCTTTGCTTAAGAACTTCCTTGCCGCATTCACCTTGGTGTTCAAGTCGTTCGTATCAATGTTGGGAGAAAGCCGCAGCTCCTTTACTTCCGTGGTTTTCTGCTTTTTCTTAGCATCCTTTTCTTTTCTGGTCTGCTCATACCTGAACTTTCCATAATCAACAATCCGGCAGACCGGAGGCTTCGCCGTAGGTGCAATCTTTACCAGGTCCACACCGGCTTCTTCCGCCAGGCGCATCGCGTCTCTGGACGACATAACTCCAAGCTGCTGCCCGTCCTCACCTATGACACGCACTTCTCTGTCTCTAATCTGTTCGTTAATGAAATAATCGCTAATGGTCTTTCCCTCCCCCTCGATCGAACGAGCAGTCCTGCCTGCTCAACGACTTTTTCTTTTCTCTACACACAAAAAGTGGATAGCAGCGCTATCCACCAAATTCAGCTTCTCAATAAATCCGGCAATCCTGCTGCCGAATCCCGAAAATCAAAACTTTGAACACCTGCAAGCTTCGCCGCAGGGTGAGAGTGGATACTCTGCTTGTTTTTCATGCAACTTTTATTCGCACTTTGATATCTTAGCACTGCTCCGCGGAAATGTCAATGCTTTGCGGGAACTTTTTTACTGCTTTTTCGGCAGCACAAATGAACTCTTCAGCGACACCACCCTGTTAAACACGGGTTTCCCCGGCTCCGAATCTTTACTGTCCACACAGAAGAATCCCTGCCGCACAAACTGGAAGCTCTCCAGCGCCTTCGCCTCCTGCAGAGCCGGCTCCAGATAACAGTTCCTCAGCACCTTCAGGGAATCCGGATTCAGATTCAGGGAGCCGTCCTCATTGTAAACGCCCTTCTCCTCATCCACGATATTCTCATACAATCTCACTTCCGCAGATACCGCTGTCTGCGCATTTACCCAGTGGATCGTTCCCTTTACCTTCCTGCCGTCAGGACTGTTGCCGCCCTTGCTCGCCGGATCATAGGTACCGTGCACCACAGTAACATTCCCGTTTTCGTCCTTCTCGCATCCGGTACACTTCACAAAATAAGCATGCATCAGGCGCACTTCATTGCCCGGGAACATCCTGAAATATTTCTTTGGCGGCTCCTCCATAAAGTCATCCCGCTCAATATAAAGCTCTCTCCCGAAGGGCACCTTCCTGCTGCCCAGCCCCGGATTTTCCAGATTGTTTGCGACCTCGATCTCCTCCGTCTCTCCCTCGGGATAATTATCGATCACCAGCCTGACGGGATCCAATATCGCCATCATACGGGGCTTTTTCAGCTTCAGATCCTCCCTGATGCAATACTCCAGCATGGAATACTCCGCGGAAGACTGGGCTTTCGACACACCGCACAGCTCCACAAACCGTTTGATGGACTCCGGCGTAAATCCGCGCCGTCTCAGCGCCGCGATGGACACCAGCCTGGGATCGTCCCAGCCGTCCACAATGCCCTCTTCCACCAGCTTCTTGATATATCTCTTTCCTGTCACCACATTGGTCAGGTACATCTTGGCAAACTCGATCTGCCGGGGCGGCTGTTCATACTCCAGCTCTCTCAGCACCCAGTCGTAGAGCGGCCTGTGATCCTCAAACTCCAGCGTACAGATGGAATGGGTCACCCCTTCCTCCGCGTCCTCGATCGGATGGGCATAGTCATACATCGGATAGATGCACCACTTGTCCCCGGTATTGTGGTGGGACATATGTGCCACCCTGTAGATGATCGGATCACGCATATTCATATTCGGGGAAGCCATATCGATCTTCGCCCGGAGCGTCTTCTCCCCGTCCCCGAACTCACCGTTCTTCATCGCCTCAAACAGAGCCAGATTTTCCTCCACGCTGCGGTTTCTGCTGGGATCTTCCTTCCCCGCCTCGGTCAGCGTCCCCCTGTACTCCCGCATCTGCTCCGCCGTCAGGTCCGACACATAAGCCTTCCCCTTTTTGATCAGCTTCACCGCGCCCTCATACATCTTCTCAAAATAGTTGGACGCAAAAAACAGCCTGTCCTCATAATCCGCGCCAAGCCACTTCACATCCGCAATAATAGACTCCACAAACTCCGTCTTCTCCTTCGTCGGATTCGTATCATCAAACCGCAGATTAAACTTCCCCCCGTACTGCTGGGAAAGCCCGTAGTTCAACAAAATACTCTTCGCATGTCCGATATGCAGATACCCGTTCGGCTCCGGCGGAAACCGAGTACATACATGGTCATACACTCCCTCCGCCAGATCCTTATCGATCTCCTGCTCAATAAAATTTCTTGAAACAACTTCTTCACTCATTTCCCATTTCCCCTATATCTATAAATTTATCTTCCATTAATGGTGGAACAATCTGATCCCCGTAAAGCACATCACCATCCCGTACTTATCACAGGTTTCGATCACATGATCATCCCTGATGGAACCGCCCGGCTGCGCCACATACTTCACGCCGCTCTTATGGGCCCTCTCGATATTGTCCCCAAACGGGAAGAACGCATCAGATCCCAGCGCCACGCCCGTATTTCCGGCGAGATGCGCCTCCTTTTCCTCCTTTGTGAAAACAGAGGGTTTCTCCTTGAAAAATCTCTGCCAGGTGCCTTCCGCAAGAACATCCTCATACTCTTCTCCGATATACAGATCGATGCAGTTATCCCGATCCGCCCTGCCGATCCCATCCACAAAAGAAAGCTCCAACACCTTCTGTGCCTGACGCAGATACCAGTTATCCGCCTTTGTGCCTGCAAGCCTCGTGCAGTGGATCCTGGACTGCTGCCCGGCGCCGATCCCGATCGCCTGGCCGTTCTTCACATAGCACACCGAGTTGCTCTGGGTGTATTTCAGCGTGATCATCGCGATCATCAGATCGATCAGAGCCTCCTTCGGCAGATCCTTATTCTCCGTCACGACATTCCCAAACAGTGCTTCATCGATCTTCAGATCATTTCTGCCCTGCTCAAAAGCCACCCCGAAGACCTGCTTATGCTCGATCTTCTCCGGTTCATAGGCGGGATCGATCTGAATGACATTATATCCGCCTTTTTTCTTTGCTTTCAGTATCTCCAAAGCCTCCGGTTCATATCCCGGCGCAATGACGCCGTCCGATACTTCCCGCTTGATCAGCAGAGCCGTCTCCTTATCGCAGACATCCGAAAGCGCAATGAAATCTCCGAAAGAAGACATCCGGTCCGCTCCCCTCGCTCTTGCGTAGGCGCTGGAAAGGGGTGTCATCTCAGCCTTCTCGTCCACCCAGTAAATCTTCCTCTCCAATTCTGATAGCGGCAGCCCCACGGCAGCCCCGGCGGGAGATACATGTTTAAAGGAAGTTGCCGCCGGCAGGCCTGTCGCCGCCTTCAATTCTCTCACAAGCTGCCAGCCGTTAAACGCATCCAGCAGATTGATATAGCCCGGCCTTCCGTTTAACACTTCGATCGGAAGGTCCTTCCCGTTTTCCATATAAATGCGGGAAGGTTTCTGATTCGGATTACAGCCGTATTTTAATTCCAGTTCATTCATGCTTTCCATTCCTTTCCAACCCCTGTTTTAATCCCCATCCTATTTCAGCCTGAATCTCTTCCTGTTATACTAGATATTCTTATTGATAATGATACTCTCATACTTCCCTGTCTCGATCTCAATATATCGCACAAACAGGGACACTTTATTCTCCTCATTCAGGCTTTCCCAGACATCCTTTGCAAAACTGTCAATATCCTCATTCCCGATACCGATCCGCTCAGGTTCCCCCTCAAAACTCGGCAGCGGATTTCCATCCGCCTGATAAGTATGGATAAACCGTCCCTCCCCGGCGATCGGCGCATCGTAGGAAAAGGTATATCTGTTGCAGCAGGAGGCATCTCCGTCTGCGCTCTTTAAGATGGACATCTTATAAGAAAATGTCCCTTCTTCGATCTCCATAACCCCTGATATCCTCGGTGTATAATTCGGCGCATCCGGCTCAAACTCCCTTGTGGCAAGCGCTTTTTCAAAGCTCTCTCCCGCAGACAGCCCCTCATAGACCGTGTCCGTCTGATCCCCGTTTGTGACGATCGTCCGATGGTTCAGCACCCGCACAGGCGCATAGATGATCAGGCTCGGATCGCTCAATTTGGACGGATCAAAGGCTTCCGTACGGATGCCCTCCCCCTCCTCCACGAAAATACGATTACGGCTGTTCACACTTCTGCCCATGATAAAATAGGCAGTCACCGCGTATTTCCCGTCCGGCGTCCTTCCTATTACAATGCCTCTTCCGGGGTAGGGATTATTTCGCAGTTCTCCCTGTAACGACTTTATTTCCATAACATTCTCCTCATATATCGTAAATTCCCGCTGTTTTATCTGATGAGCGGGCAAGCCTTCACAGGCTGCTCGCTCTCATGCACATCTTATGCTCATAGATGATCAGTCATCCTGTGTATAGTTCGGCGCCTCTTTTGTGATGTGGATATCATGAGGATGGCTCTCTCTGAGCGCCGCCGCGGAGATCTTCACAAATCTTCCCTTCTCCTTCAGCTCTCCCACAGTCGCCGTACCGCAGTAGCCCATGCCGGAGCGGAGTCCGCCCATCAGCTGGAATACCGTATCCTCCACGCTTCCCTTGTATGCCACACGTCCTTCCACGCCCTCCGGCACCAGCTTCTTTGCATCGGACTGGAAATACCGGTCTTTGGAGCCGTTCTCCATCGCCGCGATGGAACCCATGCCGCGGTATACTTTATATTTTCTGCCCTGGAACAGTTCAAAGGTTCCCGGTGATTCATCACAGCCCGCAAAGATGGAGCCCATCATGCAGACATCGCCGCCTGCCGCGATCGCCTTTGTCATATCGCCGGAATACTTGATACCGCCGTCCGCTATGATCGGAATGCCGTACTCCTTCGCCACCGCATAGCTGTCCATGATCGCCGTGATCTGGGGCACACCGATACCTGCCACGATTCTCGTGGTACAGATGGAGCCGGGGCCGATACCTACTTTTACCGCATCCGCTCCCGCTTCGATCAGCGCCCTTGTGCCTTCCCCTGTCGCAACATTGCCTGCGATCACCTGCACTTCCGGATAAGCCTCCTTGATCATCCTCACACAGCGAAGCACATTCTCGGAATGCCCGTGTGCGGAATCCAGCACGATCACATCCACCTTCGCGTTCACCAGCGCTTCCACTCTCTCCAGCACATTGGCGGTGATACCGACACCCGCGCCACACAGGAGCCGTCCCTGTTCATCCTTTGCCGCCAGCGGATACTTGATGGTCTTCTCGATATCCTTGATGGTGATCAGGCCTTTCAGATTATAGTCCGCATCCACGATCGGCAGCTTTTCTTTTCTCGCTCTGCCGAGGATCGTCTTTGCCTCCTCCAGCGTGATGCCCTCTCTCGCCGTGATCAGGTTTTCCGAGGTCATACACTCTTTAATCTTTCTGGAATAATCTGCCTCGAATTTCAGGTCCCTGTTGGTGATGATGCCGACAAGCTTTTTCCCCTCCGTGATCGGCACGCCGGATATCCTGAATTTCCCCATCAGTTCGTCCGCGTCCTTCAGCGTATGTTCAGGAGATAAAGAAAAAGGATCGGTAATGACACCGTTTTCAGAACGTTTCACCTTGTCCACTTCTTCTGCCTGTTCCTCGATCGACATATTCTTATGAATAATGCCGATGCCGCCCTGTCTCGCCATGGCGATCGCCATCCGATGCTCGGTTACTGTATCCATGCCTGCGCTCATCATCGGGATGTTGAGCTTTATTTTCTTTGTCAGCCATGTGCTTAAGTCTACCTGATTCGGTATCACCTGTGAATAGCCCGGTACCAGTAACACGTCATCAAATGTAATGCCTTCTCCGATAATCTGTCCCATTTCTTTTCTCCTCCTTTTATAATATTAAAAAAATCCTGTCAGTCTGTGAACACTTTTCTGGGTGCAATACTCTTAACGGCCGCCACAAAAGCAGGATTGGGTGAGAGCAGCACCTTCATTTCATTATTGTAGATCAGCATATAACGCTGGTCCGGCTGTGCCTCATAGCCAATACTGTAATCCTTCTGTTTCAGCTCCCTGTTTTTGTACTCATCCAGATGCCATGAACCTACAGGTGCCAGGATCTCAATCTTTTCCGTATTCAGTTTTTCTATTGTTTTTCTTTTTTTCTGTCCGCTGATCTTGTCGATGCTGATCTCCCTGTCCACATAAAGGTACTCATATTCCACATTGCATTCCAGCGACATAAAATAACTGAGCACACCGCATACCACTGCCATGATCAGCGCCAGCAGGCCCACCATAAAGAAAAGCAGGACGAACAGCACAGTCAGCACAGTAAACAATATTCTCAGAAAGACCTTTACCGTCGGCGTCTTATGTTTCACAAGGCATTCTACATAAGATTCACTCATACGCCACCTCCATTCATTCGTAATATCATATAAAAATCTGTAATACAATCCTGCCTGAAGAATTGTATTACAGACTATCATAATATATTTATCCAACTTATTCAACCAGCAGATTATGCAAAAAACAAATAATTTTCGGAGATTTTTTTATCAGTACGAGCACATTTACCGCCCTTCCTGCTTCAACCTCCGGACTGCTCCCTCCACCGGCGGTTTCGACGCGAGATCCAGTGTAAAAGGCACTCTGATCTCCTCCCGCATCCTCCTTTCCAGCCTTTCAAGATAAACCTGATTCGCCGCCTTCGTATGAATAGAACCGGTCAGGATGACAGAAACCGGCTCCTCCGAAAACGTAAGCCGCTGCATAACAGCCCGTATATTCCGGACCGCGCAATGGATCATCTGCCGCGCCAGAAGTTCTGCTCCCTCTTCTCCCTCCTCCAGCTGTTCAAAAAACAGCCCTATCGCATCCCTGGAGCATTCAGGATATGTCACAGGATCTTTCAGCATATTCCAGGAATTTAAAATATCCTCCTCCGTTTTCAGCCCGAACCTCTTTTTGTACGCCGCCGTAAACGCCGTCTCTTTTCTGTCCAGGATCGCGCTTCTATAGACAAGACGAAATACGTTCTGCACGATCCAGTTTCCGCCGCCGGCATCGCCGGACCACTCATCAAACCCCGCTGTTTTTTCCATTCCGCCCGCCTGATCCACTCCCGCACAGCAGACGGCGGTGCCGCAGTTATAGGCAACCCCCACGCCCCCGGGACACTCCGCCCAGACGGCAAGAAAGCCGTCATTACATACCAGAAAACGCTCAAAACCGATCTCCCGGAAGATTTTGTCCATCTGCTCCTGATCTTTGCCGTTGTCGACGCCGGATAAGCCCGCCGCAACATTTTTGATATCGGAAATCTCCAGATGCTGCCTGTCAAGCACGGCCTTCGTCCCCCGCTGCAGTTCCCGCTTTGTGCCCTCCCAGCCGTCCGCCAGGAAATCATGGTTCACGCAGCCCCCGAAATACCGCTCCAGCATCCTGAAATCCTCATCCAGTAAAAGATATTCTGTTTTTGTCCCCCCGCCGTCTATCGCAAGATACATAACACCCATCCTTTCAACTTTCCTTTTAAACCGCCTCCTCTTTCCGTTTCTGCGCGTAATTGTCAAACCACAGGATCAGCAGAATGATGATACCCTCGCATACCTGCTGTACATAGGCGCTGATCCCCAGCATGTTCATACAGTTCTCCAGCACCTGTATCGCCAGAAGGCCGATGAAGGACTGCGGGATCCCGCCCACGCCGCCCGCAAAGGACGTTCCGCCCACAACGCAGCCGCAGTTGACCGACAGCGCCGTGGAATCCCCGTAGATCGAAGATCCCGTATTCAGCTTTGAGGAGAGCAGTACGCCGCAGAAGGCAGCCATCGCGCCGCAGATCACAAAGGCCGACCACTTGATCTTCTCCGCCCTGATGCCGGACTGCGACGCCACATTATAATCGCCGCCCACCGCATAACAGTTCCTTCCAAAAGGAGTATACCGCAGAATATAATAAAATAAAAGCAGCATTATGACCATGATGATGATCAGATTCGGTATATTAAAAAGCACCTTCCCGTTGGCGATCTTCATATAGGAAAGATTCTTTGCCGGAACCGGATGGGCATCCGTGATCTGCTGGGCGATCCCTTTGAGCAGCATCCCCATGCCCAGGGTGATGATAAAGGGTTCCGTCTTCTGCCGCACCACCAGAAATCCGTTGATAAAACCCACCAGCGCACCGCAGGCGACCGCCGCGCAGATCGCGATCCCGATGGGCACGTGATCCATCAGCTTGATCGTAATGATCCCCGCCAGGCTCATCATGGAACCGATGGAAAAATCGCAGCCGCCGCATATGATCACAAGCGTCACCCCGAATGCAAGCATCTCCAGGATTGCCGCTGAATTCAACATATCCAGCAGATTGTATGCCGTATAAAACCTTGTGTCAAAGAACAGCATCATGAACAGCATCACCAGGATCGCCGTCAGCGCTTTCCTTTTTTCAATCTCCCTTACCACTTTTCTGACAACACTCATCTCTCCACCTCACTTTACCCTGCGGCGATCAAGCCAGATCGCGATGATCAGAACCGCACCCTTACATACCGACTGCAGATAGGTCGACACGCCCAGCAGATTCAGGCAGTTGGACAATAAAATGACCAGCATGACGCCTAGCATCGTCCTGACCACGCTTCCCCTTCCGCCTGCCAGAGATGTACCGCCCACCACCACGGCAAGTATCGCGTTTGTCTCATAGTTTGCCCCGAGCAGCGGAGACGCCGTCGTGATACGGGAAAACAGTACCACCGCGCCGAAAGCGGACAGCACGCCGGATAATGTAAAAACAAGCATAATGCGTTTTTTTACCGGTATCCCGGAGAGATCCGCCGCCGTGATATTGGCGCCTGTGAGACAGATCTCCCTTCCCGTCTGCGTGCGCTGCAGAAAAAGATGGAGCACCGCCATGATCAGGATAAACAGCAAAAAAGATGCGGGCACAAATCCTATCCTGCCGGAACCGATCGCCTTGAAAAGATCTGTCCTCGATTCCAGATGAGACATGTGCTGCGTCGCCCCGTCCGTATAGAGCAGCGCTGTCGCCGAATATACCGCGCTCAGGCCATATGTAATAAACAATGCCTTCGCCTGTGTCAGCGCACCGCAGCTCACGACGATCAGGGCATTTAAAAACCCCATTGCCGCCCCTGCCAGAAGTCCCGCGATCAGAGCACCTCCCTGTCCCAGCACATCGATCATGGAGATGGTAAATACCGCGCTCAGGGACACGATCCCCGCAACGGAAAGATCAATAAAACCGCCTATGATCGCCAGCGTCATGCCCAGCGCCACAAAGCTGAGAGGGCCGAACTGGTTCATCAGGTTTCCCAGATTGGCAACCGTCAGAAACTTCGGTTCGATCAGGGCAGTCACCGCCGCCAGTATCATAATTGTCACTAAAACCAGATTATTTTTCACAAACTCTCCGGCGCGAGTTTTTGCATCCATATCGTTCCCCCTCTCTCTACCCTATCGCCCTGTTCATGATCTCCTGCGCTGACACCTTCTCCGGATCAAACTCCCCCGTGATGCGCCCGTCCGCTATGGTCAGCACGCGGTTGCTCATGTTCAGCACCTCCGGCAGTTCGGAGGAGATCAGGATGATAGAACTTCCGGCTTCCACCGCCTTTTTCATCAGCATATAGATCTCATACTTTGCCCCCACGTCGATCCCCCTTGTAGGCTCGTCCAAGATCAGTATCTTCGGCTCCGTCTCCAGCCACCTGCCGATAATGCACTTCTGCTGGTTGCCGCCGGAGAGATTCACGATGACGGAGGAGGGCGACGGCGTCTTGATCAGCAGTTCGCTTATCCTGTTCTCCGCCATTTTCCTCTCTTTCTCCGGTGAGAGAAACATACCCTTTTTCACTTTTTTCAGATTCGCCATGGAGATATTGGATTCCACGGAGAAAGGCAGTACCAGCCCCTGCTGTTTGCGGTCCTCCGGCACAAGCGCCATCCCATGCTTTTTCCCGTCCTGCGGGCTCGTTATCCTTACCGCTTCCCCGTCGATCTGTATCTCCTTGCGCTTCACCTTGTCCGCGCCAAAGATCGCACGGACAATCTCCGTCCTGCCTGCTCCTACCAGCCCCACAAAGCCCAGGATCTCTCCCCTGTTCAACGTGAAGGAGATATCTTTCAGTTTGTTGGTCGTCAGATGCTCCACCTTCATCAGAGGCTCACCGACAAAATGAGGGCGTTCCGGATATTCATTCTCGATCGTCCTGCCCACCATCATGCCTACCATCTCCTTGCGGTCCAGATCCGCCACAGGCCGGGTATCGATCACATGCCCGTCCCGCATGACCGTCACAAAATCGCAGTATTCAAATATCTCATCCAGTTTATGGCTGATATAGAGAATGGATATCCCCTCCTTCCGCATCTGGTGGATGATATCCCCCAGCTTCGCAAGTTCCTCCTCCGTCAGGCTGCTGGAAGGCTCGTCCATAATGATAAGCTTCGACCGGAAAGACAGAGCCTTTGCGATCTCCACCATCTGCTTCTCCGAAGTGCTCAGCTCCGACACATAGCTGCGCGTGCTGATCGTGGAACCGATCTGATCCAGCAGCTCCCTCGCTTTCTGATGGGTTCCTTTCATCCCGCCGGCTTCCTTAAACCTTCCAAGAAAAATATTCTCCCCCACTGTCATGGACGAGATCAGGCTGAACTCCTGATATATGATGCTGAGCCCCCTGCGAAGAGATTCCATCGGCGTTGTCTTTTCTACCTGCTCCCCGTCAAACACAACCTCGCCGCAGTCTTTTGTATAAACCCCCGAAAGGATCTTCATCAGCGTTGATTTGCCCGCTCCGTTTTCCCCCACGATGCCATGCACAACGCCCCGCCCGACCGTGAGAGATACGTCGTCCAGCGCCTTCACCCCGGGAAACGCCTTGCTCACATGTTTTACGGACAGTATCATATCGGAAAGCTGTCTATCCATCCTGTTTACCCCCTGTTTCTCTATCAGACAAAATGTGAATTGCAACGCAGGTTCCCCTGCGCTGCAAATCCCCGGAGAATGCTTTGCATTCTACCATTCCGGATACGGCAACTCTTCCACATTATCTATCGTCACGATATCCAGCGGCACATAATTTTCCGCCTCGAAATCTTTTCCGTCCGCCGCGTTGCGGATCACTTCCAGCGCTTTCAGGGAAATGTTCACAACGTTCTGGCTGATACATACATT
Source organism: uncultured bacterium (assembly GCA_947647735.1). Lineage (GTDB taxonomy): Bacteria > Bacillota > Clostridia > Lachnospirales > Lachnospiraceae > 1XD8-76. The sequence goes on along the minus strand of CANSLJ010000011.1, from coordinate 75,875 downwards.
CTGTGTGCCGTCCTTCACCTGGTCGAAACCGCTTCTGCTGCCATCGATCGCCACAATATAAGTCCCTTCGATCCCCGCATTTTTCAGCGCCTCGATACAGCCTGTCGCGCCGCCGTCCCAATGACAGAAGATACCCTGAATATCGCTTCCGTATTTTACGATCATGTCTTCCGTGATCGCCATGGTCTCATTGGATGACCAGCTGTCCGTAGCCTGATAATCAAGCACTTCAATGCCTGAGCCCTCCAGCCCGCTGTTAAAACCGTCATGTCTGCGGATCTGTGCGTCCGTTCCTGCCGTGCCGCCGACTTCGATCACCTTCGCGCCGTCCGGGAACTGCTCGATAAATGCTGTCGCCGCATTCTTTCCTGCCTCCGTATCATCCACGCCCACAAAGATGTCACGGTACTCGCGATACTCCTCCGGCAGATCCGCGGAATACATTGCCACGATGATACCCGCCTCCTTCGCCTGCATTACCGCAGGGATCACAGCGTTGATATCGCTGGGACAGAGGATCAGCGCATCGTAACCCTGTCCGATACAGTTTGTGATCGCCGCTGTCTCTGTCTGGGAATCATACTGCCCGTCAAAAGCGGTCACTTCCATATTATAGTCGCCCTGATGCTCCTCCATGATCTTATAGCCGTATGCGTTCATTTCGTTTGACATGGAGTTCGGGATATATGCAACCTTTAATGTCTTCCCTTCCTCTGCCGCAGGCTCTGCTGCCTCTTCCGCCGGAGCCTCCTCCTCTGCCGGTGCCTCCTCGGCGCTCTCCGCCGGTGTTTCCGGTGCCGCATCCCCACCTGCAGCGTTTCCGCATGCCACAAGGCCAAATGCCAGTGATGCCGCCAAAACCGTTACCATCAACTTCTTCTTCATGTTTCTTCCTCCTTTTGAATCTTTTGCTTTACTTTTTATACTGCCATCCCGTCTCTTTGGGAGACGGACATAACATCCGCTGCCGCATCTATGGTTTCCCTGGATATCCGCATAATATCCCATGAGAGGACCGCCCTGTCGATCCCCGCCGCCGCCAGTTTCTGCAAAAACTCTTTCACATAACCGGTATCCGCACCGCAGATGCCCTCTATCCGGTTTGCGTCGATCCCCGGGGCAACATTACAGCCTTTATCCTTCAGCTTCTGCATCTGCCGGATGGATTCCTCCATACTTCCGGTATCTCCGCCCCAGAGCCTGTCGATCCTCTTTTTGATGCCGCCTCCGAGAGAACGCATCTCAAAGGGAATTCCCGCCGGCGCGTCCGTCCTGATATAGACCATGGGTTTGATAAAGTCCACCTTCCCCGCCAGTGCGTCAAGGTCCTGCCCGACAAAATCAGCGATCGACGGCGCAAAAGTATCCGCCCCCACCTTCAATCCCCGCTCGTGAAACAGTTCGCTGAGAGCTCCCACCTGGGATGTGATGATCCGCCGCTTTGCCGCCATCAGCCTGTCGATATCCCTGTCCTCATACCGGTAGATGCTCTGTTCCAGCGCCGCCGGCATGAATGGAGCGATCTGCTCTGATGCCGCCATATTCCGGATCCGCTCTGTATCAACGCCGTTTTTTTCATAGATATCCCGGCAATGCGGACACCAGCATCCGTACAATGCACTGACCGACCCCGCAGCAGAGGCATACCGTATCCTGTCAAGAAACACCCCGTCCATACGACAGCCCTCGGTGAGCCTCTCAAACACCTCCAGCGCGTATTTCATATTCTCCCGCGAAGACTGGCAGGCAAAATCAAACGCATCCCCGTCACAGGTATTCATCTCCTGTTTTTCTTTCTCCGTCAGCCTCACATTCTGCCGGACATCCGCCCTGTCCTGAATTTCCGCAAACACAGGCAGCCACAGATACTTTTCCACCGGATGCTCATCGAGCATACGGCTGATCTCCTGATTCAACGGGATATTCGAGGCCCAGCCGAATATCACTTTTTCCACATCCAGAACCTTCATGCAATACTCGAGCGTCTTTACCGCTTCCTCTGCATTTAATTCAGAATGCCCGAAACTTCCGGTGCTCAACTGTAAAATATACCGCATCCGCTCCCCTTCTTTCTCTCTATTTATTTCTGTAATCAGAGTATGTTATTTCAGATTGATTGTCAATCAAACGCAAAAACAATATGTTTTTTTGTTAAATATATCGTATTTACGCCTTCTTTTGCCCCTCTATATTTGTCTATAATATCTAAATCAGTTATTCAATTTCAGAAATAACAGCCAAAATCCTTGTAATTTGCATGAAATGTGCTATACTAAGGCAAATACCGCAGACAGATATTGTTTAAGAAGATACAAGAGGAGATAATATGCGCAGAAAATACCCCTTTTCCTTTTCGGAGATCGCAGAAGAGGCCGGCGTTTCCACCGCCACCGTATCCCGTGTTTTAAACGGCCAGAGCAACGTGAAAGCCGATCTGATAGAAAAAGTATATGATGTACTGGATAAAAGGGGACTGAATCCGAATGAATATATCATACAGGCGCCCGCCTCCGGCAGGCTCCTGCTCTTTGTCCTGCCTTTTGAATTTAATTCTTTTTTCAATGAGATCATCAAAGGGGCAAAGGCCTCCGCCCTGCAGCACGGCTATACGATGATGATCCTGCAGGAACAGCTTGGCAGCAACACCTTCTCCTCCTTCGAACAGCTCATAACCCACACAAAGATATCAGGCGTCATCTGCCTGAACCATCTGAACGCCCAGCTCATGCATACGCTCAGCAGCCTCGTGCCCGTCGTACAATGCTGTGACTATGACTTAAACAGTAAAACCGTCTCCTCCGTCAGCTTTGACGATTCCAAGATGGCGGCAACCGCCATAAACCATCTGATCTCCCTCGGACGCCGAAGGATCGCTTTTATCTCCGGCTCCCTGAAATACCGCGATAACTATGTCCGGCAGGAGGGATACCTGAAAACACTGCAGGCAGCCGGCATCAAGCCCACGCTGCGCTGGATCATCAACCTCCCTGAGATCAATTACAACATGGCGTTTTCCTCCGCCACACAGCTTCTTTCACAGACCTATCGCCCGGATGCCTTTCTTGCCATATCGGATCTCTATGCCTGCGCCGTCATCAATGCCGCAAGACAGCTCGGGCTCCGGGTACCGGACGACCTGATGGTCATAGGCTATGACAACGTCGACTACGCCATGATCTCCTCGCCGCAGATCACCAGCATCAATACGCCGAAATATCAGCTCGGCTATACCGCCGCCGAGCTCCTGATCGACCGGATCCAGAACCCGAACTCCCCGGCGCAGCATATCAAACTTCCGTCGGAGCTTATCATACGGGAATCTACAATGCCGAAGGGCGGGATGTAAAGTACGGATAAAAAATGCCGCATGCTAAAAACACAGCAGAAAAATATTTTCCGCTGTGTTCCTTTCATCTCTGACCATCACTCCAGAAAAGATATCCTTACGCCAGATCCCAGGCTTTCATCTCCTGATAAAGCCTTCCCACCGGCAGCCCTACCACATTACTGTACTCACCTCTGATTGATTTGATATAGGCCGCGGCTCTGCCCTGCACGGCATAGGCGCCCGCCTTGTCCATCGGTTCACCGCTGCAGACATACTCCATGATCTCCGCCCTGTTCATACGGTACATGAGAACCCCGGTACAGACATAGAAGGAATACTCCTCCTGTTTTCCATCCTCATTGATCCAGATCATCGTAACGCCGGTATACACCTGATGTTCCTTTCCCGAGAGCAGGCTCAGCATCCGCACGGCATCTTCCTCGTCCTTCGGCTTTCCGAGAATCTCTCCCTCTATGGTGACAATTGTGTCTGCGCTGATCACAAGACTGTTGTCACATTTATCGTCTCGCCCGATCTTTCCCCAGATATCTCTCGCCTTCTCCTTCGACAGTTCTATCACAATATCCTGAGGCAGCGTGCTCTTCGGATCTTCTTCTATATCGCTGGGCATCACCGTAAATTCAAGGCCGATCTGAGAAAGCAGCTCCTTTCTTCTCGGGGATGCGGATGCTAAAATAATTTTTTTCATATGATTAACCTCTTTTCCTGCTGAAACCAGCACCTTTGCACTTTGCAAATAAACATATATCAATAAAAAGGTGTAAAGCCTTCCATCTTTCAACAGGCTTTACACCTTACACTCATCTAATACATCGCTGCTACAAATCCAAATCCGTTGTCACAATACCGAATGATTCAAGCTTTGCCTTTAATATCTTTATTTGATAATCAAGTTCCTTTTCGATATCTTCCGATTTTTTAATACGTTGCAAGCTTGTATAATTATCAATCAGGTTATTAATCATCTCTTTATCACTTGGCATATACTCACCTACCTTCACCATGTACAACTTATATTGATCGATACATCTCTATTATATCGAATGAGAAGAAAAGTGTAAAGCCATTTGTTACCCCAGCAACTCCTTCAACATCTGATTCACCAGTCCCGGATCCGCCTTCCCTTTCATGGCCTTCATAGTCTGCCCCACAAGGAACCCGATGGCTTTCTGCTTACCACCCTTGTAATCCGCCACAGACTGGGGATTCTCCGTAAGCACTTTCTCTACGACAGCCCGCAGCGCTCCCTCATCATTTACGGTCTTCAGCCCGTTCTCCTCCACATAAGCCTCCGGATCAATGTCCTCCGCAAACATCTTCTCAAAGACATCCTTTGCCACCGGTCCTGTTATCGCCTTGCTGTCCACAAGGGAGATCAACGATGCCAGATGCTTCGGCGAAAACCTGATATCCTCCGGATCTGCGTTGTTCTCTTTCAAAAGCCGAAGCGTCTCCCCCATCAGCCAGTTGGAAACCTTCTTCGGCTGTCCGCAGAGCGCCGTCGTCTCCTCAAACAGATCCGCCATATGTTTCGTTTCTGTAATGATACCGATATCGTATTCAGGAATATCAAACTCCCGTTTATAACGCTCTATCTTCTCCGTCCGAAACTCCGGCTGCTTCGCCCTGATCTCCTCCAGCATCTCATCCGTCACATGTACCGGCATCAGATCAGGATCAGGAAAATACCGGTAATCCTGTGCATCCTCCTTGCTCCTCATGGCATAGGAATACCCCTTGTTATCGTCCCATCTTCTGGTCTCCTGAACAACCTCTTTTCCCTCCTCCAGAAGATCGATCTGCCGCTCCGTCTCATTTTCAATGGCATGCATGATCGCTCGGAACGAATTCAGGTTTTTCATCTCCGTCCTTCTCCCGAACTTCTCCGCTCCCGACTCTCTGACAGACAGATTTACATCCGCCCGCATGGATCCCTCCTGCAGTTTACAATCGGAAGCCCCCAGATACTGGATCAGCCTCCGCAATGTCTCCAGATAAGCGATCACTTCCTCCGCACTGCGCATATCCGGCTCCGAAACGATCTCGATCAGCGGCACACCGGAACGGTTATAATCCACCAGCGAACAATCCTCCCACTCATCGTGGATCAGCTTACCTGCATCCTCCTCCATATGGATCTCATGGATGCCCACAAACTTTTTTCCGTTTTCCGTCTCTATTTCCACCCTGCCGTTTCTGCAGATCGGCAGATAGAGCTGAGATATCTGATAGTTCTGCGGATTGTCAGGATAAAAATAATTCTTTCTGTCAAATTTGGCGTCCCTTGTGATCTCGCAATCTGTGGCAAGCCCGACCGCGATGGCATACTCCAGCACCTGTTTATTTAACACGGGAAGAGATCCCGGCATACCGGTACAGACCGGACAGGTATGGCTGTTCGGCGCCCCGCCGAATGCGGTGGAACAGCCGCAGAATATTTTTGTTTTTGTGGCAAGCTCCACATGAATTTCCAAGCCTATAACAGTTTCGTACTTTTTGCTCATTTTCGTTCCTCTATTTCAGCTTTGTCATACATTACAGCATATATCTTCTTTATCTGCTCCTATGAAATTTCTGTTGCTTCTTTCAATTTCGCAGATGCCTTCTCATAGGTGTACGCGGCCCGTATCAATTTCTTCTCCTCAAAGCAGTCCCCGATCAGCTGCAGCCCGACCGGTAGCCCATTCCCGTCCTTCCCGCAGGGCACAGAGATTCCCGGCAGACCCGCCAGATTCACAGAGATCGTATAAATATCCCCGAGATACATTTTCAGCGGATCCGACAAACTCTCCCCCAGCTTAGGCGCTGTGGACGGCGCTACCGGCCCCAGGATCAGGTCATACTTCTCAAAAGCCTCGTCAAACGCCTTTTTGATCAGCGCCTTTGTACGCAGCGCTTTCAGATAATAAGCATCATAATACCCTGAACTGAGCACAAAACTGCCCAGCATGATACGTCGTTTTACTTCCTCGCCAAATCCTTCCGAACGGGTTTTTTTATACATATTGTGAAGCCCTTCAAACTGCTCCGTCCGATAACCGTACTTGATCCCGTCAAACCGTTCCAGATTGGAACTCGCCTCCGCTGTAGCGATCGTATAATAAGCCGGAATAGCATACTCCACCATCCCCAGATCAAATTCTTCCACCATCGCACCGGCTTTTTTCAGCACCTCTGCCCCCGCCAGCACTGCCGCCTTTACCTCCGCATCCAGTCCTTCTCCAAAATAATCCTTCGGGATCCCGATCCGCATTCCTTTCACATCCTCTGTCAACGCACTGGTAAAATCCCGCTCTGCAGAGGGCTCTGATGTAGAATCCTTCTCATCATAGGAAGCGATCGCCTCAAGCAGATATGCCGCATCCGTCACATTCTTTGTCAAAGGACCGATCTGATCCAGCGAAGAGCCATATGCCACCAGCCCATACCGGGAAACCATCCCGTAAGTGGGCTTTAATCCCACCACACCACAATAGGAAGCCGGCTGCCTGACGGAACCGCCGGTGTCGGAACCCAGCGCCACAAAGCACTCTCCCAGCGCAACCGCCGCCGCCGAACCGCCGGAAGAACCGCCCGGCACGTGCTCAGGATTTACAGGATTTCTGGTCACTCCGTAATAAGAGGTCTCTGTTGTCGAACCCATGGCAAACTCGTCCATATTCGTTTTCCCGACCATAACAGCCCCGGCTTTTTCCAGATTCTCCACCGCCGTTGCCGAATAAGCCGGCACAAAATTGCTCAGTATTCTGGAAGCACAGCTTGTCAGAACCCCTTTTGTACAAAGATTGTCCTTCACCGCCACCGGCACACCGGCAAGCGGCCCCGTCAGTTCTCCGGCCTCTATCTTCCGCTGTACTGCCGCCGCCTTTTTCAGCGCACTCTCCCTATCCGCCGTAATATAACAATGATATTCCTCTTCCTTCTCCCCGATGCGCTCAAACACCGCTTCCATCGCATCTATCGCAGTACACTTCCCGGTCCTAATCTGTTCTGATAATTCCACCGCCGTATAATCCAGAATGCCCATACTACCAATCTCCATTTATATCATAAACTTATTCTCTATTCCAGTACCCAGATATCGGGCAGGCAGCAATATATCCCTGAGATACCCTTCGAAAAACGCCGGTACTTAGCGAGGTTCCTCACGAGCTTAGTACCCGCTGCGTTTTTCGCAGAATGGGAGCGCGGCTCGAAGGGATATATTGCTGACTGTCCGATATCGTCCGCTATATATAATCCCACCCTCTACTCGAACGTCTTCGGCACCACATACATATCATCCTTTTGCTCCGGTGCATTCGCCAGCGCATCCGCACTTCCGTCCCCGTTCGTCACAATATCCTCCCGGAACACATTCCGCCTCGGAAGCACATGGGACATCGGCTCCACGCCGGATGTATCCAATTCATTCAACTGATCGATATAATCCAGCATCCTGCCCATATCCTTCTTTGCCGCTTCCTTCTCCCGATCCGAGAGTTCCAGTTTCGCCAGAATTCCCACATACTCAATTGTCGCGTCATCAATTATATTCGCCATCGTTTTTCTTCCCTATATTTCCAATCTGCTGTTTTTCATCCCGCGTAAACATTTTTCCAGTTTCCCTACCCTGATCCCTATAACCTTTTAATCTCCATCGCAGAATAATTATCAAATATCTCAAACCCAAATTTCTTATAAAACTCAACTGTTTTAGGATCAGAAGGCATGATCTTTACATACAGCAGATCCCTGTACCTATCCATGATCCGCTTCATAAGCTCCTCTCCGATATGCTGTCCCTGATACGCCGGATCCACAAGCAGATAATGAATAAAACCTACCGTCTCTCCATCATCCAGCCCCCGGACCAGACCCACAAGCCTTTCCCCATCCCACGCACTGATCACAACAGAAGAGTTCTCCAGCCCCGCGGCAACCCTCTCCGGATATCTCCCGGAGTCCCAATTCACCGACAGAAACAACTCTTCAATCTGCTCTTTTGAAAATGTTTTAGTGTTTTTATATACAATCATGCCATCCTACCGAATCTTAATGTGCACCTCCCGCAGCTGCTGCTCCGTCACATCCCCCGGCGCTCCGTTCATCAGATCCTGCGCCGAACCGCTCATCGGGAAGGCGATAACCTCCCTGATATTCTCCTCATTCCTGAGAAGCATAATCATCCGGTCAACCCCCGGCGCCATTCCGGCATGGGGCGGTGCCCCGAACTGGAACGCCTGATACAACGCGCCGAATTTTTTCTCCAGTGTTTCCTTATCATACCCCGCGATCCGAAACGCCTCCTCCATCACCTGAATGTCATGGTTTCTCACCGCTCCGGAAGACAGCTCCACACCGTTGCACACGATATCATACTGGTAAGCCAGCACCTCCAGCGGATCCTGCTCCTTTAATGCCTTCAAACCGCCCTGAGGCATGGAAAACGGATTATGGGTAAATCCGATCTGTTTCGTCTCCTCATCCAGCTCATACATCGGAAAATCATTGACATAGCAGAACCTGTACGCATTCTTTTCGCACAGATCCAGCTTCTCACCCAGTTCCTTCCGGATCTGCCCCGCATAATAAGCCGCCTTTTTCTCCTTATCCGCGATAAAGAAGATCGTATCTCCCGCTTCCAGAGAAGCGATCTCTCTGAGTTCCGGTTTTTTCTCCTCCGGAATAAATTTATCAATAGGGCCTTTATAACTCAGGTCTTCCTCCACCTCCAGATATCCCAGCCCGCCCATGCCAAGCCCTGTGGCGAAGGACAATAACTTTTCATGGAATCCCTTGGACATCGGCTCCTTCACCCGGATCGCCCGAACTGTTCTCCCGATAAAAGGCCTGAAACTGCAGCTCTGGAAAAACTCTGTCAGATCGATGATCCGCAGAGGATTTCTCAGGTCCGGCTTATCCGTCCCGAATTCCAGCATTGCCTGCTTATAGCTGATGATCGGATAGGGCGCCTTTGTCACCGAATATCCTTCCGGCGCAAATTTCTCAAAGACAGCCGTCAGCACTTCCTCCCCTGCCCTGAACACATCCTCCTGTGTGGCAAAGCTCATCTCAAAATCAAGCTGATAAAATTCACCCGGTGACCGGTCCGCTCTGGCATCCTCATCCCGGAAACAGGGCGCGATCTGGAAATACTTATCAAATCCTGCTGCCATCAGAAGCTGCTTATACTGCTGGGGCGCCTGTGGCAGCGCATAAAACTTCCCTTTATATTTTCTGGAAGGCACGATATAATCCCTCGCCCCCTCCGGCGAGGAAGCGGAAAGGATCGGTGTCTGGACTTCCAGAAAACCCATCTCCGTCATCTTCTCCCGCAGAAAGCTGATCACCTGTGAACGGAAGATAATGTTGTCCTTCACCTTGCTGTTTCGCAGATCAAGATACCGGTATTTCAGCCGGATATCCTCCCTTGTTTCTTTGGATGTCTGGATCTCAAAGGGAAGCTGCCTATAAACCCTGCCCAATATATCAATGCTGTGGGCTTCCAGTTCGATCGTCCCGGTCGGTATCTTCGGATTATAGGTCTCCTCATCCCTTTTTTCTATCAATCCTTCCACAGATAACGCCTGTTCTTTTACAATACCCGCGAGCAGATTTGTATCCCGCAGCACCACCTGTAGCACACCATACATATCCCGCAGATCAATGAACGATACGCCGCCATGGTCCCTGATGTTTTCCACCCACCCGGCAACTCGCAGCGTCCTGCCGATGCACGCCTCACTGATCTCCTTTATTGTCAGATCTCTATAACAGTTTTTCATAATCTCCTCTATTCCAGTCCCGCATCCGCCCCTCCAGTACACATTAGCCGAAAACAATTTCCTGCTGCTTTCGCATCAGTAAATCGTTTTGTGCACTTCCGGGGCATCTGCTGTTTTTTTCCAGTTCCGCATCCGTCTCCGAGATGCACAGTAAGGGGAGCAAATTTGAATCTGATAAAGCACAGCTTCAAATTTCTCCCGTGCATCTCTACGGCATCTGCTGATTTTGTTTATATTACAACGCCTTGATCCTCTTCACAGCCTCCACCGCGTTCTCATACGTCCCGAACGCCGTCAGCCTGAAATATCCCTCTCCGCTCGGGCCGAACCCTGATCCCGGCGTACCGATCACATTTGCATTCTCCAGCAGATAATCAAAGAATTCCCAGCTTGTCATATTGTTTGTTGTCTTCATCCATATATAGGGCGCATTCACACCGCCGAACACTTCATAACCCGCGTTTTTCAGTTCCTCCCTGACATAAGCGGCATTATTCATATAATATGCCACCTGTTTTGCAAGCTGCTCTTTCCCCGACTCGGAATAAACAGCCTCGCCGGCTTTCTGAATGATATAGGGCGCTCCGTTGTATTTTGTGCCGTGCCGGCGTGCCCAGAGCGTGTGCAGCTTTGTCCCGTTCGATTCCAGATCCTTCGGGATCACCGTAAAGCCCAGCCTTACGCCGGTAAAGCCTGCATTCTTTGAGAAAGAGCGGATCTCGATCGCACAGCCCCTTGCGCCCTCGCACTCGTAAATGCTGTGGGGCACATTTTCCTCGGAAATATAAGCCTCATAAGCCGCATCATAAATGATAATGGCGCCCACTTTGTTCGCATAATCCACCCAAACCTGCAGCTCATCCTTTGTGAGCGCATTGCCGATAGGATTATTAGGATAGCACAGATAGATCAGATCCGGTGTTTTTTCCGGCAGTTCCGGCGAAAAGCCATTTTCCGCAACACAGGGCATATAGATCACATCGCTCCATGTCTCTTTTTCAGTATCATAAATACCTGTCCTGCCCGCCATCACATTGGTATCCACATAAACAGGATATACCGGATCACAGACCGCGATCCTGTTGTCTTTGCTGAATATCTCCTGAATATTTCCGCAGTCACATTTCGCACCGTCGGAAACAAAGATCTCATCCGCGGCAATATCACAGCCCCTTGCCTGATAATCATTTTTCACAATGGCATTTCGCAAAAACTCATACCCCAGATCCGGCGCATAACCGTGAAATGTCTCCGGGCTCGCCATCTCGTCCACCGCCTTATGTAATGCCTCGATGATTACCGGCGCCAGCGGTTGTGTCACATCCCCGATACCCATTCTCACAAGATCCTTCTCAGGATGTTTCTCCTTATAGGCATTCGTCTTTTTCCCGATCGTTGAAAACAAATAACTTCCCGGCAGTTTTAAATAGTCTTCGTTAATCTTATACATCAGATAGTCCTCCTATTCCAGTTCCGCGGATGCCCTTCCAGTACACCTGTGATATAAGACAATTTCCTGCTGCATTCGCATCAGTAAATCGTCTTGTGCACTGGACGAGCATCCGCTGTCGTTTATATATTATACTCGCCCTCATAGACTGTGGACGCAGGCCCGGTCATATAGATCAGATCCGTCTCCCGGTCCCATTCTATCAACAGCTCGCCACCTAACAGTTTAACAGTTACGGATGTGTCCGTCAAACCGTTTAGAACACAGGCGGCCACGGTGGCGCAGCTTCCGGTCCCGCAGGCAAGAGTTTCACCGCTTCCCCGCTCCCAGACGCGCATCTCCACATGATTTCTGTCCAGCACTTTCACAAACTCTGTATTTACCCTCCTCGGAAACCTCTCATGATTCTCAAAACAGGGACCCAGCTTCTCAATTTCCAAACCTGACACATCATCCAAAAATACGACAGCGTGTGGATTTCCCATTGACACACATGTCATATGATATTCCACGCCATTCACCACGATCGGGGCATTCACCACACTTTCCGCTCCCTCCGGCATCACCACTGGAATCTCCTCCGGCGCAAAAACAGGTTTCCCCATATTGACCTTCGCAGTCAGCATCTTCCCGTCCCGCACCTGAAGCTCCAGATACTTGGCCTGCCCGCCGCTGACAATACTGATCCCGGTTTTATCCGTAAGCCCCTTGTCATACACATATTTCGCCACACAGCGGATACCGTTTCCGCACATCTCACCTCTCGTCCCGTCGGCGTTCCACATCTCCATCTCAAAATCCGCCGCATCGGAAGCATTGATAAAGATCACACCGTCCGAACCGACGCCGAAATGCCGCTCGCTCATCCGCCGCACAAGTTCCGGCTTCCTCTCCGGCTCTATCTTTTCCTCCATTCCATTTACATAAATATAATCATTGCCACAGCCATGCATCTTTGTAAACTTCATACGCTCTCTCCTATAACATTAAAATCATCTGTGCCGACTCCACAATACTCCTGCCGCTGTCCATACTGCACTTTTGCAGATACTTATGCGCCTGCATTTCCGTCATGGATCTCTTTTCCATCAAAAGCGCTTTCGCCCGGGCGATCAGTTCCATCTCCTCCGGGCTCTTCTGCCTCGGTTCCTCCCGACGCTTTTTGCGGGACCTCTCACACTCCCGAAGCAGCGTATGTACCATATCCACCAGCTCATGCGCTTTTAACGGCATCGGCAGAAAGGCAAGATCCCCCGTATCGCATTCCGCAAGGTGCTGCCTTGTCGCAAGAAGCAGCATTCTGACACTCCCCGGCAGGCACTCTTTCAACTCCAGATACATCATATCCGCCAGCTTGTAACCGCTGATGACAATACCGTCATTTAAATCTTCCAGCGCGCTGATCGCCTGTGCCCCCGTAGTGCAGACGGCATGTACCGAAAAACCGCTCCTGACAAGAAGATTCCTGATTCCTCTGGCATCTTCCATCCGTGGAAAAACCACTACAATACCGGTCATGCGCCCACCCCCTTTCCGGTGCCGAAAGCTCTTGCCCGTGGCAGCTCATCTTACCGTATTGTCCCTTTAAAATCCGAAAACAGGTTTTCCCCTAGCAGTTCAGCAGATAACGCCCGATCTCCCATTCCGAGACATCAGAAATATATTCCTTCCACTCCTCCCTCTTTGCCCTGACATAATTGCGCGTCACATGGTCGCCCAGTGTCTCCATCACGAGAGGATCCTTCTCCAGTTCATTCAATGCATCCAGCAGGGTAGCCGGAATCGATTCTATCCCCTCCCTCTGCACATCCTCTCTGGACATCTCCTGTATATTCTTATCCACGCTCTCCGGCGGCATGATATGATTCCTGATACCGTCCAGACCCGCCCGCAGGCATACCGCCAGTGCCAGATAGGGATTAGTACAGGGATCCGGATTTCGCAGTTCTATCCTCGCATGCCTGCTGTCCGTTGCCGGCACCCGGATCAGCGGACTCCTGTTGCCGATACTCCAGGCGATATGTACCGGCGCATCATACCCTGGCACCAGCCGCTTATAGGAATTCACAAGGGGATTCGTGATGGCGGTCATGCCTTTTAAATGTTTCATGATACCGCCGATAAAATAGTATGCCTCCCTGCTCAGCCCATTCTTATCGGAAGCATCGCCGAAAATATTTTCTCCGTCCCGATTTAAAGACATATTGATATGCATCCCCGAACCGGTCACGCCGAATTTCGGCTTCGGCATAAACGTGGCGTGGAGCCCGTGCCGCTTGGCGATGGTCTTTACCGTCAGCTTGAAGGTCATGATATCATCCGCCACCCGCAGCGCCTCGCCATACTGAAAGTCAATCTCATGCTGTGCCGGCGCCTTGCCGTGATGGGAGGACTCCACTGTAAATCCCATCTCCTCCAGCGTCAGGATCATATCCCTTCTGGCATTCTCCCCGAAATCCACCGTTCCCATATCAAAATAACCTGCCTGCTCCCTCGTATGCGTGGTAGGCGCTCCGTTCTCATCCATATCAAACAGGAAAAACTCGCACTCCGGTCCCACATCGAAAGTATAACCCATATCCGCCGCCTCCCGGATCGCTTTTTTCAGGATATACCGCGGATCTCCCTCAAAGGGCGTCCCGTTCGGCCTGTAGATATCGCAGATCAGCCTCGCCACCCTGCCCTGCTGCGGACGCCAGGGAAAAATCGTCATCGTATTCAGATCGGGATACAGATACATATCCGACTCCACCCTGCCGGTAAACCCCTCGATGGATGAACCGTCAAACATGCATTCATTGTTAAGCGCCCTCTCAAGCTGGCTCGATGTCACCGCCACATTTTTCAGATTCCCGAAAATATCCGTAAACTGCAGGCGGATAAATTCCACATCCTCTTCCACCACGAGATTCATGATATCCTGCTTTGTCAAGTTATTCATTGTATAGTCTCCTTATCTCATCCTTTTACGGGAAACGCTGCAATCTGCAGCGCAGATCGCACCGCAGCGAACAGATCTGTCTTCCGACGAACCTATTCTTTACAAAAAGGGCGCTCTTATCCCTCAGTATAAGAACGCCTTTGTCTTCTCAAAAATCATACTCGACCTGTACGCATTTGTCAATCCCGGAATTTTATCAAAGCTTTTCAACTTTTCGTAAACTGCCTGCTACTCTCTCTACGCGATTCCATATTTCCTGAAAATAAGATTCAGTTCCTCCCTGCTGATCTTTCCTGCCAGATAATATGCTTTAACGCTCGCTTCCACCGTCTCAAACAAAAGATCAAACCGGAGCCAGTCTCCTGCATCATAATATTCCTGCAATTCCTTAAAATCACTTCGCAATCCTTTCGGAAGATCGGCAGACAGAGTGATCTTCTCATCAATATACATTCTGTTCCCTCCCTTCCCTTTCTAACCTTCCCCGTTTTCGCCACATCTCTTTTCACTGGCAATCTTCCGATAAAGCGGAAGAAATACCTTATTACATCTGCACTCCATAATTCTATAGTAAAAGTCTTTCTGTATTTCTGATATAACCGGAATCTCTCTGATCATTTTTCTGATCTCAGGTAAAATGTCTCCCATTACTGGAGCAAGCCTTTCCACCGCTTCCGTGCATTCCCGATACCTCATGCTTTCCATAATATGATACGGATTTATTTTTTTTCCTTCCAATTCAAAAATACATCTGCGCCCTTTATAACTTTCTACCTCCAGTTTGTTTTCGTCTGACAATACTTCCAACATCTTTTCTTCATCCCATTTGCAATTCAGACAATTACCATTATCATAAACAGGAGCAATACGCCTGCTGCCGTCTGCTTTCAAAATGATTCCCCAGTTACTATTATTTCTATCGGGATTCCCGATCAACGCATCCACAACAAACATATTCCAGAAATGTGCCTTGATCCCTGGTACATCTGCCAAAAACGGATGTTCCTGTATTGTCATCAGTATTTCGTACAGGTCAACTCCCACACCGTTTGTTTCGTTTCCATTAGAATCAAGAAAGTGCGGTTCAAAAGTCACTTTGATTTTGTCAAACTCGTACAATATCTCTCCCGTTTCCAGAAAATCCCTGCAGGCAACAACAATCTTACCGTTTCTTTCACCAAGTATGGTTTCATGTACCTTAAAGCCAAGCATTTGATAAACCTGCGAACCGATATATTCACATACTGGACTGTTAGAGTAACTAAGCCTGATATTCTTCATTTCCTGTTCCCTGAGATTTCCCGGAAATTTTAAAATATAATCTTTTCCATCATAAGAAATCCCCATCTTTCTTCCGGCAGTTCCCCCATACATTTTCTGATTCTGTTTGTATCCACTAAAATCTTCTAATTTCATGCCGCCCCCATTCCATTAACTTTGCAAGCCACATAATATCATAACACATTTTCTTGCTCGAAAACAGTATACTCTATTCATAAATTGTAGTGTGAACAGTTCCACTAAATGTTTTCTCCCGGGGCATCCCAGCAAAAAGCCATATCAACCCCCGCCTCATCCTGACGGGACGCGATCTCAATCAAGCCGTCAAAAGCAAAGTGTTCTATACAGAAGAAAACAAATCCCACTTGTCACATCCTGCCTGTCATATTTTCATCTTCCCCCTAATATGATATACAAAGTAACGGTTTTAACACTGGGAGAGCATATGAGTTCCAAAACAAAAATTGTTGTACTGCACCTGAAAGAATTAATCTATACGGGAATCTTCGTTGTACTGGGTATCCTTTTTATCATACTCCTCTTTATCATGTTCCGCTCCGATAAGGAAACCCCGGAAGAGATGCCGAAAGCGCCTGAGACGGAAACACAGGACGGCTCGCAGCAGACACCCATTTATCAGCCCGGCGCCTACAGAAGCGCCCTCTATCTGGAAGATGAAACCGTGGAGATCAATCTTACCGTGGACGAAACTCAGATCGTCTCCCTGACTCTGACGCCGCTCAGCGACAAGATCTCCACACTGTATCCACTGCTGGAGCCTTCTTTCAATACGATCTCAGAACAGATCTGTGAGAACCAGTCGATGGAAAATGTTACTTATGCGGAGGAGGCGGCTTATACTTCGGAGCTTTTGCTGGAGGTGATCGGGGATACGCTGGCTAAGGTGCAGGTGCCATAACAGAAAAAGCCGGACGCCCGGAGAAAAATATTTCTCCGGGCGGATTATTCCTTTTAAGGTTTCAACAGTTCCACTTCCCGCATCCAGATCGCCGCCGAAGCATCCGAGGGCATCCGCAGATCCCCTCTGGGGGATACGGCAACGCTGCCCACTTTCGGTCCGTCCGGAAGGCAGGAGCGTTTAAACTGCTGGGAGAAGAACCTCCGGTAGAAGGTTTTCAGCCATTTTAATATTTCTTCATACGCATACGCTCCGCCAAAGGTTTCTCTCGCGATTCTGTATATCTTTGCCGGAGAAAAGTTAAGGCGCAGTGCATAGTACAGGAAGAAATCGTGAAGTTCGTAAGGCCCTACCAGATCTTCGGTCTTTTGTGCGATCTTCCCGTCCACCGGGGGCAGAAGCTCCGGCGATACCGGGGTATCCAGCACATCCATCAGCACTGCCTGCAGTTCCTGATTGCCGCAGGTATCCGCAAAATACCGCACCAGATGGCGCACCAGCGTTTTGGGCACGCCGGCGTTCACGCCGTACATCGACATATGATCGCCGTTATAGGTCGCCCAGCCCAGCGCCAGCTCCGACATATCGCCTGTGCCGATCACAAGGCCGCCGTTCTGGTTGGCGATATCCATCAGCACCTGTGTCCGCTCTCTCGCCTGTCCGTTCTCATAAGTCACATCATGCTTATCGATATCCTGACCGATATCCTGAAAATGCTGTGTCACAGAAGCCTTGATATCCACCTCTTTCAGCACGGCACCCAGCGTCTGCGCCAGCTTGCAGGCGTTCTGATAAGTCCTGTCCGTCGTCCCGAAGCAGGGCATCGTCACCGCAACGATATCGCTCCTGTCTTTTTCCAGAAGATCAAAACATCTCGCCGTCACAAGCAGCGCCAATGTGGAATCCAGCCCGCCGGAAACACCGATCACCGCGGTCTTCGCACCTGTATGCTCATATCTCTTTTTCAGCCCGTAACACTGTAATTTCAGGATATCGTCACAGCGCTTGTTTCTGGTCAGCTCCTCCGTCGGCACAAAGGGCGCCCTGTCAAATTTTCTGGTCAGCTTCGTCTCTTCCTTCTTTAAGGAAAAAGGCACCACCGTATAGCCGCCGTTATCCCCTGTCATAAAGGTATTCAGCCTCCGCCTTTCCTCCGTCAGCCTGTAAAGATCCAGTTCCCCGTACACAGCCTCCCCGGAAAAACGCTCCGCCTCCGCCAGAATACTGCCGTTCTCCGCGATCATATTATGCCCTGCAAACACAAGATCCTGGGTGGATTCCCCCTCCCCCGCGCTGGCATACACATAACCGCAGACCAGCCTTGCGCTGCCGGACTCGATCAGCATCTTCCGGTATTCATCCTTTGTCACCGTCTCGTTTGACGCAGACAGATTGACCAGCACGGTCGCTCCCGCCAGCGCATGGGAAGTGCCCGGCGTCTCCACCGCCCACATATCCTCACAGATCTCACAGCCCACCAGCAGAGAAGGCATACCCTCGCAGGCAAAGAGCAGCTTTGTCCCGAAAGGGATCCTCTCCCCGTCTATCAGAATATCCACAGCTTCCCCGTTTCCCGGCGTAAAATGCCTCGCCTCATAAAACTCTCCATAATTCGGAATATAGGTCTTCGGCACCATGCCCAGCACCTTGCCGTCTCTGAGTACCGCCG
Source organism: uncultured bacterium (assembly GCA_947647735.1). Taxonomy (GTDB): domain Bacteria; phylum Bacillota; class Clostridia; order Lachnospirales; family Lachnospiraceae; genus 1XD8-76. Next base: position 57,499 of record CANSLJ010000011.1, on the reverse strand, counting down.
CCACATTGTACAGCTTCTGATGCCGCTCCACCGGCAGTCCCACAAAGACAAGCGCCTCATGCCCCTTTGTGCACTCCGTGATCTTTTTTAAGGCAGCCAGTGCCTCATGCAATAAAAGTTCCTGTAAAAACAGATCCTGACAAGTATACCCTGTGATGCAGAGCTCCGGAAAAACAATGATCTTCGCCTTCCGTTCATAAGCCTCCTTCAGCTTTTTACAGATCTGCTCCGCATTGTAAGCCGGATCCGCCACTTTTATTTTCGGCGTTACCGCCGCTGCCTTGATAAAACCATGCTGCATGTTTTAGCCCCCTGTCTTTACTCTGTTTTCATTGTCACATTTTATTGCCGATATGTCCTGCTATCTCGCCTGTTCCAATAACTCCTCCAGATCCTTCACCGTAAACTCATAGGCATGATTACAGAAATGACATTTCACCTCGATCGGCTTGCCGTCCGCAATGATATCCGTCAGTTCCTTTTTCCCGATGCTGACAAGAGCCTTTTCCACCCGCTCTTTACTGCAGTTACAATAAAACTGTACCGGCAGCGTATCTGTCCACTCGATATCCATGCCCTCCAGCACGGTTTCCAGAATCCCTTCCGGCGTCAATCCCTCCTCCAGCATGGTCGTCACCGACTTGATATGCTGCAGATTGTGCTCCAGCTTTTCGATCACCACATCCTCCGCAAAAGGCATCAACTGAATGATGAAACCGCCAGCCTGTTTTACCGTATTGTTTTTCTCCATCAACACGCCAAGCCCCACAGAGGACGGCGTCTGCTCCGAAACCGCAAAATAATAAGTCAGATCCTCCGCGATCTCTCCTGTCTGTAATGCAGTCTGCCCCGCATAAGGCTCTTTCATACCCAGATCCTTTATCACACTGAGCACACCGCCGACATTCGCCGCAGATTCAGCACCTTCCCGTCTGGCATCCGTCCCGTCAGCCCCTTCACCGACAGCCCTGTAATATTCCCTGCCCATCAGCGCACCGCCTACATCCAGCTTCCCCTTCTCGTTGGCGGGCAGGATCACCTGAGGCACCAGCGCATACCCCTTCACATTTCCTTTGGAATCCGCCGTCACGGTCAGTCCCCGTCCCGGCCCCTCTCCCCGGATCTGAAGTGTGAGAATATCATCCTCCCCTTTCATCATACTACCCATCATAGCCCCTGCCGTCAGAAGCCTCCCCAGCGCAGCAGTCATCACCGGGCTTGTATTATGCGCGGCTCTCGCCGCCTCCACCGTCTCTTTTGTTGTTGCCGCAAATACCCGAAGCTGAGCATTTGCCGCTGTTCCTCTTGCCATGTAATCCTTCATTACTTATCCTCTCTGATAGACCAATCTGTATATTTCACCTTATCATTCACGGTCATTCTACTCTTCCTTGAGAATTTACTTATCTTATCACTCAAATATGCAAACTCATTCTTTTTTGTTATGTTTTTCACTTTTCATAAAATCCCTGCCTACTGTACTCAGACCATTTCAAATACATTTCCTGATAGTTATTTTTTATAAAAATCTGAATCGTTCTTATCTCTCTATCGTTCAATATTCCTCGCTTTTGAAGTATACTATCCCCGTTTTCTTTCACAAAAAACTTTGCTGAACCGGATTCAGATAATTTTCTGTCACTTGCATGAACATGCATACATTCAACAGTGCAAAAAGATGTAAAATAGAGATAATACCCTTCAATTTTATACTCATAATATTTAGGCATATCATCCCTCCAGCAATTCCCTGTTTTTATTCCAGTATGTTTTTACGATCTGAATCTCTATGTCATCCATACTGGTTTCCAATACATCTCCCAGACTGTTTATCACAACTGCCTTTTCCATATTGTTCAAGTTTAAAACTTTAATATAATCATTTTCTTTTGTATACGCGTAACCATTCACTATCATATCTGCATTATCCGCTACTTTCATTACATCAATCATAAGAAATCCTCACTTTTTCGATTGGTTTCAAAAAATCATTTGCATCAAAATACAAATTTTCTAATATAGGAATCAGATCAATATACTCTTCCTCCGGTTTCTCATTATGACGATATTTTGCCATGACCACCAGATATCCCCTGTCCCACTCTTTTACCTGTATATATTTTTCCAACGAATATGGTGATTTAAATCTGATAGTGTATTGTTTATATCTAAAAACAGTGTATTGTTTGTCATTTGTTAAAATAGCCTCATTGCTCATAAAATAATAATCTCCTATGCTCTACGTTTCCCGCACTCCCTTGCGACCACATAGATCCGCTCGCTCCCCGCCCCGACCTCTTCATGGGTATCCGCATCCAGCGCCCTCTCAAACAAAAGGCCTGCCTCCTCCAGAAAACCCTTCATCTGCTCCAATGTATATCCCCTCTGGTAATGCGTCTCCGTAAATCTCCGGAAACGATCTTCCCCGGGCTCCCTGACAAAAACTGTCAGATCATACTCGTTGACCTGACTTTCCGCATCATAATAGTTTTCCCAGATAAAACTGCAGTCGTCCCGGTTCTCCGCGATCGTCGCATCCCCGATCACCTGCTCATACTTATAAACCGTATTAAAATCAAAAACAAAAATCCCGCCCGGATATAAATAATTATTGACAAGAGAAAAGACTTTTATCATCTCTCCCTCATCCAGAACATAGTTCAGGGAATCACAGACGCTCACGACAGCCCCCACCGTCCCGTACAGTTCAAACTCCCGCATATCCTGCAGTAAATATAATATATCACTGCCTCTCTCTTCCCGCTTCTCCAGCGCGATCTCCAACATCTCCTCCGAGTTGTCGATCCCGATCATATCAAAACCTGCATCATGCAAAAGCTCCGTCAAAGTCCCTGTGCCGCATCCGAGATCCAGCACCGTATTCCGCTCCACAGCAAGATTCTCCTGTAATATATCCTCGTCCTCCTGCGCCGCATTCTTCTGCACTGCATCTGCCTCTGCGCTCTCTCCCCCGGCACACATCCGGGTTTTTTCGCATTCTCCAGTCCCGGCCGCAGGCATGCCTCCCACGCCATACTCCCTCAGCACAGACACCAGAAACTCCGCCCATTCCACATAGGGCACGTTATCCATCAGTTCATCATAAACTCCCGCAAAGCCGCCATAACTGTCACTCACTTTTGCTTCTCCCGTTTTATCTCTATTCGACAACACTCATGCTGTAAACATTGGTGATCTGTGCAGGATATGACTCCGCGATCGCACCGTCATATACAATCTCCAAAACGTCGCCCACTTCGGGTTCTGATGAATCATTCATACCTGTCACAGGGACAGTTATCTGATCCGCACTGTTCAGTTCAACGCTTCCTTCAACCGGCTCGACAAGGTAATAACCATCATTTATCTCCAATATAACCGCCTGAAATGTCACTGTATCATCTGTTTTGCCATCACAAGCTGTGAGGGAAAATAATACAGTAAGCATTATGAGTGTGCACAAAAACTTTTTCATTTCTGCTCCCTTAAAATCTTGTAAAGAAAATACGACAAACACCGGCTCTCCAATACAGTTTTTAGTTTATTTTTTATACTGCACTCACATCCCACCCATGATAAGGCATCGTTTCAAAAAAGAGTCAGAAGATCGCTCCCAACGCACCGAACACGCCCATACTGGCAACGCCCATAATGATGCCCGCAAGCAGTACGCCCAGCATCACCGCCGTAACGCTGGATTTAAAATCCATATCCAGAATACTTGCCGCCAGTGTACCCGTCCATGCGCCTGTCCCCGGAAGTGGAATCCCCACGAATAAAAGAAGCGCGATAAACAACCCTTTTCCCGCTTTTTCCTGCAGTTTCTTCCCGCCCTTTTGCCCCTTTTCCAGACACCAGCTGAAGAACCCTCCGATCAACGGCTTATCCGCTCCCCACTCCAGCACCTTCCTTGCAAACAGATAAATAAACGGCACCGGCACCATGTTCCCGATCACCGCCACGATATAGGACGGCAGGATCGGTAATCCCAGTCCCTGAGACACCGGAATAGCCCCTCTCAGTTCGATCAGAGGCACCATAGAAATAATAAACACCCACGCATACTTTTTTAACATATAACCTTATCCTTTCCCGAAACTTTCCTGTTTCTTATATTTCTCTGTTTTCATTTTCCCAAAGACGGATCAATCACTGTGCCAAAATAATTCTCCAGATACTATATCTATGCAGAATATCCTTTATATATCATATCTGCCAGGCCGTATCCACACTGTCCCTTTCAGCACCTGCCGCCCAGATACTCCCGAAGCACCTCAAGCAGTCTGGCCATCTCCACATCCGTCCCTATCGTGATCCTCAGATAGTTATCGATCCGGGGCTTCGCGAAATAGCGTGCATAAATCCCCTTATCCTTCAGCATCTCAAAGATCTCCTTCGCAGGCACTTCTCTATGAGAGGCAAACACAAAGTTCGTACTGCTGTCCGCAAAGAAAAATCCCAGCTCCCTGAGCGCCTCCTCCACTCTGTCCCTTGTCTTTATGATCTTACCACAGATCTCCTGAAAATATGCCTTATCCTCCAGCGCCGCCACGCCCGCCGCCAGTGCCGGACGGTTCATCGGGTAAGAATTAAAGGAAAACCTGCAATCCAACAGATAACCGATCAGCTTTTCCCTACCGAAAGCATAACCGATCCGCATCCCAGCCATCGCCCGGGACTTGGAAAATGTCTGCACCACAAGCAGATTATCATACTTCTTAAGAAGCGGCAGCGCACTCTCCCCGCCGAAATCCACATAAGCCTCATCCACGATGACCACCACATCCCTGTTGGCGGAAACGATCCTTTCAATCTCCGATAAAGGCAATGCAACCCCCGTAGGCGCATTGGGGTTTGCTATCACAATCCCCCCGCAATCCCTGCCAAGATAATCCTCCGTCCTGATCTTAAAATCCTCATCCAGCGGAATCTGCTCAAAAGGGATCCGAAACAAATCCGCCCACACATCATAAAAAGAGTAAGTGATATCCGGAAACAGGATGGGCTTTCCCGTATTAAAAAACGTCAGAAACGCCATCGCCAGCACATCATCCGAACCCACGCCCACAAAGACCTGTTTCTCCGAAACCCCGTAATATCCCGCAAGCGCCTTCACCAGCACCCCCGAATCCGGATCGGGATACAGCCGAAACTCCCCATAATCCATCTCATCCAGCACCCTTCTCACCCCCGGCGCCGGCGGATAAGGACACTCATTCGTATTCAGCTTAATAATATCCGCCCTCTTCGGTTGCTCCCCCGGCACATAAGGCACAACCCTCCTGACACCATCTTCCCAACTCATCTATCCACTCACTCCTTATCATTCAATTTTTTAATCAAGCGGAAAACTGGCGGAGAATAACCTCACAGCCGTCCAGTACCTTCCTGTGGAGTCAGCGGATATATATCCTGTGAAGACTGTAGAAAAACGCCAGCACTTGGCGAGGTCCCTCACGAGCCTAGTACCGCTGCGTTTTTCTCCAAGCGCGAGCGTGTCTGAACAGGATATATATCCGCTGACTCCGCACCACCACTACTGACAGCTCCGCAATCCTTCCTCCGCCAGCTCCCCGCCGCACCTCTTATCCAGAATACTCTCCGTCTCATGCAGCGCATTATAAAACCACATAGCCGCCTCCGGCAGATCCCCCTGCCCCTGATAAAAGCACCCCAGCTCGTAACAGATCTCCGCCGGGATCTCCTCATCGGAAGCCGCTGCCCGCATCGCATACTTATAAAACTCCGCCGCATCGCCCGCCAGCCTGCTGGCGCGCACCACAACACAGAACGCCTCCATCTGCTCCCCCGGCGTCCTTCCCTCTTCCTCGATCACAAGCTTAAAATATTCCCGTGCCCTGCAGACTTCCTCCTCGGAACCGGAAACGAAAAGTTCTCTGGCATAAAGCCCGCAAAGCTTTTTATCCAGATACTCCCCGTCTTTCACCATCTTCTCAAAAGCGGCAATATCCCGCCCCGTATGCAGCGCCTCCGGCAGATGCGTAATTACGACATCACTGTCATAAACCACAGGCTCCAACCGCACCGCCTCATGGATCGGATACTCCCACACAAACTCCCGCAGCCTTTTGTAAAGCTTGGGACGATACTCCTCATCAAAATTGTAGATGGTGGAAAACTGAAGCTGGTTGCCATACTTCATCTGCACGATCTCTATCTCCGGCAAAAGCACCTCCTTCAGATCAAGAAACCGCTGACGGTTTTCCTCATCGATCACCTCATCCGCATCCGCCGTATAAATGTACTCCTTCGTACATTTTGAGAACGCAAAATTACGGGCAGCCGAAAAGTCCCCCGTCCATGTAAAATCATATATATTTTTTGTGTACTCCGCAGCGATCTCCTTCGTCCTGTCAGCAGATCCGGTGTCCACTATCACAATCTCGTCCACCAGATCCGCCACCGTATCAAGACATCTTTTTAAGATCCGCTCCTCGTTTTTCACGATCATGCAGAGACTGACCGTTATCATTTAATCTTCCTCATCATCGTCCACAACCGCCGCTGCCGTTCCTGTCACGGATGCCACCACGGAAATCACCACCGCAATGATCACAACCAGTAATCCGCCTGCCAGTAATAAAAATCCTCCGCTCATCTTGTTCACCCTTCCTTTTCTATATATCTTATCCCAGTTCTACGCTGTTCACAATTTACACAAACATCCCATCCATCACGCCGTCCTCTATCAGCTCCGACAAAAAATCCGCCCGGTGTGCCCAGGTATGTGCGCTCTTTGCCATCTCATATCCCCGGTCGATCATCTCCTGCATCCGGCCCTCATCTGCCAGAATCGCCTTCACCCGCTCCGGCATCTGCTCTATATTCTCCAGATTATACAAAATGCAGTTTTCCCCGTCCTTCAGGATCTCCCGCAGGTAAATGCTGTCATCGCTCACCAGCAGCGCGCCGTTCAGCAATGTATTAAAAACCCTGTCATGGGCCCCGTCCTTAAACCAGGGCATCACATTCAGAGAAATCTTCGCCCCGGAAATCTTCTGCAGGCATGTCTCGGACTTCACACCCTGCCCGTTTATGATATTCTCCGGATGCTTACAGGGCAGTTCCTCCCAGTCGCCACCGTAAACCTCCACCTTCAGCCCCGCATCCACCAGCACCTGCACCGCCTTTCCGCGGATATAGGAACGGGCATACAGATCCAGAAAGATCAGGTTCCCCATGGTCTCCTTCAGCTCTTCCTTCGTCACCTCCGGAATCTCCCGGCGGATATGCTTCTCCGCCACATCCTCCAGCGTCCGCTCCGGATGCGCCAGCAACTCTGCCAGAATTCCCCGATAAAAAGCCTCGTACTCATCCCCCAGCCGGTTGATATACTTATCAAACTTATAGAGCGGGGAATAATTTCCAGTGAAAACAATATCCGTCTTCCTCTCCCGCACCGGCAGATATCCTTCCGGATGATACTCCGTTCCCGCCAGCGGCAGAAAAGGAATCCTCAGCTTATCCGGGAAATACTTCTGCATATAGGCATCATGCTTCCTGTCAATGCTGATATGCACATACCGTTTCGGTGCCGCCTCTATAAAGCGGTGATAATAGAACGGATGATCCACCACAATATTATAACAGGTACAGTCAATCGCATCCCAGAACCAGGTTCCGTTCTTCTCATCCCGGAAAATATCGCCCAGCGTGATCCCGTGAAAATTAAAACAGACAAGCGCCGTATTCCCTTTCTCCACAAACCGCATCAGCCCGGTAAGGCTCTCCCCGGTCTTCGACAGATTAAAGGTATATACCTCATGCCCTAGCCTTTCAAATTCTTCCCGCATCCGATAGGTGAAATACTCCTGGGTTTCAATATCACCCTCAAACATGACTATCTTCTTCATGAAAACGCCTCACGCTGCTTTGCTGTCTGTAAACATTTTCCTGTTTACCTTCCCCATTATATCAAACAGTATTGTCTGAAACAAGAGAAAAATAAGCGGAGAAACCTATACCGCCAGTTTCTCCGCCCATTCACTATATTCCTGTCTCTATACAAACATTTCTCATTTTGGAAAATGCAGCACCACCTTAAACAGATCGCCGTCCACCACAATTTCCAGTTTTCCGCGCATCAGCTCCATCAGACTGCCCGCTATGGAGAGCCCGAGCCCGCTTCCTTCCGTATGACGGGAAGCATCGCCCCGCACAAACCGCTCCATCAGCTCATCCCCTGTGATATTCAGCTCATAGCGTGATATATTTTTGAAGGAAATGACCGCTTCCTTCTCCCTGTCGTCCAGATCGATATACACCCTCGTATCCGGCTGTGCGTACTTACAGATATTCTGCACCAGATTTTCCACTACCCGCCACAGATGCCTGCCGTCGGCATTCACAAAAACTTCCGTCTCCGGCTTATGCATCACCACGCGGAGCCCTGCTGCCGCAAGCTTCTCCTCAAACTCGCCCACCGTCTGCGTCAGAAACACCCCCAGTTCCAATGCCTCCATCTTCACCGGCATACTGCCCGTGGACGCCTTGGACGCCTCGATCAGATCCTCCGTCAGCTTTTTTAGCCTTGCGCTCTGACGGCTCAACACCTCCAGATACTCCTTCGCCTTCTCATTATCGATCTCCTCCTTCTGCATCAGATCCACATAATTGATAATGGACGTCAATGGTGTTTTGATGTCATGGGAGACATTGGTGATCAGCTCCGTCCTGAAATGCTCGCTCTGCATCCGCTTCTCCACCGCGAGAGATATGCCGTCATGAATGGAATTTAAGTTATCCCCATGCTTTTTGAACTCCCAGAACATTTTTTCCGTGTTGATCTTCTCCTGCAAACTGCCGTCCGCCAGCTTCTTTGCGCCTGCCCTCAGCTTATCCGCCTGCACAATGCCGATGAAGATCAGGATCAATGTCGAAGCCCGGTATAAAAACCAGATGGCAAGTTCAAATTCAGGATTAAATCCGGTCAGCGCGATACCAAAGCACTCCAACAGACTGATGCCGCCCAAAATAAGTATTGCTTTCCATAAAAGGGAGATATTCTCCTGTAAAAACCGGAACACGCCTCCCAGCTTATGCCCTGCCTTTCTCAGCTTCCGCCAGATCCATCTGAGCAGCTTATAAGTCAGCGTACCGCGCCACCATTTCCCCGCCTTGATGCGGATCGCGAAATCCACCAGCCAGATAAAACACAGCGCATAAATAATAATCCCCCACAATGACACCCAGACAATGATCTTTACCGGCGACCAGTAGTACGCGCTCTCCACAGCGACCATAGAAAGAACGCCGCACAACAGTAGTATGATACAGCTCTCCACATCCCAGGGGATCTTCTGATAAAATCCCGTCCTGACCGCATCCACCCAGCGGCTTTCCGTCCTAACAGAGCTCTCCCTATCCTCAGGCAGTTCCGCATCAGTATCTTCTTCTGCGCCCGCCAGTATTTCCACGATCTCCATACTGCCTTTATGTCCCGCCATGATCAGCACGAACACCGTTGAGCCAACCCACAAGATCAGCGAAATGATCAGGATCACAACCGCCGGTATGCGCCATGTATAAGCCAGTTCCGCCATAAAGGCACCCTGTTCGAACAGATCGCCCTCCAGAACGCCGTCCCGGATCCCTGTTTTCAAAAGCGGCTCCCGCACCTGGGAGATCACCCAGTATTTCTGCATTGTATTTTTTTGTGCCTCTCCGGCGTTCTTATCTTCCGTCCGGAAACACAGTACCCCGTTGCCGTCTCCCATAAAATAGTAGTGCTGCGAGATCGGTTTTCCCTGCAGCTCACCGCTGTCGCTGTCTTCATCGGAGATAAACCGGATATCTGTATGTCCAAAACCCCTGCCGTCCAGCTCGATCTGCTGCCATGTCTCCCAGGAACACTCTCTGTCGTCAAAAGCGTCAAATGTCAGATAATAATCCTTGATCCAGCATGCCTCCGGATTCGTGTTATAATAAGCCTCCTGCCCCGGATCATAGACAAACCGCAGCCCCTCGCCGTTTACGCCCACCGACAGCGCCACTTCATCCACCCGGTAAAATTCATCCTCCGTCTCGTAATAGAAAATACCGTCAGCCACATTGTAGTAATATCCGAGGATATCCACCTGCTCCATCGACTCTGCCCAGTAATCATCGTCCTCCATCTGCTGGTATATATTGGCATACCCGAACAGACTGCAGTCCCAGGAGTACCGCGTACCTTCCCCGATCTCAAACTCCCTCACGGTGAACTCTCCGTTTTCCAGCGCACTTTTATCCGGCATCTCTTCAAAGTTACAATACTCATAGATTCCGGGATCTGAAAGCCTCATATCCGCCAGGCTCGAAGTGCCCTCTGCCCCTGTATCGTCATCTTTGATGATACCATATCTAAAGTTCGTCTTATCGATCTCCTCCAGCATCCCCGGTGATTCCCGGTTTGCCATCGCCATCACCGTATAGATCTCTTCGTATCTGTAATACAATCTCTCCAGCAGCTCTTCTTTCGGCTCATAATAAGCTCCCAGACCCTGGATCACCGCCACCGCCGCCACACTGAACGCCGCCAGCACCGCTGCCAAAAAGGAAATGATCACCCAGATTACCTTTAGCCCTTTATTACTTTTCCATTTATTCATGCCACACTCCATTCTACGCCGATCCGGCGTAAATTTTTATTCCATCCCTCAATGCCGCTCCCTCGGCACCTCCAACTTATACCCATGCCCCCAGACGACCTTCAGATAGCGCGGCTCCGCCGGATCGATCTCCAGCTTCTCCCGCAGGTGCCGGATATGTACCGCCACCGTATTCTCCGTGCCGTAGGGATTATCCTTCCACACTTCACTGTATATCTTAGCCGGTGAAAAGACCTCCCCGGGATGCTGCATAAACAGTTTCAGAATGTCAAACTCCGTCGGTGTCAGGGGCACTTTCTCTCCGTCCAGCGTAACCTCCTTTGCCTTGTCATCCAGTTCAATACCCCCTATGGAAAGATTCTCCGGCTTCGGCACGCTGCCACCCAGCATCATATACCGTCGAAGCTGAGACTTCACTCTGGCGAGCAGCTCCACCGGTTGGAAAGGCTTCGTCACATAATCGTCAGCGCCCACCGTGAGCCCCAACACCTTATCCGCATCCTCTCCCTTTGCTGTCAGCATGATGATCGGCACATTGGAGACCTCACGTATCTTCGCCATCGCCGTGATCCCGTCCATCTCCGGCATCATGATATCCAGAAGAACAAGATGCACTTCCTCTTTCTCCACCGCGGCAACCGCCTCTTTTCCGTTCATTGCCGTCAGGACATGATACCCTTCGCCTCCCAAATAGATCTGCAACGCAGAAACGATATCCTTTTCGTCATCACACACCAATATGTTCGCCATATCCGATCCCCTCATCTTTCCTGTCTTTTCCCCGAAGCAGGCCGCAAATCACTACACACAAAAAAGTCCCGCTGCCTGTGTCTGTCAATTATCAGTACAATTAATTGTATAAACACATTGTAGCGAAACTTTTATGAATAATAAACCGGGTAAATTATTAAAAATTGTTTAAGATAATGATGGTCGATCACACTACAGCCTCAACTATCGTCCTGCCGCCGACCCTGATCTCCTTCACGCCTGTTTCTTTCTTCTTATTAAAATTAAAACTGAGCATATACCCCTTTTCAACATGATAATAATCCAGATAATCCACCAACTGCGCCTCACCGCGTTCATTGTACTCACTACCGTGCCAGATCTTAAGCTCCACGATAAACTGCTCCCCTCTGTAGTCCACGATCACATCCGTGCGCCTTGCGTCCCTTGTCTGAGCCTCCAGATAATAATTTCCGGTACCGTTGATGATCGGTTTTAAATACAAAAGAAAGAACTTACGTCCATACGCCTCAATAAACTTTTCATCATTCTCACCGTATATATCCGCAAAGTGCAGCACAAACTTCTCCAAAACCCGCCTCATATTCAGATGCCCGTCATCTATAAACTGGCTGCTGTCCCGCTGTCCATACCGAAAGGCCTCGCTGTGAGCCGCCTCTTCTGTCATAAACATATTCAGCAGTCCCATCTCAAATATGCGGTTTGCTACCGCCACCCGTCCGTCCTCCTCCTTTAAGAATCCGAACATGACACCCAGGTTAACAGATTTTACATAAGGACTGAAGGGAATTCTTTTTCCCTGATACAGGATTTCTTCGATCATGTCCCTTAGATCACTGAATGTGTCAAGCTGTTTTATCATGCTGTCGAATAAAGGGACTGAGGTTTTATTCAATACTATTTTTACCGCTTCCGCAACCCCTTTCTTTGTCCATACATCCTCTGCTTTCTCAAATCCTTTTATCTCAGGAATTCTCTCATCCAATATTTTGCAGATCAATGATACCAAATAGGGGTAGCCGTTCGTATACTCAAATATACTTTCTGATATTTCCTGAATATTCATTCCTGTACAGTTATCCGTCTCATATTCTCGTAACATGGATGCAATTTTATCCACCCCCAGATCCATATTAATATCAAAATCGGCCGCAATATTCCACGGACTGTTATACTTATGCTCACTATCCGGCCTGAGTTTCAGCTTCAGATTTTTAATATCATACACCCCGGCAAGAATGACAGAATGAAAGGTCGGCGTATTCTCCCTGTTCAGATAATATCCGCGAAGCAATGCCAGAAAGTCCAGAAACACCTGATGATTACTTGCGCTGTCCACCTCATCGATCATCAAAACGATCGGCTTCGTCGCACGCGCACAGATCCCGCTGAGCTGCTCAAACATCTCCCGCATCATGATATTTTCCGTCCCTTTCAGAAAACAGTTCAACGGCTGTAACAGTTCCTCCGTATTTTCTGTTTTTTCTCCATTTCTGCAGGCTTTCATCAGTATTTCCGCAAAAGCCTTAGAAAAAACAGCCTCATCCTTAAATTCCGCCGACCCGATCTCCTGAAAATCCAGAGATATCACAATATACTCCGGCTTCAGATACTCCGCCAGCGCCCGCAGCGTTGTCGTCTTTCCGTACTGCCTGCCCCGATTGATCACAAAATAACTGCCTCTTTCTATATAGCGCCGCCGGATCTTTTCCAGTCTTTCATCCAGCCGCACCATATAATGTATCTGCGGCCTGCAGATGCCTTCTGTATTAAAATATCGCCTCATACCTTCCTCTTCTTTCAATGATATTTTTCTCAAAGCAGAACGCCCATTTCCTGTCATATCTGTAGTATAACATTCCCCGCAGTTTAGTACAATCAGCATCGGCAAAATTTCTTTCAGAAGCAACTGGCAGCCTCTCCCGCAAAATATGCCCCCACCCGAGCGATAAACGCCAGCACATCCCGCTTCATCACATTCGGAAATGCTGAAAGCGTCGAAGCTGTCTCAAAATTCAGCACCTTGTCATAGTGTATATTCTTTAGTCCCCTGATAAATCCGTCCCAGTCTGTCGAAGCCGTATTCTCACGGGTCTTCGCAAAGGTAAACGGGATTTGATGCAGATCCATAATGCCGTCATTGTCATGAATATGCAATACCTTTAACCTGTGTCCCAGTCTGGTCATAAACTTTTCCATATCCAGTCCTGCCAGATTCGCATGCCCTGTGTCAAAACAGAATCCAAGTACCTCCGCATGATATTTCTCATTGATCCTGTCGATGCGCTCTGCAACTTTCACCGCATCACAGCATGGCCCCTCCACAAGATGGCCTCCCACACTGTCATAGAGGTTTTCTATGCAGATTACTGCCCCCGTCTCCTTCGCATAGGGCGCGATGGAGTCGATGAATTTTTCCGTCTGCTCCCACTCTTTTTCTTCGGAACCCAGAAATCTGGCAAGCTTAAATCCATGTATCACGATATACGGACATTCCAGAAAGGCACACAACGCCATGCTTTTAGGTGCCGCTTCCTTCCACAGGTAATCATTCAGTTCCCTGCTGCCCGTCGGAACGTAGATCGGATAAGGCATATGCATCTGCTGTATTTTTACGCCCGCCGCCTGCGCACCTTTTTTATGAGGTATAAAGAATCGTTCCAGCTCGTCGATGGACCGGTCAAAAAAATGATTCTGCTCCCCTTTATAAATCTCATTACTATTTAAATACTCGTCCAAAGAAAAATCGGCACAGGAAAATCCCGCCTGTGCCATCATCGCAAATCCCTCTTCCGGGTAAAGATCCTCCACTACATTTTCTGTCTGTATGCCTAGTTGAAGCATAACTGCCCTCCATTTCTATTTTACAAGTCCGCATTATGGAAAATATCGACAGACAACCGCTTATATTCCTCCGCAGAGCAGTTAATCCTCTGCCGGTTTGCATGCAGTATCTCGCTTTTACAGCTATATCGTTCATGATACTTCCGAAGTTCCTTCTCATTCCTGATATTTCTCAGGAAGTCCTGCTCCATCTTTCTCCACCGATCCAGATGTTTCGTCAGACCGTACCGCTCAAACAGAGCATTCACCGAAAGTATCTTCTCCAGTTCCATATTGTTGGAGTAAAAGGTGGTGACCATCCGAGTGATAATGACATTCGCCGGATAATGTTCCTCACAAAACTCCTGATCATAAAAAACAAATGTTCCCTCTATAATAAAAGCTGTTCATGGGAACCATATCCGGATAGCCTCTTCTCAACACAGCCCCCTCGCCGTCCCCTTTATCCGATTCCACAATATCCGATGACTGCAGGATCAGGTCACGGAAATGATCCATTTTCTGCAGGAAATTTTCCACATCAGTCTGCAGAAGTCTTTTCAGGTATACCTGTCCCGCTTCCGCATTGATATACGGCATAATGCAGGCATCGCCCTCTATCCTGACATCTACTACGGGTATCCTGTGCGCCGATAAATCCTGCCCATGCTCTACCAGCTTCTTAAGGTGTGCTTCCCCCTCCGTACAGGATGCCCTTTTTTCCACAATGCCCGATCTATGTATGGTCGTGTAAAGCGTCTTTTCCCTTCCCCTCTTCATAGAACAGGTCACACACAACACATCGCTCCTTTTGTCGATTTCTATATTTTCAGATGCCATGCACTCTATCAGATAGGCATTCGCCATCTTATGAAACATGTCATTTTCGATCAGCTCTCTGTAAAGGGAAGCCTCCTCCAAAAACACGGTGTCAGGATAGTTATATACCGGGAATACCCGGGTCGCCGGATCTTCACTTGGAAGGTAGTCTTCCGCATAGATCATGTCTGGATTCTGCAGATCCGGCAACACAGAAAAAAACTGCGAAGACAGCCAACCTGTACTTTCAAGCATTCGCTTCCATTCATTCTGACTGTAACATCTCCCTTTAAATACATCCTCTTTTCTGAAGTATGCCCGGCGATACCCCTCTATCCCGTCAAAATTCCGTTCCGTGTAAGGATCCCTGTCCCCACAGAAATACCGGATACCAAACCGGTTGTTCACCCCGAGCAGCAGCTTTCCATCTTCCTTTAAAATACCATGCCAACTTTCAAGGATTTCTTTCGGATCCTGACAGTATTCCAGATCCTCAATGCAGACAATATAATCAAAGCCGTTCCTGTGCTCCCGCTGCCAACTCTCTTTGCAGGACTGACTGTAAGATGCGCATACCAGTTCAACCGGCAGCTCCTCCAACAGTTCCGATATGGCATCCTGTATATTTTTTATATAGAGAATTTTACTGTCTTCTTTAAAATCATACCATTGCAGCAATCCTCTTTTGATCCCCCTGATCAGTTCTTTTTCTGTTTCCATTTTACCATTCCCTATATTATGCTCTTCACACCAAGCCATGCGAGCAGCGCCTCCTCTATCCTCTCCGAAGCATGCCCGTCTCCATAGGGATTCACTGCTCTGCTCATGTTGCTATACTCCTCCTGATCCACTAACAGCCTCCTGGTTTCCTCATATATTTTATCTGCCTTAGTTCCAACCAGCTTTAGGGTTCCGGCTTCCACTCCCTCCGGCCTCTCTGTGGTATCCCGCATTACAAGAACCGGCTTTCCCAGCGCCGGTGCTTCCTCCTGAATGCCACCGCTGTCAGTGAGGATCAGAAAACTTTTTTTCATATAATTATGAAAATCAAGAACATCTAAAGGTTCCACCAGTCTCACCCGTTCCATACCGCCCAGAATATCCTGTGCGGCCTCCCTGACCTTCGGGTTCCTGTGCACAGGATATATCACTTTTACATCCGCAAATTCTTCCAGAATACGCCTTATTCCCGAAAACATCTCACGCATAGGCGTGCCAAGGTTCTCCCGCCTGTGCGCAGTTAATAAGATCATTCTGGAATCCGATACCCACTCTAAATCGGCACTGTTGTAATCACTCTGAACAGTAGTTTGAAGCGCATCGATCACCGTATTGCCTGTAACAATGATCTGTCCTTTCCTTTTTCCCTCTTTCAGAAGATTCTCTTCCGCAAGCTTTGTGGGTGCAAAATATAAATCCGCGATCAGATCCACCGCCTGGCGATTAAACTCTTCCGGATATGGAGACGCCATATCATAAGTACGAAGCCCTGCCTCCACATGTCCTACCGGAATCCTCTTGTAAAAACAGGCAAGCGCAGCAGCAAAAGAAGTGCTGGTATCACCATGCACGAGCACGATATCCGGGCATTCCTTTTCCAAAATATCATCCAATCCCTGTAATACTCCTGTTGTAATTCCAGCCAGCGTCTGATTCGGTTTCATGATGGCAAGATTATAATCCTCTTTAATACCAAAAGCCTCCATAACCTGATCCAACATTTCTCCGTGCTGACCTGTGAGCACTACCAGGCACTGTATCTGCGGATTTTGCTTTAACTGCAAAACCAGCGGACACATTTTAATGGCCTCCGGCCTTGTCCCGAATATTGTGATAATTTTTTTTCTCATCGCTGTCAATTGTATATTTTCCTTTATCATCCTGACTGTCTGATATCCTTTACTTTACTTTATTTTTATGTTTTCCATACCTGCCACATAGCTTTGCATCACTGAATATTCCGATATTCCGGCCTCCTCTAATTGTTGAATCAGTTCATAGATATAAGTATTATTGACCGCTATGAAAAAGTCGTACTGATCCGATAAGGTCTTAGCTCTGTCAAAAGGTATGATTTCCTTTCCGCATTTCATTTTCCCCGCTTTTGATAAATCATTATCAGTAAAATATACCGCTTTCTCTCCCAGTATTTTAGCTGCCCGCTCCCCGTAGATTCCCGCTCCAAAGATGATGAATGGTTTTCTGCCTGTGAATCCCAGATCACCTTTCAGTACAGGGCAGGCTCTCTGAAAATCAATTCTGATTTCCGCGCCAAAAGCTTCTATGGGCATCATTTCATAGTAAATCCTGCACAGCTCTGCCTTATCATTTTTCAATTCATCCAGTATTTTTTCTTTATGCCGCTCTCGAAGTTTTGCCAGTTCACTTAATACCATCTGCCGTTTCTTTTCCGATAAGCTCTCACCATGCCTCCGATATTCATACAAACATTCATGAATCGTATCAATTCTTCCAACCTTGTCCAAAATGCGGAGCCAATAATCATAATCTTCCACCCCGAACGCATCTGCATTATACTCTCCAACGCTCTCCATAACTTCTTTTTTATAGAGAAAACAGGCTCCGAAACAATTATATGCATACATGGCATGATCCGAATAACCGACAGACCTACCTGTCAGTTCCCCCTCGGCATCTATAAAAAAATAGTCGCTCCGGACAGCCACCGCTTCACTGTGTCCTTCCAAATATCCAACCATTGTCTTCAAAGCATCCGGCAGATATCGGTTATCATCCGATGTCCATGTCAAATATTCTCCCCTCGCCTTTAAAAAACCTATATTTAAAGATCGCGGAAGTTTTTGATTTACTTCATTATGTATTACGGAAATCCTTTCTTCTTTAGATGCATATTCTTCCAAAATCTCTGCTGTTCCATCAGTTGAACAATCATCTACCAGAATCAGTTCCCAGTCAGTAAAACTCTGCTCTAAAATACTGTTTATTGATTCCCTGATATATTTTTTACCATTATAAGTTGGTAATACAATTGATACCTTTGGATGCATTTTACAATTCCTCCCATTAAAAAACTTCCAATATAAGCTAATTGTATTTCTTACATTGGAAGTTTTTTCTTTTATAATCATATTGTGACAAAATATCTTTCTGTTTCCGTCTTCGATCCAGTTATAACACTGCCTTTTTATTAAATATAGCAAAAAGTCTCTGTGCTTCTTCTGCGGATATATCTAATTTACGCCGCAGCTTTTCTAAAATACTGCCTTCAGAAAGTTTAAATTCATACCCCATTTCTATAATTGCTTCAGCTTTTCCTTCAATTCTGCCCTCTTCTTTCATATCTTCAAATGCTTTACACATATCAAATTCTCCCTTCTCAATATCCTCCGATTTTACATCCGGCAGCTTTTTAATATTTGTAAGGTGTGCTAATAATGCTTTTGCCTGACTGCTTAATTTTCTGTATTTCTCCTCATTTTTCTTCAATTTTTCACCTAACAGCCTTTTATCTCCTGCGTATCTGAGAAATTCAAAAACTGACTGTAATTCTGAATGAAACTGCCCAAAATCATCATACTCATGATAATCAAATACATTCAGTCGATAATTTGAAATATATGGCAAAATTATTTCACCGTTACCTTTCGTATCCAAAAGTTCATAAAGCGTCCTGGCCCCATCCCATTGCTTTTCTTTTCCATAGTAAATGACAATTGTTATAATCGGAATGAATTTATCTTCTTTTCCCATACCGGATATAAATTCTTCTGATGATTGATTTTCTTTTTTCTTCCATTCTTCTTTCCGCTTCTTAAGTTGTTTATCATAAGCCATGCTCTCAGACAACATTGCCCGAAATACCATTCGATAATCCACTTTCGTTTGATTTTCCAACGAAAATACAACAAATGCAGTACCTCTCCACATTTTTGCTTTATCCCGAATTATCTTTTTCGTCTGATTCATGGAGATACTTCTCAGTTCTCCATCCTGCTCACTTAGCTCCTGCGGCTTCACAATCTGCTTTCCCTGATAAAGAACACCATTTACCAAATCCGCGAAAATTTCTTCATTTTCCAGATAATCACTTTCATAGATATCTGCTTTACCCATGTCTTTCCTCCCTTATGCTATTTTTCATATAAGGGAGTCTTTTGATCTCACGAATGTGATATGATATACAAGAAAGTCTCAGAAGTTCCCAGATATGTAGCTATATACTACTACAATAAGTAATCTTTTGCAAGAGATTCTGTTTAATTTCTGTACTAAAAGCATTCTTTCCAACATAAAATATATAATTATCAAAGTACCTGAATATCACTCAATGCCTCTCACTTCACTATTCCGATCCATGCCGCAAAAAGATTATCCCCTGTCCTTCCTTCATATGGAATATCCCGTACCACATCTACCTCTGTACATAATTCTTCCATAATACCTTTAAGTTCATTCAGATCAAACCAGACTTCCCATTCTGAAATCTCAAGCCTTCCGAGTGCTTCCTTATTTTTATCGATTACTATGATCTTCCCGCCCGGCTTCGTCACTCGTGCCATTTCTCTGACAGCACTGTAAATATCCACCGCATGTTCCAAAGCCTCGCAGGTATAAGTCACATCAAACATATCATCCGGATACGGAATCTGCGTAAGGCCCCCCTGCTTTTTCTCAATACGATCTCTGACAATATATTTCAATACTCTCTCCGATAGATCCACCCCACAATATCTGTTTTCAGGAATATCCAGCAAAAGATTATCTAAATAACGACCTTTCCCACAGCCGACATCACAAACAGCCAGTTTGGATTTCTGCCCTCCAAGCTTTACCACTTCATCTTTTATAATCCCATACCTTCCGTCCTCTTTGTCAATGACTGGCAGAAACGAATCCGCCCAGAGGTCAAACTCCGCAAGGTTTTTATAATATAAAGCATCCAGAAAATATTTCACCGCCCAACTGATCTCAGATGTCGGAAAATAATCATTATCTTCCTCTTTACTGTCCTCCGACAAATAACTCCCGAACCAGCCGCCTGATTCATTTTGTAATTTACAGGCATAGCCGAAGGCTCTGTTTCCTCTGTCTATCTCCCCCAGCCGAAACCATACCACAGCAAGCTGAAACAGTCCCGTAGAACACACCCAATCTACATTATGATACGCAGGTACTGCCCCGTTTTCCTTCTGCAGGCGTGCAACCTTTCCCATAGCCTCCCTGGCCATCTCCATCTCACCCATATCCAGTAACGCTTCCATCACATAGGCATAAAAATGAGACAGAAAACCAAAATTCATGATCTCTTCATAATGGTTTTCTTTATAATAATGAAGTACCTTATAAGCCGCTTCCTTATATTGAGGCACCGCTAATTTTTCTGCTGCTTCAACCAATGGAGAAAGACAATATAAATGAATCAGTTCAGAACACACTCCCGGATTTCCCCAGGCCGTTTTAGAAGGAGTTGTCAGCCTGCCATTCTCCTGCATATTTGTCAATATCCAGTCACAGCCCTTTTTGATATGTACATCCGCCTCCGGATATATCTCCCTGACCGCGATCAGCCCTTTTAATATTTGAGCGCTGTCAAAAACATACGGTTCTCTGTTATCCGTATCATACCAGGAACCATCCGGCTTCTGTATTTTGCAGAGCCACTTTGCATACGAAATCGCCAGTTCACGATACCCCCACTTCAACAGGGTAGGAATATAGTATCCCGTCACTTCCGGATATCCTTTCCTTTTATCTGTATTACAAATTATCGATTCTCCATTAATGCTGTTATTTCCAATCCAGCCAATCGCTTTTCGATAAATTTCTATATAATCTATTCGTTTTTCTAACTTTTCTCTGATGATTTCCGTCTGTATATCCTGAAGGGTTCTGTAATCAGACACTCCCAGTTTTTCCAATTGGGATATTATTTCTTTCTGATATTTTTGAGAAACGGAAATGATCATCTGCCTGTCCGACAATTCATCCGCATCTTTGGGCAGTGCCTTTACAGGAATCCCTTCCACTTCTGTTTCCCATTTATCTGAACTATTATCATAAATACAGGCTATCTGATCTTTTCCCAAAAGGTTTATTGCTGTCCGAGCGTATGTCCCGGCACCAAACAATAGATATTTTTTCATTATATTTACCCCCTATATAATAAACATAAGTATTCTCTCTACCAATATAAATAACTAAACTATCCTCATATAAATCTTTCACATATCCTATACCTTTTTCGCTTCCACAAATAAATTTACATTACCACTATAATTCAAATATGGTAATTTTATAATGTTGATAACCTCAAATCCTATTTCTATTAACAATGAATACAATCTATTTTCATCGAACTGCCTTACATGAGTGACACTCTCACAGCTTTTACCATATGGAACGGTTATAAATATGCTCCCACCATATCTTAATAGTGTTTTTACTTTTTCCAACACTTTTAAAGGATCAGCCACATGCTCCAGACACTCCTGACATACTACTACATCAAATTGGTTATCACAGGTAAAATCTGCTTCTACATTCGCATGTATACAATCTATCCCTAACCTTTGCAAATATTGTATCCGATTTATGCTCTGGTCAACACCGCAAGTCATAAATCCCTCTTTCTTTAGTTCCAATAATAATTCTCCATGCCCACATCCAAGATCCATCACCCTTTTTCCGTAATCCCCTTTATTTGAACAAAGAATATTCCTTATCAATCTCATTCCAGGACGATTTCTATAATATTCATCTTCATATATTTCATCTGAAGAATATATCTTTTTTAAAAATAATGAAATTTCCTCTGTTCGGCATTCTTCCATCATCTTTACAAGCTGCTCATTTTCTATTGAACAATATTCTTTTCGATACCAATTCCCACACTCTGTTATGTATGCCCTATCTTTTAACTCCATATCATTTTTATATCGCCATAATAAGTTCTTATCTATCTCATTTTTAATATCCTCTCTGTTAAAGTAACAATTTTCACTATTCTCATTATTCCAATACGGAATTTCATTATTTTCAAATTGTGCGGCTACTTCATTCGAATAAAAAGACAAAATCACATCATATTCATCATATATTTCTGCCAATCTTTCAAAAGAAATAATTTCTATTCCTTCAATTACCCCCCCATGTTTACTTTGGTCATTATCAGCAAAAAAAGCTACCGCATTCCTATTTAATTTTTCTAATAATTTCAGTCCTTTTTTTCCTGCCCCAAAAATAATAACAGGCCTCATTCTTAAATCCTCTCTTCCTCAAAACCCTCTAATGAATAATAAATTTCATTAACCATATTCTCTCAACCATCTTTATCATCACTCTAATTTCAAAATTTCATAAATACTATTGTTCTCTACCCAATCACATGCCTTTTCATAGTCTTCATTAGTATCAAATTCAATCCAGCCGTTCCTAAACCTCTCAGCTCTAATCCTCTGTCCCGACTGTATAACCGCATTAAGTAAATCTGTCATATATGCCTTTTGTACTGTTTTCCCCGACTGCTGCCACGGTCTGTCTTTATAATTTCTACATGCATCATCATATATTTGTGTAATATATTCCAAACCCCGCCTCGAAAATTTTAACAGCCCTACATATCTCGCATCAATATCACTCAATTCAGGATTCTCAAGCCCCAACTCCTTAATATTGTTTTCACTGTCCAGAGAAAGGCTTTCCGTATCAAAATCCACTCTGCCGTATCGCTTTTCCCAGTATACTTTCCAGCTATCATCTACTGCCACCACAAAATCTTCCTCAGACGCCATCATCCTTTTCAACATCTGTTCTTCAAATAAAATATCCGAATAACTTACAATCACGTCCTCATCAAATTCCGCTTTCGCCGTCATAAGAGATACAACCATATTCGTATTCTCATAATCTTTATTTGTATAATAGGTAACCCCTGTATAACATATTTTTTCTGCTTCAAAACCTCTGATAATGACAATATTGTCTATGCCACATTTACGATATATTTCTATTTGCCTTTCTATAATAGTTTTTCCCATAAAAGTCAGCATGCCTTTAGGCAGATTTTCCGTATACTTTTTCAATCTTGTTCCCTGTCCTGCCGCTAAAATAATTGCTTTCATGAAATTTTCCTCCCAAACAATGCTTTCACACACTCAATATCCGTTTCCCGAAAAGGATTCTCTCTCTCCGGATGCCACATAGTACCATGAATCAAGAACTTGGAATGACAAATTTCTTCTATAACATCATCCTCCGTCCTCGAAATCACTTTCAATTCTGATTGCTTTCCTAATTCTACACATGCCTGTGTATGATAGCTGTTTACTTCTTTTGACGCATTTTCACAATAAACTTTATGTCTGACTGCAACATGTCCACCTATACTAACCAGTGCATCTCCAAAGTAATCCAGTATGGACTGCATCCCCCTGCAAAACCCATATAGCGGGATGCCCTTTTCTATCGCAAT
Source organism: uncultured bacterium (assembly GCA_947647735.1). Lineage (GTDB taxonomy): Bacteria > Bacillota > Clostridia > Lachnospirales > Lachnospiraceae > 1XD8-76. The sequence continues at coordinate 34,045 of CANSLJ010000011.1, read as the reverse complement.
CCCAATCAGCCTTCGGTCTGTCCTATCCCTTTCCGGCGCATTTCCTCCATATTTTTCCAAACTATTTCCACCTGTCAAGATAATCCCGGCCGGTTGTAACTGTAAAACAAATTCTTCCAAAATGTCATTTTTATTTGGCACCGGCACCGGCAGAAAACCACATGCATATATAAAATCTGCTATTCTCTGATCAGCACAATCTCTGCGTTCCTGATAACTCTCAACAATTTCCACTCTCTGCGTATATATAACTTTCTGCATTTTATTCTCCTGAATTTTCCTGATATCCCATTTTCAATAATGCCAAATGTTTTAGCACTGGATGAATAATAAAATAATCTTCTGCTTTTTCATTCTCCTGGCTCCTTGGCGCAAATCCACCACACTCAATATATTTATTCAATACATTAACCAATACCTGCGATCGAATATATGGTTCATATATATAATCCGCATTAACCATTTTCTGCGGCACCTCAAACACGCTTTGTGTAATAATTTCTCCACAGTCAATCTTTTCGTTCAGAAATATAGCTGTTGCTCCTACCTTTCCCTCCTGAAGATAACTATAATAAAAAGTGGTACTGCCTCGATATTTCGGAAGTATTCCCGCATGAATATGTATATATTTTTTCCCTAACTGAAATAATGGTTTCTTTAATATCTCTCCACCATATCCCGAATATATCAGATACTTTTCTTCAGAAGTACGTATTACTTCCGTCATCTGTTCTGAATTAATATTTCTACTATTCACTAATACATACGGTATCCCCGCTTTTTCCAACGAAAAAATAATCGGACAATCTACATCAAAATAATCCGTCTGGACTTCTTTGTGTTTATATATTTTCGCCTGTTCCCCCATTCCCTCACAGTCTTCTGAATATATAATACATAATGCCGGATATTTTTCCTCCCGAATCATCGCCTGTATATATGCTTTTGATCTTGCCGTATCCGCGGCAACCATTGCAAAATCACTAAGTATCATTTTATCCCTCCAACATCACTCCATATTCCTCTGATAATGCCCCGAAAATTTTCACTTCCTCAGTGATAATTTCTGACAAATGTTCTCTTTCTCTATCTGTCAATAGAGACTGAACAGAAAGCAACATATCATCCACCTTCAATAGACAACTATAATACTTCAAACACTTTGTCTTCCTATAACTCTCCAACAAACAATCTGAAAATGTTAAATATGATTTATACTCCTCAAAGGAAGCCCCCTCTGTCGGTTTCCATTCCAAATATTCCGTATAAAGCCTTTTTCTCACTTCAAATGACTTCACATAAGCATTTATCAAATCGATAACATTCGTATTTCCGTTTTTTATATCAGTATAGAGCTTCTGGAGTTCCAGCAGAACCACACTCTTTTCTTCTACGCTTTCTTTTGTTTTTTCATCTTTTATTACTTCCCTGCTGACTTCTCTGGATTTTAAATAGGCTTCCAGAAACTCTTCTCCTTCATATTTTGCATACATATAATTCTGTTTATGATACAAATTATTATCCGTAATATATTTATATGACATACCCATTCTCCTTCAAATAATCCACTATTTTCTCTACACAGCCTTCTACTGTTTCCTGCTCTGTATCAACCAAAATATCATAATTATCCGGTATCTCGTAAACATCATTCGCCCCGTTGAGATTACTGATCTCTCCGTCTCTAAACTTCTTATAATATCCTTTTACATCCCTTCTGGCGCATTCTTCCAAGGAACATTTCACATACACTTCAATATAACGTTCACCAAACTGCTCTCGAACCTTCTGGCGCATTTCCTTATATGGCGCTACTTGTGCCAAAATCACAGATATTTGATTGTCAATCAAATAGTTTACCACCACCCGTACTACGCGGTTACATTTCATCCGTTCTTCATATGTATTTCCAAAAATATCGCCAAACTGTTTTCTTATAACGTCTCCGTCAATCACCTGAATTTTTTCCGTTTCTAAGGACTTCAGTCTTTCATATAATGCATTAGCGATCGTTGTTTTTCCACTTCCACTTATTCCTATAAGATACATCATAAAATTTTTTTTCATTTTTATATCCTTTTCACGCTTTTATTCAAGCAGTCGATCATAATTTTATTCCATTTTTTCCATTCTGTATAATTCTTTTCCCCTGCGCCGATAACCGCAGGAATCCCAAGTTCAGCGCATCTGATAGCCATATGCGAATTTGCCCCGCCAAATTGTGTGATCAATCCGGCTATGTTTTTTGAAAACAGAAAATCATATCCTGGATCCGCCGCCTGTATAAACACAATCTTACCTTCCGGAGAATTTTCCTTCGCCTCATCCAGTACTATCACTTCTGACATGACTCTATCCTGTGTGATAAAATTAGGTTCCTCATTCAACAAATAAAATGAGTACACATTTTCCGGCTTTACCAGAATACTGGGCAGCTTAATCTGTACTGCGTTTTGATATTGTTTTTTATTATTGCGAATGTTTTGTTCGAAAATAGTTCGGATATCTCCTGTATATAAATCTGAATATAAATGTCTCACCACAGAAATATCCAGATAAGCCATATCTTCTTTCTCAATATCTGCTCTTTTTCCAAGTTCCTCGATAAGCTGGAGTATTTTGCTCACCGCTTTTGTAAAAATAAATTTTAGATATTCTCTCCCCTCTATAGCCTCCTTAATAAACAACATCAGTTCATCAGCTGTTACAAGGAGACCATTTTGTTCTAGTTCAAACTGAATCCTGACCATCTGATTCTCCGTAAAGACATATTCTGACTGTTCATTATCAATTGTCAAATAAGAATCTTTATCAAAATACTCATCAAATGCTTCATCATAACGTTTGGAAGTAATATCGTATGTCCCGGGACGAATATGCCCATACTTATCTATAAATTCTTCAAATGTAATTTCTCCCATAAAATATCTTTTTAAATCAGAATTCATCCTCTTATTTATAGTGTCCAATGAATTCATATATAAATCATAATCACTTTTTGTTAAAATTCCAGTCTCAACAAAAGACCGCAAAAACTGAACTGCGATAAATCCGGCTCTTGCTACTCCGGCAAAAGGCAATGTTCCATACATTTTGCATTCTTCTATGAGCCAGTATATTTTATCTACTAAAGATATATCAGAGCGGAGTATTGTCTCATAATTTGATTCAAGTATCTTAATTTTATTTATATCCTTTTTATACAAACCTTCTTGAGGATTGATAATACGATTTGTTAAATCCAGCAGCGAGTACTCTATCCTTGAAATTTCATTTTCGTTAAATCCATAACAAAGCAATTCCTTCAGTTTTTGAGGCAGCCCCAGATAATAGCAGGAATACACTATTTCAAACTCAACCTTATCATGATATTTAGGATATTCTGCCAGCTTATTCTGATAATAGTCTACTAATTTCTCTGCTATTCTTTCATTCAAATTTTGAGGTACAAAAGAATTAAAAGTAATTCTGGTATCTATGTATGGTACTCCACAAAATGAAATCATCAACGGATGCATTGTCAGATTCCGATATCCATAATCATATCTCTGATGTGCCCAGATACTGTCTGTTATCAATTCTTTATATAATGATATTGCTAATTTTTTAGGCCTGACGCCCAAAATCTCTGCCGGGTTCCAATCTGTCATTACACCAAAACAAGTAGTATTCCCCAGCAAAAATGGATGTCTTTGTGATAACTTTTTTGCCTTTTTATAAATACGTTTTAACGTAGATGCCAGATCTGTTTTTTTCGTTTCAAAATTCTTATTTTTTCTGGCAATCGGTCTTACCTGTAAAATATAAACTGTTCCATCATTAGTAACTGCAAACTCTATATCAAGGGCATCATTATTCAAAAAAATCTCTATCTTCTTACAGGTATCCAACAAATTCCGCATATCTTTATCTTCTATTGGTATCCGACTTTCTTTATACCTGATAAAGGTGCTAAGATCGTTTGAACTTCCGCCTGTTACAGCAGATGAATCACTCCCCACATTGTAATTAACTGTGTAGTACCCCGCAAATGTCTCAATATCAGATGTGAAAACAACCCCAGATCCCTTTAGATTTTTCAGCATCGGCTGAATCAGAATCTGCTCATCATCCTCTGTACCATAAGATGCATAGACGTCATTAATTGCTTCTTCAATATGCTTCTGATCCGGAAGAACATTAATAACTGACTTAAATTTTCCTGCATTTGAGTACCCTTCTGTATCTTCCAGAACAGAGGAAGACCGAACAATCAATAATTCTCCCTTGGAAAATTCCATAACATGTTTTACTTCTTCTTCACGATTTTTCAAAAAATTTTCACTTCTGACTATAAAAACAGGTAAAATATGCAATGACGGTATATTCTTTTTTAAATATTGCAGCATTTCTGCCTTTGTATAATTCATAGCTCCTGCCTTCCATAAATTATATATACATTTTTCATTCAAACTCCAAAATTCTTAAACTTACTCTTCCAAGATAGTTTTCTTCAATTCACTACATCTGGCACGTAAATATTCTACCCGATCCCTGCATTTATCATCAGTTATATAATTGTGAGATTCCCCATCCGCTTTTTTATAATAATATTCCATACCACTTTCCAAACAAACATACTTCTCTTCCGCAAAATTTAAACCACAATATCCCGCACAGATTTCTTCATGCTCCACCGCTCTTTCACGTATCACCGTTTTAAATCCTTCAGAATAAATGGGAATATCATTAAAAAACATTTCTTCTGGTTTCGCTGTTTCTAAAATCCAATCCATCAATTTGTCAAAATTTTGATAAGAAAAAAGTCTCTTAACCTCTCCACATACCCCCGCGTTTGTTATACCAAACAATGTGTGCATAGCTTCATCCTTAAACCTGCGCCTGTCAATATCCTCCCATTTTCCATGATCGCTCATATAAATATGGATCATGCCATCCCCTAGGAGCTTATCATAAAAATCCATTACTTCATCTATATACCGTGCCGACATCTCAATCTTCTTTTGTGCCGAACTATAAGAATCATAAAATTCAAATGTCCGGTTTTCCCAGTCTGCTTCCGGAGACATATATGGCTCATGTGTCTCATTTAAAATGTGTATCATCCCAACCACCGGCTTTTCTGAATTCAAAATAGAATTAAGCATTCTGAAATAATGCACTCCCGATGCAACATTTTCTTTGTTAAAATCCTGACTATAATCTTTATATAAAATTTGCTCGAGATACCCACACACTTTAAAAGAATAGCCCGCAGACGTTATTTTTTTGTATAATTCACTGTCCTCTATATTTTTTTCTTCATATCTTCTGGCCGCATTCCCCCCCTTTCGAAATTCTTTCCAGAAAATCATTCTGACTGTAGGCTGTGTATACGGTGTATGTGTATATGCACTTGCAAAATCCAATCCTTTTTGCATTCTTTCTCTCAATTTGGGAAGCAAATTTCCTTCAGCATAACTAATTTGATCTACCCAGTGGACTACAATATCTTTACTGCCTATTCTTTCCCTTCTTATATCCAGTTCGTCTTTTATTTCTTCTAAAAAATCTTCTACGTCTCTTTTCAATTCCCGCAGCTCTGTTTCATTTTCTATCCGCCCCTGTTCTTCCCCTGCATACTTGAAAAAAGATACAAAATCTCTCACTACAAGACATGTTCCCAATAACTTCTTCAAATTTTCCAAAGATTTGTCTGAAAGATATATCTTTCTTACATCTCCAAGTAAATTATTTGTATAGTCATATTCATTTCTGTAGTCATCATATGGCCTATCCACAATAATACTGTATTTTATTCGTATGCTTCTATATAAGTCTATTACATGTATCCCTTTCTGTTCTAATTTTTCTTTTACTTCATAGTATATATTTCTTCCTTTTGACACCGCATTGATCAGATAGATATCGCATTCCTCCTTAGAAGGAAGCCATGATGCAGAGAAAAAATCCACCTCTTTAGCTGATGAAATCCGCAACATATCAGAAAAGGGATTTAAATCCGTGACAGCAGTAATATTTCCTGCTGTTTCAATCAAAGTGCATAAAGGATATTTTCCATCATCGTGATATTTCACCCCTCTAACAACAATCTTATTCCCATATTTCTCAGTCGCCTTCTTAATCTCCATATTTATTATCTTAGAAAGGCTGTCTTTAAAATATGTCTTCTCAGCCATATGATATCTTTCGATTATTGCATCCAATTTTTTTTCTATATCCACAATGACACTCCTCATTTCCCAAAATACAGTTTCAATATTATTAACTATTTATATCAAACATTACATAATCATAAATTTCACTCTCTTCTAACTGCTTTTTTATTTCATATGCTGCATTCGTATTAGGGCTTACCGAAATGACAATAGTATAATCATTGTATATCCTTTTCAGTTCGTCAAAACCTATGACTTTTTTTCCATATCTTTCTTCCCCTATTGTCGTTAAATTATTATCTACAAAGTAATAAACATTCTCTTTTCCCAAATACTCCAGAGCCCTTTTCCCTATTTTACCGCACCCAAATAAAATATATCTTTTCCCTTTATCATCTTTACATGCGTATGTAATAGTTCTAATTTCTCCTTTTACTTCCAGTTTTTTGCACTCTGCATTATTTAAATCTTTCTTTTTAACTGCCAGGAAATTTTTATTGGTAATTCGCACAGTTTCTTCTTCATATCCTTGAATATACCTATATAAATCTGATAGAAAATATCCAGACCATTCGCCATTTTCGCTTATTAGTACTATCCATTCACCACTGCATAATTCGTCAATTTTATTCTTATTAGATTTTTCTACAATCTTCACTTTATAATTATCCCTATATTCAGGATACTCATCCTCTTTTCCATAAAGTATTATTTCATGGTATGCCCCTCCTAAATCTAACAGCGATTCCATTGTTTCTTTACATATCTGATCTACATTCAACACAAGAGAAAACTTTTTCTCTAACACTCTCTTATCAAATCCCAGATTAGAAATATATTGAAAACCTATACATTTTGAAAACCTCTCCTTTAATATCGTCTTATATTTTTTCACTAACTCCGGATATTTATCTACTAAATTAATCTGATAATCTCCATCATTTTCAAGATCAATCAACCATTCACACCTCGGATCATTTACTCCATAAACATATTTCCATTTTCCATCTCTAACATAAAATATATCTGACTCTAAAGGGCTTTGATCTTTGCTATCCGCACAATATGTGTTTTTTTCTCTAAAAAATATGCTTTCTCTATAAACTCCATTTTGCATATAATCATACCGATCCACCCCCTGTCCCGGCATAGATTGATTTAATGCTATATGTAAAAGCGTAGGCGCTTCATCTAATGCAGAAATCGGCTGTGATAAAACTTGTGCCTTAATCCCTTTTCCAATTATCGCAAAAAAGCTTATCACCGTCTCTTCATACTGCCTGTCACCATTTCTTATTCCATCCTGTAAAAAATCTTTATCTAATATAACACCATGGTCGGCTGAAATAATTACAAGATCATTCCCTGTAATTCGATGATCAGCAAATAATGTTTCAAACTCCTCTGCTGTTCTAGAAATATTTTCAGCATATTTCTCACTATTCCAAACTTCTCCTAATCCACAATTTAAATCATGCAATAAATCTGTATGATAATATATAAATTTACCTCTCTGTCTCCTATTTATCTCTTCAATAAATTTCCTATATCTTTCTGTCCTTCCCATATTAGTTGTCTTAATTATATTCCTATAACCGCAAGACTCCCATATCTTGAACCCAGACAAAGGTACCGGTTTATCTCCATCTGTATCTGCATATACATACGTTTCATACCCCCCCAACTGAAAATAATCAGCTATCGTAAAGATGTTCTGGTTAAATTTTCTTAAAGCTGTCTTTGTCCATCCGGTCGCTCCATTATAGGAAGGCAGCAATGATGTAAAAATAGAATGCATAGAAGTAAACGTTCCTGCACCAGTTGTTACCACATTATTAAATACTGTTCCTCGCTCTAATAACTTATCAAAAAAGTTTTGCTCAGTACTTTTCTTATCACCTATATGTAAAAAATCAGGACGTAAACCATCCAGCAGAAACCAATATACATTATCATATTTTTTCTCACATTTAATCATTTCCTCTTTCCATCCTTTTTACTTGCGATAATATTCTTTCTCCACAACTAACTCTCTCTTCTAAATAAATATTTTGTTTATTTTCTATCGTCTTTATCCAATCCCTTAATTTGAACAAATTATTTTCATCAATTTTTAACTGCATCATACCCGAAAACAAATCTTTCAATTTATTCATCTCACCCACAGATAAACTCATATCAGCCTCCCATTCTATCTCTCCTTCATTAAATCGATACATAACATACTTATCTCTGGTAAAATAAAAAGACACTTTCTCCTCTGCATTATTCATCCCCTCTATACCGCTATGATATATCGCATACATACCACTCTTTTTACCTTCATTTTTCTCATATGACTCAAAAATAACTCTTTTTTTATTATCTATAATTTTCTTTTCATTATCATATGTTGAATCAATCATTATAAATTCTGAAGAAATTGTTGTTAATTTTATTGCCCTATAAGGAATTCTATAAACATCTTTCTCCTGCAAACTTTTTTTATCTACTTTAATAAGTGACCGTGAATTTATATCAAATAAATACAAATTATCTTTTATACCTGCAATCCCAACTATCTTTTTTTCTACATCTTCCAAGGTTTTAAACTTTAAAGTCGAATGATCTATATCATAAAAAAGCAATTGATTATCGTGCCCGTTTATAGCTATTATTTCATTCCCACCCTTCGTCACATCAGATATATATATGTCCCCTTTTTTTCCAATTATTGTGTACTCTATTTCCTCACTTTCCATATTAATCTTTAAAATCGCTTCATATAAGAAAGGAATACAATATAAGTATTTCCCCTTCCTATAAGCTCTCTCAAACAATCCCTTTTCTTCATATTGATTAATATTTTTAACCGGTATCTCGGTAAAACTGTTTTCTCTAATATTATAAACTGTCAGTTTTTGGGCAAAACATGGAATCAAATAAATCTTTTCACCCCATTTACAAACTGCTGAATACAACATCTCTCGAAACATTTTTTCATTCGGTATTTTCCCTATAACATAAGTATATTTTTCTTTCATATTGTAACGCATCAATACGTTTATCTTGCCATGCACAAACCAGATATCATCTCCATCTACACAAAAAGCACACGGCCAAATAGGAACATCTGCTTTTTCATCAGCCGAATTTTTCACCTCCGTATTTTGATACATTATTGGCTTTTCCGCTTCCTGAAATAATTGCACTACCGAACTCCCGTCTCCATAGTAAGCATCTGTTTCCGCGATTGCCCAATTAAGGTCTTTACCCTCGTCAAAAATCCCCCATCCTTCTTTCTTATAATCCTCCACGATTTTTCTGTAAATTGGTAGCAAGTCCGGAATCATAGATGCCAGAGTTGATTCATACAATGGATGTGGCCTCCACCACAATGTACAATCATCCCTCTCCTTAAAAAATGCCAATGTATCTGCTATCTTATCCATCATCTTATCCTGATTCAGCAGATCATGCAGACTTGTATTATAAAAAATAACCCTTTTACGTTTCCCTTCATTGCCATAAATCAGAGAATGCCAGGAAGACGGAAGAAGATCATCATTACGTTTTGTACCATGAACACGATCCAATTTCGGAGATCCCAATCCGAAAATTTTATTCCCCCAATACTCCCTGCTTACATTCGGAACCTCCCTCTCCAAAATGTTCACATACAATCGTTTCATATCTTCCGATTGCACAAAAACCAGATCCGAATTCATTACTCCGGGTTTTACTACAAATCCTTTTTTCTGTTCCTGCGCATCTATACTGTCTGGGTTAGGCTCTGCTGACACAAAATACGGAATATAAGCAACCTTCCCCACATATTTTTTGAGTTCAGGCACATAATATGCCGGATGGACACTAGTCACATAATTATACTGATCATATGGATTATGAATAAACGCTGCATCTGGTCTTCTTTCCGCCAGATTGTAATCCATATAATGAACTACGGGCACATCTTTCGGAAACTGATTCCCCTCATAATGCATAACCGCAAGTTCTCCCTGATTGTTCCTCTCATAATAGGGAATAGGAACTACATAAGCATCGCATTCCGGATCCTCTTTTGCCGCCCTCCATACACTTTCCAAAGAATCCCACATAGATGCTTTATAGGGTAAAAAAACTATCTCTATTCTGTCATCCGGTATTTGATCTATAATATTTATCTTTAAGTTTGCCAGCTGCCTAGTTGTTGTCTTTGCTATTTTTCTGCAGGTAAACTCATCTGATAAGCTCTGACTGAATTGATATATTTTTTCACAATAATCTTCTAATACCGAAACAAGCTCTTTTGCCGAATCTCCAAAAGTTTCCAGACAATTTCCCAGTAATATTGCCATTTCCTGACTCTGCGACAAGATTTCAATAATACTATCGCCCATTGAGTAATTGTTTGTAATATAATTGTTTCCTTCTATTAACAAATCCGCCGTTTCCAGTATCTCTTTCTTCTTATATCTTTTCATCCAGCTTTTCTTCCCCCGACTTATATAATATTTAACTGTTCATCTCCTGCTCAAACATCTCATTACGTCTCTTCCACATATCATCTGCCCATGTTGCCTCATAGTGATGAACAGATTTCGTATAAGATGTCAGACGGACTCTTCTTGTATACGGACATTTCCCGCTCAGCATTTTTTCCGGATATACCACTAAGTCACCAATTCGTTGATATTCTCCATTCAGTACCAGGCCCTTCTTGCAAAGAAATTCTGTTTGATATATCGGACTCGCCGTTAGATCAGGATTTCCATTCTTATCTATAAAATGTCTGTCCTCATAAAAATCTCTCATCTCGCCTATGAGCGGCATTCTCTTTTCCGCACCAAATCCCAGTCCTAATGCCACAGATTCTTCTCTTTCAAATCCGATATATGCCTTCTGATACAGCATATCATCCAGATTTGCTACCAACTCCACATCTGTATCCAAGTAAATACCACCGTGCTCATAAATGATATCCAGTCTTGCATAATCCGGTACAAATCCCCATTTCTTGCACTGGTAGGCTTCATACATATATGTATTTTTTTTAATATCGTAATTACTTTCATCCCATCGGATTATTTCATAATCCGGGCAAAACTCCTTCCAACTCTCCATCCATTTTCTGTATTTATCAGGTACAGGTGCTTCTCCAAACCAGCAATAGTGAATTTTTTTAGGGATAACTGGCTTTGAAATAATTCTGATATCTGCCGGAATACTTTTTTTCATAGCCTTTTCTTCCAACAACATTCCATATATATGTGTAAAACAATAATATTGTATTCCGTCTAAATAACCTCGTCTCCCCAAATCATCCAGCACCTGATCATAGTAAAGATTGGTAATCAATAAAATAATATTTTGTTCCTTAATATCCTGAAGAGCCTGCAATGAACGAATAGGAATGCTTCTATCTGCTATTTCAATACTTCTACCATGCAGCTCCTCGTCTATATCTATACAATACCGAAGATATTGCAAAATATCTGAATCTGAATATTGCTCTATAAATCTACGGAACCGCTTACCTGTTCCGTAACATACCAACCCGTTACTGTTCCTGACTGCCCACTCAAATTCTTTTGGAGTATACATCCTGACTTATTCCTCCATTACCGCATCAAATAATCTCTCAATCCGCCCGATATACTCATCCAACCTAAACCTTTTTATCGACTCTCTGCACTTCCTTATCTGCCCTTCCTTATCTTCCTGCAGCATACCCATAAATGCCTGTACAGCTTCCGCGTCCGACTCTACGGCCCGTCCGCACTGCTCATTATTCGCCAGAATTCTGGCTCCACCTATGATCGAAGACACAAACGGCTTATCCAACGCCACAGCCTCCAGTAATGCCATCGGAAATCCCTCCGCCTTAGAAAACATCCCCACCGCATCGCACTGGCTCACAATCGGAAACGGATTGTCATAATACCCCAATAAATGTACATTATCCTGAATCCCATATTGGACGCTCTGCTCCAAAACATCTTTCTCAAGATTTCCATAGCCCAGATAATACAGATGTGCCTCCGGCATTTTCCTGTAAAGCTTCTCAAATACAGCAAGCATCCTGAGCGGATTTTTATTTTCATCCAGTCTTCCTATCGCCATGATCGCCGGATGTTTCAGTCTGATATCCGTCTTTTCCAGCGCTTTCTTTCGTACCGCTTCAATATCTAAACCATTGTATATAACCTGAATTTTATCTTTATGCTCCGGAAACAGCTCTTCAACAGACCGGGTTGTGATGTCACTGATCGTTACTATTTTGTCTGCTTTATAAAAGGCATCATTCTGCAGCTGCCTCTCTTCCGCTTTGTCCTCCGCCGCCAGATCATAAACATCGCCATGAATCCATGCAATGCACTTCTTTCCGGGCGGCAGTAAAAAAGAAGGCTTTAAATAATTAAAAGAAACATACAGATCATAGTCCTGCGGTATATACTCCCCAATCACCTTATCCCACTCATGATACACATAATACATACGGGTTTTTCTGTCAGGTGCATCTGCCAATGTATAATAAGGATAAAGCTTGATATTGTCATTTACGGATTCCTGCTTGACATCCGCGTGAATGATCTCCATGATCCCAATCTCATACTTTTTCGGATCTAAATGATTGACAATCAATGTCAACAGGGCTTCCGCACCGCCACCCCAGGAATAACTGTTAATAATAAAAAATATTTTCCGCATATTTCCTTATACCTGCTTTACTCTTTCTTCCCGACCTGCGGCAAAATGATCTCTCTGATAATAAACTCTGCCACTTCCTCAATATCCCCATACTCCACAGACTTCGGCAGTTCCACACCAAAAGCATCTACTCCTTTCCGGATCAGCTCATCCGTATAATAAAGCTTTCCATCCCTGACATCCTCTATCCCATCCAATGCCATAGATGTCCTGTTCACTTGCTCCATTTCATGAAAGCCAAACACCGATTCATCGATCCATGCATCAATTCTTCCATCACGATAGCCGACAAGCACCGGATATCCCCCTATATTTCCAAATACCCCCGGTGAAAATATCCTTTGATCCTCCTTTGTTCTGACAGCATCTATCACCGCTGTAATAATCTGATAATTACTGGAAGCATTCATCATATTTCTCTGTGCATCCACCGGCATCGCGATCTTACACGCCGCAAATATCTCATTTTGAGGCAGATCCTGCTCCTCTCCTCTGTAAAATACCTTTAGCGGCAGTTCCACGCCTTCGGTTTGCCCTTCCTTACTGATACAGACATCATGAAAATGTCCTGCCGCAAACATTACATCCACATTCCAGAAATCCTCTGCCTTCAGCATTTTTGCCACAGCAAACCTGATACGCGGAACCAGATGGTTCAGGTTACCTGATCCAAAGTCCGGATACGCTTTCCCGGCGCTTTTCAGCCACGGAATCACCGCATCCGAATAAGAAGTATTGATCACAACGGCATCCGTATCCACAGCATCACAGGCTTCCATGATATTCTTCGTAAACCGGATGGCCAGCGGGCTCCAGATACCATAGGCACGCACATTCGCCCAACTGATACTGCCGTACTTTAATCCCGGATAAGCCCGACTGGAATTCACAATGAAGTCAGGCGCATATTTTTCTACCGCATTCTGCACAGACTTGGTATCCGTCAGGTCAACCCCCGCTTCTATATCAATCCGGGATTTATTCAATCCGCGGATCAGCGCCGCAACCCTAACGATATTGACATTCTTCTCCATCTTCCCATAGTCTCTCCCGGCAACGACAATATGAAGTGCCGGATCATTTCTGCTCACCAGATAATCCAGCAGATATGTCCCGACGCTGCCAAGTCCCATGATCATAACTGTGATTCTATTTTCCCTGACATGACTCTCTATCACCTGCAGTCTTTCCTGTAATGCTTTCATTCTTCCGCCTCCCAGCGTTTCTTAATTTTTTTATAGTCCTCACGAGTATTACAGTTCGTCCACTGCTCCAAACAAACTACTTTTATTTCCTTCGTTGAAATGCGTTCAATATATTCTTGTATGATAAATAGATTCGTCCCCTCTTTACTTTCCTCATAAAAAGCCTTGTTTGCTTCTTTCAGCTTCTTAATATTCCTAAACTTCCAAACTTGTCCCGAATTATAGATACAGGAAAATGGCTCATCTATCTGCAATAATCCATGTGTGTTGTTAAAAAGATATTTATATTCTTCATTTCTATTCCGATATAAAAGCACATCCCTGTTCGACTGAATAGGATCACAATGACAGGTAACAACATCTTTGCCTGCATTCACCACGTCTGAAAAGGATTTACAATCTATATCCAGATCCCCCTCCACAAAAAGCAGTTCTTCTATATTCGGCAGGCGAAACGCCTCCTCCAACCCAAGATACAAGCTGTACCCAGATGCCAGATCCTTATAATGTTCGTTATAAATCACTATAATCTTCTCTTTATATCTCTCTGAAAACTGCCTGGTAACGTATTGCTTCAAATCTTCATATTTATAACCGCCAACGATAATAATCCTATCCGCATAACTGCATTTTTTAACCAGATGAGCCAAAAGAGTATCTGAAGCTTTTCCTTCTGAATATATAGCTTTCAGACTTCTTTCCTTCTCATCTATTCCCTCATTAAACCGACTGGATATCCCGGCCACCGTAATAACTGCCACTTTCATCTTCTATTCACCAAATAATTTATTTCAGAAAATTTGAATATATCTTATCTATTCTAGCAAGTTCTTCTATTGTATCAATTTCCAATACCTTTTCTTTTTCAATTGGATGTATTTTAAGATGTAAACTGTCCAAATTTTGATCCACAATTTCATCCCAAAAAAGTTCTCCTTTCTCTGGTACTCCATATGCCTCTTTTATTACTTTTGCAATTATATTGGCATCTTCCTTTCTAAAATAAGAAATTCCTGCCATATTATAGGCATTGTATCCCCCTTTTTTTATACATGTGATTCTTCCCTGCCTATCAGTAAGAAACAGCCAATCATCTGAATATCCTTTGACCAATTTCCCGAAATAGCAGGAATCCTCCAGTTTTTCCTGAAAGATAGAGTTATCTGCTACATACAAGTCGGCCTCACAAATAAAACAATTTTCCTGTCCCATAAGGTCTGCCACCGCAAAGATAGATGCCATATTATTTTTTTTAGAATAATCTCTGTTTTCCACTAAAAATAAATTCTGATATTTCCTTGTCAAATACTGAAACTGTTCTTTTTTATACCCGACAACAATATAAATACGGGAAATCCCCCTCTCTTTCAAACCATCTATTATTGTCTCAATCATAGGAATCCCGTGTACTTTTATTAACGGTTTCGCTATTTTATCTGTTAGAGGACTCATCCTGCTTCCTAATCCCGCTGCCATTAAAATCGCTATTTCATTCATCATCAACCTCATTATATACAACCGGAATCGAAACCCTATTCTCGCGCATAGCATCCTCAAAAACATGCCAAAATCTTTTTATATCCTGTTCATCTATCGCACCAAAGGCACATAACCGAAACGTTTTATGATTTTGCATTTTCCCTGGATAAATTGTAAAACCATGCCTATAACAGTAATCATGAATTTTTTCAAAATCCCAATTCTCATCATCTGGATACAGAATTGCTGTCACAAGCCCTGCCTGCACACTACGTTCCAATGCTTCACGAAACCCAAATCTGTCAATCCCTTCTCTGATAGCAGACATAATCCTCCTATGCCTGTTCCATTTTTGTAATTCTCCTTCATCCCAGTATTCTTTCAGCGCCTGCTTTGCTGCATAAATCGTCTGTACCGGCGGAGTAAAATGCATCTCCCCTGTCGCTTCAAAAAATTCATATTGCATGTACAAATTACAATAGTAAGAACGCTTTGGAAAATTCCTTGATCTCTCTATAATATCTCTGCGCCCGATTATATAAGATAAACCAGTCATCCCCATAATCCCCTTTTGTGCAGAGGCCATACAAAAATCAATGTTCTCTTCATAGACATTAATAGGAATCATCGCATAGGCAGAAGTTGTATCCGCAATCAGAAATGCCCCGTATTTATGCGCAATCTTCCCAACTTCTTTTACCGGATTTAAAAGTCCTGTACCTGTTTCATGATAAGTAATATATACATATCCAATGTCCTTATTACTTCTCAATATATTTTCAATCTCAATCAAGTTCGGTGGCTCAATTACAGATTGCTTCGCTTCTAAAAATGGCATATTATAATACTTTAAAATATCTACAGCACGTTGGCTATATGAGCCATTATTGATAACCAACGCTCTTTTTCCTTCCTCAAGAAGAGAATTCAATGCTATATCCATACAGATCGTACCTGAACCGCAGAATAAAACAGATGTATATTCCTCAATATCACCATGCACAATTTTTACAAACTCATCTCGCATTGGTCGCATAATATCGGCAAATTCTTTTTCACGTGGGCATATATCAGGTACTATCTGCGCCATTTTAACGGTATCTGTTGTTGTCGATGGACCAGGGTTCAAAAGAATATTTCTTTCCAGCTGCATTTTTACACTCCTACTTATCTATATATATTTTTTTTATAGTAACATTTTCAATCAGCAAGATAACTCTCAATACATTCATCCAATCCCCTGTCCAGATCCATCACCGGTTTCCAGTTCGTTCTCTCACGAATCTTTTCCGTCGACAAAAGCCTTCTCTCCGGATCGGATTCCCGATATCCGCTGAATGTGATCACCGGCTCTCTGATCCCCATTTTCTCCGCACACAGTTTTGCCAGATCAATGATCGATATCTCCTCATCTGTCGCCACATTATAGATGCTGCCATCCAGCGCACTCTCCGTCCCGGCCAGCGCTAATACAGCACTGCAGCTGTCATAATTATGCAGAAATGTCCGTTTATTTTTCCTACTGTTCTCTAGAAGGACTACCCTGCCGTCTTCCCTGAAACTGTTAATGATAAACGGAATGATATGTTTCGGATAACGTTCATTCTTACTGTACACATTGGCAAACCTGATGGAACATCCAAGTATCTGCCCGCTCTCCACCGCATCCTTCATAAAAAATTCTGTGAGCAGTTTGCCGACAGCATAGCTGGTGCGCTGACTGTGTTCCGCATCCGCCAACGTAATATAATCGCTCTCCTTCACCCCGCCGTTCTCATTCCAGGAATTCATGGAATAAACTTCCGATGTGGAACAGTTGATATATTTTTTTGCTCCTGCTCTGATCGCCTGTTCCAGAAAACTTTTCATTCCCAGAACATTCGTTTCAAAAGTTTCATGCACATGATAAAAATGCTCTGTATGTACTACCGCCGCACAGTTAATGTAAACTGTCTCCTCAAACCCTTCCTTTATCTCGTTCACCCTGTCCTCAATCCGGCTCATCTGCTCCGCATTGTTGATGTCATATTCATAAAACTCCAGTCTTTTGTCCGAAAGGCAGTTCTCTATCGTCTCCAAGGACGATGCATAAAAGTTATCAAAACCGATGATATGGCTTTCATCTGCTTTTTTTTCCAGAATCTGATGTACCAGTTCATTTCCCGTCATTCCTGTCACGCCGCTGATCACATATAATTTGTTCATGTCCTGTCTCTATATCCCTTTCTCCAATCTGTCCCTGTAAAACATATCAATCGAACCATTAAAAAGTTCCATAGCCGACTCCACATCATAAGGTACAGACCTCACTGCGATATTTCTCTGTACCGCATCAAAGATCATATACTGTGCATGAGGATTATGGTTCCTCGGCTGTCCTACAGACCCCGGATTGATAAACATTACCGCATGCTTATTTCTCCGCTCCTTATCCTCCGCATCATAAAATTTTGTAAAGACATGTGGATAATGAGAATGCCCGGAAAACACGATATCATACTTCCTGTAATCTCCATTTACCTTATCCGGAAATACTGCTTTCCAACAGGGATCATCCATCGAGCCGTGTACCGCCAGACACTTCAATCCATCCAGCAAAAATTCGAAACTGCTGTCAGAAAGCATTTCACTGTCCAGGTAATACTTTGTCCTGTCAGTAAGAATTTCCGCGGTATGTTTTGCCGACTCCACACCCCTCTGTGAGGAAAACCGCTGAAAATCCGAGCACATAACCGCTCTCTCATGATTTCCCCATATATTACACAATATTTTATATGGAAATCTGTCCCGAAGATATTCCACCACCTCATTGGACTGCATCCCGTAATCAATCAGGTCCCCTAACAATATAGCTCCCTCAATCTCAAAAGAAGCCATATCCGTCACCACTGCTTCTAACGCATACAGATTTCCATGAATATCCGAAAGAACCGCATATTCTGCCATTATGTCCTTCCTCCCCGATTGATCACTTTTGTTTCAGCCCTGCGCCATAGGCTCTGCATTTCCTGCAGGCCATCCCGACAAGCAACATCACATATCGATCAACGTAATAATCTCCTTAAACGGAATCAGCATCTCCTCCACTTCCTTCGCCCTGTGATTTGCCAATATCGTCTTCGCCGTATGCTCCATGGCAGGAAATGCGCTTCTGGTAAGCTGATTCGCATAAATAACAATATTCACCCCATGTTCCTTCAACTCTGATTCATATGTATCGCTGTATGTCGTCGGCACCACCACAATCGGTGTCTTTTTATCTTCCACTCGAAAAGCATCACAGAACGCAAATATCTCATCCGCCGTCCTTTTCCGGGAATGTATCATGATGCCGTCCGCCCCCGCTTCTACATAAGCCCGCGCCCTGCACAGGGCATCTTCCATCCCCTTTTCCAGAATCAGGCTTTCAATGCGGGCAATGATCATAAATTCCTCTGTCCTCTGTGCACTTTTCCCTGCTTTTATCTTTTCACAGAAATTCTCGATCGTATCCTGTGTCTGCTCCACTTCTGTTCCGAACAGGGAATTTTTCTTGAGTCCGACTTTATCCTCTATGATAATAGCGGAGACCCCCATACGCTCCAACGTGCGCACATTATACACAAAATGCTCCACAAATCCGCCTGTGTCGCCATCTAAAATAATCGGCTTCGTCGTCACATCCATCACATCGTCTATTGTCCGTATGCGGGACGTCATATCCACCAGTTCTATGTCCGGCTTTCCCTTCGCCGTCGAATCACAGAGTGAAGAAATCCACATGGCATCAAACTGGTCAAGCCCGCTCTTATCGCCTACCACCGTTTTCTCGGCGATCAATCCTGTCAGCCCGCTGTGTACTTCTATCGTCTTGACAATATCGCATATGTCCAGCAGTTTTCTCAACCTGCTCCTGCGAAATTCCGGCATCGCCAGTCTTTCCCTTGCAATCTCATCAATCTTTTTCACCTTGTCGTTCCATGTAAAGGGCACTTCTATCAGCTCTCCGCCATACTTTTTCAGGTTTTTTATAGCGTTTTCACGCAGGATGGTCATCGGCCCTTCACACCAGTTGTCCCCGTGAATCATATAATCCGGTTTCAGTTCCTTAAGAACCTCATCATACATGATCTGTTCCTGCACAATAACCCGGGAAACACCTTCTATCCGCCTTACCATTTCCATCCGTTCCTCTATGGAAACCGCCGGAAAACGATTATAACGGATCATCTGATAATCGCAGAGTACTCCCACGATCACTTCCCCGTACTTCTTCGCCTGATTAATGATATTGATATGCCCCTCATGAATTTCATCTGTGCAAAAACATGTGTATACTGTCTTCATTTCCGTCTTCCTTTCAGCCTCCATGCTCTATCTGTGATCATTGATATTCCTTTACCCTATCCATAAAACTCTTCCGGTTCTCTTTCGCCGTCTCCTTCGGTCTGCCAAGGTCTTCCCTCGCCCCTAAGGAAACAGCTATCTCCAGAAATGTCAAAGTTCTTTCCCTTCGGATCACAGGAAGGACTTCCTGCAATTCTTGCCCGTTTTGGACCTGCAGTACTCTTCGATATCCCGCTTTCTGGGCCATCTCATAAAACTTCAATCCCGGCGCACCGGTGGGCATCCCGCCCACCGATTCATGTGCCCCGTTATTCAGACAGATATGTATCAGGTTATCCGCCGCCTGTTCTCCGATAACCGCCATGTTCCCCAAATGCATCAGAAGCGCCCCATCGCCGTCCAGACAGATGATCCGCCTCCCCGGGAGTCTTTTTGCCAGTTGGCATGCTATCATATTGGCATGCCCCATGCCGCCCACCGTAAGGAATGTCTGCCTGTGGTTTCCGATCTGTCTATCACTCTGCTCATACATCTCCCGGGATATTTTCCCTGTTGTCGATACCACAAGATCTTCTTTTTCCAGCCAGCCGGCTATCATGCCCACAGCTTCTTCCCTTCTCAGCACAGAACCATTTTCATAAACACCCTCTTCCTCTTTATGAAAAGCGCCTTTTTGAATGAGCAGGGCATACTGCCTGTTCCTTTCAAACGCTTCCTTCGCTGCGTTTAAAGCCTGTTCCAGCTCCTCTTCCGTTGTATCTTTTCTGATAACGGTATACCTGATATCCAGTACCTCCAGCAGATCAGGCGTAATCTTTCCCATATACTTATGCTGCGGCTCATCCTTTGTCCCGGGCTCTCCCCTCCAGCCCACCATAAGCAGCATCGGAATACCGTATACATCCGTATGGGTAAGGGATGTCAAAGGATTTACCGTATTTCCCAGCCCGCTGTTCTGCATATAAACACAGGCAGGTTTTCCTGTTGCAAGATATTCTCCGATAGCGATCCCAATCGCCGCTCCCTCGTTGGCAGCCGTTATATGATAAGGAAAAATATTTTTCCCCTCGCTCCCTATATAGTCACAGAATACTTTCAGTGTAGAATCCGGAACACCCGTTACCGTTTCGATTCCCAGTTCCTTTATTTTTTTTACATATACTCTAATATCCACTTTTCACCTCTTCTTTGCCGCCCAGCACCGTGAGTTCATCTCGGATTTCCTCAAAACGTTTTTCTTTTTCCAGATCATCCAGTATCAATACATCCCGGCCATCCTGCAACAGATACAATTCTGTATAACCGTTTTCAAACACAACCAGTTTATAACCATCCTCAAACACAAAACACTCAAACGCCTGCAGATATTGCTCCTTCCCAATCATTCCGTAGAGAAAGCGAAAGTCCGGATTATACAGTTCCGATCTGGCAATCTTGATATATTTCCTTCCCCTAAAAGCCGTCGTAACATAATCTTCTTTATTCAAAAGACTGGTAATCACAGAGCTTATCTCCATTAAACTGATCAGTTTATCACAGGCTCCGACACCAGTTTCCGGAGAACGAATGATGAAAGGAATCCGGGTCCAGCTCTCGGAACAGGTGTATTCCATATTTTCCACTTCTGACAGTTTTGTCTCTTTCTCTAAAACAAGAGTTCCATGATCAGCATAAACTACCATTCTACAGGGCAGTTTTTCGAGGAACGGCGCCAGCACATCATCCAGATAATGAATAGCATCCTGATGCTGCCGCCTGTAATCAGCACGTAAATGCCCGCCTTTCACCGGCAGAAAATCAAACAGCATTGCCGTACCTTCCGATTTCAGTGTCTCTGTCGTATACGGATTAGAAAATGTAAAATGGCTTTCATACTGCTCATGTAAATAAAACAATCCCTTTTCATCTCTGCTGCTGTCTATCAGAAAATCCCAGAATTTCTCCGTGACAGTCTGTGCACTGTCGCTATGGTAAATATTCTTCCCCTCTATATAATGTTCCACATCTCCATAAATATAAATCTTCCTGTGTTGCCGCTCCGCTGACTTCGCAAATCTGCAGTCCTCAATATCCACCACATTTTTCTCATAATATGCCGTGCGCAGATCGCCATTTTCGCTGTAAACCGGTACCAGGCTCTCAAATGTGGAAGTTGAAAAAGAATACACGTTCCGAAAACTGTATGCCGTCTCATCCAGCAGCCTTTTCAGCTTCGGCATATCCTCATCGGAGAGATCCTGGTACCTCAACGCGTCCAGACAGAGCATTAGAACCGCATCCTCGGAAACAGAGGCCGCTGCCCTTTTTTCCAGTTCGTAAAGTTCCTCCAGATCCTGTTTCAGTTCCAGTATCCATCCACTGCGGTCTATTTTCATTCTCTCCCGCACTTTTAGAAGCGCTGTCCTAAAATCTTTTATCTGAATATATTTTGTAATTAATTCTTTATAGAGTGTTTTCTGCTTTTTGACATCAACGGTCCCCGCTATTTCCCTCTGCAGATAATTAATACTGTGATAATTATGATAGGGATGATTGGAGTAATAATAATCCGCCTGCATCTTGAGACCGTTTTTTTCAAACTCATCGTATATATCCAAAACCGGAATATCTGGATGTTTCTCTTTCAGGCTCTGCTTTAGATCCTCCCGAAACTTAAAAGTTGATAATATAATGGCGTCGACCCCCACAGCTTCCATTTCCGCATCTTTGATCAAAGAAAAACCGGTGTTTTCATCCGAGGAAGCATAATTATCCACAATATACTTCACCTTCTTCAGGTCATATATAAAGTCTGCCATCAGCATCTGCGTATGGCCCCCATTACAATAAATCGCAGGCGTCACCGCACCTTTCAGAAAACCCTGCAAAGATTTCCTGATGATGCCGTTGATCCTCCTTGCCTCCAGTGGATACCCCAGGTCATACTTCTGAAATAATGCACTATATTTTTCTTCCAGTTTTCCCTTCATGTCATTCATATTCCAATGCAGCTCTCTATTTTTTTCGCTATTTCCCTGTTCACCAATTCATTTAAGTGGGAAGGTATTGCACCATATTCATATTCTTTATCCGTAAAATAATATTGACATTCGGATGCCTCTATTATTATCACTTTTTTGCAGTGCTCCTCAAAAAAGGAATAATACCCTTCCAGCACCTTGTTTATCTTCTGTATTTCATCCAGTCCGTCAAAATACGCCTGACTGTTTACATCCCCCTTTTTCTCTGCCAGATAATTCTTCACCAGTATGATATCCGTACCTGAATAGCGCTCTTCCATACGCCGTATAAATGCAAGCGCACTTTCCTGCCATAACTTCGTACATTCCTCACTTCTCCGCAGAACGACCTTCTCCGGCTCCGCCTCTGTCTCACAATCGTCAAAGGCATCGCTCTTTGTCAGATACCCTCCCGCATAAGCGATCATATCAAATCGCTCCTCTATAAAGTCCAGCACTACAAAGTCCGGCCTTCGCCCCTCCATCAGACTCCAGAAACAATTATCTCTCTCCCGCTCCAGCATGATCAGGCGATATCTGTTTTTATGCCGGATGGCAGGACTGTCTTCAATCGGATGCATCAGACTGATCAGGCTGGAAAAATTAATTCTTCCGGCGGGATCGTGCAGCAGATTCATATTGCTCAAAATTTTATTTAGGTTATATCCCCCGATATTCAAATATACTCTGTCCTGATATTCCGGAAAATTTTGCTTTACAAACCGGCGGTACCCTTCTGACAACAGTCCGAATGCCTGTGTCTGTCTCTGTGTATAAAATGCAGCCAGCAGATCCGATAGTTTCGTGATGATCAGCTTCTTTAAGACTTCCCGCTTTTCATCATAAATCCTATGCTCCTTGAAGCTCTGTATTAAAATCTCATAGGCTCTTATTCCCTCTGTTCCGCTTTCTTTTGTCTTCCTCGGTGCCGCCGATAAAGAACCTTCCCTAAACAATCTGTAATAGTAAAGTGCCTCCGGCACATAAACCCGCTTTTTGCTCAAACTCAGCAGCAGCGGGTACAACGCCCTCGCCTCGCTATGGCAGTCAGGAAACCATATCCCGTTCTCCGTAAACAATTCTCTTCGGAACATACATTTCCAGATTGCTGTATACCCGTACTCCATCTGTTCCTCCGGAGAGTATTCTTTTCCCATTACACCGGACACCCTGCGCAGCGTCCTGTTTCCGGTTATACTGTTTACACGCCATACATCGCATTCCGCCATATCTGCATCTTCACATGTGATCGCTTCATACATTTTTTCCAGAAAAGACGGACCGATCACATCATCCGAATCTAAAAAAGAAAAATATGCTCCCTTTGCCTCTGAAATCCCACAATTTCTGGCTGCCGAAGGCCCCGCATTTTCTTTATGAATCACCCTGATCCGGGCATCTCTCCCCGCCCAGATATCACAAAGATCTCCCGACTCATCTGTGGAACCATCATCCACGAGTAATACCTCAAAATCACCAAATGTCTGATTTACCACCGATTCCATGCACTCGTTCAGCCACCCCGCCACATTGTAAACCGGAACGATCACACTTACCGCGCCCTGTCTTTGCCCTTCTTTATTCTCCATATGCATCCATATACCTTCTCTGCACCTCATCCAGTTTTTCTATCTCATCCCGCGTAAACCCATGCCGCATCAGCACCTCCGCCGGCATCACCGGCTCCTGTCCATGAATCCCTGTCAGAGGTATCTCTGTAGGATAGATATTGCAAAAAATCCTCTTCTTATCGTGATATACCGCCAGCGCCAGTCGATGGTTTCCGTCGATCACTTCGTATCCTCTGTTTAACGAGAGCGGGTATTCTTTCCGGTATCCATATTTCTCCCAGTCCTCCATAAGGCGCTCAAACTGCTGCAGCCTCTGCCCGGCGGTATGCTCCGCACAATGCATCATCTGCGCTCTTTTATAATAATCATTTCCAAATGAATTTTTACCATAATATTGTTCAACAGCTGCCAGCCTGATTGCCAGTCTGGCATCATCCCGGCAGGTTTTCAGTATCTTCGAAATTTCGATTTCCTTTTCTTTCTGCTCCGGCTCCCCAAACATCAGCTCATATAAATACGGATAGATCCAGATATATTGTTCCGTTATCGATCTGACGACTTTCTCTACTTCTTCCAGTAAAGACTCATGAACCGCCAGACAGACCAGCGTATCGCTCCTGATTGAAACATCGTAAACACACTTCACAGGCAGTCCTTCTATCAATGCTTCCTTCTCCACCTGTCCCGTCACAGCAAAGCATAACACTTGTTTTTCTAACCCATGCCTCTGCAGTGTCCGATAGAACTTTTTCCCTACATGCCCTGCTCCATATATGACAAGTTCTTTTCCTTTGAAATCCTCAAACTTCATTCTTCTTCCCCAAAACCGATATAATCTGCCACATGGCCCGGATGGCGCTTTTCCTCGGGAGGCAGCTCCATATAATTCTCACCGAAAATATGGGAGAGATAACCCTGCACATCTTTTGGTCCCCAAACTTTCAATCCCTCAAAAATATACTCCTCTGTTTCTGTATGCCACTTTTTTAAAAATCCTCTGGCCTCAAAGGCAGCTCCCCAGCTCAGACATCTCACATAAGAAGTATCCTTATCCTGATATCTTCTTATTAAATATTCCATCCCCCTATGTCCCCATTCTTTTGGAAACATATTCAGAAAGCGAAATCCGAGCCAGGAAGCAAGTCTCTCCTTATTGAGCGCCCCGACCTCCGAATACAGGAGTTTCCTGCAGAGCCAGGAGACACAGGTGCATAATTTCTTTCCCGCATATCCTTCCGGCAGATTGTCATCAGGAAAAATATCAATAAAAATACCGTTGCGGGCGGTCATTTTCTGCTGCCCCTTCCGCTTAAAGACTGTGCCGTTTTTTAAAATCCTTGCATATTCCCATCGATATCCCGGATCTGTCCGATATGTCTGCAGAAAATATTTCTGATCCAGTTCTTTTCTGCATATCTCACAGAACCTGTCATAATTCTTTCGCAGCATGCGCACATCGATGTCATCATCCCAGGGAATAAATCCTCCGTGGCGTACTGCACCGAGCATCGTTCCTCCATCCAGAATATACGGAATATCGTTTTTCCTGCAGATGCGGTCCAGTTCCTCCAGCATCTCCAGTTCAGCCATTTGAAGTTTTCGCAGGGTTTTCTGATCCATTGTAAACACTTGCGTATCCCTTACCGATTTTCTTTCATAAATGTTTCCATAATACCTGCCAGAGCGATTGACTCGCTTCTGGTCAGCTTAAAAGCGTTCTTTTCCTTTCGATTCAGCAATGCCAGAAAATCACTGATCTCATAGCGCAGTCCGTCCCCTAAAAAGATTTCCGAATATTTATCCACTCTTCCGGCGTCTTCATAATGTACTTCAAAATAGGACGTTTTCCACCAGGGTGCCTCCACCACAATATAGCCCAGCGTGCCTGAAATAAGAAGCCTTCCCTCAGATTTCACGCCGAGCCCGCAGGTTGCCGTTGCAACTCCGGTCGAATAGCGCAGGGAAACCTTTGTAAACATGTCCAGTCCGTTTTCATCATTGATCGTTTCAAAATCTATTTTTTCATATTCTGTCCCAAACAGTTTCAGGATAGGAAGCATCACATAACTTCCTAATTCAAGAAAACTCCCGCCATACTGCTTATCTTTCATTTCCCTGTTGCCGGGAGATTCCAGTTTTGTAAAGCACGCCTCCACATTTCGGATATTTCCGATCATGCCGCTGCAGGCTATTCCTAAAAGTTTTTGAAACCCCGGACAATAGGCAGTCTTGATTCCCTCGAAAAGTATCAGCCCCTTTTCCTTTGCCTCTGCAAAAACCTCTTTTGCCTGTTCCTTTTTTAATACGAGCGGCTTCTCACAGATTACATGTTTTCCATGCGCCAGCGCCTCCTTAATATATGCATAATGCATATCGTGCGGTGTTGCGATATATGCGACATCTATATCCTCAAAAAACTCTTCCTTTTCCGTATATGCATTGATGTCCCACTTTTCTGCAAATTCCACAGCGCTTTCTTTATGTGGATTATAAACCCCCTGAGTGCTGACGCCGCTCACCAGTTTCGCTTCCGGAATAAATCTGCTCGCTATCCTGCCGCTTCCGATGATTCCGATTCTCTGAATCTGCTGTTTCTGCTCTCTGAGCATAGTACTGGAAATATCCTTTGTCCGCTCAAGATAGACTACCTTACAATAATCCTTCAGATAATCAAACTGCCCTGTCCAGTCTGAACCCACCGTGAAAATATCTATATTATATTTTTTTACATCGCTGAATTTCTGCCCCGGTGAATCTTCGATAATGATCTCGTCCGCAAACCCCGTCTTTTTCACATTTTCAATCCGCGTCATAATGGAATCCACCACACCAAGCTTGCCCCTTGTTTTATCATAACTCTCTGTAGTGATTCCCACGATCAGATAATCTCCCAGTTGCTTTGCTCTCTGTAATAGCCGATAGTGCCCCTGATGAAATAAATCGAATGTTCCATATGTGATTACTTTCGTTATCTTTTTATCCATTTTTCCATCCATATTCTTCTGCTCTCTCTATCTCATCTGCTATTATATAATAAGATACATATACTAACAAGTTCATATCGCAAATTTTCCAATTAGAACAAAAACAATTTATACGGAAGGAAATAATTTCCTTCCGTATTCCAACATCATAATTTATATTCCGGCATCATCATCCCTGCATCCGCGCCAAAATTCTCTTCTCCATCTCCGGCAGTTCCTCATCATCCGGAACCAGCACCTTCAGCTGCTGCAGGACCTGATAAGCCTCAGCGGCCATCCCCTGCGCCAGAAGAGCAGGAATCTTTGCCTTCACCTGAATTGCCATCGTCCGCATCTGCGATTTGGCCTCCTTTGCCTTCTCTTCCTCTTCTGCCAGTTTCATTTCCTCGGAAGCCGCATAGCACCTTGCGTAGAGTTGGATCATATCGTCAAAGTCCGGAAACAGCCCAAGTGCCTCTTTTATATTCTTCCCGACCTTCTGCCTGTCTCCCTCGATTTGTCCCTGTATCACCTGTTCCCATTTTACTGCTACACGACAGGATTTCGGCAGAAGCTCCATCTCCCCGGTAAAAGCGCTTTCCTTAAAATATTTCCTGTAAAAGGCAAGGCTCTTTGATGTAAAATCCTGAAACCGCGCCTGCAGGGAGTAATAATCATCATTTGCATACCTCTGAACAACTTTCGCTTCCGCAACTTTTAAAGCAAAATATTCGTACCGCACTTTCGATTTTTCCGACATCTCAGCAGATTTATTCCGTTCTGCATATTCTTCTATCTTGCGCCTCACTTCAGGCATGCTGTTTTCAAAGAAGGCATCCACGCCTATCTTCCAGTTGTCAAATTTAACGACCTCGAAAGCCTTCCACACATCGATATGATATTTCTCAAGAATCTCAAATATCTTAAAATTCAACTGAAAAACATCCGCGACGCAGCCGAAAAGCCTGTCAATATAATAGGAAAGCCTCTCTGTCTCCCCTATATTGTCTGCATAAAGAGCCTTCAGATACCACACATAATAATACGGCGCTTCAATGCCCATGAAATACTCGGCGATCCTGTGAAATCTGTTTTGCGCTTTTTCAGATTCTTTCTCCTCTGTCTCCAGTTTCTGTATGGCATTCCACAGTAAATCATATCCGGGGCGCTTCGCCATAACCTCCAGAAGAGGAGTCACTTCCTCATCATAAGGAAGATCCGCCAGTATATCGATCAGGTCATCCGTAAAATGCTCATACAGCATGATCGGCCCGTTCCAGTCGAACACATTAAAATATTTTTTCAGGATGGAAGTATCCCCCAGTCTCAAAGCAGCTAAAATGTAAATACCGAAACCGGTGCTGATACCCGACTGCTCCAACGCATACTGCACAAAAAATGCTGTCTCTTCCTGCTTTTTTTCTTCATCGTCCTTCAGCAATTCATAGTATTCCGCATACTTCTCACTGCATTTCAGCGATTCTTTATAATTACCGGTCTTATAATAAATTTCCTGTCCCAGATTGTACAGCCGCAACCGGCAAAAATCGGTATTCCGGTTATCCCCCAGCGCCTTTTTGAAATTCTTCTCCGCTTCCTCATAATAACAGCTCTGAATCTCCGCCTCTATTGCGGCACAATAGAAAGCACCTCTCTCCCTGTTGGTATTCGGAATGCTTTCATTTCTGAATTCCCTGATACCGTCCAGACTCCATTCCTCCAGCTTTGCATACTCGTTGAGCGCACGGTACTCCTGCAGAAGATGAGTCCACCAGCGAACTTCCTTTCTTCTTTTCTTGATCATATCGAGAAGCAGCGTTGTATTCCTCTTGGCGTGGGCGCGCTCTTCCTCTTTATTCTGGAAGAAATAGCCAAAGTGCTCCACCGCCGAATGTAATAAAATATGCGGATCATACAGCGGATAAAAGTATTCATGGATACTGCTGATAAATCTCGGCCTGTTCTTCATGCTGACCATACGGGACACCCAGGCATCTGTGACCAGTTCCTTGTCCAGGCTCATATAATTTCGCTGAATATATAACGCATAATAATATTTTTTATAATTTCCGGACAGGAAGAAATCCTCGATCTCCTTCGTATCGATGAACCACTCATCGTCGTCGAGATACATAAACCATTCACCCTGTGCGGCGTCCATCCCCACATTCCTCGCCTTGGAAAAGTCGTTACACCATGTAAAAGGGATGACAATATCCGTATAGGTCCGAAGAAGCGCCTGCATCTCCTCATCGCACCCGGTATCCACTATGATCAGTTCGCTGGGAACCTTCTCCCTGAGACTCGCTAAAGAGTCCAGGCATTTCTTTGTCGTTTTTGCCCTTCCGGAACATAATAATGAAATAGATAATACCGGTTTTGTACTCATATGATAAACCTGTCCTTTCCGAAAAATAAGGGCGGTTTTGACGCCGCCCTTATCTGATTCGCTGCTGTTGCAGCTTCCTTACAGCTTTATATGTAATCTTTCAGTATAGTTTCCTTCGTATTACATCCCAGGGTTCAGGTCACTATAACCGACAGATTTCTAAGCTATTTTTAAATGTTCATTACTGTAACAGGGACAGAACACTCTGGTTGCTCTGGTTAGCCTGAGCCAGCATGGATGTACCAGCCTGAGCCAGGATGTTGTTGTTAGAGTACTGAACCATCATGGAAGCCATATCTGTATCACGGATAGCAGATTCAGCGGATGTGGTGTTCTCTACAACGTTATCCAGGTTGTTGATCGTGTGCTCTAATCTGTTCTGTACAGCACCAAGGTCAGATCTCTGAGCGGATACTTTGGCAAGTGCTGCTGCTACTGTCTCGATTGCTCTGAGCGCATCGTCTGCCGTATCAACTCTCACACCGGAGATACCAAGGCCTTTCGCGCTCATGGTCTCGATGTTCATTGTGATCTGGTTGTTGGTTGTCGCGTCAGCACCTACATGCAGACCCACCTGCAGTTTGCCCATGATGTCCTGAGTACCCTGTACTCTCGGAGCCATCTCTGTCAGTTTAATTCTGTTACCAACTGCGTCGTATACTGTAGGAGCGTCGGATCTTGCCGCACTTGTTACCTTCGAATCACTTGTAACGTTGGAAGTGAAGTATTTCGTCAGCGCATTCTCCGCAAGCCTGTTGCCGTCTTTGTCATAGAAACCATAGCTCTCACCTGCGCGATATGCTGCTGTCACCTTATTCGCAACAACGTTAGCTGAATATACGCCAGCTGCTGTCATACCGCTCTTCAAAGCAGTTGCTGTGATCGTCGCAATTGTCTTACCCGTAACATCTTTGATTGCAAAGCTTCTTCCTGTATCACCAGTTGTAGTAATTGTGTACTTATCTGCAACCGCACCAACCAGTGCCACGGAATACTGCGTAATTGTTGTTGTGCCTGCTGCGCCTGCCTTACCAGCATCTGTCGTTCTGGAGATGGTTACTCTGATGTTGATACCGGAGTTCTTCAGAGCGTTGATGATCTCGTTCTGCGCTGCACCGCTTGCGTTCTTATTGAAGGTAATCTTCGCTGTCAGACCGTTTGCTGCTGTTGTCATAACTACGCCGCCAGCTGTGCTGCTTGCGATAGTCTGATAACCATAGGAATAACCTTTAACAGAATTCTTGTCACCCTTCAACAGATAAGTCTCATTGAACTTTGTTGTCTCGGATACACGGTCGATTTCTGTGATCAGCTGTTTGATCTCTGCGTTGATGGACTCACGGTCGGATTCAGACTGTGTGCCGTTAGCTGCCTTAACTGCCAGCTCGTTCATTCTCTGCAGCATATCGTGTACTTCTGCCAGAGCACCCTCTGCTGTCTGTACTACGCTGATACCATCCTGTGCGTTTGCGGAAGCCTGTGTAAGACCTCTGATCTGCTTTCTCATTTTTTCGGAAATAGCAAGGCCTGCTGCATCATCTGCTGCACGGTTGATCTTGTAACCGGAAGAAAGCTTCTCTGTTGCTTTAGCCTGCTGGCTTGTGGTTACGCCCAACATTCTGTTGGAGTTCATAGCTGTAAGATTGTGTTGTACTACCATAGTGTACCTCCATATACTTTTTTACTCGGCACAACTCCTTTTGTACCGGTGAAGGACTTTTCGCCCCGTGAATGTTTGTAAGTCACATGAAACCCTGTCTCCTGTAACTTTGTTCCGCTTCTTGCGGTAATTCTCTTTAATAAATTTCGCCGCTGAGCATTGATTTGGCCCCTAGGCTAACCGCCTCCGTGCTTTTCGGCTTTCAACGGAGTCTCTCTCCGCTGCTATTACATATTTCGGATTGTTTGAGGAAAACTTTAGAGGTTATTTGAAAAAAATTCAAAAAAAATATGAAAGCCCCCGCGCTGCCCCGGGAGCTATGCATATCCGCCTGTCAAAAACATTATCATTCCTTGATTTTATCAATCTCAGTAAGATTGATTCCGAAAGAATTTAAAATAACTTTCAATTCAGTATAACGGTCTTTCATGAGCTTATACCCATCTGAATCTTTATCAGTCGCTAACATATATGTTTGCAGTCTGGAAAATTCTTCAATATTTTTTTGAATCATTTCCTTTTCAGTCATACGCCCACCTCCCTGATCATAGAAACGGTTACCTGCTGTAAACAGTACATATTTAATGATATTCTACCATAATCAACGCACAAAATCTATTGCGTTTTCTGCCAGAGAACACCATAATGCAGTTAGTGGGACTTGAACCCACACATCTTGCGATACAGGAACCTAAATCCTGCGCGTCTGCCAATTCCGCCATAACTGCATATTATCGTTATTATCGCTGAAAAGGTACAAAGCCTTCTCCCGCCCGGCAACTTCATACCCTTTCAGTCCTGTTTTCCATATAAAAATATTATAGCCAATTTCCGCCAAAGTGTAAAGCAAAATCACTCCCCGATATGGGAAATCACCTTCCGCCAGATCCTCACCAGAAAATACACCGTCACCATCGCGGACATCGCCTCCGCGACCGGAAACGACCACCATACATTCTGCAGCACCCCTGTAAGGGAGAGCAGGTATGCCGCCGGAAGCAGCACCACAAGCTGTCTGCAGATGGAGTTGATCATGCTGTACCAGGCATAGCCCAGCGCCTGAAAAACGGAACCTGTCACAATACAGAATGCCGCCACGATAAAACAGGTGCTGATGATCCGCAGCGCCGGTACGCCGATGCCGAGCATCGTCTCCGAGGCATCGAAAAGCAGAAGAAGCCTGTCCGGAATACACTGCATGATGACCACGCCAAACGCCATGATCGCCACCGCATAACAGACGGACAGTTTAAAGGTCTTCACCACTCTCTCCTTACTCCCCGCCCCATAGTTGTAGGCGATGATCGGCACCATTCCGTTGTTTAAACCAAACACCGGCATAAACACAAAGCTCTGCAGCTTAAAGTACACCCCGAACACCGCTGTCGCCGTATCCGTAAAAGTGATCAGGATACGGTTCATGCCGTAAGTCATCAGAGAGCCGATCGCCTGCATTATAATAGAAGGAACGCCTATCATATAGATCTGTTTGATAACCTTTCCACTCGGCTTAAAGCCCTTCATACCCACATGGATCTCCGTATTCACCTTTGCATTGATGACCACCGCCAGGATCGCCGCCACGCACTGCCCGATCACGGTTGCCGCAGCCGCCCCGGCCACACCCATTTTCGGCATGCCGAAATAGCCGAATATCAGGATCGGATCGAGAACGATATTGATGATCGCGCCGGTTCCCTGGGTGATCATCGTGCAGACCGTCTTTCCCGTTGACTGCAGCAGCTTTTCAAAGGTAGCCTGCGTAAAGATGCCAAAGGAAGCCACACAGACGATCGTCAGATAATCCACACCATATTTGATGATCACGGCATCCGTCGTCTGGCTCGTGTAAAAGATCTTTACACCAAACAATCCGATGCACAGAAACATCAGATAGCTGACAAGCGCCAGAAAAATACCGTTTTTCGCCACGGTATTCGCCTTCTCAAATTCCTTTTCTCCCAGAAACCTTGACAGCAGGGCATTGATACCGACAGCAGTTCCCACACCGACCGCGATCATCAGTGTCTGGATCGGGAACGCAAGCGACACTGCTGTCAGCGCCTTCTCCTCGATCCTTGCCACAAAAATACTGTCCACGATATTGTAAAGCGCCTGCACCAGCATGGAGATCATCATCGGCAGCGACATCGTAACAAGCAGCTTATTGACGGGCATCACGCCCATTTTGTTTTCTTTTACCATCGTTTCTTCCATCCATTTTCCTCCTTCTGTATAAATCCTGAACACACAAAAGAAAAACGCCCGAAATTTTCGGGACGGTTCTCCTTATTCACAAAAAATAAGTTTTTTAACGACCTGGCGCTAAAAAACTTACCTCACAATGAGCCACCGGGGACTCGAACCCCGGACAACTTGATTAAAAGTCAAGTGCTCTACCACCTGAGCTAGTGGCCCATATATTACAAAACTGGGCTAGCTGGATTCGAACCAGCGAATGCAGGAGTCAAAGTCCTGTGCCTTACCGCTTGGCGATAGCCCATCACGGCTCTTTGCCTCTACAAATCTCTTTTGCCCGCTGAGAACTTTCAGGGTGGGTAAAGGGACTCGAACCCTCGGCCTCCAGAGCCACAATCTGGCGCGC
>CANSLJ010000010.1 GCA_947647735.1 uncultured bacterium | reverse complement strand
CCGGGTATGAACCGGACGCTCTAGCCAGTTGAGCCATCTCGCCATATATCATACAAATCTTTTGTTTTAAAGTTTTAAATGGGACCTATAGGGCTCGAACCTATGACCCTCTGCTTGTAAGGCAGATGCTCTCCCAGCTGAGCTAAGATCCCATCGAACTTGGTTCGTCAGCAGTCAAATAAATCTGGAATTATCTGACTGCCTTGCTAGTATACAATTAAATGAGGGTGCTTGTCAACAACTTTTTTAGAAATTTGCAAAAATTTGATGGCGGTTCCTTTTACATCCTCTCCGGTGCCGAGAACCCGAGCACCTGGCAGCACTCCTCCATCACGCCGAGGGTCAGCGCGATCAGCGCGATATAAGCCTCCTTCTTCCCCTCATCCTCCTGCGTCAGGATCTTCGTTTCATGATAAAAATGATTAAACGCATTCGCCAGATCATACATATAAGCGCAGACCTTATGGGGCGCTATCTCCACATAAGCGTTTTCCATCATCGCTCCGAAGCCCGCGATCGCCTTCATCAGCTCCTTTGCCGACTCATTTTCCGTCACGGCGATCTGTGCCTTCTCCACACTGCCGCCCTGTTCCCGGTATTTATTCAATATAGACTTGATACGCACCATCGTATAGAGCAGATAAACGCCAGTATTGCCCTCCGAGGAGGTAAACCGCTGGATATCAAACACATAATCCTTGGAAGCCTGATTGGAAAGATCCCCGTACTTCACGGCGCTGAGCGCCACGATCTCCGCTGTCTCCTTCGCTTCCTCCTCCGGCATCTCCCTGTTTTCGGAAATCTTCCGGTACATCTCGTCATAGACTTCCTCCAGCAGATACTGCAGGCGCATCACACCGCCGTCCCTCGTCTTAAAGGGCTTTCCATCCTTGCCGTTCATCGTGCCAAAGCCCAAAAACCGAAGCGCTGTCTCCGGTTTTACCATCTTTGTCTTTCTCACACAGCGGAACACCTGCTCAAAATGGAGCTCCTGCCGCTTGTCCACCACATAGATGATCTCGTCCGGCTCTATCTCTTCCATACGCTCCTGGATGGTCGCAAGATCTGTTGTATTGTAAAGCGCCGCCCCGTCGGATTTCAGTATCATGCAGGGCGGGATCTCCTTCGTATCATCCTCCCTCGCCACATCCACCACAAGAGCGCCCTCGCTCTCGTAGGCATAGCCCTCTCTCTTCATATATTCCACCATACCGGGGATCAGCTCCTGCACATCGGACTCTCCTTTCCAGAGTTCAAACTCCACATGCAGACGGTCATAGTTCTTCTTTAAGTCCGCCACGGATACCTGCATGATATGATCCCACAGGGCGCGATACCCCCGCTCGCCGTTTTGCAGCTTAAAGGTTGCCTCCATCGCCTTTTCCCTGTACGTCTCATCCTCCTTGGACTTTGCGCTGGCAGTGGGATAGATCTCCTCCAGCTCGGAGATCGTAAAGGGAGCCTCCTTCGGATATTCCCCCGAAAAATGCTCATCAAAATAAGGCAGTTCCGGCTGCCGCAAAGACAGTTCATAAATGATCAGCCCCATCTGCAGCCCCCAGTCTCCCAGATGGATATCACCGATCACCTCCGCCCCGGCATAACGGCAGATCCGCTTCACGCTCTCCCCAATGATCCCGGAACGCAGATGTCCCACATGGAGCGGCTTCGCCACATTCGGCCCGCCGTAATCCACAACGATCTTCCTTCCTTTCCCCGGCTCGCCCGCGCCGAATTTCTCCGTAACACCCATCTCTTTCACATAGTCCGCCAGAAATTCTTCCTTCACCTTCAGATTTAAAAAGCCCGGCGCCACAGCCTCCGCCGCGGAAAAAACATTGCTTTCCTGCAATTTTTCTGCCACTTCGTTTGCGATCATGATCGGCGCCTTATGGTATTTTTTTGCCCCTGCCATAGCGCCGTTACACTGGTATTCACAGAGATCCGGCCTGTTGGAGACCGTTACCCTGCCCAGTTCTTCCTCATATCCTGCCTCTCCAAAGGCTTTTTTTACTTCTTCCGAAATAAGTTCCAGTAATTTTTTCATAAGTTCTCCTCGTTTACATACTTTTCTGCTTCTTTCAACGTCAGATTATACTCTTTCCGAATTTTAGCCAAAATTGTCTGTGAAGAAATCCCCATTTCTTTTAAAATGGAAACTGTCCCTTTAATTCCTACCTCAATCCCTTCTTTTTTGATCGTCTTAGCCTCATAGTCCAAAACTTTTCCGCCCATAACAGATCTCACTCCTTCCCTGACAGAATTGTATTTTACGGCTATATGCTCCAACACTTTCTTTGACATATCAATGATCGTACAACTTGTATACTCACTGATCATTCCCTGATCCAGCAACTCTTCCAGCTTTTCTTTGATCAACTCATACTCTTCCTCCAAACTTCTGAGCTGGCTTTCATCTTTTTCATACTCCTCAAATCGCTTTTCATGGGAAAAGATATAAAAAGGTATCAACAATAATAAATTTTTCTCAAAAATCTCTTCTATTGTATATTTCTGAGATATCATAACCGGAATATCATATTCTAAACTTCCACCCGGTGTCATCATCCTTATCTTCAGATTCTCAGGAGTTGATGCATTATATCTCAAAAATAATACTGCTGAATGGGGCAGTGTTACAATAAGAACATTCCCCTGTATTTCTCCTTCATCAAGTGCAATCTGTGTATCATATTCAAAAAACCTAACCAGCATACTATTATCTGTACCGCTTTGACATTCCAGATGATACTTTTTCGTTTCATTTCCCTGTATTTTGAAACTGGTATCTGTAATCCGTTCATCCTCATTGCCATTCTGCTGATTCATAAAATGCTCATTCGATGAGAAAATGATCTTTTCATTTCCTGAATATTTCTCACCAAATATTTCATTTATTACAGGAATGATCAAACTGCTGCAATCATTCAATAATGTGCGGAACACATCATCATAAGGTGTATTCGTTATCTTTACATCACTCATCAACATCCTTCTCTTTCGTTATATTCTATCACTAATATCTATACTTTGAAACGAAAAATTTAAATTTTTCCGATTATTGTTTATCCTGCCCTCCCGCTCTTTTCGAAAACCCGCATCCGCAATAATCCTGCCTGTACAGATCATACTCCCTCGACAGCTCGATCGATCTCTGATACCCGCCCCGCTTCTTAAAATCAGAGGGCAGCCAGGCCACGTCGTATTCCTTCGCCAGCCTCTCTCCGATCTCGTTCAGCTTCGCCGCATTCTTGAGCGGACTGATCGTAAGCGTGGTCGTAAAAAAGTCAAACTCCCGCTCCTTCGCCAGCTCCGCCGTCTTCCGAAGCCGCAGTTCATAACACCGAAAACACCTCTCACCGCCCTCGGCACAGTTCTCCAATCCCTTTGCCATCTCCAGAAAACAGTCAGGCTCATAATCTCCCTCTATGATCTCGATCTCTCTCCCCTGCCGGTTAAAAGCCCCGATCAGCCGTATCTCCTCCTGCACCCGCTTCCGGTACTCCTCCTGCCCCGTAATGTTCGGATTATAATAAAAGACAGTGATCCTGAAATATTCCCGCAGATACTCCATACAGTAACTGCTGCAGGGCGCACAGCAGCTGTGCAGCAAAAGCCTCGGCGCCGCATCCGATGCATTCATTCCCCCCAATATCTTTTCCAGCTCTTTCTGATAATTCCGGTTTCCCGCATTTTTCGTCATTTTATCAATCTCCCTGTACAAACATCTCCACATCAAAATAAATCATAACTCACATCTTATGATCTTTCCATAACAAATAAAATAACCGCGTAAATTTTGGCTGAAGAGCCGGATCTTATAGATTTCAGAGAATAAAACTACAGGGGCAGTAGGAATCGAACCCACATCGATGGTTTTGGAGACCACTGTTCTACCTTTGAACTATGCCCCTATCTGCGTATCAACACCACTTCTTGCTGACACGCATATGATTATAACACACTTCTACACTTTTCTGCAAGCACAAATTTTAAAACTTTTTAACCCTGGTCCAGTCACAGGCATGCCCCGCCTCTACTTATACGTGATACTGGAGAACTCCAGCACCTCCGCAAACACGCTGCACTCCAGCTCAGATATCCCTTCCTTCTGGTCCGTATCAATAATGTCACAGAACACTTTTGCAAAGTCAAGAAATTCCGTTTTCTCCTTATCGCCCAGCCCTGCATGCAAAAGCGCTTCCGACTCATTGCCGCAGAGCCCCAGCAGGAACTCAGGCGTCACCTTATCCTTCATCCGCACGATAAAGTCATACACACCGCGGAATTTCGACTGCATGCAGATCAGGGCAAACAGCATCAGCCTCCTGTATTTGCTCTCGTATATCTCGCTGTCCGCCAGTTTCTTCAAAAGCAGGAAGGAGTTAAACAAGCGCTCCATGCCCTCCGGCTCTCCCCCCACAGAATATCTGATCAGATCCGCATAAAATCCCAGTTCCGCCTCATCGTCCGTATAGATTCCCAGCTGCTCCAGTTTTTCTTTCACATAATTCTGTATATTGTAACCGGACACAGGCACACGGAAAGATACCTGAAACAGTTTATCCAGAAAATTCTTCCCCTTACTGTCGCCAAACTCTCCGCCGTACCGTTCTTTTATCCCGGAAATGATGGAATCATAGTCCGCGGCAACCACAAATACGCAGCCCCTGCAGCCCAGAAAGTTTCTCAAAGCCTCCAGCAGTTCCACTTCCTTCGCAGGCGCAAGCCCGTCCAGATCATCCACAAAAATGATCACCTTATCCTTTTCGCCGCCAATCCTCGTTTCGATCTGCTCCGAAAAAACCCTGACAAGTTTCTCAAGGGAGTCCATCGAATTATCCTTAAACAGCGCATCCGTAAGCATCTGCCCGTCCGTGCCGCCCTGAGAAACAAACCCCGAGAAAACATTGATCAGCCCTTTTGCAAGTTTGACCGCACGGTCGCTTCCCGCCGCATTCTTCGCACCGCCAAGCTGGCTGATCAGCTTGTTTCCCACAAGCATCGGGAGCTGCTCGCCCAGCTCAAACTGCGCGAACTGCCATGTGCTGAACCATATCAGATTTTCCTTGTAAATTCCCTCCAGGCTGTCCGCAAGCATCTTCATAATACTGCTCTGGCCGCCTCCCTGGCTCCCCTGTATCGCGATCGTCATAGGCGTCCGGCACTCGCTGATATATCCGGACACCCCTTCTATATATTTTTTGATCCCGAATTGATCCTTTTCCACAGCCGTCTCAGTTCGCCCCACAGCCGCCTCCGTCTCCGCCGCTGCAACGCCCGTATCCGCCGCAATTTCCGGAAGTGCCCCGGTAATCCCGGGAACAGAAATTTCAGGAACAACCGTCTCCAAAACAACAGGCCTGATCAACTCGCACTCGGGCAGCTTATCCTCCAGATAGTCCATAAGCCTTGAGACTTCCGCGAGATATCTGTCATATTTCTTATTCATCCGGCTCATCGCAAGCGCAAAATCACCAAACCATACCTTTGCCTCCAGATCATCCTGATCCGTGTGGATTCCCAACACTACTCCCACATAGCTGACCTTTTCACCGGACGCACCGTGTTCCACACACTCGCATTTCACCAGATCCCGCATCTGATATTCTGCCGTGATCTCCCTGCCTCCCTGCCTGATAATATGGAAGACACCGCGTTCTTCATTTATTTCGATCCGCTCATCTATGCCAAAGGATAACCCGAACCCCGCGATCCGTTCTGTCACATAGGGGCTGATCGCGTTTTCCACAAAGGATAACACCTCATCCCTGACATCTTTATCCACCGTAAATGTTTTCGACATGCCGTTTACCAGCGAAACTTCCAGTGTCCCCATGAACAGCTTTACTTCCCTGACATCCTGAAAGAAAACGGCCTCGCTCCGCCCCGATCCCGACTGATATTCCAGCCTGTCATCCAGAATGTTAAGCGTTCCGCTATCCTGTCCCTGACTGCTTGGAAAAGAATAATATATCCCCTCAGCCAGAAGCGCCTTCCTTCTCTCCTCGACGTAGGGCGCAACCGCCCTCTGAAGAAAGGCGAGAACCTCCTCCCTCATCTCCTTATCCACCGTATAGGTTTTTGTGCTCCCGTCGAGCAGCGCAAAACTCAAAAGCCCCATGGAAGAAC
Source organism: uncultured bacterium (assembly GCA_947647735.1). GTDB lineage: Bacteria > Bacillota > Clostridia > Lachnospirales > Lachnospiraceae > 1XD8-76. The sequence continues at coordinate 115,562 of CANSLJ010000010.1, read as the reverse complement.
ATCCCGCCGCTTTGACATTCTGAAAACTGAGAACCTCGCTCTGTCCGGACCTGCCGCGAAACTCCACCCTGTCGTCCATAACGTCAAGGATCCCGCCCGCCACGCCGATTCCCGGACTGCTGACAAAAGAATATTTAACCCCTCTCGCCAGAAGAGAATTTTTTCTCTCCTCAATATAAGGCGCAGCCGCCTTCTCTATATACAGATATGCCTCATGGATATTTTTCCTGCCTACGACACAGGATTCCGAAGATCCGTCCGCCGTCACAAAAACAATACGATCCAGCCCCTTTTTCACCGCCATAAGAGATGCATACTCATATACCGTCTTCTGGACACTGCCTGTGATCAGTTCCACTCTGTCACTATATACAGCCAGCCTGGCTGACCTTAACATGCCCTTCACCTCGGCGGCATAGATCGGCTTTTCCTCCGCAGGTTTTATCTGTGCCGCCTCCCCGGCAATAACCTTCACTCCACAATGTGAACAGAACTTAGCTCCTGCCGCGATCTCATGTCCGCATTTTATACACACCATATCAGCACAAGCCCCCTCTTTCTGGAAATATGTTCAGTGTATCACAGAAAATGCGTCATTTCAACAAAAGATGACACATCCTTATTCCTCCCGCGCCCTTCCTGACCCCTTCGCCGACAACATCGTCAATAAAACCGCCGCAAACGCCCCGCAGACCTTACCGGCCGTCAGCGCAGCCAGCATCCCGGGTTCTGTTGCAACCGTAAATCCCATATGGGCCGCCAGAAGGCTTGCGCCGCTCACCAGAAAAGCTCCCGCCGCCGTCTTTCCCTTTTCATCCATCTCCCGGTACATCGAAAAAACAGGCATGGGGCTCACAGATCCGATCAGCATCCCGGTCAGGCTCAGGGGATACATCCCCAGCTTTTTTCCAAGGAGGGTAAAGGGTTTTTCCAGTACCCGGCGCAGCAGCTCCGCCACAGGCAGGCTGCCCAGCATCACGATCCCGATGGATGCCACCACGCCCATCGCCTCCTCTATGGGCGCCATCCCCGGTACCGGATTCCATCCGCAGAGAAATTCCACCGCTCCCAGCACCAGCCCCAGGGTGATCAGCACCCGGATGCCCTCCGCAAAAACACAGAACCCCTTCACCATCCGGTCCGGTATCTTCCACAGCCCCAGAAGCAATAAGAGTGCCGCCGCAAAAACAGGCAGGTTCTGGTGCAGGCACTCCGCCACGGACAGCCCCGAGAGAACGCCTCCCGCAAGCAGCCCTGCCGGCATAGCCGCAAGCCCCAGCATGATCCCCTTTGCGAAAAACCTCCTGTCCTCCCTCTCTATCATCCCCATCCCCACAGGGATCGTAAAGACCAGTGTACAACCGAAGATCGCCGACACCACGATCCCCGCATAACTGCCGATCCTCTCATCCGCCGCCAGCTCCTTCGCGAGCTGCCAGCCTCCCATATCGATGGCAAGCACGCTCCCGAACATCGCCGGATCCACACCGATCGCACGATAAAAAGGGACGATCACTCGCCCCAGAACATCCGCCAGCACCGGCGCAAGACAGATCATCCCTGTCATCGAAAGGGCCGTCTGTCCCATCAGCCGGAACCCTTCCTCAAACTTTTCCCCATAGCCGAACCTGTTTCCCGCCAGCCTGTCTGCGCCGCCAAGAACAACGCCCGCCGCCATGATCATCATCAGTATCCGATTCATTTCCCCTCACGCCTCAGTCTTTCACATCGCGTTTCTGTCCCGGTATATTTTTTATACTGTGCATCAGATCACCGGCACAAATCCCTTCCACATCATATCCTCGATCTCCGGGATCGTCCTCGGCGTGATCGCGGAAAGGTTCTCACACCCGTCTTTTGTCACAAGACAGTTATCCTCCAGCCTGAAACCGATGCCCCAATCTTCATGGTAGATGCCGATATCCACACAGAACACCATACCCGGCTCGATGATCTCCGGCCTCTTCACCGCGTCGTGCACATCAAAGCCCACATGATGCGCGCCGCCGTGCCACATATAGGTTCCGATATTTTCCACCTTGTCCAGTACGCCCGCATCCACCAAAAGCCCCGCATTATAGCGCCTTGCCTCGGCATCCACCTCTTTCATCGGCATGCCCGGCTTTATGACGCGGAACATATGGTCAGAAGTCTGCAGCGCGCACTCGTACAGGAGCCTCTGCCGTTCGTTAAACTTCCCGTTGCAGGGCCAGCCTCTGGACACATCATTCATCAGATGGTCGTGCCATGCCCCCACATCGTTTAAGACCATATCCCCGTCCAGCGCCTGCCCTCTATAAGCATAGTAGTGAATACAGAAATTATTTTTCCCCGCCGAGATGATGGACGGAAAAGCAGGTCCCCAAGGGCCGTACTGTCCCAGCACATAATCAAAGACCGCCTTGTACTGATATTCGTACATCCCCGGCTTCGACGCCCTCATCATCGCTGTGATCCCCTCGCAGGTGATCTTCTCCGCCTCTTTCATCGCCTCGATCTCGCAGGGCTGTTTGATCGTGCGCAGCTCCCGGATCAGCATATTGGCATTTTCCATCCGCAGATACGGGTAAACCTCCCTGATCCGACGCGACAGCAGATGGGCGGGCTCATCCCGGTCTGATGGCTCCTCCTTATAGAGATCCAGATACAGATACTGGTAATTCCCTGCCGCCGCAAGCCGGTGAAGCTCCTCCTCAAATTCTTCGACATACCCGGCATCCTGTATCCCTGAGAGCGCCAAAGCCTCCTCCGGCCTGATGCGTGCCCCCGTCCAGCGCTCCTTCAAAAGATCCGGCGGCAGAAGGAATATCTTCTCCTCCACCTCTCCCTCCCCGTCTTTCTTTGCGAGCAGCACCAGCTCCCTGCTCTCCAGCCCTGTGAGATACAGAAAATTCCGGTTCGTATAAAACGGATAAAACTCATCCGCCGTCTTGCGGACCTCCGTCCCTGAAAACAGCACCAGAAGGGAGTTTTCCTTCATCTTCCTGTATAATCTCTGTCGGTTACCCTGATAAAATTCTCTGTTCATCCTGAATACACATCCTCCATCCCGTATTCTACCATACCGTGTTTTCTCTTTCAACGCAAAAAGGATCCTGCCGGGCAGAATCCTCCTGCTTTTCATTTTTTATCTCTATTCATTTCTGATCGCCGCCAGCGGGCTTAATTTCATTGCACGCCTCGCCGGGAAAAATCCCGCCACCATGCCCACCAGCACCGCAAACGCCATGGACAGCAGCACCAGCCACAGCGGAATATAGGAAATGCCCTCCATCCCCATATTCTGAGACTGGCTGACCAGATAGTTGATGATGCCGGAGAGCGTGAAACTCAGGATTAGCCCGACGATACCGCCCAGAAAACCGATAAAGCCTGCCTCCAGCAAAAACAGCGTGCCGATATTTCTCATATCGCAGCCCAGCACCTTCATCACGCCGATCTCCTTCGTCCTCTCGTAGATGGACATCATCATCGTGTTGGTGATACCGATCGCCGCCACAAACAGAGATACCGCGCCGATACCGCCCAGCACCGCCTGGATCATGCCGAGCTGCTGCTGCTGGGATTCGATCCATTCCGCATCGTTGTAAGCCTCGTACCCCAGATCCGTGATCAACTGCGTCACTTCCGCCACGTTCTCCATATCGTCCACATTGACAACGAGCTGGGAATAGAAAAGCTCCTTGAAGGGCTTTCCCTTCGCCGTGGTGGGCTGTCCCGGGATCGCCCTGCCCTTAAACTCTTTTTTCAGCACCGGTATCAGTTCGTTGATATCGCAATAGGTATTCCAGCTGTAATTATGGTACTCATCCATCCCGCCGGCAGCCACGCCCGCCGTTGTCAGCAGATGCTTTTTTGGCTTCTTATAGGGTTTGCCGTTCTCATCCTTCCCGCCGCCCTGGGAATTATAGTAGGCGTCCCTGTCCAGAATATAAAGAATGGAATCGTTCATCAGATCGATATCCGGCAGCTCGTTCGTCTCCCAGTAACTGCTTCCGTTTCCGGATGTACTGTAGAAATCCGCCAGCACCATGTTGCCGAAAAAGAGCTGCAGCTCCCCCGCGCCTTCCTGCGGCAGGCTCCCCTGCCCCACATCGATCTTCATATCCTCCAGCGCCGACAGCGTCGTTCCCTGCAGCCTGATATACCCCTCATAGCTGCCGTATTTTGCCATGACATCCACGCTCAGGTAAGGATCCACTCCCACCACATGGGGCATCTGCATGATCTCCTCTATAAATTCATCACTCAGCCGTTTTTTATCCTGTTCACTGCTGCCATCCTGATTCCAGGGCTCACTGACCTCGATCGATGTCAGGCTGGCATAGTCGGATATCTGTTCCATCGTCGCCTTGTTCAGCCCCAGTCCCAGAGACACCATGACAACGATGGAAGCCACACCGATCACCACGCCCAGCACGGTAAGCACCGTACGCACCTTCCGCTTGAACAGGTTTGACAGGCTCATCCGGAGCAAATCAATAAATCTCATATTCGTCCTCACCTACCTGATATCCTTCTCATTCAGCGCCGCCAGATCAGCGTCCAGCTCTTCCTGTTCTTTTTTCTTTTTCTTTCTGATCCGCAAAAAGACAACCAGGGCAGCAACAAGAACGATCACCACAAGCACGATCGGCAGGATAAACTTCTTCATGCCAGATCCGCCTTCCATCTCCTCCATGCCCATCTCGCCCTCCATGCCGAACATCGGATCGGAGAAATCCTCCATCATCTCCTCCGAGACAAACAGTTCCAGTTCCTTCTCTATCGTCGTCACAACGCCGGACTCATTTTCAAAGGAAACCAGCGCCTTGATCTTTCCATCGTCCATCGTCGCCGCCGCGCCGGTCACCATGGCATCCACGCTGCCTGTCTCGCCGGAAGCGATCGTGCCGAGGAAGCTGTCGCCGCCGCTGATGCTGTCTCCCTCAAATTTTACCCATACATTGTAGAGCGTTGTCTTTCCCGTATTATAGACATCAAACATGATGTTGGACTGCCCGCCCACCGTGATATCCGAGGGCGTCACCTCCGCATCTCCCGTCTCACACCGCTGCTCCTGCAGGATCGGAATGGAAACGCTGGCGGTATCGGTCAGATCCACCGAATCCTTGGCGTCATATTTCATATTCACATCCAGCACATAGGGCTTCTGGGACAGATCCGACTTTGCCGACATCTCGATCACAAGATCCTTCGACGCCCCCGGCGCGATGGAATCCACATACACCGAACTGGAACCGGAGGTCGGAAGAAATGCCGCAAACTTGCTGTCCTCGTCCTTCCCCTCCTCCTTCGCCTGCATGTCAAACAGAACGTTTGTCACACTGGCGGACCTTGAGGTATTCTGTACATGGATCGTCACCGTGAAGGTGGAACCCGCATAAACCTCTGCCGGAAACGTCTCAAAACCTGTCACGATGATACGGGGCTTGGAGGATTCCGCTTTGTCCTCCTCCGAATCGCCGTCCAGCGTACCGCTCTCCGGTTTTCCCACCACTTTCACATAGGATGTCAGTACCGCTTTCTCAACCATATCGTTCCTGGTATATGTCGCGTCAAACTCAAGCTTGTAATAGCCGCTCTTGGCATCCTCGCGCACGATAAAATAGAAGGCGAGATCCTGGCGCACGTCCTCCATGTTCTTTTTGTTGTCATATGCCGGAAACTGTTTGATCGCTTTCGTTGCGCCTGCCGCGTTCGGCTCAAAGGGCCATTCCGAGACCAGATTGGAAATCCTCGGTTTTACGATCACATCCTTCAGCGGCACGGAACTGTAATTTACCACCGGCAGGGCGATCAGCACCGTCTCGCCATACTTTACGGTGGGCGTCTGATAGGTATCCGCCAGGGATAAAAACTCACTGGTGCTGGAAGGGCCCGGGTCCTCTTCCTCCTCCTCCGTGGTATCCGAGGTTTCCGTTTCCTTTTTCACATCATCGCCGCTGACCGTGTTGTCCGCCCTTACCTGCAGCACCTCCGCCCCGGCGCCGCCCAGCATGATCATGCCCGCCAGCATAAGTGCCATCACTCTTCTGATCCATTTTTCCATCTCTGTCCTCATCCTTTCTGCTCCCCTCTTACCTTTTCTTTCTTCTCCTGCAGCCTCAGGCTCTCCGCCATCTCCCTGCGCTCTTCCTCGGTCTTCTCCGTGATGGAGATCACCTTTCCGTCCCTGATGCGGATGATCCGGTCCGCATAGCTGGCGAGATGGTCGTCATGGGTAACCATCACCAGCGTCTGGTTCTGTTCATATACCACCCGCCGCATAAGCTGCATCATCTCCTCCGATGTGACCGAGTCCAGGTTTCCGGTGGGCTCATCCGCGAAGATGATCTCCGGCTCCACCACCAGCGCCCGCGCCATGCCCACTCTCTGCTGCTGTCCGCCGGACATCTGAGTCGGCTTGTGCTTCTTGTGGGTGGAGAGGCCCACCAGATCAAGGAGCGCTGACGCCCGCTTTGTCCGCGCCTTTTTATTTACGCCCTGAAAGGTCAGCGGCAGCGCCACATTCTCTATCGCGTTCAGCGTGGGCAGCAGGTTATACGCCTGAAAGATGAACCCGATATGCTCCCGCCGAAACGCCACCAATTGATTTTCCTTTTTTGTCTCCATATGCTCCCTGGCGATGATGATCTCCCCGGTGGTGGGCTTCTCCAGCCCAGCCAGCATATTCAGCAGAGTGGATTTACCGGAACCGGAGGTTCCCACGATGGAACAGAACTCTCCCCGATTGATCACAAAGTCAACGCCGTTTAAAGCCCGCACCCGCTCCTGCCCCAGACGGTATATTTTATATAGTCCCTTTACCTGTATCACCGGTTCCCTGTCCGCCATATCTCAACCTCTTTACTCTTCCACAGATTTATTTTTTCTCTTTCCCGCCAGATCCTGTTTCACAAATTTCGGCAGTTCATCCCTCTTCACCATAAAACCGGTACTCTCCCAATGGTACACATAGGCTTCCGCCCTGTCCGCCCCCTCGACGGACACGTATATATTCTGATCAAAAATATTCGGCGTATAGCTCCAGCCCGCAAGGGAAGCCGGGTACAGATACCGCAGCAGCTCCTCGACCTCGCTCCTTTTGCTGTACTCTGTCTCCGAAATATCCGATACCTGCACCATGCTGACATCAGTCCCGAAGAAATTTTCCCTCTCCCAGATCTCCCTGTCCACGTTCTCCTGATAGTATTTCAGCGTCATGCTCTCCACCGCCGCCGGATTGACGGACAGATACAGCGCCGCATTCTTTCCGCGCAGGTACTCCACCGTCTCAGTATAACTCGGAAATACCGGATATTCCAATACATATTCTTCCATTTTCTCCGTTTTGTAATGAAGTTCCAAAATGCCGCAGGGCACCGCGTCCTTCACATCCGTAAAGGACATCTCCCTGATATCCTCCTGATAGGCGCGCATCAGAGCCAGCGCATTTTTATCCACGATCTCCGTCACCTGCAGCCCGTTGTCATAGTAAACCCTGCTCTTCTCAAAGATCCGATCCATCCGGGGCGAAAGGATCTGATTGGTTCCTTCCTTGTATTCCTCATTCGCAAACAGAATATCCAGCACCGTCTTTTCCTTTTCATAATCGATATAAAAATCCCGGTACTTCTCTTTTCCGTTTTTCAGTTTATATTTTACGCTGCATCGCAGCTGTGTATCCTCATTCTGTTCCTGAGCATCCTTCCCCATGCCGTCCCCCGCCAGGGACAGCACACCTGACACATCTGTCAGTTCCATGGTTTCCAGACCGTACTGCTCACTCCACGTGATCGCGTCCTTCTCATCCACATTTTTAAACTGGTAATGGTTGTCAAAATAGATCTCTATCGCCGCGCTCTCAACCTGCTCCGGTTTCGGCACCCAGGTATCATAACCGCTGATATCCAATGCAAAAAACAGATAGGTACACACCGTGACAGCCGCTCCCGCCGCAAAATATCTTTTATGCCGCATAAACGCCCGCAGGTCGCTCTCATATACGATCTCCAGGACCACCTGACAAAACAGGATACCCAGAAGCAGTCCCGGCACCGCCACATAAAACGCATCACTGCCGGCAATATTGCAGAAACAGCTGCTGCCGATCAGTCCGGACAGCAATATCAGCAGCACTTTGACAGGTCCTTTGACCGCCGGAAATGCCACCGCCTGGGAAACCGCCTCCATGGGGCGTTTTTTATAACAGTAATATGCGATCGCACCAAACAGCACCGCCTCCGCCAGCAGAAAAAGCACCCCCGGCAGCATGGGCCGCACCAGATGCTCCAGGACATCCGCCGGCGCCACTCTTCCCGCGCCCCAGGAAAAGGTACTTTTCTCCACTGTCTCGATCATACTGAAAACCGGCGTGACAAACCGCTCCATCGGGTTTCTGTACGCATAAGTGGAAAAATAAGTCACCGCATAATCATTCAGAACAACCCTAAGGATCGCTTCATATAAAAAGGACATCAGGATAAAAAAGCCCGCCATACCTCTTCTGCCGCTGATCATCATAGCGATCAGCACCAGATCATATACCGCCAGAAAGTAAATGAACGCCGCCGGCAGCGTAAACAGGATGTTCACAAAAAGCGCCGCGGACGCCGCACCGGCTCCGGCGATCACCAGAACCGTGATAAAAAGCGCCAGCAGATACGGCAGAAAATAGATCAGGATGCCGTTTATGTAAACCATCAAAAATCTCCGCCCCGCCGTGATCGGCTGAGACAGATACATATCGGTTTTCTGCCTTGAAAAGATCCACGAGAATCCCTCCACGGCACACAACACGGCGCCTGCTGTCAGCAGGAGGATCGTAATGCCGCTGCCTATCCCCAGCATATCATGTCCCACGCCCTGCCATACCACAAGAGACACTTCCTCTCTGCCGTATCTGCTCAGCGTCAGCGCCGTCGTCAGCGGATAACACAGCAGCATCACAAAGGAAAGCAGCGCAAAGAGCCACAGCCTCCTTTTTCCGTTTTCTCTGAGCTGGGAGACAAAATCCAGCGAAGAATGTTCCCTGTTCGGTTTTTCAGCCTTCCATGAGGAATTTTTTGACATCATAGCCAGCCACCTCCGTTTCGCTGATAAATATCTCCTCCAAAGAAAGGGGCAGCATCTCAAAAAACACTGTCTCTATCCTGCCGAATTTGGCTTCCACCATCTCCCGGCTGCCCCGCACCGTGAAGGTATGCAGCATACCTCTTTCCTCCTCCTGCAGGATATCCACCCCCTGCAGGGCGGCCTGCCACTCCTGAGGGTCCTTCAGCACACACTGCACCTTCTGGATATTGCACTTCATCTCCTCCAGTTCTTTGGAGAGCAGCACGCCGCCCTTGTGGAGCAGGCCCACATGATCGCAGATATCCTCCAGTTCCCGCAGGTTATGGGAGGCGATCACAGGCGTAAAATCCCGCTCCTCCATAGTCTTTGCCAAAAGCCCCTTGATCCCCTGCCGCATCACCGGATCGAGGCCGTCAAAGGTCTCGTCACAGAGCAGATACTTTGTTCCGGCATAAACGCCCAGAAGCAGGGCAAGCTGTTTTTTCATCCCCTTGGAGAAGGTATGGATCTTCCGTTTTTTGTCCAGCCCGAACTTTTCCAGCGCTTCATAAAATCTTTCGCTGTCAAAATTTTCGTAAACCCGGGCATAATACCGCTCCATCTCCGATGCATTGGCATTATTGAAAAAATAAGGCTCATCGGGTATAAAGAAAAATCGCTTTTTTGCCTCCCGGTTATCATAAACCGGCAGGCCGTCTATATAAATCCCGCCCTCATCCGTACGATAGATTCCTGTCGTCAGCCTTAATACAGTGCTCTTCCCGGCGCCGTTTGTTCCGATCAATCCAAAAACATTTCCTTCTTTTATCGTTACACTGACATGATCTACCGCTGTAATATCTCCGAAGCGTTTTGTCACGTTCCTTATCTCTATCATGTTCTCATCCGGTTCCCCTCTGCCTTGTCACAGTACCACCGCAATAATACCGCTTTCATCACAGCATTATTTCGATTGAGTTTCCATACTGTAAAATGTCCCGGGGCTCTTTCTATCATAAATTTCAGGTTCCACACCTGCCTGTTTTCATTCTTTAAAATCTTCCATGCACTGCTTCAACAGCTCCTCCACCGGAATATTTAACTCCCGCGCCTCTTTCAGCACCTCCGAGAGCTGCACCCGCAGCCGTTCTTTTCTGATCTCCAGCAGGTTTTCATTATACCGGACGAAACCCCCCCGTCCTTTTATCGTATAGATAAATCCCTGCCTCTCCAGTTCGCCGTACGCGCGCTGGATCGTATTCGGATTGATGGACAGTTCCACCGCCAAAGAGCGTACTGATGGGAGCTGTTCATCCGGCTCCAGTACGCCCTTTAAGATCAAGGTCTGGAATTTTTCCACGACCTGTTCGTATATTGGTCTTGTGTCCTTGTAATCCAACATGATCATCAAATCCGGTGTCTCCTTTTCGTATCGGCACGAGATGCAGCCGCGGTGGTACGAATCGGGTGAACGATGGGGTGCCGGCTGCATTAACTGTACTAACTGTGCTAATACACTTGTACTATATCACAAAGGAGAGGAGAGTGCAATACGTAATTTGGGATTGTGATGTCAGGATTTCATATTTATATAACCAATGATTTGTTTCATACTTGTATCCTCATTCAGTCATGATTCTTCATCAGACAGCATTAAAATTGCCCGTACCGTATATATTTTTATACACAGTATGGGCAATATGCCAATCCCATTTTTCCAATATTTCCTCAAAATTTATACCTGCCGATATACTAGATTTTTCTCAGAACATGCCCCGGATCCCCTTGGATCAGATCATCTGCCTGTACATATCTTCCAGAGATTCTGTCGGTCTCCAGCCGAGAGCCATCAGTTTCTCCCCCGACAGTTTAAGCCCCGTATCCGCCGCATAGCCGTACCGGTTCTCATCCGGTATATCATAGACTATTTTAATTTTACCACCAGCTATTTTTGCCGCCACCAACTCTGCCATCTGCCGGATCGTCATGGTGTTCTCCTCATTTACCACATTATAGGCCTCTCCGTCTGCTCCGTTTTTCAGGACAGTCATAATTCCCGAAATGGCATCATGGATTCCGCAATAGTTTCCCATGGAAGCGCCCTTTGTGTGAAGGACGATATCTTCCCCGCTCTCTACCGCCCTCGCAAACTGCGAGAAAACCCGCTGATCCCCGGCATCTACGCCCTCGCCAAAGGTCTGTGCCAGCCGGACGATTTTTACGGGAACGCCATACTCTTTATAGTAGGAATAACAGATACTCTCCGCCATGCGCTTGCCCAACGGATAACAGCTGCGGGTATTCAGTATCTGCACTTTCCCCCTGGAGACATCATCCTCCCGCACCCGTTCCCCCTCCGCACAGCCGATGCTTCCATAGACCTCCATGCTGGAAAGGTATACTATGCTCTCCGGACGACAGCGCCTTGCATATTCCAACACATTCTGCGCGGTATTGACGATGCTCTGCGTCACTTCCACCGGATGGGCTGTCATCTCCGCGGATGCCGTGATCGATGCGCAATGAATAATATAATCCACGTTTCCCGCTGCCTTCGCCAGCTGCTCTGCACAACCTGCATCACACAGATCCATCTGCAAAAATTCCACGCCCTCCGGAAACAGCCGCAGCGCCTTCTGCATATTCCGCACCGGAGCAACGATATAAGACCTGATATTGTCCTGTTCTTCAGTCTGCAGCAGGAACCTGATCAGCATGGAACCGATATATCCCGTTGCACCTGTAATAAGGTAAGTTTTTGCTGTTTTCATTTTTCTGCCTGGTTCTCCTGTTTTTAAACCACTGCCTCTACGATCACTTTATCTCCCACTGTGATCGTCTTTAACCCCGTCTCTTTCTTTTGATTAAAATTAAAACTGAGCAGATACCCTTTCTTTTGGTGGAAATAATCGAGATACTCCGCCAGCTGCTCTTCGCCCCTCTCGTTATATTCTTTTCCGCGCCAGATTTTCATTTCCACAACAAACTGCTCACCGGCGTAGTCTACGATAACGTCCGTCCGCCTTGCGTCTCTCGTCTGCGCTTCCAGATAATAGTTCCCCGTACCATTGATGATCGGTTTCAGATACAGCAGGAAAAATTTGCGTCCATAGGCTTCCACAAATTTCTCATCGTTATTTCCATAAACTTTTGAAAAATGCTCCACAAACTTTTGAAGCACCAGCTCCATATCCAAGCGTCCATTACGAATAAACTTATTTTTATCACACTCTCCATTTTGATAAATCGCACTCCTTACTGCCTCCTCCGAAATAAAAAGATTCAAAAGGTACATTTCAAAGATACGATTATCCACCATGAGCCTTCCGTCCGCTTCTTTTATGAAGCAAAACATGATTCCCAGACTGACCGGCTTTTCTGCGGGGCTGAACAGGATCTGTTTTCCCTGATAAATGATTTCCTTTATCATTTCCTTGAGTTCCCTATAAGTATCCAGCTGCTTTACCATGCTGTCAAACAAAGTTATATTTTCTTTCAAAAGCAGCTTCACGGCCTCCGTAAGCCCTTCCCTCGTCCATACGTCGGCCAGATCCCGGAATTTCCCTGTCTCCAAAAGTTCTTCATCCATGATCTTACAGATTGCGGAAACCAGATAGGGATATCCAGAAGTATAATCATGTATACTCTGCGCAATCGCGTTGACATCCATTCCTGTGTGATTATCTTCTTCATATTCCTGTAGCATGGCGGCAATCTGAACTGTGGAAAAACTCATATCCAGAGAAAACTTTGCGGCAATATTCCAAGGACTGTTGTATTGATGCTCCTCATCCGGACGTATTTTCAATTTCAGGTTCTTGATATCATATACGCCCGCCAAAATAACGGAATGGAAAGCCGACCTGTTATCTCTGTCCAGATAATACATCCGAAGCTGTGCAAGGAAATCGACAAACACCTGATTGTTTGAAGCGCTGTCCACCTCATCGATCATCATAACGATTGGTTCGGGAGCCGCGTCACAGAGCCGGCTTAACCGCCCAAACAATTCGCGCAGATTTTTATCAGCAGTTCCATCCGCAATTTCCAGTATAGGCTGCAGTAATGCTTCATCTACCCCCGGATATCTTTTAGCAGCAACCATAAATTCTTTCGCAAATGCTTTCACAAAGCTCTGCGCATCCATGAACTCTTCCGTACCAATAGCCTGAAAGTCCAAAGAAATAACGATATAATCGTTCTTCAGATATTCCGCCAACGCCCGAAGGGTGGTGGTCTTCCCATACTGCCTGCCGCGATTGATGGTAAAATACTTTTCCCTGTCTATATACAGCCGTTTGATCTTATCCAATCGGTCATCTAACCTCACCATATAATGCTTATCCGGCTTACACAGGCCTTCCGTATTAAAATATCGTCTCATCCGCGCCACGCTCCCTGCTTATTTTCCTGACTTTTCCCGCACAATATCCAACGGTGCTGTCCGATTTCCGATAACCACATTATAATCCACTTTCGTTTTATGTTCAACAAGGGAAATAATATATCTAAATTGTCATTGCCAAATTTCAGTCCATTCTGTAATTTCTTTTCTCGATTTTTCCCATTTCCCATTATATATGGACTTATCTATATCGCAATATTTGCAAAATGGAGTTGGATGCGCAAAAAAATCAAAAATCTCCTGTATACTCTGTACTTTATAGATATCAATAAAATCCAATAAACAGCAGCGATGAAAAATACCCGTTGCTATTCTTTCAAGTCCATTCGGCAATATTACAGTCCGACAGCTTCCATGGAATACCATCTAAATTCCTATCCACATTACAAAACCTGCAAAACGGGAATGGAGATGCCAAAAAGCGAAAAATTTCGTCTATGGAATCCGCTTTATAAATATCAATATAATCCCGTGGTGAAACATACATATGCGCACACTCATCCTTGAAATAATCTATAAAATGATGGGCACATGCAATCTTAGTGCACATCATTTTACCCTCGCTTAACAACACACATTCATTTGCCATATAACAGTTCAAAAAATTATGTGTCGCTGGTGATTTTGGAGTATCAGGATTCAGAAGAAATACTTCCTTTCTCATTTTCTTTACCATACTTCCATTTTGATATTTCCAACCGATACCACGCTTTTCCAAAAAACTGCCCAGCTCTTCATAATCAAGATTGATTGGATAAGGCGTCATATCTATGTCTATACGATACTTTTTACAATTATCAAAAAAATCTTCTCTCTGTTTCTTCAACAATAAACCATTTGTAATAAAACTGATGCGCGCATATGGAAAATAATTCCTGGCTATCACTGCATATTCAATCGCCACCGGATTAAGCAAGGGTTCACCGCCCGCCAGTTGAATACGATATGCATCACCCCCCGATAATTTAGACAGCCGTTTAAAATCTGACTCAAACGAATCAATATCCGTAAACTGCTCTTTTGCAAGTGGAGAAAAATTATTACAGCCTGCGCAATTCAAATTACAATGTTCACATAAATGCACAGAAAACGCCAGTTGTTGGCGTGGCATTACTTTATCTAAAACATCATCTACTCTTTGTCTCATCATTGTTGCGAAATTAATACTCGGTACAGCTGTTTTCTCAAAATAACGAATCATACTTATTAATTCATCTGATAAGTATTTCCTTATTCCCGTATGCCCTGATTGATTTAAAGTATTTTCAATTTCTTCATGAAACTGTTCTGTTGTAGTAACCAAAACAATTGCCCTCTCAGACCTCCACTCCTTTATATCTGTGACTTTTACGCCCACAATCGTATCTTCATCTCCTTTTTCTGAAACCAGAAAATTCTCTATTTTTTCAATATTTCCTGACTTTCTGGCAAATGATAATATTAGTCTGCCAATGTTTCCTGCTCCAAAACAGACTATTTTCTGATGCAACACAAAAAAGCGGCAAAGTTCTTGTAATGTATTAATTTTTTCCATTCTTCTGCTCTTCCTCTATTTAAATAAATCTCAAACATATCAACTCAAATCATTGCCATAAATTACATTTTCTATTGAAAGCGTTTCAATATTACATTTTGATTCACATATTGCCCTCACCTTATAAAAATCAATAATCGGAGTAATTACAATCACATCGACATCCCTAAATTCATCATCCGGCATGATTATTCTTTTACCACTGCATTCTTTCCGTATTTGCACAGCATCACGATCGATAATATACTTTATTTCAATCTCCGACTCTCTTAATTCATTTTCCAAAAGCCGCCCCAGCTGTCCATAGCCATAAATAGCAACCGAATGATATCCATTTCTGTAAAAATACTGACCAATTCTCTTATATTGCATTTTTTGTGCCAGCCAATTTGCCAAAAGACGGTTGATGACAACGTTTCTGTCAGGCTTACGCACCGGAAATTGTGCGTTTCTTTCATCTACCATCCCCTTTTCACTGTCCGTCAGCTCTATTTGTTCAACGCCTTCCTCAAAAACTCTTCGCATTGCAGGTTTAACCCAGTCATATCCGTCCTGTGTGCGCCTGTTTCTTACCGAAAAATAGGAATAGTTCTTTACGCCTTCCGGTGTTGCCACAATACCAATCGGCATAAAGGCATAGCTGGTATAGCACCATGGCGAACAGCAGTGATTGCCAACCGGCAGCCATTCTATATCCTTGGATAAATCAAAAAAATTCTGTATGTAGGTAGTGTGATAACATTGCGTCATGCTTCCTGTTTTCATATTTACCCAAATATAACGTATTCCTGCATAGCAAAAATAATCCACATGTTTGCCAAATGTCTGTGCCCTAAAATCAAAAAGTTCTGATTCAAAGCCCTTATCTTTCCACATCAGAATAAAATTCTTCAAAGAATACTTAGACAAAACACCCAGTGTATACTGCCGTTCATCTCTTGGAATATTTACATGAGGCAGTGTCCCTATCTTCTCTATGCATAGATGCTTTATCGTTTCTGCTTCTCCTAACCACTCATCACAAGCTACCATTTCAACAGTTAAGGAACAATCCGATTTTTTCACGTTATTTATATTTTCAAAAAAAACATCCAACAGTTTCTTTCTTTTCAGTTCTTCATAATGAAAACTGAATTTTATAAAAATTCTTTTTTGAAGTTCTTCTGGAAAAGACAATAAAGCATTGATTCGTTCCGTAAGAGTCCCGTTTGACAATATCATAATATAATGTCCCATTTCTGCCAGGCATTGTATCATATCTGGCACATTTTCAGGCATTAACGGTTCTCCATTACTGCATATATTAATAAGACAGTAGCCGCCCAGGCGCTCTGGATCAAACGCCTTTTTTATCTTATATAATGGTAATTCAACTTGATTTAGTTTGTTCGTTACTTTATGCACATAGCAGTAGTGACAGTTTAAATTGCAGGTATTAGTCGGCATATGTAAATTAATCCATCTTTTCATTTTCAATTGTCCTTTCCGGATATCGTACATTTTATTCTTTTTCAGTTTTTACTGCCTGATGCATTTTTTCCCCAACATTGACGCCTTCGTCTGCTTTCTTTATTTCACAAACCATATATCGAGAAATATTCTTTATAAAATCGACTACAGAATATTCTTCTGTTTCACGTTCACGCCCATCATAATTACATAACATATTCAACGAAATCTGTATAATATATCTGCCTGTAACATGACCGTTCCTGTCAATCAGCAAGAACATATTTCCCCGAAATGGTATACACAAAAAGGTGTCCTGAAATAATTGAATATCATGTACTGAAAAAACCTGATTTTTTCTTAATGAGCGGAAATCCGTCAAATCAGGAACCATGAAAACTGTCTCGTTTGTCTCAACATCTTTCATAATGATTCCATTTGCGTCATGCGGTAAGAAAAAAACAATCCCTTCTGCATATTGGGCAAACCAATAACTATAAGTATCTACTTCTTTTATCCATAAATAGTCAGGAACTGATTCCGTTCTTAAAAAATCCTTACTGATCACTTGCAGTCTATCATTCATATGGATCGGCGATACATATAAGCAGTCTTTTTCCACTACTCCAAACCATTTGTCTTTTCCCGTCTTCCATTCTGTCATCTGTCCGGAAACAGTATCCAGGATAATACTTTTATTACAGCCGTCATTAAATAAATAGAGGATACCATTACGATAATACATCATATTAAAATAATGTTTGCTATTCTCATTAAATAAAGTTCCGGCAGGCCATTGATCAAATATCACAAAATCATAAGTTTCCATATCTATACGGATAATTTCCGGATATTTTGTCGGCAAAAGCCATAGAAACCTGTCCTGGACTATATGTGACCGATATTTATTGCTTTGAGGTAGTTTCTCATCGAACGGAAAATGCAATTCCTTTACTAATCCTGTATTTATATCATATACTAATATATAAACTGCCATCCAAGGAATCATCCATATATTATCTTTGTAAACACATAATGATTCAAATGGACTTAACATTTTTTTAGGAAGAGGCAGACCAATAATACGTTCTATCCCTTCCTCATCAACATTAAGACGATAAAGATTCTTATCATTAGAAGCAGAAAAGTATATTTTACCGTTCACAACAGCTGCAGCATTTGGAAATATATTCTTTTTGGTATTCCAAAACATTTCCCAAAAGCTGTCTATTCCCTCAACAACTTCCATAAACTTCCATTCATGCACAAATACAGCAACTTTATTTTTAGATCCAAACTTCTCTATCACAGATACTGCTGCCTCTACCAATTCCTTAACACTTGTCTGTCCATCCAGATAATCCAATCTGATATCTGTTCTTTCATAAAAGAATCCCCGTGCCCAGCACCCCCCACTCTGTTCAATCATTTCCATCTCCTGCAAAGAACAATCATAGGATTTCTGTCCGTCATCGGCAGTAAACAAATGCCGAATTTTAAAGTCTTTTAGCTGTATCAGCAATTCCGGTTCCGCTGACCATCGGTGAAGTCTCAAAATTCGGGAAAGTGCCTCCGTTCCCAACTTCGCGCCAAGTAATTTCTCTGTTCTTCTGAAAGAACTGATCTCTTCGTCTACAGAATCTAAAAGTTTCCCTGACGTTCTGCGGTGCCAACCGAATCTCAGCCAACTCGCTTCCCTATCCAGTTCTTCCCAATATTTATTCTGTAAATCAGACAGATGAAAACCATCAACCATTTCAAAAACATATAAATCACAACTTATCTTATATTTCTCATGCCATTCCTTCAATTTACGAAACATAGGTTGCTCGAAAATACTTTCCGGCTGATTCTGATAAATCCATTTTAAACTCTCAATTACATCATCTATACTAAAATGTATCCACTGACCGATTTTCATAGCTATTCCTCCCATTGCTTTTTATCTGTTTTGTCATACGGGATATCTGTCCCACAATTTCCGAGTTGTCATATATCCCGGTTCCATATGCCACCATTTTCTGTATCAGGGCTTTATCTATCACTCTCTCATCCACGCAGCATATATATGGTAGATGTTTTATCCACTCGTATAACCCTGACACTTTCCCTGTAGAATTATCCACAGCAATGCAGGGCGTTCCTGTTATGGCCGCAAATATCATGGCATGGAGCCGGTCTGTGATCACAAGCCCTGCGGAATAAAACTCTCTTATTTTTTTCATAAATACCTGCTCCGCGTTATCTTTTTTGATCTGTCTATGCAAGTGCATTTCCAACCTGAGGCAGGTAAGATTCGTTTGTTGAAGCAGACTGAGCAGATATCCCCCCGCCTCTTCTGATATCCTTTTTTCGCAATCGTCCCTCAGGCAGATCAGAACATCCTCCCGCCGGGTTTTTTCTTTGCAAAAGTTAAGCAAAAGCGCCATATCCGGATAACAGCCAAGCTCGTCCTCTTTTCGATAACCTTCTGAGTGCATAATTTCATAGCTGTTTCTATCTCTCGCAAACATCAGAAGATTATCCTGTTTCCGATAAAAGTGTGCCTCTTCTTTCATGGCATTTCTGTTATTCTTCACAAAAGTCAGTGTATTCGGCAATATGATTTTCTGATTATCCGGAAATGCTTCTATAATACTTTTCAGGGTTTTTCCGCTCGGCCACATGTCCCCGATAAAACCACCGCCTGACAGGAACAATATATCCTCTTTTCCCACCGCTTCCATGTAAATCTGCCGGTATTTCTTCCAATCCTCTGTCGCCACATCTACATAGGTGTACTCCGAAAAAAACTCATATAAATATTTCTTCTGGGCAAACGCAAGCGCATAGTCCCCCATATTTCCATGCTCCGGCGTCATAAACAACCAGCATTTCGGTCTGCCACTCTCCCATGCCTGCTTATAAATGCGGTATTCTGCGCTTAAAAGGGGGCGCTGCCGCTTCATATACCGCACATACTCTGCCCCCTTCCAGACCATGCATTCCTCATCCACTCCCATATCTGTCAATTCCCGCATTACTTCAGTCGCCATATGCTTATCGGCAATTGCAATAAACAGGTTGTCAAATTCTTTATCCCTTAACGAAGAGACCGCCTCAACCGGATAGCCCTGCGCAGACAATTCTCTGTCATTCCTGTCCACCCAGCCGACAAGTTTTACATAGGATGACCAGTTTAACTGCTTATAATAGCTTTTACCGATTTTTCCCGCTCCATATACCACCACCCTGCTTCCTTCACTCAGCAGATGATATGGGAACGGATATTCCATCTCATCCTTTCTATTGACAAGGCGGGGGATTTCATATTTTGCAATGCCTTCCAGTCCTTCCTGATTTTCGCTCCGGCTCCAATCAATATGATAAAAATAAATAGTACATACTGTTTCCAGCATCATATCAAGCACTTTCGACAACTCATTGCTTATTTTTCTTTCCACATCAGCATCCAGCGTTTCTATACATCTGCACATTTCCTTATAACTAATATAAGCACTCATAAGGCTTTTTATATCCTTTTTGCCCGTTATGATAGATCCTTCTCTTATTCGTCTACAAAAAAACGACTGATTTATATGTGCAACCCTTCCTGCCCACATCATACACTGCAGATTAAACAGATTATCTTCAAACAATAACCCGGGATAATATCTCAGTCCAGCATGTTCCACATAGTCCCTTCTCAAAAACTGAAGACTCGACTGCACGCAGTAATCATCTCCATCAACAAATCCTGCAAAAAGCTCCCATCCATGTTCAAATATCCCATACGAAATCTCTCTATGATAAGTATTCTTGTAACGCCTATACTCAGCTTCTAGTTCTGAAGATTCAAACAAAGCCGTCGCATCAAAATACAATACATCCAGATTTTCCCGTTTTGCATACTCATACATTTCTTTAAGGGCACCTTGCGCAAGCATATCGTCGCTGTCCAGGAAATAAAGATATTCTCCCGACGCCTGCTGTATCCCTGTATTGCGTGCCTCCGACAGCCCTCTGTTCATTCCGTGATACATAATCCGGATACGGCTGTCCCTCTGCGCATATCTTTCCAGAATTGACTTTGAATCATCTGTAGAGCCGTCATTCACACAAATTACTTCAAAATCATCCAATTCCTGACTCAATACACTGTCCAGACACGCTTCCAAATATTTTTGAACATTAAAAACTGGAATTACTACACTTACTTTCATCCTGTCTTTTCTCAACCTCAAATATTATATTTTCTACAAAAGCTTCCTCAGGCAAAAGCTCTGTAAACCGTTTTTCTCCAGAGATAAATAAATAAACTCATAGTCATATACCACTGCGAATTCATTTACCGCATCATAAACCCCGTAATCTATACGCGAATATACATTAAATTTTGTATAGTCATGTCCGCAAATATATCCTTCATCCTTCACTTTTTTATGACATAGTTCCAATTCTTTTTTCGTTGTTTTGTAATCATGCAGTGTATCAATGTATGCCCAATCCAGCTCATTATCCTTAAACTCTTCCAGTTTTTGAGTGGAAAACCCTTGTAATACTTCTACAATTCCTGTATTTATTTCCTGCTCAAATTTTTTGAATACGCATTGTTTTCCCTTTACATATCTTTCATCATCCCAGCAATCAACAAGATATAACTTTTTAGGCGTGCACATTCTTAATATCTGTTCTGAAAATTCACCAAATGCCACTCCCAGCTCTATCATTTTCCAACTGCCTGACATATCTGCAAACCGTTTCAAAAAAGCACTCCTGTCTCTAACCAGCTTACAATTTTGAATATTCCGGTCATCCAACTGTATCTCCGGATAAGAAGGTCTTCTATGCGTCTGTATGATTTTCCTTACAGAATTCCATTCCAAAATATCTCTAAACAGTTCTTTTGCCTGTACACTTACTTCTTTCGCCTCTGTGGCAATCCATACGCACGCCTTGCCGCCAATTCCCCGCTCCCTGACACTTTCAGGCGTAAGGACCGGAAGTCCCAGATATGTCCCGGATTTCAATTTGTCATTGTCTACAAATCCTTCTATCGTTCCGTATCTGTCACATATCTCTTTCAATTCCTTTCCTCTGTTTCCTGCTCCCCATATCCATATTTTCATTTCTCATCTCCTGTATTCTTTTCTGTTTATTTCCTTTCAAAAACATCCGTATTCACACCTTTACTCTGCCAGATTTTTAATCTATGGACACCATTTTGTCAGCCAGTCATCCAGCGTCATGATTTCCTTAAATTCATATTCCGCTAATCCTTCGATTATCTCTTTATGATATCTGCTGTTAGTCGCAATAATCAATGTCAGATGCCTGTCCTTCACAGGCAATTGTTTTCTATCAATAACCTTTATGCCCTGCACATATTTCAAATCATTTTTTTTCTGTGAAACCACGGTAAATTCCGGGCATATACCGGATGATGTTATCAATTTTATAAACAATTCTGCCTGGACTCCCGCCCCATATATCGCTATTTTCTGCTCTTTCAAATGATATAACCTGGGAATATGCTTTTTTATTACGCCATGCAGACGATACGCAGATTGATATAAACTTTCATATACATATCGCTCCCCCAGTTTTTTCAAGAAAAATTCCCTGAACGGAGAATTTTCACATATTTTCCACCACCATTCGCTAAAGACCGACTTCGGATCGTTCCAGGGTTTCACCTTATCGGCATAATGAATGATTCTTGGATGATTCCATCCTTCCTGGATGATTTCCTCAGGAAAAGCGTTCTGATATTGTTCAATATCCCAGTCAGCATATTTTGTCATCACATTATAGTAAAAAGGCAGTAATAATATTTTCCCATAACACACTTTGTTAATAATATCCTGATCCTGTGACTGAAATCTGACTGTTATAAGGCTTCTGCATTTTTCGGATATTCTATCCCTGCGCATCTTATCCAAATTCATAATCAATACACCGGCGTTCACATATTGATCCAGGTCCGGAAGCTGCGACAGTCTGCAATATTTCTTCTTTTTGGGATTTGTATAATATCCTGCCGCCAAAACTCCTGCTATGTAATACTCCTCCATATTTACCTGATATAACTCTTTCAGATCACACCTCACTATGATATCCGAATCCAGATAAATACATTTATCCGACAACAATATATCAGGCAGTGCAAGGCGATAATACGTCGCTACATTGATATGCGGAATATGAAGTTCCGCCTCCTGAAACATATCATCCACATAATAAAAGGAAATACTACAGTTTCCATATTCGTTGACGCAGTCAAATATCGCTTCCCCGTAAAACGCCCTGTCAGTCAACAACGTAAAATGAATCTTTTCCTTATCTGCTGTATTTTGAAGAACTGAGAGCATGGAAATCACTGTCACCCTAGCATATTCTTCGCCGGAAAACGCGTATACGATATCAAGCATGCCCGCCCGCTCTCCTTTCTCTGTCTCCATTTAACATCTGCATATATTCCCTGATACTCCTGTCACGTTCCCTTCGGGACTGATACTCTTCTTTTTCCATCCATGACGCGTCGAAATGATGTACGGAATATGTTTTGTCTGTAATATTCAATCTCCTTGTCTTCTGGCTTTTCCCGCTCAATACTCTTTCTGGAAAAACCGTCATATCAGGAATTGCCTGATAACTCCCATTCAGGATAATTCCCTTTCCGTGCAGAACCTTCCCTTGAATCTCTGGACATAAGACCAAATTTAAGTTACCGTCTTTGTCACAAAATTCCATATTTTTATACTCATCCAAAATCAGCCTAATGATTTCATTCTGCTTCACACTTCCAAAGCCTAACCCAAAATTTATCTCAACACCATTTTGAAATCCGCAAAAGCCCCTTTGGTATAATAATTCATCCATATTTCTGACAAGTTCGACATCCGTGTCCAAATAAATTCCGCCATAGCGATAGACGATATCCACCCTCGCATAATCCGAGACGAACGCCCACTTTCCGTTTTCATAAGCCTGCCTCATATAACCGTTTTTCGTGACATCGTAATTACTTTCATTCCATTCTATGATTTCATAATCAGGACAGTATTTTTTCCAGCTTTCTATCCACAAACGGCTGCTTTGAGGCAATTTGCTTTTTCCAAACCAACAATAATGAATCACTCTGGGAATCTGCGGTCCGTCGGTAAGGCGAAGCTGATCCGGCACGAAAACCTCTGATACTTTTTTATCATATAAGTAATCGCACAACATAATATAAACATAACAGGAAATCTGTGCCAAAGCGCTGATCTCATTCAACTGTTTTAAGACAGACAGATATTCTTTGCAGGTTACTATTATAATATCTCTGGGTTTCACAATAGCCAAAAGCTCATCCACGCCTATGACAGGATACTCTCTGCCAGCCGCCTGTAACATCTGACCGGCTTTTTCTATACTGTTATCCACAAATGCCCTGACATCCTCATGCAATTCTTTAAATATCGGATCTGTCAAAAATCGTCTTCCATAATTTCCGGCGCCAAAACAAAATATCTTCCCCGCTTCTTTTCTCTGTACAATCTCTGCCAGAGTTTCTTCCCTGATTTTCATTCCTTTTCACCTAATTTTCATTTCTTATCAATATTTTTTCCATATAATCTTTTCTCTCCCCACCCCGCTACGAACCAATTGCTCCCGTATCTCCCTGTATAAAGATTCCTTTTCTACTGCCACAACAATCTTTTCAAAATGATATTCCCCGATCGTCATGGGATCGGCAACCGGTAATCCTCGTTCCTGCAATGTCCTGTAGTTATTGTCAAACCATCCTATGATATAGTATCTATCATTATCAATTAACTGCTTATAATACTCTTTCCCGACTCTTCCGGCAGCATATAGGGCAATTCTCCTGCATTTTCCTACAGCGTGATACGGAAATTGTGTTCTATGCAATTCCTTCTCGTTCAGCTTATAAAAAAGATACTCTGCAACACTGCAATGCATTATAGTTTCATATTCCGCTAAATATCTTGGATAACGGGTATGTATATTTATCGAAATATCGAGTGCATCAAAAACAGTATTCTTCAAAAATTGATAAAGTCCCTCATATGCCTCCAGGCTTTTTTGTTTTTTCAGCAGGTTTATTCCTGCTATAAGACACTTATCTATAAATCCATCTTTTACTTCATCATATACATTTATTTTCACTAGATGCTCTTTAATCGCCATTAGGGCATAAAAAAAATCATATTCTTTTTCCTGCCGGTTATCATATGCCTGTAAGCTGCCGTCCACATTTCTTCGATAATATACCAGTCGCCGATCAACATAACTTATTTTTTCCGCTAAGATCAGTGAAATGCTCACAAAATATTCATCATTATGCCTTCTGATCGACTGGAAGCGAAGTTTATGCCTCTCAATAAAATTTTTCCTATACAGTTTATTCCATGGTACGCTCCAGCACGTTTCAAAAATATGATCAGGGATTGTCTGATAGGAAAAAACTTCCGGGCACATCTGCAGAATCTTATGATTGAGTACCCACGGCGGCTGCGTGATCTCCTTCGTCTTATCATCCATAAAATACGCATCACACAAGACAATGTCAGAATCATGCGCAAACGCAGAATCCATCAGCAGCTCGATCAGGTTTTCTTCAAAAAAATCATCGCTGTCCAAAAAGCAGAGGTAACCTCCCGTTGCTTTTTCAATCCCCTGATTACGTGCTGTTCCTGCATACCTATGATCTTGGTACAACAGGATAATTCTGTTATCCTGCCGCATTTTTGCTTCAATGATTTTACATGTACCATCTGTTGATCCATCATCTATGCATATAATTTCCAGATTATCGTATGTCTGCCTGCATATGCTGTCCAGGCATTGTTCTATATAGCATTCCGCATTATAGCAGGGTATAATGATTGAAACCTTTTCACCTGTATTCATTTTCTCATTATCCTCTGGACTCATAAATCTTCTTTTACCAACAAAAAATCTGATGCAAAATACGACAATTTCATACTTTACATCAGATTTTCATTTTATCTGTCCACTTATATTTAGTTTATACCACTGCCTCCACGATCACCTTGTCTCCCACATTGATCGTCTTGATTCCGGTCCTTTTGCTTTTGTTAAAATTAAAACTGATAAGATACCCTTTCTTTTGGTGGAAATAATCGAGATACTCTGCAAGCTGTTCTTCCCCTCTTTCGTTATACTCATTCCCGTGCCAGATCTTGAGTTCTATGATAAATTGTTCTCCCCTGTAATCCACGATCACGTCGATTCTCTTTGCGTCTCTGGTCTGCGCCTCTATATAATAATTCCCCGTCCCATTGATGATTGGTTTTAAATACAGTAAAAACAGTTTGCGTCCGTAAGCTTCCAGAAACTTTTCATCATGATCCCCATAGACATCTTTGAAATGCTGTACAAACTTTTCCAGAACAAGTTCCATATCAAGCCGTTCGTTTTGAATATAAAGATTTTTATTTCCCTGTGCCACATCATAAATCGCATTGGTAAGCTCTTCCTCCGAAAGAAAAAAACTGTACAAACGCATTTCAAAAATACGGTTTGCCACCTGGATACAGCCATTCCTGTTGACAATGTATCCAAACATGGCCGCCAGCTCAATCGCCGGATGATCGACGTTAAATGAAATTCGTTTTCCTTGAAAGAGAAGTACACTTAACATCTGCTTCAATTCCGGATATTCAGCCAGCTGCCGGTTCATGCTTTGAAAAAGCGGAAGCTGCCTGTTAAGTAGTAATTTTACCGCCTCTGCAACCCCCTCCTGCGTCCATGCATCAGCCGGATCCCAAAATTTCCCAATCTCCGAAAGTTCTTCATCCATGATCTTACAGATTGCCGAAACCAGATAGGGATAGCCGGAAGTATAATTATATATGCTCTGCGCAATGGCACTGACATCCATTCCCGTTTGATGATCATCTTCATATTCCTGTAGCATGACTGTGATCTGATCTATAGAAAAATCCATATCAATGGAAAACTCTGCAGCAATATTCCACGGGCTGTTATACTTGTGCTCTTCATCAAGACGTATCTTCAATTTCAGATTCTTGATGTCATATACGCCCGCCAGAATCACGGAATGAAAAGCCGCCCTGTTATCCCTGTTCAGATAATACATCCGAAGCTGAGCAAGGAAATCTATAAATACCTGATTATTGGATGCACTGTCCACCTCATCGATCATCATAACAACCGGCTTTGAAACCGCATCGCAGATTCGGCTCAACCGTTCAAATAATTCCTGTAAGTTTTTATCAGCATACCCATCCACAATTTCCAATATAGGATGTAGCAATGTATCGTCTACTTCCTGGCATCTTTTTGCAGCAACCGTAAATTGTTTTATAAATGCCTTCACAAAACTTTTCGCATCTGCAAACCCTTCCGCACCGATTCCCTGAAAGTCAAGAGAAATAACAATATACTCGTTTTTCAGATATTCCGCCAGCGCCCGAAGGGTAGTGGTCTTTCCATACTGCCTGCCGCGATTGATGATAAAATACTTTTCCCTGTCGATATACAATCGCTTGATCTTATCCAGACGCTCATCCAGTTTCACCATATAATGCTTATCCGGCTTACACAAACCTTCCGTATTAAAGTATCGTCTCATCCCTGCCGCGCCCCCTTCTTATGCCGTTTTTACTTTCCCGTATTTTATCATCATATAAAACATCTGTAAATATCTCAAACTGCTTTTCAGACAGCACAGCAGAATCTAATGTAAAGTATGAAATTATCAAGGTACAAAATTTATCTACTATATTTCCCTAAGCTCCACCAGCGTCCGATTAATCAGCGTCGACGACGTCCCCTTATAATAAGGAAAATAAACAATCTTTACCCCGACCTCCTGAAACTGTTCATCATAAGCCTGCCATTTCTGCGTTCCATACCAGTCGTCGCCGACAAACATAATGTCGAACTTTAACTTTTTCCACATCTCAAACTTATCCATAGAATCCTGCGGTACTACAGCGTCCACATATCTGATATTCCGGACGATCTCCATCCGTTCTTCAAACGGTATCACTGCCTTTTTATGCTTATAGGATACCAGCTCGTCCGTGGTAATGCCCACGATCAGCCTGTCGCACATTCCCTTTGCATTCTTCAGCATATTCAGATGCCCGATATGAAACAGGTCAAATACACCTGTTGTATATCCTATCGTCATGTTCAATACACCCACTTTCCGATAAAATACTGTCTGTAAAACAGTTGTATATTCATAAGCATCCAGATAACCTGCACTCCCTGTGGCAGCAAAAGACATTCCTTCAACAAGCTTTCCACACGGCATCCGTCCTTAAGCCAGCAGGCATCCCGAAGTTCTTCTCCCGCTATAGCAAGCAGTTTCTCCATCCATGCCGCAAGAGGCACCGGAAATCCCACTTTTTTTCTCTCGACCACTTCTGCCGGAAGATAATCATAAGCGATATCTCGCAATACCGCTTTGGGAATATCGAGTTTCTCACTGTAATCGGCTGCCCACTGTGTTTTAGCCCGTTTTCTGTCCTCCCCGCTTTTCCAGCGCAGTTTCATCTCATAAGGAATCTCCTCATAGGAAAACTCCACCAGTTCATGGTCGAGAAACGGAACCCGCGCTTCCACCGCCGTCAGCATTGTCGTCGTGTCCACCCGCTGCAACAGTCCCTTTACATGATATTTATGGAAAAAATAAAATACATTGTATTCATTTTCTCGTTCTGAAAATTTCTTTCTTATCTCCCGGTCTTTTTTTCTTCTTATCTCACCGTCGCATTTTATGTATTTATCCCGGATATATCTGGGCACATATTCATATCTGTCAATAAAGTAGTCATAAAAATCTGTCTGTATTCCATGGTTACAGTGATCAAACGGGCTTCTGAAAATTCTGCCATAACCTCCCAAAAGCTCATCCGCCCCTTCTCCGGAAAGCACGACCGTAATATTCTCTTTCAGCTTTCTGGACATAAGCGCCAGCAAAATCTCATTCGGCACGCCGAGCGGCGCATCCTTATACCCGATGATCTCCTCCATTTTCCCCAGGTAATCTTCTTCATCAATCAGGATCTCATGATGAATTGTCCCGCATCTTTCTGCCGTCATCCGCGCACAGGCAAATTCATTCATGTTTTCAAACCCGATCGTATAGGTATGGATCGGATCATGGGATTCCTGTGCTGCCATTGCGGAAAGAATACCTGAATCAACACCGCCGCTTAAATATGTCCCCAATGGCACATCCGCAAACATCCGCTTTTTTACCGCCTCCAAAAGCCTGTCCCGAAAGCGTTCTTTTATCTCCCACTCCCGGTATACACCGCCCTGAAGAAAGACGGAGGGAATATCCCAGTAACGATAAACACTTTTCCTTAAATTGCTGTCAAATCGGCAGATCGTTCCGGCTTCCACCTGATATATATTTTCGAACAGGGTATACGGCTCCCTCACATAACGATATCCCAAATAATCATCAAGAGCGTCATAATACAGCTTCGCCTCCACCAGCCCGCTGTTTAAAATCCCCTTTATCTCCGAAGAAAAGATGAGCATCTCTCCATCGCAGTAATAATATAACGGCTTGATTCCCAGCCGGTCTCTGCATAAAACAAGTTCCTTTTTCCTGTTGTCCCAAAAGCCAAACGCAAACATCCCGTTACATTTATCGATAAAGGAAATCCCTTTTTCGTATAATCCCACAAGAAGAACTTCTGTATCCGACTCCGTCTGAAAACGGTAAGACAGGCCGTCCCTCAACTGTCGGTAATTGTATATCTCTCCATTATAAGTAATGACGCATCCGTCATTTTTCAGTTCCATCGGCTGATCCGCCCTTGTGTACAGATCGATGACCGCCAGCCGTCTGTGTCCCAGTATTCCTTTACCATCTGCTATCTCACGCACATTTCCGGCATCCGGTCCCCTATGCCGAAGTGTCTCATTCATTTTTAACGCCCGCCCCCGCAGATTCTTTATCGATGCTTTTGACAGAATGCCATTTATCCCGCACATATTATGATCAACTCTCCGTATTTTCCTTATATTTACAGACTTCAATTCCTGACAGTGGTAAAACGCAGATTCTGCCTTGCAAAAATCATTTACTGTGATAATCCTATTGATACAATATCCGCCAGAGTTTTCAGATCAGCCCAAGCCATCTTAATAATCTCTCGCTGTTATTTCCGTCCTGATAGGTATACATCTTATCTCTCAACGCTTTTCTTTCTTCCGCATAGTCATCATGTCCATGCGCCACAGAATCAATAAAGCCATACAGATCATCCACATCCCGCATCTTTACCCCGGGCATATAATCAAGCGGATCCGGCACCGAAAAACCGGCGGTATACTGCTCTATATCATCTATTGTGTAACCGATCGGCCGCTCCAGCAGCAGATAATCAAAGCCGATTGATGAATAATCTGTTATCAGGGCATCCGCCAGCTTCATCAGATCATATACGCTGCACCCCAGACTGTCCAAAACATCCTGTTTCACAATGCGAATATGATCTGCCTCCCTGAGGCGCAGTTCTGACAATTCCTCATGGATATGCGGCTTGATGACAAGCAGGATATTTTCTCTCTGCAGTACGCTCAAAAGTTTCCTGCGATCATCCGCCCGCTCCAGCAAAGGTATACCAAAGCAAAACTTTTTTCCGGAATCCCTTCTGCTGTAATTTTCATGTACTCGGAAAGTCGGCGCCCACAGGATCATCTTTTTAAACTTCCCTGTCTGTAAAAAATCCGCCAGTTTCCTGTTGTTTCCCTCCTGAAAGAAACAGTCCGTTCTGGGGGCGCCGCAGATGATGATCTGCTTTTTATCAGCGTTATATTGTTCACACATGATACCGCCCGCAAATTTGGACGGTGCCACCACATAATCCGTATCCCTGTAAACCACAATGATCCCTTTTGTCGATTTCAGCGGTACACCGTGATTCATATAACAGGCTGTCTGTCCACCGCGCACCTTGGGCATCATCTTATTCTCGTATATCTGAAAACGCGCCCTGTTGATATAGCTGCAATAGTCAAATATTTGTCTCGGCGTATGCTTTTTCAAAGGCAGATCCCTCACAAAATATTTCTCGGAAGGGTGTCTGTCATGCCCCTGCCAGCAGTCTATACCATCGTACAGCCATGCGATCTGATAGTTCGCATAAGTCTTTTGTTTCCGAAATGCCTGCATCAACGCCTTCGCATTCTCACAGGTATCTCCCTCCCCCTGCAGAACAATGACATTCCGCATCGGCTGTTTTAACGTTATTTTATCTATTATTTTGTCATACCAATAACGGTAAAACGGAGAAAGCAGACATACAGCGCCTGTTCCCTGCAGCAGATCCTCAAGCTGCAGGACTGCTGTCTGATACGAGACGATCGTGACCAGCAGGATATTGGTGCCCCAATCTTCCGTCCGTAGCTTCTCCGGATTTTCCATCCGCACTCTCCTCCCGTTGAGAATCCTATCCTTCCCCCATTTTCGGGAATCATTATCCGCAATATAGCTGACTCTCTCCTCCAGACGCAGATCCCGCACCGCATCAAACACATAAGTCAGATTGTTGCCGCCGCCGAAACAGATAATCTTTTTATCCTTGCTCAGTTTTTCCAACCGTGAGACAGGACAGCGCTGCAGTTTCAGTTTTCCCGTTTTCATCCCTCAAAACTTCCTTTATATATTCACCGATCTTTACATAAGCCATATTCCCCAGATGCCAGGGATAACACCCGTGCCGGAAATCCGCGCCTGTCACATAACAGTCCATCTGCGCTATCTCTATTACCCTGCAGCCGGGAATCATCCGTTTCATGACATCATAGCATTTCTGTAGCCTCGCATTGCATTTCCTGATCTGTTCCGTCTCCGGAAAATTATATCTCCCGTCCCGGTCTATGTACTGCTCCGTCAGCTTCGATTCCACAAGAACGATCTGCTCCGGCCGCACATAAAGAAGCATCCGCTCAAGAAACGCCGCACATGCCTCCTCCCACAATATAAACCACTCCTCAGACTCTGCGCGGATAATGTCATAGGATATCCGAAGTTTCCTCTCTACTTCATAAAAAGCATCGCTCAGAGTAAATGGCTCTTCTCTGTACATGCCGACGTCAAAGCGCTCCTCCAACAGATCAATAAAGATATAATCGACCTTCTGAAACTCTTCCGGGTTATACTGCACCAGCTTTCTAGAGAAATCATTGATCAAGCATTTCTGTTTCATGGGAACCTCATGTCCTATTCTAATCCGGTTTAAGCTGTCATTTTCTCCCATGATGCTGATCAGGCTTTCCCGCCCAAAATACAGTTCTATATTTTTATCCGCCTCATAGTTCATCACTACCTTGGCGATCGTCATCAGGTTATAGCTGCCGATCACGCATATCCGATCCTGCCTTACGGACACGTCCGGAAAAAGTTCTCCTGCTATCTGCGCCTGCTTTTTTTCAAACTCGTAGTACCGCTGGTGAAGATTCTGCCCCGCCATGCGGAGATTAATCTGCATCCGCTGTTCGATAATCCGCTTTAATTGCTGCTCATATGCTTCGTAAGCCCCGTATTTCCTGAAAAAATCGACCATGGAGCTCATGCAGCGAATACGATCATCCAGCTTTTGATCCGAATTTGAGGTGCTTCCGGACCGTATCCTGTAATAATAGAGTGCATCGTCAATAAATGAAATTCTCCGCGCCAGAACAAGCAGAATGGGCATCATTGCCACATCTTCAAAAAAATGATCCGGAAACCGAAGCGCATAACGATTGAAAATTTCTTTTTTGATCAGCTTACAAACCGGAAACGTCGAAATCTGATTTAACAGGCTCTTATCCATTTCCAGATCTATACTGCAGCCCGGTGCTATTTTTTCCTCCACCTTATACCAACGGTCAAACTGATCCCGGTATGTTTTGTTATAATTGCATACCGCTATATTGCTTCCCGATATCCTGATATCATCGCAGAGCTTCTGCACAATCTCCTCATCCACCCAGTCATCCGAATCGACAAACATAAGATATTTCCCGCTGCATTTGCTGATGCCGAAGTTTCTGGCACTGCCCTGTCCTGCATTTTCCCGAGAATACACTTTGATCTGTGGATCACGGGAAGCATAGGCCTGACAGATGGACAGAGAGTCATCCGTAGAGCCGTCGTTTACCAGAATGATCTCTATATTCCGATAGGTCTGAGAGGTAACGGATTCCAGACATTGCGTCAGATATTCTGCTGTATTGTATACGGGAATAATAATACTAACCAGTTCTTCCATTGCCGTCTCTCCACGAATTATTGCAATAATGTATGCCGAAGCTCCTGTCCGACAAAAAAGAATCCCTTCCCGTCCGGCTGACCGGTGCGATCACATCCGGCGGGTACAGAGCCAGTCCTTCTTTTATCTGTAGAGAAAAATCCATCTGAAACCCATGCCGCATCAGCGTATGCATCTCATAATTGCTGTTGGTATGCGGATCACCCTTTCCGTCCTTCCGCGTAAAATCCAGTCTTTCTCTTGTCTCCATCATTTCTCCGATGAGCGCATGGCCTTTTATGCATCCTATTCCCGCGCCGCTGTTTGGCGCAGGCCATTCCCCAAAGCACAGAAACGCGTTCGTCGTCAAAAGCGCGTCCGGATTTTTGAGCAGTTCCACATCGGAGTCCATATAGATCCCGCCGTATTGATACAGGATATCCAACCGGGCATAATCACTGACATAGGCCCATTTTCCCGTTTCATAAGCCTGCGCAGTATATTTGTTTTGATGAACATCATAATTTGACTCATTCCATTCTACGATCTCATAATGCGGGCAGTGCCTTTTCCAGCTTTCAATGCACCGAAGATGCAGTTCTTCTTTTTCATTGCCTCCAAACCAAATGGTATGTATGACCTTTGGAATACGGATATCACTCCCGTATATCAATCTTTCCGCCGCTCCGGACTGAAAGTAAGACAGGTTCAAAAGCGGATACGCATAACACTCCCATTGATTCAGATCAAGATATCTGCCCAAACTGCAAAATATCTCCTCATAGCATTCCGCCGTGATCAAAATCACCTGATCCTTTGCTTCCAGTGTCCGCAAATGCGCCGGCGGGGCGATTTTTACGCTTCTATCATGAAAGGGAACTATTTTTCCCTCTTTCTGCGGATCGCCATCTATAAACAACCGGATATGCCGCAACAGATCGTATCTGGAAAACAGCGGTTCCACATAGAGCGGAAGCATCCCTGCACCGTAACAGATGACCTCCTTATTCTTTGTTTTTACATGTCCTGCAAATTCGTCAAAGGAACAGTCAATCAGCGGCATATCCCACCCCGACATCGCAGTTTTGTATCAGGATCGGCTTCCCGGTCACCTTATACAATTCCACCACGCTGCTCCAGTCCCCGTAATAGGCGTCCGATAAGATGATCGCCCTGTCAAGATCCGCGCTCTCGTCATAAATCCCCCAGCCTTCTTCCAGATATCCCTTCAAAATCTCTCTGTATTTAAAATAAAGATCCGGCCGCATCGATTTCAGCGTCATCCCCAACAGAGGATGAGGGCGCCATAAAAGTACAAAATCCTCCTCCTGCCGGAATAAAGCCAGCACACTCTTCAGCTTGTCCATATATGTTTTATCGTGATTGACCAGCGCATCGACCGTCGTATTATAGAGAACGATCTTTTTCCTTGTGCCGTCCGCCCGGTAAACCTTGTCCTTCCATTCCTCCGGCATCTGCGTCTCCCCGCTCTCCATCACTCTTTTCATGCGGTCAATCTTCGGACTGCCCAGCGGCAGGATCTTTTTTTCCAGATCGCCATAGCTGCCTCTGCATTTATTTTTCTCTTCAAACGCCCGGATGCTCTTTATGTAAATTTCCTTTACTTTCTCGGACTCCACGATCACCCTGTCCGCGTCCCTGACACCCGGCACGACACATAACTCTTCTTTCACATGATCGTTGATGCCGACAAAATAGGGAAGATATATCAGCATATCCGTATATTTTTTCAATTCTTTTACATAATACTGCTCAGGTACGCCGGTAACATAATTCCAGTCATCATAGGGATATTGAATATATATGATATCCGGCCTGCGTTCCTCTATCTTATAAGACCGCCAATCTGTGACCGGCACATAATCAGGATACATATCCCCCTCATAATGCATTTTCCCCAGACTCTGATCCGCATTTTTCTCATAATACGGAATCGGCACAACATAAGCGTCACAGTCCGCATCATCCCTCGCCGCCATCCAGACGCTCTCCATGCTGTCCCACATCGATGCCTTATATGGCAGAAACACGATCTCCTTTATGACATCAATGTCATTTTTAACGCTGTTCTCTATTTCGATCAGCTGTCTTCTCAGCGTTTTATATGCCTTTCCTCCGGACAGGCCGCCCTGCTCCGTTTCTGTAAGCTGCATATAAAGCTGGTAAAGACACTCGCAATAACTCTCTATCTTTTTTACGGTAATATGTCCTTCTCCCTCCAGAAATTCAATACTCTCGCCAAGCGAAACGGCAAACTCCTGACACTCGCCGAGCATCACCCCCGCCTGACTGGTGCCGCCTTTCTGCAGCGCCTCCCTGATCTCCCCGTGCGCCTCATTGAGGCTCCCTATGATCTCAAATATTTCCTGTTTTTGTGTTTTTCTCATACCGTCTTCCTTTTTTGGTATCCTGCGCCTGATCTCCAATTATGTCATCGGACGGGGACATCCCGCATCTTCCCTTTCCACCGCCCTGCAGACCAATCCTCTTTGCATCACCGGACAGGGATTTTCTGCATCCTTTTTCGATGCCCTACAGCCCAAACACCTGCTGCCCCTCCAGCGCGTCGTACAGGGCGCGGCAGATGTAGAAGTCCGCAGGCTCCGTGATCTTCATATTGTTGCTGGTGCTCTTTACCATATGCATCTCCTTATGGTATATGCTGCACAGATGCGCGGAATCGATGCTTTTGATCCCGTCCTTCTCCGCCTGCTCATACAGCGCATAAATTTCTCCATAATAAAAAGACTGCGGTGCCTTGGCTGCATACATCTGATTTCTCGGTGGCATTTCCCATACGGTCTTTCCATCCAGACTCCGCACGGGACTTTCCTTGTCCGCCTCACAGGTGATTGCATTTCCATACTGCATCACAGTCTCTATATTTAATGTGATCAATTCTTTGTCGATCAACGGCCGAACGCCGTCATGGATCAGGACGATGTCTACCCCCCCGAGAATTCACGCATCGCCAAAAGACCCTGATAGATAGAGTCGTGACCCGTCTCTCCACCAGGAACGATCCGCTTTACCTTTTTGATGCCAAAGCGGGCAAGCATCCCCTTTAATTCCTCGATATACTCCTTAATACAGACCACGACGATATTCTCTACTTCGTCGTGGTACTCGAAATGTTCCAGCGTATAGATGATCACCGGCTTCCCGTGGATCTCCAGAAACTGTTTTGGTTTTGACCGGGTATTCATCCTTTTTCCTGCCCCGCCGGCAAATATCAGCGCTGTTACCATTTTTATCCCTCGTTTTCCGCAGTGCCCCCGTCAAATGAGCAAGCTCATTATATTATCTGCTCCGCAGTGCCACTCGGGCTTCGCACTGCTCACTGCCTATGAGGATTATATCACAAAATATCTGGCACGGCAATCATTTCGTTCAACATGCAGCCTTCACTCATTATCCCTGTTCCGTATGATCAGGCAGGAAACAAACACCGCTATAGCAATGCTGACGATTCCGACTACAAACATGATAAGCCCCGGCAGATAGTCGTACTGCAGGATACGGGATGCGATCTCCATCTTTCCGGCACTCATGACGAGGAAGAACAGGATAAATCCGGGCACCATGCGGATGATGCCTGCGAACTGTGCGCCCAGAACGGGAATCATCAGATACAGCATAACGTTCTGCAGGGCGAGAAAAAGAAGGGTGACTCCCACAAGCGCTGAAAGCAAGGACAGTTCCATCGTTCCGTTGTCGTAGCCTGCCGCCCTTACGATGAAGGCAGAGAGGACGCCGAATGCCGCGCAGAAAACGATACAGACAATGCCCCCGAGATATCTGCCCAGTACCTTTTGCAGTGTACTGCCCGGCACAAGCGCGGTGAAGGAGACATTCTGTTTTGTGACATTGAAAGTAGTTCCCGCCAGGATCAGGCCGCCGAACAGCATATAACCCACGGCGCCGATACCGCTCTCCATGGAAAACACTACGCTGACAAAACTGAAAATGAGGATCATATACCACAGCCCGTATTTAATATTCATATAATCATATTCCATGTAACCAATAATTTGTTTCATACTTGTATCTCCTGTCTCATTTTTATATTAAACTGTCTTAAGCCTGCCTTAAGATTCCATATCTGTTTTCATAATACCGGTTCACGTATCCTGCACTCTACACCATCTCCATCTTGTCATGCCCCTTCATCAGGTAACTCATGATCTGGCTGATGCCGGGTTTTTCCATGACCGTGCCTGCGGGCAGGGCAGCCGCGTCGTCTGACTGGATCAGGGCGGAGAAACCGTAGGCGGAACGCCTTACGCCGAGCAGATATTTCGCGATCTCCTCCCTGGCAAGCAGAGATTCGTCTCCTTTGACGAGGATGTAGTTTTCCGTCAGCGCCTCCTTTGTATCCTGCATCAGGACACGCCCGTCCTCCACCATCACGATATAATCGGCTATCTGTTCCAAATCGTCTATGATGTGGGTGGCGAAGAGCACGCTGTGCTCGCCGTCCTCGATGTAGCGCTGCAGAAGGTTCAAGATTTCCTCCCGGAACAGGACGTCCAGCCCGTTGGTGGCTTCATCCAGGATCAGGAGCCTTGTCTCCCGCGCCAGCACCGCCGCAAACATCAGCTTTACCATCATGCCGGTGGAAAAGGTGGATAACTTTTTGTTCTCCGGCAGATTCCACTCCCGGACAAAGCGGTAAAACTTTTCCTTTGAGAAGGTGGGATAAAACTGCTTCAATATGGCTGCCGCGTCCTTCACCTTCATCATCGGCGGAAAGTAGGAAACGCTGCTGACATAGCCGATCTTCTCCTTGTAAAGTATCGGATCGTCCGCATAGCTTCTGCCGTCCAGCAGCACCTCTCCCTCCATCGCATGGCGGGTCTGGGTGATCAGCCCCAGCGTGGTGCTCTTCCCCGCGCCGTTGGGACCCACATAACCCATGATGTAACCTCTGGGCAAGGTAAAGGAAACCTTATCCAACAGGAAACCTTTGTATTGTTTGGAGAGATTTTTCACCTCCAGGATCGGTGTTTCTTCCTTATAGTAATTGCTATCTTCCATCACAAACCTCATTTCTGCGCATGCTTCCATATCTGACAAATCCACACCAGATGCGCCGGATGTGGTCTTTATACTCATCTCCATATACTATGGAAATTTCCCGACAGTCTGTCTTACGATCCCAGATCGCCCTTACATATTCCATACCGTCTCAAAAATTTCCTTCGCTTCCTCAAGGGGCATCTGCATCTTTTTCGCCGCCCCCGTCGCCTGCATAAAGCCTTCCTCCATCCTGCGCAGATACTGCTCCCGCAGGATCTTGTTGTCCGGCGGCAGGACGATACAGCCCTTTCCCGGCACCGTCGTGATAAAACCATCCGTCTCCAACTCCTTATAGGCCCGCGTCGTTGTGATCACGCTGACAAGCAGGTCCGACGCCATCTTCCGGATGGACGGAAGCACCGTGTTCTCGGGAATCTCCCCGCTCAGGATCTGTTCCTCAAGCTGCTCCTTGATCTGCAGGTAGATCGGCTTTTCGGACTGATTCGATAATATGATCTTCATAGGTTACCTCATTTTCTGTATAAGCTGCTTTCTGATCAGATAGTGTTATGTTTGCTCACACTGTATATATATCATTATATACAGTATGGATGGCATGTCAAGCACTTTTTATTTTTTCTTCAAAAAAACACTCTTTTCCCCGGCAGCCCCATACCAACCTTCTTGCCTCTATTTTACAATTTTGATATGATGATAGTAGGATCATCATCCCTCTTCGTTACAGCCGGATGTCCGGCACGCTATTATGATGATCTGTTTTATCCATCTGCATGCATGGCAGGCAAACGCAGTTGTCGATCCTGCTGCCCAAAATATACAGGGAGATTCCGGTATGTACTTTCAACATATGAAAAAGGCATTTTTGAACCTTTCTCTAACCTCAAAACTGAAATATATTTACACCGCCCTGATCTTTTTATGTATTTCCTGCAATCTGCTGATCCTGTACGGTTTCTTTTCCCGGGAGATGCAGAAAAACCTCTCCACGATGGCCTCCCAGACCGTGGAGACAGTTTCCCACAATGTGGACAGCTCCCTCTCGGTGATCTCCAAAACCTCGACCTATCTGCTGGGAACCGCCGAGGTGCAGAATTACCTGCAGGATGGCGGCCGCGCCGAATATGCCATCCTGTCCAGACAATTGCGTAACTCACTCTATCTGACAATGGAATCGATGCCTCTTGCCTCCTCCATTATCGTCATGCAGCCTTCCGGCTTATATGAAGGCGCGGCGCGCTATGCCATGCCCTCCATCGCGATGGATTCCCCGGAAGATGCCGCCTGGTATCAGGAACTCTGCGGCAAAAAAGGGGCTCCCATCCTGACCGTCAACGCAGACGGTTATCTGTCCTTTGAGGATGGTAAAAATTATGTCACTCTGATCCGCCTGATCAACAGCACAGAAGATGCCTCACCTCTCGGCTATCTGTTCATCAACATATCCGTGGACTCCCTTCTCTCCTTTACAGGGGAGAAAGACAGCGCCTTCACCGATTTCTGTGTCACATCGGGAGACGATGTCATTCTTCCCTTTTCGGATGAAAATTTAAACCACTGGCTGGCGGAAACTTCCGTGGACTCCCTCCCCGCCGAAACTTCGGCAGCACTGAACCACAACCGCTATATGCTGTTAAAATTCCGGACCTCCGGTATGGACTGGAACTACATAGCCGCCATCAATCACCGTCTGTTTACCGGCCAGCACAGCGCTTTTATCCTGATCTCCGCTATCATCCTGCTGATCAGCTTTGCGTTTTTCCTGCTCATCGCACTGAGCACAAACCGCTTTATCACAGCGCCGCTCTACCGGCTTATGAACGCCATGAAAAAAACGGAAGCCGGTGACTTCAGCCATGCCGGCGTAACGCCCTATCATGACGAGATCGGCCAGCTCCAAAATACCTATAATGATATGGTGGATAAGATCCGGCAGCTTCTGGAGTCCAAAGTCTCCGAACAGAAAAGGCTCCGCAAGGCGGAATTAAATGTCCTGCAGGAACAGATCAAGCCCCATTTCCTCTACAACAGCTTAGGCGCCATCTCCTACCTTGTAACTTCAGGACAGAATGATACCGCCTATGACCTGATCATCTCCCTGTCGGAGTACTACCGGGAAAGCCTGAGCAAAGGCGATAAGATCATTTCCCTTTCCACGGAGATCAATATTGTACAAAACTATCTGAAACTGCAGAAAGTCCGTTTCCCGGACCTTTTCACCGACGAATACGAATTGCAGGAGGATGTGCTCTCCTGCCGGATCCCGAAGCTCATCCTGCAGCCTCTGGTAGAAAATTCGCTGTACCACGGCATCATCCCCACCTGCGACTACGGCACGATAAAAATACGTGCCTGTGCAGAAGATGACAGGCTTATTCTCAGTGTTTCCGACAACGGCGTAGGCATGCCGGAGGAAAATCTGAGAAACATCTTAACCCCCGGACCGGACAGCCCCTCCCAGAGCTTCGGCCTCAAAGGCACCATAGAACGGATGCAGATCTTCTATGATACCAGGGATATCTGCAGGATCGACAGCCGCCCGGACGAAGGCACCACGATCATTTTTTCCATACCACTTGACAAAACGGAGAACCGATATGAACAACCCGATGCTTAAAGTTTTAATAGTAGACGATGAAGAACTGGCGCGCAAAATGCTGATCACTGCTGCCAACTGGCATGCCCTGCACATGGACATTATCGCGGAAGCTGTCTCCGGGCAGGATGCGCTTTCGATCATGGAGGAACAACTGCCTGATATCCTTTTTACCGATATCAGGATGCCCTATATGGACGGCATGGAACTCTGCAGTATCGTAGCGAAAAAATATCCCCATATCAAGATCGTTATCACCACCGCTTTCAAGGACTTTGATTATGCCCATCAGTGCATCAGTCTGGGCGTTTCCAACTTTCTGTTAAAACCGATCAAGCGGAACGACCTCATCTCCACCCTCTTAAAGCTCCGGGAACAGATTGAAAACGAAAAACAGCAGTGGTTCGAAGTGGGCCACCTGAAAGAGATCCTGCGAAAAAACTACTTTTTCCTGAGAGAGCGGTTTTTACTGGAGTTTTGCGAAAACAGCACCCGTTCCGCCTCCACCCAGCAGCAGATCACCTACTATTTTCCGGAAGGGATTCCTCCCTGTATTCAGGTCACTCTTCTGGAAGCCCACACTTCCCGCGCCGGAGATCTGACGGAGGAAGAACGCCTCCTGCAGGATATGAAAAATCTGGAATTTATTAAAAAGTATCTGGAAAAAACAGAAGATGTGGAAATATTTGCGGACAATAATCACCATCTGGTCCTTCTCACCTACTCCCCGAAAGTGCAGGTGGCAGCCCTGTGCGAACAGCTAAAGCGCAGCATCTATCAGACTTCCGGAAATGATATCCTGTTCGGCATCGGCAACCGGTACGAAAATTTTTATCAGGCGGAAACCTCCTACCTAGAAGCCCTCGAGTCCCTGAAATTCAGCCGGTACATGCCGAACCAGCCGATCATCATCTACCAGAACGACCTTCATGTGCAAAATGCAGACTGGACGCCCTCCCCAGCCAAACTGGAGGATATCAGATTCTATATCAAGGCGGGACTTCCCGACTCCCTGCAGAAGCTCCTTCCCTCCCTCTATCTTGCACAGGATGGCACGTTGCTCAATCTGGAGCATGCGCGCATTCTGACCATGACATTGCTGTCCTCCGCCATCAATGCGGCAAACGACATCGGTATTCCGCTGGATAATCTGCTCTCCGACTCCGGGCATTCTTTTATACAGATCCTGCTGGAGCCCTCCAGCCGGAATCTGAAAAACCAGACTGCCGCTTTTCTGACAAAACTTGCCACGGAGATCGCTGAATGCCGAACGAACAAGAGCAAATCCGTGCTGTGGGAAATTCTGCAGTATATTCAGGCAAACCTGACGGATTCCTCTCTCTCCCTCGGCTCCGTTGCGGAAAATTTTCATATGAATGACAGTTACTTAAGCCGTACTTTCACAAAGGAGCTGGGGTTCAGTTTTTCCAAGTACCTGAACCGCCTCCGCATGGAACGCGCCATCGAACTGCTCCGCACCACCGATCTGAAAGCCTATCAGATCGCTGAGGCGGTTGGGATTCCCGATGCGTATTATTTCAGTAACTGCTTTAAAAAGTATACCGGGAAATCCATCCGGGATTACAAAAAGGGAACAACGTGAAGGTTGTTCCCCGCTTAATTGTTCTATTCTTATATATATTTCCCATCCACTTCCATATCCAGCTCCTGATAGGAGAAATAATCAAAGTCCGCCGGAAGCGCCGTCCCCAGTCCGTCCACGCTGAACATACCCGTAAACGCTCCGGTGAATGCCGCATCATAGACCGCTTTGATATATTCCTCGGACAGTTTCGCGCTGTCAAAGGAGCACGGGGTATCCATCCATGTCTCCCCGTCAAAGGAGTACAGATACCGATAGGAAATGCCTCTCACCTGCACTTTCAGGTAAACATAC
This sequence comes from uncultured bacterium, assembly GCA_947647735.1. Lineage (GTDB taxonomy): Bacteria > Bacillota > Clostridia > Lachnospirales > Lachnospiraceae > 1XD8-76. Next base: position 73,349 of record CANSLJ010000010.1, on the reverse strand, counting down.
TCCGCATCCTCCGGCACCGGAACCGGTTCTTCCCCATATACACTGTATGATCTTCCCAGATCGGTGCTCACCACATCGATCACCCTTCCATATCTTTCGTTCCATGCGACCTGAATACAGGACCAGTTCTTCGTATTAAAATAGCAGCTCAGCCCCGCAAACTGTTGGATGTTCTTCGGTCTGTAATCCACTTTTGTCTCCACGTCAAAGGTAAAGCTCTGCCATCTTCTCGCCACATGCGCCTGCAGAAACGTGGACATCAGGGACTGTCTTCCATAGAGCCGCAAATGTCCCGGCCTGTCTTTTAAGGACAGGGTATCCTCCGGCAGCGGGATCCTGAGTGCCTGGAAATGCAGATTCAGTTCCTTCCCGTCAAAGTCGTCCACCCCGCTTATCTCGTCCCTTTCACTTATTATGGCATCCACAGGCGCATCCACTTCCACCATGCCCTTATGTCCGCCCACGATATGAGGCCAGCCGTCATCATCCCAGATCACTTTCTGGATACCTGTCTCCCTGCCGAGAGGACACCACCCACGTACATCCGCCACGGACTCCGTATGATGGTGCAGAGGCCGTCCCATCAGATGGGCAAAATACCACTCTCCTGTTTTCGTCTGCACAAGAGAGCCGTGCCCGGCTTTCTGGATCGGATGAAAAGGCGCATCTACCGCTGTGAGAAAAGGCTCTCCCGGCTGTGTCTCAAAAACACCCCGTATATCATCCGCCCTTGCCACTCTCTCCTGATGGCCGTATTCCGTTCCGCCCTGTGCCACAAACAGATAATAATATCCGTTGATCTTATACACATGAGGACCCTCGGTAAAGCGGTCCATTGTCCCCTTGTAAAGTACCCAGGGCTCCCCGACAAGTTTCTGCTCTTCCTCCGAATATTCTGTACACATGATCCCGTAAAAAGGATGGTGGAAACTTCTGGGATCCCAATACTGGTTGACCAGATATTTTCTTCCGTTGTCGTCATGGAATAAGGATGCGTCGAACCCCGCCGTATTCAGCACAACTGGGTCTGACCACGGCCCGCAGATATCTTCCGCCGTGATCAGATAATTGATACAGTCCTTATAGGAACCGTCCGTCACCTTCACATCTGTGTACACCAGATAAAATTTTCCGTTATGATAAGAAAGATCCGGCGCCCAGATGCCGCCCGAATCCAGATTGCCCCACATATCCAGAAGCCGCTTTTCGTTCAGCGGATATGTTATCAGCTTCCAGTTTGCCAGATCCTTTGATGCATGGATCCTTACTCCCGGCCACCATTCAAAGGTGGAGGAGGCGATATAATAAGTATCATCCACTCTGATCAGGCTTGGATCAGGGTGAAAACCTGTTAATATTGGATTTTTTATTTTCATGTTTTATGCTCCTGTTTTAGTTCCATATATTTCCCACTCGCAAACGCTCCGCTTTTTGCTCGTATCCCTCGCTTTCAGCTCGGTCTATTCCAGTTCCGCAGTATCCCCTTCAGGGGATACTGCGGATAATTAACCTTTCACTGCGCCTGCCACCATGCCGCTCTGCACCTGTTTGCTGAACAGCAGATAGATGACCACCGTGGGCAGCGTTGCCACCACGAGCCCCGCGCCCATGGTGCCCCAATCCGTTGTATACTGTCCCACCATCTGCATGATGCCCACCGTCAACGTCCTGTACTTTTCGGAATTGATAAAGGTGATCGCAAACATCATCTCATTCCATGTTGACAGGAAAGTAAAGATGGAGATCGTTGCCAGCGCCGGTTTCACCAGCGGCACGATGATCAGCGCAAATGTCCTGAATATCCCGCAGCCGTCCAGAAATGCCGATTCCTCCAGCTCCAGTGGCAGCGCCTGGAAAAAGCCGATCATAAAGAAGATCGCCATGGGCAGTGCAAAAGCTATGTAAGGCACGATGATCGCCTGATAGGTGTCCAGCATCTTCAGATTTCGGAGCATGATGAATACCGGAAGCAGCACCGCATGAAGCGGGATCATCAGCCCGATGGAGAAAAACAGTTTCACAAAGCGGTTTGCCTTCACCCGCATCCTTGCGATCGCATAGGACACCATGCATGCCAGAATATCCGATACGATGATAACCACCGCTGTCACAAAGATACTGTTCAATAGATAATGCCCCACATTGGCATTGAACAGCGCATTTTCATAGTTTTCCCAGTGAAACTGCTGCGGGATCCCCATCACATTTCCGCTGTAGATCTCGTTGTTATCTTTCAGGGAGAAGAACAACAGAAAGATCAGCGGATATATCTGCACAATGGCAAATGCTGCCAGTACAATATGAAGCAGAACTTTTCCCGGTTTGATATTGATCCAATTTATTTTTTTCATCTCTGCCTCCCGTCATCAATAAGTCGTATTTTCCACTTTGAAAAATTTCTCGATCAGGAAGTAGAACAACAGACATTCCGCCACGATAAAGATCGCCATGGCACTTCCCCGTCCGTATTCCATCCTCGTAAAGATCGAAGTGTACATCAAGGTGCTTGGCACCTCGCTGGCATGGAGCGGCCCGCCCTTTGTCAGAACCCAGATCAGGTCAAACAGCTTCAGAGAACCGATCACCGCGAAAGTCAGGCTCACCTTCATCGTGCTCTTGATCAGCGGGATCGTCACATGCCATGCGATCTGACGCTCATTCGCTCCGTCGATCTGTGCCGCCTCGTAAATATCAGAAGGTACGCTTTTGATTCCTGTATAGAGGATCAGCATATGATATCCTATGTACTGCCAGACGATGGGGAAGAAGGAGGACGCCAGCACATAACGCTTATCCCCGAGCCAATCCTTCCCCTCAAAGCCAAGGCTTGTAAGAATGGCATTCAGCGCGCCGTAATCGGGATTATAGATTTTTAAAAACAACTGTCCTATCACCACTGTGGAAAGCAGCACCGGAATAAAATAGATCGTCCGGTATGCCCTTTCCCCTTTGATATTCCTCGCCAGCACCAGCGCAAAAAACAACGCCGGGATCAACTGCCCCACAATAGACGCCACAGCCAGGATCAGGGAGTTGCGCGCCGAAAGCAGAAAAGCCTCATCCTTCACCAGTTCCAGATAATTGTCAATCCCGATAAATACTTTTGCACCGATCCCGTCCCACTGCATCGTACTGTAATACCCTGACATGGCGATCGGGATAAACGCCATAACCAGATAGATTACCAGCGCCGGGATCACAAAGACCCAATATGCCTTTTTATTTCCAAGCATTTTCTGCATGATACACTCCTCCGTTCCCAACTTCACAAAACAACTCAATCATATCTCTGACCACAAGCAGCCAACCAAACATTTCTACTTCTGCACTTTTCATAATACCTAACGGGCATCAGTCTCACGGTATGAATAACCAGCCCGGAAGGAAATATCCCTGTAGCAACCCTGCTAAACGCCGGCACTTGGCGAGGTTCCTCACGAGCCTAGTACCGCTGCGTTTAGCCCGGAGCGAAAGCGAGTTGCGTAAGGGATATTTCCTTCCGGGCGTCCGCCATTTACTTACTACCCAAGTCTTTATTCATTCAACGCCTGCAGATTCTTACAGAAATCCTCCGGTGTCTCAGAACCGTCGATCAGCTTCGCGATCTCGTTCATCAGCGTATCCGCCTTGGAACCGCCGGTCAGGGAATCCAGCCAATATACATAACCTGTTGCATCCGCTGTCAGTGTTGCGATCTCCTGTGATAAACGGTTCAGTTCACTTGTATCGCCCATTTCCGCCTCCCATGCGGGCATGCCGGAGCCTGCCAGATACTGATCCTTCGACATCTTCTCACAGATATACTGTGCCACTGCCGCCGCCTCAACGGGATGCTCGGTGCTGCTGCTCACAAGGAATGTCTCGCCGGATCCGCCGTGGAACTCATCGATCGTTCCTTTTCCGCCTTCGATCACAGGGAACTTGATAACGGATATCTTTCCTTTTACTGCCGCATCGTCCGCCTCACAGTCGCCGTTTAACCAGCTTCCCATGAACATCATTGCCGCTCTGCCCTGCTTGAAAGCCGCCACCGCATCGTCCTCGGATGTACCCATCGCACTGCTGCCAAAACCGCCTCTTGCCGCCAGTTCCTGCACTCTCTTTGCCGCCTCTGCCATCTCCGGCGTATCGAAGGAACCCGTTCCGTTCAGTGCTGCGTTAAAGTCCTCTGCTCCTGCCATTCTGATCGCATGGATGCCGAAGATCATCAGTCCCGGCCACAGATCTTTCTCACCGAGAGAGATCGGAGTAATGCCTGCCGCATTGAACGCATCCACTGCCTCAAGCAGTTCATCGTATGTTTCGGGAATCTTTACATTGTTCTGCTCAAACAGTTCCGTATTCACATACAGGGAAGCAACCGCCACGCTGTAAGGATAGCCGTATGTCTTTCCGTCAAAAACAAAGTTATCCAGTGTGCCGCCCAGAATACGGCCCTTCACATCGTCTGTCATGTACTCGTCCAGAGGCAGTACAAGCCCTGCATCCACGTAAGGCTTCATAGTCCCTGCGCCCCAGTTGAAAAATACATCCGGAAGCTCATTTCCCGCCATAGCTGTTTTCAGTTTTACCTTGTAGGACTCGGATTCCGTTCCCTCATGTACCACTTCCACATTCGGCATATCCGTCTTGATGGATTCCAGCGCATTGTAGAATGCAACATAGTTTCCGTCGGTGGAATTGGGATCTGAGAACTGTGACCATAAGGTGATCGTCACCTTTTCACCGTCTGCCTCTGCGCCTGCATCAGACGCTTCCGCTTCGGCTCCGTCTGCCTCCGCCGTCTCATTTGTCCCTGTTTCCGCGGCATCCCCGCCTGAATTTCCGCATGCCGTACATCCCAGTACCAGCACTGACGCCATCATTAAACTGATCATCTTTAACAATCTCTTTTTCATGATATCTCCTTCCGAAAATGTTTTATTTGATGTACTTATTTTATCTTTCCCTCCTCCTCCTTTGAATAGAATTGCTTTACTATTTTTTAGATATTTTTGACTGGAAAAAGAAAAGTTGTAAATTTTTTTCTGTTCATAGAAAATTTTTTCTGCCGTATAAACAGCAAGCAAAATTTACTTTGTTTTGAACCCGAAAATCCGAAGCATTATTGCTATTCCTCCGGATAACCTACTGCCCGACTCTTCAACAGGCATAATATTGGGGAGCAAATTTTACATCAAACAACAAAATTTGCTCCCCAATTGGTTTATTTGTCGAATTCAAAAAACAACTTCTTTCTCTTTATTCCAATATGCAATATATAAATTCCTCTACAAATCTATTCCTAATTTGGGCAAATTATCTAAACTTACCATTTCCAATGTCTGCAACTGTTGCACTGCCAACTGTCTAAGCAATTCCATTCGTTCCCTTTGATTCTTTCCCTGATTTATCAAAACAGCATTATAACTTTCCAAATTTGCAAGCACTAACAATTGATTTAGTGTTGCCACATCTCTCATGTTTCCTTTTACTGTTGGATTTTCATCTTTCCACTGCTTCGCTGTCCTTCCAAATAAAACAACATTCAGCATGTCTGCTTCATTAGCATATGTATAAGCCACCTGTGCAGGAGTTAATTCCGGCGGTATCAAATTGTCCTTAATTGCATCCGTATGTATTCTGTAATTCAATTTGGAAACTTCTCTGTTTAAATTCCAATTCAAAGATAATCGACTGTTCTCATCCGTTTTTAATCTTCTGTAATCTTTCATAATATACAATTGGAATTCAGGAGAAATCCACGTTGCAAAAGACATCGCAATATCACTATGAGCATATGTTCCACCGTAACGTCCCGCTTTTGAAACAATACCAATGGCATTCGTAGCTTCTATCCATTTCTTTGGTGACATTGTAAATGCGTTTGCCCCTGCCTGCTTTCTAAACCCCTCGAATTCGAGGGGTTTAAAATCCGGATTATGAAGTCTTTCCCATAATCCCAAAAAATCTATCACATCTCGATTTCTCATCCAATTTTGTATAACTGCTGTTGGATCATCACTTTTATATCGAGCTATGTCCGTCAATGAAATAAATTCATTTTCAAAATCCTGTGTATAAATTCCAATATCAACTCCATTTGCATGAATCGTTTCTTTAACAATCTTCCCCATTGTCCCTCCTGCAATCGTACCAAGACTTTCTTAAATACCATATTCTCCACAAACGCTAAGTAAATTCTGCAAAGTAATTATCTTCATCTTCCCACATCTCTCGATACACTTCAATAATAAAACTTTACACAACTCAAATAAATATGTAAATACCTTCTACACGCTTTTTTATATAGAACTGCTATTTTCGTATCACAAGCAAAGTCCGGCAAACAATCCAGCTGATTTTATACGCACTATGTACCTGAACCCATACTTCTTTTCGACATATTCCTGTATCATTTCACATGTGATTTCCGGTTTCGGATAATGTCTCCGAAATTACTTTAAAACCCCAAAAAGCGGCAGACCTTTTCCATACGATCCACCGCTTTCCTTATTCCATTATTCAATTATCCTAAAACCTGTTTTTCTCCTTCCGCCTCGATCCAGAGTTCATAGAGGATTGCCGCAACCATCAGTATTGCCGCCAGCCACGAGCCCACGGTCTCGTGGAATAGCAAAAATGCCCATAAAGGCGCCATGATCACCTCCGACATGGCGATCAGATTGGCGTTTAGCGCCGTTGTCATCTGAATGCCGATCGTATAGGTGACAGCAGGGATCCCCGTGCAGAGCAGCCCAGCCGCCAAAACCAATCCCGTCTGCCTCCAGTCATAACTCTGCTGTACGAACAGCCCCGTGTAGCCCAGACAGAATATGATGCAGATCGAATGAGATAACACATGCGCCAGCACCGCGTCATTCTCCGGCTTCGCGCACAGATAAAACTCCCCCGCAAAGCAGACGCCGGACAATAATGCCAATGCATTCCCGAACATATTCCGGGACGTAAGCTGTCCCGAAAAAAATAATAATAACGCCGCAAAACACACACCCACCGCCGCAATCTGCTGTTTTTTCAGTTTTCTCTTCTGAAACAGCCGGTAATACAGTACGACAAATATCGGTGAAGAATACTGCAGTACAATGGCGTTAGTCACCGTGGTATGCTTATTTGCCATAAAAAAGCTGATATTCATGATCGCAGTCAGAATACCTGCCCATACTGTTCCTGATGTCAGATGCCAGGAATGCCTGCGGTTATAGATCAGCAATATGATAAGCGCCATAACCGAAGTGATCCCCGCCACCGTCATGCCGTTGTAGGAAACGGCTTTTGTAACAATCCCTATAAAACTCCAGAGAAAGGCAGTTCCCAGAATCAGGAAATTTCCCTTTATCTGTGTGCCTTTTTTCATAACAGCTCCTCTTTCATCTCTTTCTGCCGGGGAACAGTTCTATCTCTTTCCTCCCCGGATAACGATTCCCGGTATTTCTGCCAGATCCTCGATCTGCAGATGGGCCGGGCTCTGATCAAAAGAAAACCGCACATCCTTCAGCGCCGCCACTTTTGCTCCGCTGAAAGCTCCTGCCGCCACGCCGTAGGTGGAGTCCTCCACCACCAGTGCCTCCTCCGGCAAAACCCGAAGCCTCTCAAATGTATAGAGATAGATTTCCGGGTCCGGTTTTCCATGCGCAAAAGATTCTCCACTGACAATACTGTCAAAATAATCTTTGATCCCGCACTCTTCCAGCACCTGATGGATATTATCCAAAGGACTGCTGCTCGCCAGCCCCGTCTTCAACCCCATACGCTTTAATTCCTTCAGCATATCCGGCACCTGCGGGCGCATGATCTTCCTGTAATCCACCTGACACGACGCATTCACGCGATCCAGCACCTGCCAAAACCGCGGATCATCCTCCGGCATCCGCAGCAGTTTTGCCATAAAAGGACGAAACTCCGCACTCCGCATGCCCACAGTCGGATGCATTGCCTCTCTTGTCACCTGAGGATACTCATCCTGCAGCATTCCTACGGTATGCTCCAGATAAACCGGCTCACTGTCGATCAAAACACCGTCCATATCAAAAATTACCGCTCTTATGCTTCTTTCCGTATCATTCAGTGCCATATGCTCTATATACCGTCCTCGCTTTCCATCCCGTCCGCCGCCGGCATTTCCAGCACAAACCGGTCCATACTCTCCCTGGCATGCCCCAAAAGTTCGCTTACCAGCATATCGGGATCTTCCGGATCTTCACCCGTCACATTGCACATGCATGCCTCCAGCAGCAGCGTCGCGCTGATACCGCCGATCACCCTGATCTTCGGATCTTCCACACTGAGCGTTGCCGAACAGTTATAAGGTGTTCCTCCCATAATATCTGTCAGCATCAGTATCACGGAACGATCCGCACATTTTTCTATTTCCGCCCTCAGCTTTTCACTCAGCTCCTCGGGCGTCATGCCCTCCATAAAATCAATTGCCGCGAGCTGTGTATCCGCTCCCGCCAGCATTTTTACATTTTTTTCCATTCCAGCGGCAAAGCCGCCGTGTCCTGTCACAATAATACCGATCATCTCAATATTCCTGCCTTTCTGCAGCCTGTAAACTTTACGCATTTTCTGCGGGCTGCACAAAGCAGGCCCGCTACTGATTTACCACATCGAATTCAAATTTCTGGGATAACCCGTCCAGATACTCCTTACTGAAATCGACCGGACGGTCATTCTGGTCCACAGCCACATTTGTAATATATAGAACCGGCGAACCGGGCTGTACGTCGAACAGCTCCGCAAATTCAGCATCCGCAGTCCGGGCGCGGATCACACGCCGCGCGCGCATTACCTTTACATGATACTCTTTCTCAAATACGCCGTATAAAGAACTCTCTGCCAGATCATACTGCTCGATCCCGGGAAATATCGATTCCGGTATATAATTTTCCGCCAGTACAAAAGGCTTTTTATCCACATAGCGCATCCGCTTGATATGATAGCACCGTTCCCCCGCTTTCAGATTTAAGAGCCCTGCCAGCACGGAATCTCCATCCGTCCACTCCTGACAAAGCAGTTCCGTGTGATGCTGTTTTCCCAATATGCCCATTTCTTTCGCGAAACTAAGCTGTGTATTCATAAAACGGCCGCGGGTATCAGGACGATGTACAAAAGTTCCTCTCCCGCGCATCCGCTCCACATACCCTTCATTGATCAACGCGCTGTATGCCTGCCGTGCCACCGGTCTGGAAATGCCAAGCTGATCGCACAGCTCCTCCTCCGTGGGAAGCTTTGTTCCCTCCGGGATCTTTCCGCTTATGATCGCCTCCAAAAGTGCCTGCCTGAGCTGTTCATACAAAGGCATAGGGCTTGTTTTATCCAGATATAATCCGCTTAATTCCGCCATTTTTTTCTCCCTGCTTCTATTTTTTAAATAACAGGAGAAACCTCTGATCTCACACCAAATCCGCCCTGCCTCATACAGTTTTCAGCAGATGCTTCCTGTCCCGCCTGCAGCGCCTCCCTCAGCGCCTTCTCCGGCATCAGGCTGTTTTTCCGCCATCCCGCCTTCATCAGGCTGTTTAAAAAGGCTGCCAAAAAGGAATCTCCTGCTCCCATTGTATCACTTGGAACCACTTTATGAACACCCTTTTTTATAATTCTGCCTCCCGCTGACAGGAGCTGTCCTTCCGCACCAATGGTCGCCAGTATATGTATCACGCCCCGCCTGTGCAGAGGTTCACAGAATCTCTGAAATTCCTCCTCCTCCATCGGCCTGCAGGAAAACATGGCAAGATCCATGTTGTGACACACCTGATCATAGTATTCTTCCGTGCGGTATTTTTCTTTTTCCCCGAAATCGTAGGCAGACACCGCTGGCAGCGCCTGCACTGCCTCCATCTGTTCCGGTATCTTGGCGTTGCAGCTGCTGACGATCAGATCAGCTTCCGCAAGATGTGCAAGATCCTCCTCACTCAGCTGTATCGGCCCTGCCCAATCCGGTCCGGTCACCACATCCACAAAGGACCTTTCACCGTCTGTCACATCATACCGGCACAGCTTCGTGGTCTTCCCGGACAGTATGGGACAATGGCTGTAATCTACGCCAAAGCTATCAAGCGCATCTGTGATCACTTTAGCATACTTATCCGTCCCCAGATTTCCCATATATTCCGAAACAGCTCCCTGCTTTGCCGCATGCACCGCCACATTTACCGCATTGCCTCCCGGAAAACATTCTCCTGTGTTCCGGTAATAATCAATAACATTGTCCCCTAGCGCAATTATTTTCATCTCAATAATTCTCTTTCCGATAATAACGTCTGATATCCAGTGAATGTCCTGTGATCTGTTCTATATTCTTGCTGATGCGCTGCAGAACCGCCGCCATCACCACGGGGCTGAGCCATCTGCGGAACTTCGGACTGATACCGGGCAGTTCATAATCCGCACAGTCAAAGCAGGTCAGTTTCTTCGTATGCTGCACGGCAAAATCCCTTACCCGCTCATCCAGTTCCCTTGTGGGGCCTTCCGTCAAAAGCAGCGTCATGCACACATCCTCCTCCAGAAGTTCCAGCGTACCGTGGAAAAATTCAGGGCTGGAAACGCTCTTCGTCCTGATCCACTGGCTCTCCTCCAGCACACACATGCTGTAGCTGTAAGCTGTCGGCCAGAGATCTCCGCTGCCCACCCATATATTGTAGGGTTCCTTACAGTAGTCCAACGCATACTTCCTGCACTTCTCATCCGCCTGCTTCCGCACCTGTGCCAGCGCAAAGGCAAGCCCCTTCAGTTCCTCCGCGAACTCCGGATATTCTTCAAAGTTACCGCTCCGGTATAAGATCCGTCCGATCAAAAGATACAATACCAGCTCCTGCGGCCTGCCTTCCCCGTAAACGATCGTATCATCGCTGATATCCTCCAGGATGGAATCCGGCTTTCCCACAACGGAAACCAGCCGTACTCCCTGCTCCTTCAACCATTTCGCCGCCTTCACGGTCTCCGCGGTATCCCCTGATTTTGATGTCAGGAAAGCTACAGTCTTATCCGTGATCCGATTGCAGCCGCCCAGCAGGAGATCTGCAGAGATCATATTCTCCACCGGAAGCTTTGATTCATGTCTGATATAGAAGGCAAACGGATCCAGCATTGCCTGGCTCCCGCCGCTGCTTGTAAATAAGAGAAGATCAAACCCGGTGTCGATAATAGAATCTGCTATCGCCTCAATCTTTGCTCTCTGTTCATAAATGATATCGCCGTTTGCGACGATCTGCTGTTCATTAAAATTCACCATTTCCATAGATAAGTTGCCACCCTTTACTCCGTATTTTTCTTTTTTACAGCGCTCCGTTCTGACCGCTCCGGCATCCCGGAGCGCCGCTTAAAAGGAAAGTTAATAAGTAACCGTTTTTTTATCTGCCTACATGATCCCCAGGAAGGAAAGCAGAATAGATACCACGATAACCAGTAAGATCAGCTTGATCGTATTGACATTCTTTTTCTTAAACAGCCAATATAATAAGAATACAAATCCGAGAGGCAGGATATTCGGCATAATGGAATCAAAGATTCCCTGAATGGAAACGCCGCCTGCCACAACCAGAGATTCCGGGAAAGCAAAGCTTACATAGCTCGGGATCAGGCCGCCCACGACCATTACACCCAGAATGCCTGCCGCCTTTGTCAGCGCGCTCGCATTATCCCCGATAAACTTGATAGAGCTTACACCGGCTTTATAACCAAGATTTACAAACCAGATACGGCTCGCCACCGCCGTTACCGCCCAGAACAGGATATATAAGATCGGTCCGAGCATGCTGTTCTGGCTTGCCAGGGAACAGCAGATGGATGCGATGATCGGCATCGCCGTATACCACCAGATGGCATCGCCAAGTCCCGCCAGCGGGCCGAACAAACCGGTTTTTAAACCGTGGATCAGGCTTCTCTCCTGTCCCCTTTCCTCCATGGACACGATAAGTCCCTGCAGGATCGCCGCCATATGAGGCTCTGTATTGATAAAGTCCAGATTGTTTGCCATCGCCTCGGCCATTTCCTTATTGTTATCGCCGTGGATCTTCCTGAAACACTTTGTCATGCCGTAACAAAATCCGACTGCCTGCATACGCTCAAAGCTGAAACAGCACTGCTCTGCCATGGAGCGGATCGCCATCTCATGCAGATCTTTTTTTGTAATTTTAGATTCCATCTTCAAACTCTCCTTCCCCTGACGCAGATGCAGTTTCCTGCAGCTTCGCTATCTGTACATCACGATTGAAACCTACAAACGCGATACATCCCGCAATGATCGCCACCGGCAGGATGTTAGCACAGTTTGTAATGATCATAATGACAAAGCCTGCCAGTAAAAACGCCGCGTTTTCTTTCTTCAGCATCACCACCAAAAGCAGTGCAAGACCGACTGCCGGCATCAGCCCTCCGGCAACCTCAAAACCGTGAACAAGCCACTCGGGGAAGGCATTTACAAAAGCAGAGATGCCACTCTGGAATGCATATACGGACAAAAATGCCGCCAGCGCAAACAAGAATGCATATAAGATCCAGCCAAAATACATTTTTCTCTCCAGCGCTTTTTCATTTCCTTCCGCCACCGCTTTATCAATGGAAGGAAGAAAACCTGCGTAAAATGTGTTGGTACCGGTGTTGATCCACTGGCCGATCAGCGCGAAAGGAACCGCTAGGCCGAGCGCCGTATTCACATCACATCCCGTCGTGTATGCCAGAACCGTCGTCATCAGACCCGCAAACAGGGGATCGGGAGGAACCGTACCGCCTACCGTCAAGAGCCCCAGATAAGAAAGTTCCGCCACCGCGCCGGCTTTCAGTCCCAGTGAGATATCCCCTAAGATAATGCCTGTAAAAAATGCCACTACAAGCGGACGAAACCACATAAATGTTTCCATATGTTTATCAAACGCACAGATAAATACCACCAGTGCGATCAACAAACCCTGAATAAGTGTAATTTGCATGATTCATTCTCCTTTTCGTTTTCGTAAAGCGTTTTTATTTGTCGAAATCCAGTTTTCGGTCGCCCGGTGCGATCTGGATATAGACATCAACCCCTTTTGCACGGATCGCCCTCAAGTCTTCCTTATCCTGCTGATCCATATACACATGCACATCTCCTACAACTTCCTTTCCCGGTCCCACATGCATATTGCCGATACAGAGCTTATCCATCGGTACGCCGCCCTCCACCAGCTTCCTTGCGCTCTGCGGATCGCGCACGATCAGAAAGATATGCTGATTCGGCGAAGCCTTATGTATTACGGCGATCGTTTTTTCCAGTGTGAAGAACCGGATGCCGCAGCCCGCATTTTTTGCTGTCGCACTCATCAGGCTCTGCTGTACGGGGTCTTTTGCTGCGATATCATCCGCAACAACGATCAGATTGCAGCCTCCCAAAGAACTCGTCCATGCCACGCCTACCTGTCCGTGCACCAGTCGATTGTCGATACGTGTCAACATAATATCCGGCATGATTTTTTTCTCCCTTCTCTTTTATAGTTTTGTTTTTATTTTCCGGATCCAAGGAAAATTAGTAATATTGTAATGACAATATATCAATATTATGTTATCATGTCAATAGAGCAAGAAACATTTCTTTATGATTTGTTAAAACTTTACAAATTCTGCTCTCAAAATTTATACAATTTTCCAAGGAGGTCACTACTATGTCAAACAAAGAAACAAAAACCATGATGGATTACATCGCGTCCTGTCCCGATTTCATCCGCGCCAACACGAAGGACAGCAAAAACCTGACCCGCCCTTTTGTGGAGGAATATGTGGACGGCGGCTACAAAAACATCTGGATCATCGCCTGCGGTTCTTCCTCCAACGGCAGCCTGTGCGCCCGCCAGTTTATCCGCCGGCACTTAAAATGTGAAGTGAAGATCGTAACCCCCTTTGCCTTTGTCACCAGTGAGCATGATTTCAGTGATACAGATATGGTCATCGTGGTCAGTCAGAGCGGTTACAGCTTAAACGCTCTGGATGCCGTACAGGTGATCAGAGAGAAAGGACGCCGCTGTATCGGGCTGACCGGCGATCTGGAAAGTGATCTGGCGAAAGCCTGCGATGTGGCTGCCAACTACGGTGTAGGCCGCGAGACGGTTGCCTATGTGACCAGAGGCGTGACGACACTGGCACTCTTCTTCATGCTCTTCGCTGTAGATGCGGCAGAGGCACTGGGCATCAAGACAGCGGAAGAAGCTGCTTTCGTCAGGGAACAGTTACTGTCTGCGGCTGATATCAATGAAAAAGTGCTCTCTTCCTGGCCTGACTTTATGCAGCGCCATTATCAGAAACTTTCCGGCATGACAAATGCCTATGTCTGCGGCGTCGGTGCAAATATGGGAACTGCCAGTGAAGGCGCGCTGAAATTCGGCGAGACCATCAGCATTCCCACCGGAGTCTATGAGATCGAGGAATATATCCATGGCCCCAATATCCAGATGACTCCCCGGTACTCCGTATTCCTGATCGACGGCGGAGAAGGCACAGAGCGTATCCACCAGATTTATGAGGGAACACAGATCGTCACGGAAAATGTATACCTGATCACCAACTGTGAAAAGTATAAGGACGAGCCCAATACATTTTACGTGCCATGCAGCCTGCCGGAGGAGATCACACCGCTCTTCTACCTGCCCGTTTTCCAGATCACCGCTTATCAGATCACGGAAGACTTATCCCGCTGGATCAAACATCCGCTCCAGCGCAAAATGGAAAAATTTGTATCCAGCAAGAGCGAAAACTATGAAAACAGCCCCTTCAGTGAGGACACGCCGGGCAGGGCAAATGAATAGACGGATATTTCGATATCCTGTTATTGTTTCAGACACGGAAAAAGCTCCGGGGAATCTCCCCGAAGCTTTTTCCGTCATCTTTTATGCTATTCCGTATAAACTACCGTCTTAAACAATGCTCTCTCCTCCAGCACCTCCTGAAAGCTCCTGTCACTGTGGTTCCCCGGTACGCCGTAGCCCTTGATCTCATCCATATACTCATCATAATCACAGATATACACATACACTTTGGAGATATCATGTCCCGCGATCGAGAGTTCATCGGCATTTGAACTGCCGTTTTCTATCTTATTTCCATTCGCATCCAGCGCCACCGCAAAGGTCATTGTTCCCGCGGGTTCCACAATGTGTAAAGTCATCTCCACAGAAGAGATCTCAAGGCTTCCCAGTCCTATCCCGTCGGCATTTGTCTCATTGACGAGGATCGTCCTCGCTTTTTCATCCTTCCGCGCGATCGTCAGCTCAAACTTCCAGGAACCCTCCTGATCCCAGTTCTCATATTTATTCGGAAACTGATACCATTCCTCGGGCAGCGTCTGCATATACGCCTCCCACTCCTCATCGCTCATCTTCTCCAGTTCTTCCTTGCTTTTTGTGCCTTCCGGTACGATCGGTTCTGCCAGATCGCCTATGATATCAGAGATCTCCAGCTCCATCGTAAAGGCCTCCGGTATCTCGTACTGCTCTATATAGTCAAAATAATTCTCGTCTGTCAGCCAGAGTTCCTCTCCTCTCGCCTCCGCTTCCCTTAAAGCCGCCTCATATTTACTCTCATCCTTATCTATCTCGGAGTAGTCGATCCGCATAATGCCGACAAAGGTGTGGGCATCCTCAAATTTTCCTTCCAGTGTACGCTGGGCATCAATAGAAGCATCCCCCTGTTTCCGGAAAGAATAGCGCTCCTGCGTCTTAAAGTGAAGCTGCTGCGCACCGCCTTCATAGACCGCCATTTCCGGAAATTCCTGCTCGTTCTCCACGCGGATTCCCACATAGACCGCCTGATTGGATGCATACTCTTCCGTCAATGTGACAGTGACACCTCTGTCAGTTTTCTGATACAATTCCTCTGCGCCGCCGTTACCATTGCCTTGATGCAGGCCGTCCTCCCCGGCGGTTCCAGCCAGATCTTCCCCCTCCACCGTATATAGCTCCGTCGTATCTTCCTCCGGCAGCTTTCCAAAGGAAAATACGTCCGCCACCTTCGCAAACAGACTCCCCAGCACGGGGATCTCCTTTGCCATGACCGGGTTCATCACACAAAACGCCGCTGTCAGTACCAGCGTTGCCGCCACGCAGCTAAAGCCGATGCCGATCCCCTTCCATGGATTTTTCCTCCTTTTATGCCTTTTATCTGTTTTCCCATCTGCATTCTTGTCTGTATTTCTGTCTGTCTTCCTCTCCGCATTTCTGATCATATCGTAAGCCTCCTCAATTTTCGCGTCGATCACATCGCTTTTCCCCAGTTCTGCTCCCAGAACTCTCTTAAGGTCCTCATCTGAAAAAGATTTCCGCATATCAGTCCCTCCTATCCTACCTGCAGGCTTGCACGAAGCTGCTGTTTGCCTCTGTGGATCCTGCTCTTCACAGTGCTTTCCTTCATGCCGAGAATTTCCGCTATCTCCTTTGTTGTAAACTGTTCTCCAAAATACAACTGAAAAATAGTCCTGCTCTCCTCCGGCAGTTCAAGGAGCAGTTCCCTGAATTCCACGTCCGAATTTCCCCTGTCATACTCCCCTTCTTCCATCCCCTGCACCATTCCCGCGCTCTTTTTGTTTTTCCGGTAGGTTCTGGTACAGTTGTTGATCAGTATCCTTGTCACCCAGGTTTTGAAATATTCCGCTTTCTTCAGCGAGCCGATATGCTCAAAGGCATCCAGTATCGTATCCTGTATGGCATCTGCAACATCCTCATCATTTCTCAGATATCCATATGCGATCCGCCTGAAGGACATCCTGCATTCTTCCATCAGAGATATGAAGGCTTCCGCATCCCCGCGCTGTGCCCTTTTCACTAACGTATTCATTTCTTTCCTCCAACGTAGATTTTGGAGCTGCGCTTCCGCCTCGAGGCTTACTTCATAAATCCGGAAACCGCAGCACCCTTTTTTTTGCGCGCACTTGTCTGTTTTCATATATTAGATAACTGTGATCCGTTTTTCGTTGCAGGCATCTTAAAATATTTTTTTCTTGTAGTGATCTCCGCTCATTTATACAAAAAATGCCCCGGATCTCTCCGGGGCACTTTGTTTTTATTCATTTCAGAATAATTGCTTCAGTCAGATAACACTTTAATTATTCGTTCTTGGAATCTGCGGAGTAAAGCGTCGTACCGTCAGATGTAACGAAAGCAAAACGCACACCATCCAGCTTAATGCCATACTCGGACTCAAAAGTCTCAAAAAGGTCTGCCATTCCTTTCTCGTTCTCCGCAATAACCGGCTCAAAAGCAGCCGCCAGATCGTCTTCACTCAGTGTGCTGTACTCATCCGGCATTGTGTACTCATAAACAAAGGTGTTTCCATCAGCCAGAAGCTTCACTGTGATTCCCTGAGACTCCAGCGCAGCATTTGTCATCTCTTCTGTCAGCTGTGCCTCCTCAGACTGCATCCATTCATCCAGTGTCATCCCTGCTTCTTCTTCCACCGCCTCTTCTTCTGCAGCGGGCTCCTCAGCTGCCGCTTCCTCTTCCTCTGCTGCAGGCTCTTCAGCCGCCTGTTCGGTAGCCGCATCTGCCGCATCATCCCCTTTGGAACCGCATGCTGCCAATGTCAGAACCATCGCCATAGCAAGTACAAGTGTTAACAATCTTTTTTTCATAATAATAACTCTCCTCTTATAAAAAATTATTTTAAAAATCTAACCGTCAGGTTAAATTTTCAATCGGATTTACTTTCTGTGACGCGCTTTCCTGCTCTTTATAGTAATCTTCAAAAAGCTGGTTTGTAGCATCCAGAGTCTGCTTGCTGATATCAGGGAGATTTCCGCCCCACGTCTTCTCAGCCTGCTTGTAACCCTTCTCCACTGCGGACTGCAGCTCTTTCATCTTATCTACATCACCGCCGGACAGCGCCATTGCGAACTCGAACATCCTCTCGGAAGTCTTCTTTACACCATAGTAGCCGTCCTCTGCAATATCAGCCTGTGCCTGTGCCTTCGTCTCAGCATCCACCGTAAACTTGCCGCTTGCAAGGAACTTCCACATATCGCCGGTGCTCTGGCCGTATGTATTAGCCTGCTTGTTAAACAGCTTCTGCACCATGTTCATGAGCTGATTGTGCCTTGCTTCCTGGTCGGACTGTAATTTCGCCACCAGGTTGCTTCTCTCGGTATCGCTCATCTTATTGATCTTCGATGATATCTTAGAAGTAGCTGTCTCTGTTTTTACTACCTTATCAGTTGTCTCCTGACTGTCTTCCAGAGCTTTCTTTCCCGCATCAGAAAATTCTACTGTCGCGCCGCTCTCGGCAGCCGCTTTTTCACTCTTTGTTTCGCCGGTAGCAGTCTGTTGGTTTGCATAGGAAGCCGTTCCTACCGCCCCTGTGTAAGACTGTGAATAAGCATCAATTCCTAATCCCATTTTTAATCCTCCTCCGTGAATTGTTGTATTTTGACAAAAACCCGCTGTTTTCATCAAAAATCGTATCCATAAAATCCGTTTTGTGGATAACACACGTTTATGTTACATTGTATATCGGCTTATGTCCCATAAAACTTTAGGATGATTTCACTTTTTTCAAAATTTTCCCATTCTCTTCCTAATCAACAAACACAGAATTGTAACGGTCAATACACTGTCCGAGCACATAGGAAAAATGCTCAAGGGAACCCAGCGGTGCATTGCCTTCCATATCCGGAAGAACGCCGCTCTCCGCCTGCTTCATCGTCCACTCAAGGGCGTCGATCAAGCCATTTAAAAGCCCGTCAAAAGGCCGGGAATTGGACAGGGATTCCTTCACAAGCTGATCGTTGTCAGCCGTAGCCGCATCAAAATCCGCTACCACTGCCACCAGTTCATCATGTATTTTCTGGATTTCCGCAAGATCCAGATCGTTGAGGTTCGCATCATTCACTCCCTGGCTGTAAGCTTCATTCAAAACTTCCCTGCCGAGGGTGATCGCTCTGCTGGCATTATACTGGATCAGCCTTCCCTCCTCTTTCATTTTGTTCTCTTCCTCTTCCACACGGGCAACGCTCATCTCCGCGATCGCATCCACAAAATCATACGCAACCGCATCAAAGGCATCCGTGTTTCCGTACACGATCTCGTGGTATTCCTTTGCTTTCTGGTATTGATTATCTGCAAAATCATTGCTCCTGCTGATATCCGAGAAGACTTCCATCAGCGCCCGCAGCGGTGCCTCCAGCTCCTTCACCATGTTGTCCATCTCACCGTAACTGGGCTCCATATCCGCAAGCAGCACACAATCATCAAGGGTATCCGTGTTCTTGCCGTAAATACTGAAACCATAGGTAAGCCCGGTATCCGGCAGCAGCGTAAATTCCTCCGCGTAATCCACCACCGCATAATAGTAATCGATGGAATCCATAACATCTATGATATCATTGTTCAGTTCTACATAATAATTGTACTTGATCAGATCCATCTCCTCCGGCGTAAATTCACTCTCCATGCCCTCCGACTCTTCCGTGTCAGCGCCTTCATCCGCCGCTTCCGCAGAATCCGGCTGCTCTTTCCGCTTTGTCTCCCGGGGCTCTTCGTCCTTACTGCCGCCACAGCCGGACAAAACCATCGCCGAGGCGAGAAGCACTGCCATAAGTTTTGCTAAATTACTTTTTCTCATGATCTACATCCTCCTATCATAAAATAAAACAGTATCATTATAACAAATCTGCACGGTTTTTTCTACCAGAACTGCATAAAATAAAAAATCTGATCCGGATATCATTTCACTATATTTCCATTCGGGACATCCGCTCTTTATCAGACAGTCCTATCTCGCGAACTGACTGTTATACAGATTCGCATAAAATCCGTCCTGCGCAAGCAGCTCTTTATGATTCCCCTGCTCGATGATATTTCCGTCCTTCATCACAAGGATGATATCCGCCTCCTTGATCGTGGAAAGCCTGTGCGCCACGATAAAGCTGGTCCTGCCCTGCATCATCTTCGCAAAGGCATTCTGGATCTTCAGTTCCGTTCTTGTATCGATCGAGGAAGTGGCTTCGTCCAGGATCAGCATCGGCGGCAGCGCCAGCATCACCCTTGCAATACAGAGAAGCTGTTTCTGTCCCTGAGACAGGGAGTCTCCGTCCTCACTGACGATCGTGTCATATCCATCCGGCAGACGCTTGATGAAGCTGTGGGCATGGGCAGCCTTCGCCGCCTCGATCACCTCTGCCTCGCTGGCGTCCTCCCTTGCCATGGCGATATTTTCCCGGATCGTCCCGGTCTTCAGCCAGGTCTCCTGCAGTACCATGCCGTAGCCCTCCCGCAGGTCAGAACGGTTCATCTCCATAATATCCGTTCCGGAAACACAGATCCTGCCGCTGTTCACATCATAAAACCGCATCAGCAGATTGATCAGCGTTGTCTTACCGCAGCCCGTAGGCCCTACGATAGCCACCCGCTCGCCCTTTTTCACCTGCAGATTAAAATCTTCTATCAGATGCTGCTCCGGCACATAGGAGAAAGCGACATGTTCCAGAGACATACTGCCGTCGAAATGCTCCACCTTCGCCGGATGCTCCGGTTCCGGGCTCTGGGGCTCCTCCTCGATCAGCTCAAAAATACGGGAAGCACAGGCGAGGGCATTCTGCAGCTCTGTGATCACGCCGGATATCTCATTGAAGGGCTTTGTGTACTGGTTCGCATAGCTGAGCAGGCAGGATAACTCTCCCACCGTCACAGCGCCGCCAAGGAAAGCGAGCAGTCCCGTGGAACTTCCGCCGCCGATGGCAAGGCAGGCTCCCAGGATAGCCACGCCCGCATAGACCATGTTATTGACAAAACGGGTACAGGGATTGGTCAGCGAGGAAAAGAAGATAGCCCGCAGGGAACACTTTTCCAGCCTGCCGTTGATCTCATCAAACCGCTCCAACACCTTCTTCTCCTGCCCGTATGCCTGCACCACCTTCTGGTTCCCGATCATCTCATCGATCAGCGCCGTCTGTTCCCCCCTTGTCTTCGACTGCAGAAGAAACATATCATGGGTTCTCGTGGCGATAAACTTTGCCACAAATAATGACAGAGGTGTCAGAATCACGACGAGCAGCGTGATCGACACATTGATCGACAGCATAAACCCGAGCGTTCCGAGAATGGTGATCACCCCGGTAAAAAGCTGGGTAAAGCCCATCAGCAGGCCGTCTGCAAACTGATCCACATCCGCGATGATCCGGCTCACAATATCCCCGTAGGAATGTCCGTCGATATATTTCAAAGGCAGTATCTGGATCTTCGCAAACGCCTCCTCCCGCACATCCCGGATCACCTGATAGGTGATCTGGTTGTTGCAGACATTCATCAGCCACTGCGTAACCGCCGTCAGGAAGATCACCACCACCATCCGCTTTGCCAACACATACAATCCCTCGTTTACCATCCATCCTGTAAAATCTACCTCCCCGGGACCGATGATGCAGTCTATCGCCTGCCCGCACAAGATCGGAAAATACAAAGTAAGCGCCACCGTCACCGCCGCCAGCAGGATCGAGAGCACCAGGATCCACCTGTAACTGCTGATATATGCCAACACTTTCTTTAACGTACTCTTCTTACCCTCTCTCATATCAGGTGCCCTCCTTTCCTTCCTCTTTTTCAAACTGCGAATAATAGATCTCCTGATAAACCTCACAGGAGGCAAGCAGCTCCTGATGGGTTCCCTGTCCCGCGATCTTTCCGTCATCCAGCACCAGTATCTTATCCGCATACATAATGGAAGCCGCCCTCTGAGACACGATAAACACCGTCATATCCTCCGAGGCGTTCCGGATCGCTTTCCTGAGTGCCGCATCCGTCGCAAAGTCCAGCGCAGAAGCACTGTCATCCAGGATCAATATCTCCGGCTTCCTCACCACCGCCCGGGCGATGGTCATACGCTGCCGCTGCCCGCCGGAAAGATTTTTACCGCCCTGCTCGATCTCAAAATCAAGGCCGCCTTCTTTTTTCTCGATAAACTCCTTCGCCTGAGCGATCTCCAGAGCTTCCCACATCAGAGCGTCCTCGTCCGTTCTGTCCGCCTCTCCATTCCCGCACACATCCCCTGTCATGCCCTCTTCTTCCACGATACCCCAGCGCAGGTTCTCCCGCACCGTCCCGTGGAACAACACCGCTTTCTGCATCACGATACCGATCTTCGCCCGCAGCCCTTCCAGCGGATAATTTCTGACATCCTTTCCGCCGATCAGCACTTCCCCCGCCTTCACATCATAAAATCTGGGCAGCAGGTGCACCAGCGTCGTCTTACCTGAACCCGTACCGCCGATGATACCCACGGTCTGTCCTTTTTCCACCGTAAAATCAATATCCGTCAGCGCATCCGCGCCCGCACCCTTATAGGAAAAGTCCACATGCCGGAACTGAATGTAAGCATTGCTCTTCGTTTCTTCTACGCTCTCCCCGGCTTCTTCCGACAGGGAGCTCGACATCTCCAACACGCCCGATATCCTGCCTGCACAGGCAAAAGCCTTCGTCACGGTGATGATCAGGTTCGCCAGCTTCACCAGCTCCACCAGGATCTGGGACATATAATTGACCAGCGCGATCACCTGTCCCTGGGTCAGGATCCCGTTATCCACCCGCACCGCACCGGTCCAGATCAGAACCACCGTAGCCACATTGACGATAATGTACGTCACCGGATTCATGCAGGCGGAAAACCGCCCCACGAACATCTGCATTCTGGTCAGCCACTGATTCTCCTCCGTAAAGCCTTCCGTCTCCTCATCCTCCCGGTTAAAGGCACGGATCACCCGGACACCGGTCAGATTCTCCCTCGTCCTGCCCAGCACCCTGTCAAGCCCCGCCTGCACCTTCCTGTACAGCGGAATGCTGATCAGCATGATCCCGAACACCACGATGGACAAAAGCGGGATCGTCACCACAAAAATAAGCGCCGCCTTCACATCAATCGTAAATGCCATGATCATCGCGCCGAACACGATAAAAGGCGAACGCAGAAACAAACGCAGTACCAGATTCACCCCGGACTGCACCTGATTGATATCACTGGTCATCCTCGTGATCATCGCCGCCGTCCCCAGCCTGTCCATCTCCGTATAGGACAGAGACTGAATATGGGAAAACAAAGAATGCCGCAGACTTGTCGCAAACCCCGTCGCCGCCTTCGCCGCAAAATACTGCGCCGTCACCGAACAGGTCAATCCGACAATTGCAAGCAGCAGCAACACGCCCCCCATCTTCCAGACATACCCATAGTCCCCGTTGATAATACCGACATCCACGATCTGCGCGATCACCAGCGGCACAAACAATTCAAACGAAGCCTCCAGCAGCTTAAACAAAGGCCCCAACACGGATTCCTTCTTATAATCCTTTAAATAAACCAGTAATCTTCTCATAATCACTCCTGCTTATTCGCACCAATATCAATATATAAACTCATACTATCCTGAATTATGCCAGCACTCAGCTCTACACAATCCTATATAATCTCAATAGCCTCCTGCACATTCCGCACCCCGATCAGCCTGATCCCGCTGATCTCCTGACAGGACTCCCTGCAGCTCTCCGGCAGTATCACCGTGGAAAAGCCCAGTTTCTTCGCCTCCTGCACCCGTACCTGCGCCATGCTCACGGCACGCACTTCTCCGCTCAATCCGATCTCCCCGAATACCACCACATCCTCCGGAATCGGCCTGTTCTTAAAGCTGGAAGCGATCGCCATCACGATCCCCAGATCGATAGCCGGCTCCTGCACCTTGATCCCTCCTGCCACATTCACATAGGCATCACAGTCCCCGATCTGCATCTGGATCCGCTTCTCCAATACCGCCATCAACAGATTGATCCTGTTAAAGTCCGTGCCCGTTGCCTGCCGCTTGGGGAACCCGAAGTTCGTCCGGCAGACCAGCGCCTGCACCTCCAGCATGATGGGCCTTGTCCCCTGACTGGAACAGACCACCACCGAACCGCTTGCCCCCTCCGGCCTGCCGGAGAGCATAAACTCCGACGGATTTTTCACCTCCGCAAGCCCCTCTGTCCGCATCTCAAACACACCGATCTCGTTGGTGGAGCCAAACCGGTTCTTCACGCTGCGCAGGATACGGTAGGAGGCATATCTGTCCCCCTCAAAATAGAGCACAGTATCCACCATGTGCTCAAGCACTCTGGGACCTGCCACAGTCCCCTCCTTTGTCACATGTCCCACCACAAAAATGGAGATGTCAAGCCCCTTGGAGAGCTGCAAAAGCCTTCCCGTCACTTCCCTGACCTGAGAGACGCTTCCCGGCGCCGAGCTGACCTGCTCATCGTACATCGTCTGAATGGAATCGATCACCACCACCGCGGGTTCACTCTTTCTCACCGCATCCTCCACCGCATCCAGATTCGTCTCACATAACAAAGACAGGGAATCGGAAAAATCCCCGAGCCGCTCTGCCCGGAGCCTGATCTGCTGCAGGGATTCCTCCCCCGATATGTAGAGAACCTCCTTTTTATCCGCCGCCAGATGCCGGCAGACCTGCAAAAGCAGGGTGGATTTTCCGATGCCCGGATCTCCCCCCACCAGTACGAGGGAGCCTTTTACAATACCGCCCCCCAGCACCCGGTCCATCTCCTCCATATGGGTGGAAAACCGCTCCTCCGCCCCGCTCGTTATCTCCCGCAGCTTCACGGGTTTATTTCCGGTGCGGGAAAAAGAGGCCTTTCCGCCTCCCTTTCCTGATGCGGAGGAAGATTTTACGCTCTCCTCCACAAATGTATTCCACTGTTTACAACCGGGACACTGTCCCAGCCACTTGCTGGACTCATAACCGCATTCCTGACAGAAAAACACGGTCGCCTGCTTTCCTTTCGCCATATATCATCCTCGCACTGTAAAGGTGATCTTATCCTCTTTCCATCCTGCGGAAACCGTATCCCCGCTCTTCACCCGGTCGGACAGGATCTCCTCCGCCAGCGCATCCTCCACCACAGTCTGGATCGCCCGGCGCAGAGGCCTTGCCCCCATCTTCAGATCCGTATATTTTTCCACCAGATGGTTTTTCAGCGCCGGCGTAAGCTTCAGCGTGATATCCATCTGCTTCTTGCTCCGCCTGATCAGATTTTCTGACAGAAGTGTCACAATTTCTTTCATATTATCTTTGTCAAGCTGATGGAATACCATGATCTCATCCACCCTGTTGATAAACTCCGGCTTAAAGAGCTTTTTCACTTCCTCCATGACATTCTTTTTCATGGTCTCATGATCCTGCTCTTTGCTTGTTCTGGAAGAAAATCCCAGGTTCTTCGGCTCAATGATCCTCTTTGCCCCCACGTTGGAGGTCATAATCAGGATCGTATTCTTAAAGCTCACCTTACGCCCTTTGGAATCCGTGATATGCCCGTCGTCCAGTACCTGTAACAAAATATTGAACACATCCGGATGTGCTTTCTCGATCTCATCAAACAATACCACGGAGTAGGGATTTCTGCGCACTTTCTCACTGAGCTGTCCGCCCTCGTCAAATCCCACATAGCCCGGCGGGGAACCGATCATCTTGGACACCGAATGTCCTTCCATATATTCCGACATATCCACCCGGATCAGGGCGCTCTCCGAACCGAACATCGCCTCCGCCAGCGCCTTGCTGAGTTCCGTCTTTCCCACACCGGTAGGCCCGAGGAACAAAAATGACGCGATGGGCCTGTTCGGATCCTGCAGCCCCACCCTGCCTCTGCGCATGGCTCTGGAGACGGCGGTCACTGCCTCCTCCTGTCCGATCACCCGCTTGTGCAGAATGGACTCCAGCTTCATCAGCTTCTCGCTCTCTTTTTCCTCCAGCTTCTGCAGCGGGATCTTTGTCCACATGGAAGTGACTGCGGCGATATCCTCCTCCGTCACCACATAGCTTTTTTCCATGCGTTCCCGCTCCACCTTGTCCTTCAGGCGGTTGTATTTCTTCACCAGCTCATCCTGCTCCTGCTTCTGCTCGCTCGCCTGCAGATAAGCCTCAAACCGGATGGAACGCTCGATCTTGATATCCAGCTCCTTGATCTGCGCCTCCAGTTCATAGAGCTTTTCCGGCGTCTTCATGATCTTCAATCTCGCCGCGGAGGAAGCCTCATCGATCAGATCGATAGCCTTATCCGGCAGCCTTCTGTCATTGATATAACGGCTGGATAAACGCACCGCCGCCGTAAGAGCCTCCTTCGTGATGGTCACACGATGATGCTCCTCGTATTTGGATGCGATCCCCTCCAGAATGGCGATCGCCTCCTCCTCCGTGGGCTCCTCCACCGTCACCGGCTGGAAACGCCGCTCCAGCGCCGCGTCCCGCTCCACATATTTTCTGTATTCTTCTATCGTTGTAGCGCCGATCAACTGGATCTCTCCCCTTGCAAGGGAGGGCTTCAGAATATTGGAGGCGTCGATCGCCCCCTCCGCTCCGCCGGCGCCGATCAGGGTGTGCAGTTCATCCAAAAACAATAGTACATTACCGCTGGCGATCACCTCAGCGATCACCTTTTTGATCCGTTCCTCAAACTCGCCCCGGTACTTGCTGCCCGCCACCATACCGGACAGATCCAGCACCAGCACACGCTTATCCTGTATCGTAAATGGTACATTCCCCGACACGATACGCTGTGCCAGCCCTTCCACCACGGCGGTCTTGCCGACACCGGGCTCTCCGATCAGACAGGGATTGTTCTTTGTCCTCCTGCTGATGATCTGGATCACCCGCTGTATCTCGGACTCCCTGCCCACCACCGGATCCAGTTTCCCGTCCTTTGCAAGGGCAGTCAGATCCCTGCTGTACTGTTCTAAAGTAGAGCCCTTCTTTTTCTGCTGCCCCCGGGCTTTCATCAGATCCGTCTTATACAGGTTCGGATCCTCCCCGATGGCATAAAGCGTATCCGCATACACTTTCTGTGCGGACATACCCATCGTGGTGAGAAGCCTCACCGCCACATTATCGCTCTCCTTGATCATCGCAAGCAGAAGATGTTCCGTTCCGATCAGGTCAGAGCCAAACCGCTCCGCCTGTCTGCCTGCCTCCTCCAGCAGGAGCTTTGCCTTCGGGGAATAGCCTTCCCTCTCCCGGATCACAACGCTGACTTCCGGCACGATATAATCCTGGATCAGCTGAAGGAGCCTGCTCTCATCCAGGCCGTTCTCTGAAAGCACACGGGACGCCACACTGTTCTCCTCCCGGTAAAGCCCGAGCAGAATATGCTCCGTCCCGATGTATCCCTGTCCCGATTTGCGCGCCGCCTTCGCCGCCCGCTGCAAAACAGATTTTGCTTTTTCCGTATAGGGTGACTGCATATAAGCACACCTCCTCTATTCCAGTTCAGCATAAGTTCTCACCACTGTTCGAACTTATGCTGATTATATTTTATACATCATCATCCATATCTATGAAGGAAACCTCATCTTCATCCCTTGTCAGAAAATTTTTGGATCTCCATTCCACGTCCCCTCTGGAAGAACTGCGCACAGGTGCTTTCTCCGGTGCCTCAGGGGCCCTTCTGACCTGTCCCGCAGGTGCGGCGCTTCTGGTTCTGGTACCTGCAGCGCTCTGAACCGGGCGTCTGGGCGCCTCTGTCTCCGGACGCCTTGTCTGGGCTGTGCGCTGCGCTGTCCTTCCTTCCGTCTCCGGACGTCTCTGGGTGCCGGCTGCCGATGCAGGCCTTCTCTGGGGCACGCCCTCGGTCCTTCGCTGCGCAGTCCTTGCGCCTCTTTCATCACTGCGGGATGCCTCTCTGCTGTAATTCCTTGATTCCGTCTCCGTTCTCTGACGCCTTCTCACAGGAGGCGCCTCCCGGAAGTCATCATCGTCATCCTCGTCGTCATCATCCTCATCGCCTTTCAGATCATTATATTTAAATCCGAAAAATCCCGCCAGCATAAGCGCCAACACAAAGAGAACAGCGAGCACGATCACCACAATCCTCATCTTTCCGATCTCTTTATCCTTGATCTCAAGGTTTTTCGTATTCATCTCATCCGCCTCCATAAGCTGCTCCAGCTTATACCGCTTCTGAGCAATATTATCATGAATATACCAGCAGTCTACGCCCTCCGCATCCGCCTCGAAAAACAGTTCATAGTCATTGTTTGGAGCAGCGGAACCGTCCTCTGTCGGAATATCTCCATAGATATCAGCAAGATCCTCCTCGCCGCCTTCCGCGCCTTCTCCCTCCGGCACAGCCTCTCCCACGACCTCCCCGGGGTTCACAAAATCCTCGCGGATATAGCCTGTCACATTGGAGCCATTGTTGATGAAATTCACCTGATACCAGGTCTTTCCCTCGCTGTCGGAAGCTTTGCCCGTCAGCGTGACCGCCGCGCCCTCCGGCAGTTTTGCCACCGCACTTGCGCTGGTGGACGCACTGGAACGCACATTGACATCATTCTTGTTTACCGTAGCCGCCTGAGTCGGCATGGATTCCACGGCATCCGACGCCACAGGCTCAACCTGCGCGGTTGTCTCCAGAGACGCGGACGCATCCGCCTCGGACTCCATCTTCACCGTGTCGGAGCGGACATAGCCTGACACATTATTGATCGACACCAGATACCAGGTCTTTCCCTCACTATCCTGCTCTTCGCTGACCACAGACAGTCTGTCCCCGGCATTTACAGTGGTCATCACATCACTGCTGGTGCTTGCGCTGTTGCGGACATTCGTATTATTGCTGGAAACAACAACCCAGTAAGCCATGCTCACAGAACTGTTAAAATACAACATTCCCACCATACAGAGCACCGTTAACATCGTACTTCTTACTAACTTTTTCCCGTTCATGTAAATCTCTCCTGTTTTTTCTGATAACCGCATCGCTGATCCGCAATTACCGTAATCATAACTCCATAATAGTATTTCCTATATCATGCCGCATATACTTGTTTGCAAACTGCACCCATTCCGTGGCTTCATAGGCATTTTTTCTGGCCTCCTTCAGATCAGATCCCTTTGCGGTGATCCCCAGCACCCTGCCGCCGTTCGTCACAAGGGTTCCATTCTCATCAAACTTCGTGCCTGCATGGAAACAGTAATATCCCTCTTCCTGTTCAAATCTCTCAAGGCCGGAGATCGCAAGCCCTTTTTCATAGTGGAGCGGATAGCCCTCGGAAGCCAGCACCACACAGACCGCCGCGTTGTCCTCAAACTCCAGATCTATCTGATCCAGCTTTCCGTCTATGCAGGCTTCCATCACCTCCAGAATATCGTTCTTCATCCGCGGCAGTACCACCTGTGCCTCCGGATCTCCGAATCTCGCGTTGTATTCCAGCACCCTCGGTCCTTTTTCCGTCAACATCAATCCGAAGAAGATAACGCCCTGAAAGGGCCTCCCCTCCGCCGCCATCGCATCCACGGTCGCCTGATAGATATATTTTTTACAGTAGTCATCTATCTCATCCGTGTAGAACGGACTGGGTGAAAAAGTTCCCATTCCGCCGGTATTAAGGCCCGTATCGTTATCTCCCGCCCGCTTGTGGTCCTGGGCGGAGGACATGATCTTAATTGTTTTTCCGTCCACAAAGGACAGGACGGAAACCTCTCTTCCTGTCATAAACTCCTCAACGACCATACGGTTTCCGGCATCTCCGAACTTCCTGTCCTCCATAATGGTCTTTACGCCCTCTTCGGCTTCCTTTGGCGTATTGCAGATCAGCACGCCCTTTCCCAGAGCCAGACCGTCCGCCTTCAGAACGATCGGGAAATCCGCCGTCTTTAAATATTCCAGCGCTTTCTCCGCATCGTCAAAAGTCTCATAAGCCGCTGTGGGAATATTGTACTTTTTCATCAGATCCTTGGAAAATGCCTTGCTGCCCTCCAGGATCGCCGCGTTTTTCCTCGGACCGAAGGTGCGGATGCCCGCCGCCTCCAGCTCATCCACAAGGCCGCCCACCAGCGGATCGTCCATACCCACGATCACAAGGTCGATGGCTTTTTCCTTTGCAAAGGATACCAGCTTTTCAAATTCCATGGCGCCGATGGGGGCGCACTCCGCTAACGCGGAAATACCTGCATTGCCCGGGGCGCAGTAGATCTTTTCTGCCCGGGGGCTTTTGGATACGCTCAGAGCGATAGCATGCTCACGGCCGCCGCTGCCGACTATCAAAATGTTCATGTGATTTTTCTCTCCTAGTCCGCCGGTGTAGCATATATCCCTTCTGCGGCACGCTTGCGCTCTGCGAAAAACGCAACGGTACTAAGCTCGAAAATACCTCGCTAAGTACCGGCGTTTTTCAAAGGCCGCCTCAGGGATATATGCTACACCGGCTAATGTATTGGTTAAATTTACTATGGGTAAGCATTACTGCTGACTGTTCTGTCTAAAGCGTCATTATAATATCATCTTCTCACTTTTACAACCATCATCACTGTGCTGTTTCTTTACCTGATCAAAACTTTTCCTTCATCCATGCTGACGCGCCCTTCGGCGATCAGTTCGATCACTCTCGGCAGCAGGAGCCATTCCGCCTCCTCCATCACGCGGCGCTGCAGGATCTCGGGGGTATCACCTTCCTCCACCATGACCGGTTTCTGCAGAATGATAGGACCGGTGTCGGTTCCTTCATCCACAAAATGCACCGTGGCGCCGGTGACTTTCACCCCCCGGGAAAGCGCCGCCTCGTGTACCTTTAGCCCATAAAACCCTGTTCCACAAAAAGAAGGGATCAGAGACGGATGGATATTGATGATCCGGTTCCGATAGCGGGATATCATCTCCTCCGGCAAGACAACCAGAAAGCCAGCCAACACGATCAGATCCGGTTTCGCTTCATCCACCGCATCCAGAAAAGCCTTGTGAAATGCCGCTCTGTCCGGAAAATCCTTCGGGGCGACACAGACTCCTTCAACGCCGGCTTTTTCCGCCCTCTCCAGAGCATAGGCGCCGGCTTTGTTGCTGATCACACGGACAAGTTCCGCATTTTCCAGTTTTCCCGCCTCTTTTGCGTCGATGATCGCCTGCAGGTTTGTACCGCCGCCGGAAACACAGACCAGTACCCTTAACCTTCTCGTTCCGTCAAAGATACGTCCGTCCGTGAAAGCCTGTTCCTCTAACATAACTTCACTCCTTTTTCGCCTGCTTCCACGCTGCCCACGACATAAGCCTTTTCGCCTGCTTTTTCCAATGCTTTCATCGTCCTGTCCGCATTCTGGGCATCCACCGCCAGAACCATGCCGAGTCCCATATTATAAGTATTGTACATCATTTTTTCTTCTATGCCACCCTTTTCCTGAAGAAGCCCGAAAATTGGCGGTATCTCATAGCTGTCCTTTTTGATCACAGCACAGGCGTTCTCCGGTAACATTCTCGGTATATTTTCATAAAAACCGCCGCCCGTGATATGACTGCATCCTTTGATATGTACGCCTGACGCTTTTACGGCTTTCAATGCCTTTACATAAATTCTGGTGGGCGCAAGAAGCGCTTCCCCCAGGGTAGTTTCCAATGCATCATAATAAGTGTTCAGGCTTTCCGGCGTCATATCAAACACCTTGCGGACAAGGGAAAATCCGTTGGAATGCACACCGGAACTGGCGATGCCGATCAGCACATCGCCAGCGGCAATATCCGCGCCGGTGATCATGTCCTTCTCATCCACGATACCTACCGCAAAACCCGCAAGATCGTACTCGTCCTCCGGCATCAGGTCCGGATGCTCCGCCGTCTCACCGCCGATCAGCGCCGCCTCCGACTGCACGCAGCCTTCCGCCACCCCTTTTACAATAGATGCTATTTTTTCCGGAAAGTTTTTCCCGCAGGCAATATAATCCAGAAAGAACAGCGGTTCCCCGCCTGCACAGGCAATATCGTTGACACACATCGCCACACAGTCGATCCCTATGGTATCGTGTTTGTCCAGCACAAAAGCCAGTTTTAACTTTGTTCCCACGCCGTCCGTTCCTGACACAAGTGTGGGTTTTTCCATCTCCTTAAAGCGCTCCATGGAAAATGCCCCGGAAAAACCGCCAAGCCCTCCCAGCGCCTCCGGACGCATTGTTTTTTTCACATACTGCTTCATCAGTTCCACTGACTTGTAGCCTGCCTCGATGTCTACGCCTGCTTTTTTATAATCCATTCCGATTCTCCTCTATTCCAGTTCCGCAAATATCTTCCCAGCACCATCAACGGCAGAGCAATTTGCGACTGCTGAGCATTCACAAATTCTCTGGGCGCTGTACAGATATTTGCTGTTTTATTTAGTATAATTTTTATACCCAACTTCCCGCAGTTTCCTATCCTTCGCCTGCACTTCCTGCTTCATGTTCTCACTGTAATCTTTGAGCTTCTGCAGCAACGCCTCATCCGATGTTGCAAGGATCTTCGCCGCAAGGAGCCCGGCGTTTACGCCGCCGTTTATCGCCACCGTCGCCACAGGAATCCCGGACGGCATCTGTACAATGGAATACAGAGAATCCCTTCCTCCGAGGGATGTGGTATGCATCGGAATGCCGATCACCGGCATCGGGAAGATTGCCGCACACATACCCGGCAGATGCGCCGCCATGCCTGCTCCGGCAATGATCACCTTAAATCCCTTTGCCTCAGCTCCCTTTGCATAAGCAAAAAACTCCTCCGGCTCCCTGTGTGCCGAAAGGATCGTCATCTCGTAACTGATTCCCAGTTTGTCCAGAATGTCCGCGGCCTTCGCCATCACCGGCATATCCGAATCACTGCCCATCACAATTCCTACCTGTGCCATGCTCTTATCCTCCTGTGTGCCTGCTCTTTCTATATAATATATATTTGATTTCCTTTCAGCACGCTATATAGTGTAGCCGAAATTACGGCTCTGTGCAATATCTGAAAATAATTTAAGTCCTATTTTCACACATTTTCTCTGTCTGAAGAGCATCCAGCCATTCAGCGACAGCTCTTATACATGAAATAATTTTCTCATATTCTACCATATCATCTGCAAAATAACTTGTAATAGTCCGGTAATCCTCTTTATAAAAATCATTCTCACAAAACTCCCTTATAACTGCTGAAATATCCACCTCTTCCTTCGCCGATGGACATATGTCCATTTTTGCCCTGTGTCTTCGGACTTCATGAAATAATTTTTTAAATTTCTCATCAAATACCATCTCCGGCGTCAACTTGCAGATATCATACAAATGCCTTGAACATCGCTTTGAGCGCTCTTCCATGTAATAGTCACAAACGGCAAATATCTTATCTATATATGTACGCTCCGGAGCCTGCAATTTCATTTCAAACTCATCCAACCTGTATTGTTCTGCCAGATCACAGCGCCCTTTCGCTTTAAAGTAATCCCCTATATAATTACCGACCATTACTTTTTTTGTTGGAAATGCATAAGAACCAAGCGCTGTCTCCAACTTGACTGATGAAAGGATACGCTCATCATCAAGCCCAAACACAGAACTATAAGTAAAGAAATATGCGTTATAATCTCTGTCACTCTGCGTGCTTTCCCAATTAGATATGGGCATGCCAAGCTCATCACTAATGCTTTTTAAAACAACATTTTTTAACTTCTTTCTTCTTGCTTCACCAATATGCTCATCAAACGTAATATCAATATCTTCCGAAAAACGGTTAATGATATGGAATCCTTTTGAAAGTGATGTTCCGCCTTTAAACACAATCGTATCCAATTTCTCAGCAAGCAGCCTTAAGATCAGAGTAACATAATAATCTTTTTCAACAATAACCGTTGTTTTTCCTGTCATATCAGCAACCTGTTCTACCAGATCTCTGAATTTCTCTATCTCCTCATGCAGATACATACTTAACCCCTGTTTCATATATCGCTTTATAAATTTTTATTGGATAATATTTTAAAAAGTAATCTGCCAACGGTTTTGTGATATGATGTTCTTTTGCAAATTGTGTCAATATTTTCCCGCAAACTGCCATGTCTTCTTCCGCTGATCTGTCTATATCCTTCAGGCAATCAAGAAACTGCAGTATATAAGCATTTTCATCCGTTATCTCTACCACCGGTCTTCGGATAATATATTTTCTGTTTTTTATTTTTACTTCCCTGACCGCTGCCGGCGCAAAATTACTGGTTATTTCTTCCGTAAACGGCACCTGTGTTGATAAGCCCAGTCTATTCGCCAATGTATATCCTGAATAAAATCCAACGCGTTTTCCATTTCTGTAGATATACTTATGAAGCGCCACTGTTTCTGCCGTCATAACAGAAAGTTCGCCAAGCATATTT
Organism: uncultured bacterium; assembly: GCA_947647735.1. GTDB lineage: Bacteria > Bacillota > Clostridia > Lachnospirales > Lachnospiraceae > 1XD8-76. The sequence goes on along the minus strand of CANSLJ010000010.1, from coordinate 39,239 downwards.
CTCTTCGGAATATAATATATCCCCGCCTCAAAACGACAGATAACACCATCATCTGTCAATTTTTTCAGATGATATCGGAGATTTTCTTCTGTTATACCTTTCATTTTTATATCTGCAAGAAATATTGGTTCTCCAGCCTTATAATTTGCCATCAGATAATCATATACCATATCGCACCGCCTTTTCAGAAAGTAAGTATCTCATTTACTTTTTGTTAGTATACTTCGTTTTTTATCTTATGTCAAATCATGCTCTGCTTTTACTCTGTTCAACTATATTTCAAATATCCCTGCTTATTTCCATACTATTATTTACTTTACTTCCCCCTATCACCTTTCGGAACGCAGCGGCTCGTTCAACGCCTCGCACCCCGGCAGTACAAACCGTCCCTCTTCAATGATCGTTGTGACACTGCCATCCGCCCTGACCGCCGAAACCTCTCCCAGCTCGTCATAGGGGATCGTGATATCCGTATGACAGTTAAAATAAGCCTGTTCCGGATGCTCTTTTCTGACAAGGGATCTCTCATTATCTCTGGCAATGATCTCCTTCCCGTCCGGATTGTAGACCGCCACATCCTCCGCATGGGAATAGCAGGTATCGCCCACCGCAAAGTGAGGTCCCATCTTCTCCGCGATCAGGATCGGCAGCTTCTCCTCAATGCCCAGTCGTTTTGCCGCCACATAAGCCGTGGTGTTGGTCCCGATGGCAAACTCCCCGAGGGGCAGGCTCTCGTGGTGGAACAGCACCGTATCCTTCATGAGCTTCTTATTTTCCGACTCCGCCTCAAAATTGGAACAACCATAGTCCGTCACCATGCCGTCCCGGAAAGTCAGCTCCAGATTCTCATACTTCAGCTCATTCAAAAATACCTTTGTGACATGGAGCGTCCCCTCTGTTCCCGCAAGCTGAGGCGACGTAAACACTTCTCCCACCGGGATATTCACATCCGCCACACAGTTCTCAAAATTTGTCTGATGCGCCCTGTCCGTCAGTCTGTGGAGCATCACCTTCATATTGGTGCGGTTCTCTCCCATGCCCTTAATGATACAATACTCCGCCTCATCCAGCGTATCGATGATCTTCTGCTGGATATCCCGGTAAAGATCATAATCCAGCGTATTGATCCGGATCGTTTCATCAAAAATCTCTTCAAACCGCTCACCGATATCCGGCACGGGAAAGGCAATGATCGTAAAGCTGCGCTCCTCACCCTTTATATACTCGTTGGTGATCTGTCCCGCACCCGAAGCATACTCCACGGAAAGCTTCTGCTGTCTCTCCGACAGCTTCACGGCACATTCCCTGTTCTCCGGCGCAAAATCCGCCTCACCGAAGATCTCCATCACCGCGGGACCCGCATGGACATAAGCCCGGTCCTTATACTTCTCAAAACTTCTCCGCATCAGCTCCAGTTTCCTGTTTACAAGCTTCTTGTCCAGAACAAGCCCGATATCCTCCTTATGATCATAATCAAACTGTCTGTTCGCCGCCGCGCCGTAAACACCGATGCGGTTGATCCCCTTGTTTTCTAAAATACTCACAGCCTGCCGGTATATCACAGGCTTAAGTCCCATCTTCTCAAAATTTTTCACTGCCGCCCGGATGATCCGCTCGAAGCCGAGATGATAGCGGATATTCACCGTCTTTTTCTTCGACAGGTCCTTTCTGCCCAGCACAAACCCGATGCGGTACCCTTCAGTATAAGTATCTGCGATCAACCGAATCTTTTCCTCCGGCAGATTCCGCAGATAATCCGCCATCTTCTCCTCCTGCTCCGTCACATATTCCCCGTACTGATATAAAAAACGATCGTCAGACAGATCAGCCTCCATCACGATCTTCGTACAGAAATCCTCCGCCGGGTCCACCTGCTGACGCACCCGCCGCTCCATCACCACCTCGGAATAATCGCTGACATACCAGTATAAGATTTCCTGCACCTCCTCCAGTTTCGGCGCTCTCAAGCCTTCCGCCCAGGCACTCTCAAAAGCACCGTATACTTCCAGCAGAAGCTCCATCCTGATCACAAGCTCCTGTGCCCGCTTTTCATAACAGGCGGCGATCTGCGCCCGCAGTTCTGCCGCCAACACGCACAAAAGCTGTCCGTACTCTCCCAGATTTTCATGACAGACCACCGGGTTCAACCAGCTTGCATCATAATTTTCCGGCAGTATCTCCTCATACAGCCCCCGGTTCAGCTCCCGCAGCTCCTCCAGAGAATCCTGACTGCCCGCACCAGAACGCAGATAGTTATTTAACTTGCAGCATACATTACAGAAGGAAAACTGACTGCGAAAATAACGCAGATAGCTTTCTCTTTGTTCCGACACTTCTCTCTTTTTCTCCGCCTGATCCAGTTCCCTGCAGAGTTCCTCCAGCAGTTCCGAGATCCGTCCCTCCGCCAGTTCCAGACGCTCTGCATAAATTTCTTCCTCTTCACTATATAATAACACCCGTTATACCTCCGAAATATACTCTCTTTTCTTAATCTCCCCTACTGACACAGCCTGTATAAGATGAACTTTCAATATCTTTATGAAAAATTAGTTTTTTGCGGCAACATTCCTTTAGGAAACTGACCTTTATACAACAATCCTCCCGCTGTCACTATCCCTCACAAAAGTGCCCCCGCATACAAGATCAGGCTCACCAGCCCAATCGCCGCCAGATTCAGCACAATACCAATATAGGAAAACAGATAAAACTTCTCCTTCTCCATCCTCCCCAGCACACCCAGCACCACGCCCACAAAGGCAAAGATCATGGCAAGAAAACAGGCGCTGCCATAGCGCATATTTTCCGCCCCTTTGTCCATGTAGGATAAATATGCCGCAAGAATAAGGGATGCCACAGACAGCGTCCCCAATATCGTCGACATAATAGATTTTTTAGGATGTTCCTTATTTGTAAAGATATAATTTTTCTTCATAATTTTAGTCCCGCAGAATCTTTTACAGCAGAATCTCTTAATGATACGAAAAGGGTACTTCCCTCGGAAAGCACCCACCCACTCTAAAACAGCATTTTAGATTTTCTTGAAAGAAGCTTTGCCCCGCTGATGATCAGCAGTACGCCTCCCGCCACACCTGCCACAATGCCGATAACCCCCAGCACGATGTTCAATGCACCTGTTCCGTTTAATGTTTTAAAAGTTTTCTCTTCCATCCAAAAACCTCCTATTCCAGTCCCGCAGAATCCCTTACAGCACATACCGACCGAATTCAATCCACAGCCGCTGTGCGTCTGTAAATTGAATTATGCGCTTTCAGAGATTCTGCTGTTTTCCTGTCCCGCGAATACTCCTGTAGCGTTTCCAGAATATTCGCCGAATTATGCGCCATACTGCTCATAATATGCATCGATCGCCGCTTTCAATGTATCATCAATATAAACTTTCCCGTTATAAGGACGGTTATACAGATGCTCCACCACTTCCGCCATCGTCACGATCGCCGCTGTCGGGAAGCCATAGGTTTCCGAAATCTCCACAAGCGCGCTCTTTTCGCCCTTGCCGCGCTCCATTCGATCTACACTGACCACCAGGCCGCAGACCTCAACATCGCCCTGCGCCTTGAGGATCGGAAGCGTCTCCCCGATGGAAGTCCCCGCCGTTGTCACATCCTCGATCAGCAGTACCCTGTCTCCCGATGAAAGCGGGCTCCCCAGCAGGATTCCCTTGTCGCCGTGATCCTTTACCTCTTTCCTGTTGGAACAATACTTGATGTCCTTATCATAATTTTCCGAAATAGCAATAGTTGCCGCCACACTGAGCGGAATCCCCTTATAGGCAGGCCCGAACAATACATCGAAATCCAGACCGAACCGGTCGTGGATCGCCTTCGCGTAATAACCGCCCAGTTTACGAAGCTGAGCCCCCGTCCGGTAAAATCCCGTGTTTACAAAAAAAGGCGTCTTTCTTCCGCTCTTTGTCACAAAATCTCCGAACTTCAATACATCGCAGTCCACCATGAACTCGATAAATTCCTCTTTATATCTCTCCATCTGTTCCTGCCTCCCTGTCTTATGCCTCTTCCCTTGTCATATCTTCCCAATTCTACCATATTTACTGCCCGCATTCAACCGTTTTTAAACGATCCGTTTCAATATGCCGCAAATTTAATCACTTTATTTCGCGTAATCTTATAGCAATCTTTCACATACTATGATATAATTTCTATAGTCAGTATAGACAGTATGGGGATAGTTCCCCGGTTGCCTTTTTCGGAAACGGAAAGGGGGTTCTATGGAAACATTAGAAGTTTTGACACTGCTCTTAGTGGTATTTGCCGCTTTGGCTTACATAGATAATCACAACAACCGGTAATAGACAGAAAAATGGCTATCCTCTACCGCAAATAGGGGATAGCCTGTGTAATTTGTAAATCATTTTGCATAAGTTTCCGTCTGGGGTAATGGGGACCTTGCATATCTCCGTTACCTTCTATACTGATTATAAACTATCCACCCCTGTTTTACAAGTGGAAGTTTAGAAAACGGGGATGTTTCAACATCCCTGTTTTTATTAGCATAAAGACGCTCGCGAAGCGTGCTGCTGTTGCTTTTTCTCTATCTGCCGCTCAGCGCTCCCGCGATATCCTCCTTCATCTCCAGCACAGCCGCTCTCGATGCTTCCCCGAAATGCTCCGCACCAAACCCGGCATATTTTTCCTGCTGCCATGCGGCGATGATGCCTCTGGAGGAATTCACGATAGCTCCCAGCCCGTCCTCATTAAAGAAATGCACAAGATCCGCACCTTTTCCGCCCTGCGCGCCATAGCCCGGCACAAGGATATAGGCTTTCGGCATGATCTTCCGGAGAATCTTTCCCATCTCAGGATAGGTTGCGCCCACAACCGCGCCCACATAGCTGTAGGAATCGCCCATGCACTCTGCGCCCCACTCGGCAACCTTTTCGCCCACATGCTCATAGAGCGGCCTGCCGTCGATCAGCCGGTCCTGAAACTCTCCGCTGCTGGGATTGGATGTTTTCACCAGTACAAAGATACCCTTCTTCTCCTCCTGACAAACCTTGACAAAGGGCTTTACACCATCCGAACCAAGATAGGGATTCACGGTCGCAAAATCTTCCGAAAAGGGGGAAAACGTATTTTTCCCGACAGTCACTTTCCCAAGATGCGCCGTCGCATAAGCGGCGGAGGTGGAACCGATATCCCCCCTCTTGACATCCCCGATCACGACCAGATCCTTTTTCTTACAATAATTCACCGTCTTCTGAAAGGCTTTCAATCCCTCCACGCCGAACTGCTCATACATGGCGATCTGAGGCTTCACGGCGGGAATTAAATCACACGTGTTATCTATTATTTCTTTATTAAACTGCCAGATTGCTTCCGCTGCCCCTTCCAGCGTCTCCCCGTATTCCGCAAATGCTTTCGTCAAGACCTGCTCCGGAATATAACTCAACATCGGATCCAGCCCCACCACGATGGGCGCTCCTGTTTTCTGTATCTTTGCAACTAATTTGTTAATCATCTTCTTCCCTTTCTCATACTGGTTGCTTATATTTATTTACTGCAATTACTTTCCTCACTGTCATATCCTGTCACAGTGCTCCTCATCTCGACCGCAAAAACTCATACTCCCTGACCGCCGTCTCATCATCCGGATAATCCTGCACATACTTGCGCATCAGTTCCGCCGCCTTCTTAAAATCCCCCTGCTTCTCATAGACCACCACCTGATTAAAGGAAAGCGTCTGTCGGAGCGCCGTATCCTCCAGAGCCAATCCCGACTGGAGCGTGGACAGCGCCGACGCATAATCCTCCAGCTGCATATAGCACAAAGCAAGCTGATTGTAGATCAGCGCACTCTCCCCCTGATCCTGCAGATAGGAGACATACACACTGGCGGCATAGTTGTATTCCCCCAGATTTTCCCAGGTCTTTCCCAGATAATAGGTAGCCTGTGCATCCCCCGCGTCTCTCGCCTGCTCCAGATAATTCCGCGCCGCCTCAAAATCCTCCAGATAAAAATAAATACGTCCCTTGTCGTAATTGCTCATATCCTTCGGCGCATTCTGGATCGCTGTCTCCAGATAAGCCGCCCCCATCTCCTGATACCCCGTCTCATCCATCACCTTATAGATTTCCACAAGCTGATCATAATCGTTTGGCGCAAGCTCGATCGCCTTGTCAAAATCCGGCTTTGCGAGCTCATAATTTCCCATCTGAAGCTGCACGATGCCCCGCATAAAATAAGCGTTCCGCTCCTCGCTCTTCAATGCCAGGATCGCATCGTAAACCTGCTTCGCCTCCTCCGGACGCCCCGCCTTATAATAAGCGGTGGCAAGGTAGTAGTTCACATCGTAATCCAGTTCATCCGGCACACAGCTTCCGGAAGCAAGGCAGCTCTCCAGCGCGGCGACCGCCTCATCATACCTCGTCAGCCCCAGATCCGCAAGCCCCTGCCCCCGGAGGATCAACTGCTTATCCTCCCCGGACACCAGAGCCTTCTCAAAACAGGCAAGGGCATCCTCATAGCGGAGCTCCTCGATAGCCGCCATCCCTTCGCTGATATTCACATTCTTATCTTTACTGCCGCAGCCCGTGCAGATCATTCCCGCACACAAAACCGCAAGCAGCGCTGTTCCCGTCTTTTTTCTCATTCGCCATACCGTCTGTGTAAACGCGTCCCGCTTATTTACACATTTTCTATAATTATCCCAGTTGTTTTACTCTTGTTCATTATACTATAATCTGAGTTCCACCTGAATCTGTTTATCTCTGTTTTTCATATCCTCCACAAAATCCGCGCCGTCCGTCTTTTTCCCCACGATATCCCCGTAATGTGTCGGGATCACCGCCTTCGGCTTTAACGCCGCGATATACTCTGCCGCCTGTTTTCTGTCCATCGTATAGAATCCGCCGATCGGGATCAATGCCACGTCACACTGCACTTCCTTCATGTCCTCATGCACATCCGTATCGCCGGATATATAATAACATACGTTATCCATTTTCACCGCATATCCAAGCCATCTCTTCCCCCTGGGATGAAACGGCTTCAGCTTATTGTACGCGGGAACTGTCTCTATCACAACCGAACCAGTTTCATGCGTCTCGCCCGGTCCGTAAAACAGACATTTATCCTGCAAGATGCCCGCCTCGTCAAGAACCTTCTTTTTCATGGATTCCGGCGCGATCAAAAAAGTTTTTTCGCACTTCACCTTCGCTATGGATTCCGGCTCAAAATGATCGTAATGCTCATGGGTGATAAAGATCATATCCGCATCATGTCTCGTCTCCCTTATCTGAAACGGATCAAAATATAAAATCTCAGAGCCCGCTATCCTGATACTGCTCTGGGCATTCACTGTAACCTGACTTAAATCCATTTACTGATACACTTCCTTTTATATTTTACCCTCGTCTGCGGGTATCTTTAGAAAACTATACACTATTTTCAGCTTTCGGGCAAGTTATTCCTCCTCTGCATTATACCTCAATTCACGCAGCACCGCCATCCTGAATTATCTCATCCGCCTTTCGCTCTTTTGCCGCACATCCTCCTGTTCAGGCTCCATCTACCGCAGGCTTCTCATCCACGCCCTCCTTCTGAAAACTACAAAGGATATCCCCAGTCTCACGCATTCCTCCAATGACAGAATAAAATACACCGGCGCGATCGGCAGTCTCCAGACAAAAGCCGCCAATAAGCCCAGCGGCACACCAAAAATCCATGTTCCGATGATATCGATCCACATCACATATTTCGTCCTGCCGCCGCTGCGGATGATGCCTCCGCCCAGTATCATGTTCATCACCTTCACCGGCGCGATCAGGGCGATCGCTGTCAGCAGATGCACCGCCTCCCCCCGCACAGCCGCCTCCACATGATAAACGCTCACATAAAAAGGACTGACCATCACCAGAAGAAGGGACAATACAACAGAAATACTGATCCCATACCACATCAGTTTCTTCGACTCCGCATAGGCCCGCTCATATTCCTTCGCCCCCAGATCCTTCCCGATCAGTATGCCGGATGCCTGGGATAAACCGCCCAGAGCCCCGATCACGATCGTCTGAACAGGCACCGTTATCGTCATGGCAGCGCAGGCGTCCGTCCCCATATTTCCATAGATCGCCGCATATACATTCTCACCCAGGCTCCACAAAAATTCGCAGATCAGCAGGGGAGCGAGGATTGCCAGATACTGTTCTCCGTATTCTTTTTTAAACACTATCCTCCGCCCGGACATTTTATCCTCTCCGCGCCATCCCGCAGGCAGTTTCATCTGCTTTTTATGCAGGTACCTGATAAACAAAGACACAGTGATAACGCAGGCTGTTATTTGGGAAACCGTGCTTGCCAGCGCCGCTCCCTCCACTCCCATCTCCGGAAAGATCCATTTTCCGAAGATCAGCAGATAATTCAGCCCGGTATTCAGGACAAGCGCAAAAACGCCTGCATACAGAGGCAGGGATGCCGCCTCCATACATCGGAGCATGGCCGCGACAACAGAACTGACCGCCGCCGGCACAAAGGAAACCGCAAAGATCCGTATGTATCTCACCGCCAGCGCCCTGACCGCCTCATCCTTCGTATAGGCAGCCATGATCGCGTCCGGAAATACCGTGCAGAGCACCAGAAACAGGACCGCCAGTCCGATGGAGGAAGCCATGTTGATCCAAAAGCTCCTGCTGACAGACCTTTCATCCTCTCTTCCCATATACTGTGATATCATGATACCGGCGGCTGCCGCGATCGCCGCAAGCACCACCGAATAGATCGAAGTGAATTTTCCGCCCAGTCCGATCCCTGCGATACTGCCGCTTCCAAGCTGTCCGATCATGATCTGATCGATCACGCTGAAGGAGGACTGCAGCAGAGACTGCAGCGTCACAGGCAGCGCTATTTTACATGCCGTCCCGGCAAAAGTTTCTCTCTTTCTGGTTTCCATCTACCCTTACTCCTTCTTTCCTGTTCCTGACACTGTCCCGCTCCACAAGGAACACCGGAAGTTTTATCGTGATCCGCTCCTCCTCTCCCTCCCGCAGGTTTTTCAGCACGGAAACCGCCGTTTTGGCCCTCGCGCGCACATCCTGCCTGACGGTCGTCAGCGCCGGCTGACAACAGGCGCACAGCGGGCTGTCATCAAACCCTACTACGGAGATGTCCTCCGGCACGCGGATCTGCTTCTCCTGCAGATACCGGATCAGCTCTGCCGCATAAAAATCAGACACTGCAAAAACTGCAGTATATCCCAGTATCTCCGCCTCCCGCGCCTGATAAAACCGCATCCGTGCCTCCTTCTTTAAGGGAATTTCCAGAACCGCCGCCGCTTCTTCCCCCATTGCAGCCATGCAGCCGTTTATGCGTGCAAGATCCATGCAGGTGAAATTGTCCGACAGGCACAGCACCCTCTCATGCCCCATCGCTTTCAGATACGCTCCCGCCTGATATCCTCCGTCATAGTTATCTATCGTCAGATTGCATATCCTCTCTGTCTCCTGAAAATATCCGTCGTATACGACAAAAGGAATATGCATGGACTCCCGCAGCCTCTTATAATCCTGTTCGCAGAATCCGATGATCACCAGTCCCTCCATATTCCACATGGAAGCAAAACGGACGATCTCCTCCCAGCGCTCCGTCACCTTTATCATCATAAAATATCCCGCCAGATCTATCTCCCTGGATAACGCATTGACGGAGGCTGAAATAAAACCGTCCTCCAGAACATGTCCCTCGTATTTTTCATGATCGTTCACCACAATACCGATGATCCGGGAATCATTCTGTGCCAGCAAAATACCCGCCATACTCGGAATATAGCCTCTCTTCTCTATCAGCTCCTGCACACGTTTTATCGTCTCCTTTGACACTTTTTTCGTTTTTCCATGGATCACATTGGAGACAGTCGCCGTGCTGAGCCCCAGTTCCTCCGCGATATCCGCTATTTTGACTCTTTCCTTTTCCATAGCCTCATCCCTTTCGGCATCCGCATCTTACAGCCTTCCCGGCCTCCCTTTCGGATTCTCTGCTTTCCAGCCGTTCCTTCCTGTTTTGTATATTCATCTGCCTCTATAACAGTATAATAAAACAACTTCCCCTTTTCAAAAGTTAAACGCGTAACTTCATACAAAAATCGCACCCTGTTTTTGTATATTCTGCACAATCAGAAAATAATAAAATTTTAATAGATACCCCCGCCCAAAATTGTATATAATGGTATCAGTATCTAACAGCTATCCCAAATTATCATAAAAGAAACGACAGGAAAGGAGTTTCCCATGTGCACCTGTATTGATTTTCAGACCAAAGACCACTATTTCGGCAGAAACCTCGATCTGGAGTACCGTTTTGATGAGAAAGTTGTCACCACGCCCCGGAACTATAGATTTGCCTTAAAAAATGATTCCGTGATCCACACCAGATATGCCATGATCGGCATGGCATCCGTCAGGGACTGCTATCCGCTGTATGCGGAAGCCACCAACGAAAAGGGGCTCTCCATGGCGGGCCTGAATTTCCCGAACAGCGCCTGCTTTTGTGCCGCTGAGCCCTCAAAATTTAATCTATGTCCCCACGAACTGATCCCCTACTTTCTAGGGCTCTATTCCACGGTTGCGGAGATCAGGCCGATCCTTGCCAATCTGAACATCACCGATACATCCCTCGCCCCTGACCTGCCGGTGGCATCGCTCCACTGGATGATCAGCGACGATAAGGAATGCATTATTCTGGAGGCGATGGAGGACGGACTGAAAGTTTATGACAACCCTGTCGGAATCCTGACCAACGATCCACCCTTTTCCTACCATCTCGCCAACCTGAACTGCTATATGAATCTGACGCCGGGCTACGGGGAAAACCGCTTTTCCAGCAAGCTGGACCTGAAACAGTACGGTATGGGCATGGGCGCTATCGGCCTGCCCGGGGACGCATCCCCCACCTCCCGTTTTGTCAAGGCGGCTTTCAGCAAGTTTAATTCCGTCTGCGCGGAGGAGGAGGCGGATTCCGTCACCCAGTTCTTCCACATTCTGGATTCCGTCTCCGTTGTGAAGGGGACGACGCTGACAAAAGCCGGTCTGGATGAACTCACCCTCTACTCCTGCTGCATGAACACCACCAGAGGCATCTACTACTACCGCACCTACAACAACAGTCAGATCACGGCGATCCGCATGACCACAAAAGAAAAGTGCTGCAACACGCTGTCCATCTATGAACTGATCGACACCCAGCAGATCCGGTATGTGAACTGAAAGAATAGGAACTGAAAAAACAGAAAATACACTATGCACTATAAAATATTACTCATTGAAGACGAATTACTTCTAAGAAAAGAACTGACGATACTTCTGGAAAATGCCATGTATCAGGTTATCGCACCGGAATCTTACCGGAATGCCCCCGAGATGGCCGTCTCCGAAAAGGCGGATCTGGTGCTTCTGGATGTCAATCTGCCGGACTGCAATGGCTTCGATCTCTGCACCGGGATCCGATCAGCAACTGACATCCCTGTCATCTTCCTGACTGCCCGCACCGACTCCATGGACGAACTGATAGGCATCTTAAAGGGCGCCGACGACTATATCACAAAGCCTTACCAGCCCGCCCTTCTGCTCGCAAGGATCGGAGCCGTCTTAAAGCGCACCGCAAAGGGCAGGACAAACTGGGAGGCGACTCTCCTCTCCCACAAAAACGTGACGCTGGATATCGCCGCCTGCCGCCTCTCCTGCCGGGAACGATCGCTGGATCTGACCAAAACCGAAATGAAGATCCTGCATCTTTTGTTTCTCCACGCCGGCGCCTTCGTGGCAAGGACAAACCTTGTGGAATATCTCTGGGAAAACCATATTTTTCTGGATGACAACACGCTGAGCGTCCATGTGACAAGGCTCCGGGAAAAACTCCGGTCCGCCGGACTTTCCGATTTTATCGAGACAAAAAGAGGCATGGGGTACCGCATATGAAACCTTCCGCATTTTTAAAAGACAGATCTCTCCTGCTTTTGCTGCACTTATCGTGCATGGCTCTGCTGGCAGGCTTTCTACATATCACCGGATATCCCGCCGCAAATATCCTGCTGATCTGCGCGCTCTGGTCTCTGATCCTTGGCGCATGGCTTTTTGTGACTTATCTGCAGAGAAAAAAATACTTTCAGGAAGCGGCACAGATCCTCGAACATATGGACAAACCCTATCTGCTAGGGGAAGTGCTGCCGGATTCCTGGCATCTTGAGGATAAACTCTACCGGGATATGCTCCGCCGGTCGAATAAATCCGTGATCGAAGAGATACATGCTCTGGAGGACGCCATGCAGGAGTATCGGGAATATCTGGAGAGCTGGGTACATGAGATCAAAACGCCGATCACAGGGATCTCTCTGCTTTGTGAAAACGGACGAAAAGCGGTTTCCGCTGAGCTGAGCGATTCTACAACCAAGGGCATCAACAGACTGCTCCGCGATATCACCCTTGAAAATAACAAAATTGAGAATTATGTGGACATGGTGCTCTACTATGCCCGCTCCGGACAGGTGCATAAAGATTATCTGATCCGGGAAACCGATCTGCAGGAAATCATCTATGAAGTGCTGGGAAAAGAACGCCTTTTACTGATACAGAATCATGTGCAGGCAGATGTGTCATGCCCCGATAAAGTGTTCACCGACAGGAAATGGATCTCTTTTATCATAAACCAGCTTATCCTGAACAGCATAAAATATCGCAGCGATGCCCCTGTACTCCATTTTTATACACAACGTGATAAAAACAGCGTAACTTTGACGGTGGAAGACAACGGAACCGGCATCCTGCCGGAGGAAATGCCCCGGATCTTTGAAAAGGGATTTACCGGCAGCAACGGACGGGATCACGAAAAAGCCACCGGTATGGGATTATACCTGTGCAGGAAACTCTGCGATGGGCTTGGTATCTCACTTTCGGCGCAGTCTGAATATGGACAAGGAACGAAAATGCTGCTTACTTTTCCACTGAGCAGTTATATTACCGCGACGGATCTTGATTGAATCTGTGCTTCTTTATCCTGCAGTTTTATCTGTTCCGCCTCCGCAAGAACTTTTAAATCTTTCAAAAATGTAAGATAACTTTAACCGATCCTTATACCAATCCCTTCCTCCTCTATGTTATCATTACCTTATTCCGGAATGAAATGATACATCTACTGAAAAATCACAGACAAAAAATCCGGGGAAATTATGCATCGGCATAAAACACACCCCCCGGAATCTACAACAAATAAGGAGCAACCACCATGACCAGCTACATCCGCGTATGCGATATTGAAAAATACTACGGCACCGGCTCCCATGTCACAAAAGCCATCGACCGTCTCAGCTTCACCGTAGGCAAAGGCGAATTTACAGGCATCATGGGTTCTTCCGGTTCCGGAAAGACCACCCTCTTAAACCTGCTCGCCACCATCGACCGGGTGACCTCAGGGCATATCTATTACGAAAACACAGATATCACCGCCCTCTCCGAGGATGCCCTGTCGGAATTCAGGAAACAAAATCTCGGCTTCGTCTTTCAGGAGTACAACCTCCTCGACACACTGACCATCGAGGAAAATATCACCCTCGCGCTGACGCTGCAGGGCGGCACAAAAAAGGACATACAAAAAACCTGCGACAGACTGTTAAAACTCCTGCATATCGAAGAGATCCGCGAAAAATTCCCCTATCAGGTATCCGGCGGCCAGAAGCAGCGCTGCGCCTGTGCAAGAGCACTGGCAAACGATCCTGTGCTCCTTTTGGCGGATGAACCCACCGGTGCGCTGGATTCCTTCTCCTCCCGCACCCTGCTGGAGACCTTCACGGACTTAAACCGCTCTCTGGGCGCCACCATCCTGATGGTAACCCACGACGCCTTCTCCGCCAGCTACTGCAGCCGCATTCTGTTTTTGCGGGATGGAAAGATCTTCCACGAACTGATCCGCGGAGAAAAGCCCCGCCGGCTCTTTTTGCAGGAAATTCTTGATGTCCTTTCCCTGACAGGAGGTGAATTGTCCGATGCTCAGTAAACTTGCCTTTCGAAATATGAAACGCTCCGCCAGAGACTATCTGATCTATCTGCTCACCATGACTTTAGTCAGCGCACTCATGTACACCTTTAACAGCCTGCTCTTCCAGAATGACCTCAAAGCATACTGGAACACGGAAGGCATGCTGGAAGCCATGGTAGCCCTCGCCACCATCTTTATCGTTCTGATCACCGCATGGCTCATCGCCTACATGGTGCGCTTCATGATGGAAAAACGCAGCGCCGAATTCGGGATCTATCTGCTGCTCGGCATGAAAAAGAACACGCTGGCAAAACTGTATCTCCGGGAAAACATCCTGCTCGGCATTCTCTCCCTGATGACAGGCATGAGCTTTGGCATCCTGTTCCAGCAGATCCTGATGGCAGTCCTGTTTTCCATGCTCCGCATGGACTATCATCTCCACATCGCACTCCACCCCGGCACGATCCTTATGACCACGCTGAGTTACGGCGCCTGTTACCTGTTCGCCCTCTCCCGCTGCCGGCGGAAGTTTAAAAAGATGAACATCCGTGACCTGATGGAAGCGGGGCGACGCAACGAAGAGATCAAAGAACGACACGAAACCATAAAGCAGCTCCTGCTGCCTTTGTCCATCCTCTTTATCTTTCTGTTCTGGACTTTCTTTGGCTCTCTTGCGACAAACGGCGATACCATCCTGTTTATCATCGGGCTCGTCGTCACGATCTATCTGTTTTATATCGGCCTCTCCGCCCGGATCATCTGCTATGTCAGAAAGGGCGGCAAAATGATCTATCAGGAACAAAACCTGTTCCTGTTGCGGCAGTTCTCCTCCAAAGTCCGCACCATGCAGTTTACGATGGGGACACTGACCGCACTGTTTACGCTGACGCTGATGGGATCTTCCTTCGCCCTGATGTTCAGCAGCTGGCAGAATACGCTGTCGGACCATAAATTTCCGTTTGACATCCTGCTTTACAGCCCCGATCCGGCAGATGACTTTGCGAAGGAAATACAGTTTTTAGAAAAAAGCGTATCTGTTCAGGACGCTTACCCCTACCGCATCTACACGGACGGCGATGATCAGGTAAACGCCTGGATGCTGACACACCTTACCTTCTGGGGCACTATGTACCAAAATCCCGATGGCAGCCCGGATATGACCGGGATCAGACAAATGCTGGAAAACGAGAGCAGATACTGTACTTACGACACCTATATGGGCCTCTCCGACTACAACCATCTGCGCCGCATGCTGGGCTACGACGAGATAACCTTAAGCGGCAAAGAATATGCCCTGCAGGTCAAACCCCGTCTGGAAAAGGAAGTACAGCATATCGGCGATGACCTGATACTCGCTGGCGCAGACGGCTCTCCGTCTCTCTCCTGCGGCGGCATTTACGCGGAACCCTTCTCCCAAGACGGACATAACGGCGGCGACTATATCGTTATCGTACCGGACCGGGTGCTTTCGCGCATGTATCCCTATTACTCGGAACTTGCTCTGGATATAGAAGGCTCTGCGCCCCTCGGCCTGCGGGATAAGCTGAGTGAACTGAGATATGATAAAACAAATGATCTTATGTTTGAAGGAAACGATGAATGCCCCGCCCTGAAGGGCAACCGGTGCTACGGCTCGGATATCATTTTTGTATTCAACACGGTCAACGAAGTGAAGGAAGATCTCAGAACCTCCCTCGCCTCCCTGATCGCCTCCCTCACGATCCCGCTGTTCTATATCGGACTGGTCTTTCTGTGTGCCGCAGTGACCGTGCTCTCCGTACAACAGCTCAGCGATTCAGCCGCCTGCAGATTCCGCTACGATATCCTGTCCAAACTGGGATTAAAAGAGGCCGAGATACACCGCCTTATCCTGAAACAACTGGCGGCCTATTACCTCTGCCCCGCCCTGCTGGCGATCCTGATCAGCGGAAAGATGATGCTTTTTGCGGGAGAGCGCTTCGTCATGGCAACCGGTGTACCTCTCTCCCCCGGCTCCTTTTTCCTCAGGAGTATCGCCCTGTTCTTCGGTATTTATCTGGTCTACTTCGCGGTGACCTATATCAGTTTCTGCCGGAATGTGACCGGCGGGGAAAGCCGTTCCTGAGGGGGAGCGGCTTTCTGTTCTTTACTGATATTACAACCTTTGCCACAGCAACATATAATCCTGAAATGTAACCGCCGGCTTCTAATTTTCCACAATACCTGTGTCATCTGCGATCTTCCCTTTCTTCAACCGCAGGACGACATCCGCCTGCTCTGCCAGCTCCCTGCTGTGGGTAACTACGATCACACATTTTTCCTGCTCATGTGCCAGTTTCTGAAAAATGGATATAATTTCACCGGCAGTATCCTCGTCCAGATTTCCTGTCGGTTCATCTGCCAGCAGAACAGGAGCCTTACTCGCCAGCGCCCTTGCAATGGCAACCCTCTGCTGCTGTCCGCCGGATAACTGCATCACATTTCTTTTCCTCTGCATTTTGTCAATACCCATCTGTGTTAAAAGCTTTTCTGCATCTGCCCTCCCGCCCAGTTTTACATTTTCAACCGGTGTCAGATAATCGATCAGGTTATAATTTTGAAAGACCAGAGAAACATGATCCCTTCTGTGCGCGTTTAACCCCTTTTTCAGAATATCCTCCCCCACGGCACAGACAGTTCCGTCAACCGGCACATCCAGTCCCGCCAGCAAAGACAACAGAGTCGTTTTTCCCGAACCGCTGGAACCCAAAACAGCATACATGACTCCCTTTTTAAATTCATAGGAAACATGATCCAGGATCATCCTGTCCTTCTGTGATCTATAATAATATGAAACATCCTTCAACTCTAACATACAGCCTCCTTTAGCTCATCTTGCTTAAAATCTCTCTTGGTTTCTGCATCACCACAAACATACAGGATGACGAAACCGCAGCCAGGATCACACCCAGTATGGTACAGGCGGACAACAGGATCACTTCTCCTGTCACTTCGGTTTTAACACCCATGACCTCCGTCTCATACTCTATCACTCCTGTCCCTCCCGACATGCCTTCTTCCGCTTTTCTCTGTTCCTCCTGCTGTTGTACCTGATACCCCACTAAATAATCTGCGACGTTTTCCGATAGCGCAGGCGCACATACCGTTGCCAGCACAAAAGAAACACATCCTATCAGGATCCCCTCCATCATCATCTGAGCTATCACCTCCCCCTTGCTCTTTCCGATCGCCAGAAACACGCCGATCTCATGCACCCTGCCTTTTTGCCAGAACAGAAATACAAGAAAAATGATAACCGCGCCTGAAACAGCAACCAGAACCAGTATCATGGAACTCATTTCGTCCAGATTCCCGAAATTCTCTGCCATCGTGTCACTCATCCCGGTATTGTCAATGAAATCATAGCGTTTCCAGTTAATATCAGCTTTCCTGATCTGCTCCTTCACCGCATCATATTCATCCACATTCTCTACCCAAAATGTCGCATACTGATATAATGGATCGCCCTCACAGCCCTGGGGCTTCTCCGGGAAACGCAGATCTGTCATAATGATATTCTCACTCCGGTAACTGTCCCCGTACATGACAGGCGTCATTTTGTGAACTGTATCATAAATCCCGACAATCTCCGCACTGTAGGCTTTCGATGTCTCACGCTCCTTCCGACTGTTAAATTTAAGTTTATCTCCAACCGTCAGTCCATTTAATTCTGCCAGCTCCCTTGATATGACGCATACATCCCTATCTTCCGATGTGATCATACGCCCCTCATTTACTTCTATGTTCCCGTTCTGCACATCAAAGTCCAGCCGCATTTCCATATTCCCGCGCAAAGATACGCACAACAGGTCCGAACTCTGGTCTGTATCCGGATCCTCGATACGCACAAAATTCACGGGATTGACAACTATGTTCGCCGTGGTGATATTATATTCCGCAATTCCCTCCTGCCCTGCCAGCGTTTCAATATCCTCCATCTGCAGGGTTTCAAAAGAATTGTCATGCCATATCATCCAGTCTCCGGATTCAAGCTGCTCTATATGCGATCCGTCTGCGCTTCCGTTCTGTCCACCTAATTTCTCTATTGCTTCAGCCGTCCTGTCATGCCTGTCCGCTTCGTTTTCCTCCATCCTGAACGACGCGCCGAGCGCCTGTTTTCCCTCCGTCTGCGTCTGGACATTTGCCGATCTGCATGCCCACCCCGCATAGATAAAACAGGATATCACAAACACAATGCTTAAAAGCAGGATCGTCTTTGCCCGTTTCCGAACCAGGCAGCGTGTGCTTAACTCTAAAATATTCATACCGATAACCAAACCCTTTCCTCGACCTGCAGGCTTTGAACTGCAGGCACAATATCTTCAATCTATCCCTCCATCTCCGATAAGATTTCCTTTACAGGCTTTTTCATATACGGAAAAATGGCAATTCCGGTCAATATCACAACAAAAGCCAGACCGGTACATAGAACCAGCAGCATCCAGCCCGCTGACAATTCCGGCGTCACGTCGTTTCCCTGCATAACAGCCATGCCGTTAATGATCCGCGGCAATAAAAACTCTGCCGCAAGCCCCGCCCCGATAAAAGCAATGGAATAAACGATCATTTCCTCCAAAAGCATTTGTGATAATATATCCCTTTTGGATATGCCAAGACTGATCAGCACCGCGATCTCTGTTTTCCGGTTCCGCATCCACATGGCAAGCAAAAGGCCGGTTATCAAGCCGCCTGCCGCTACCGTCAAAAGGAAGATCAAAAACGTGATCCTGCCTGTCTGCCCGATCATCATTTTCAATTTTTGGAAGTTGCGGTCTGTCATCCCTGTTACCGCCCTGTCCTGATACGCTTTTTCCAGCACTTCTTTTGTGTCCATAAGCTGCTCCGGATCTTTTACATACACTGCCACACCTGTAAAAGTATTTTTACTGGACAGTCTATTCACAAAATCCGCCGTACCATAAATCTGATTTTCAATGCGGTTTACCGTCCGCACATTTTCTGTCTGACTCCATTCCGTTCCCGACAGGAACAGCCCGGAGACAACCGCTTCCTGACTCCCCTTATCCACTGTTTCAAATGTAATCTTATCGCCTGTCTGAATCCCGTTATACTCTGCCAGAAACTGACTGATCACAATCTCTTTGCTGCTTTGTGGATAATTTCCCTCCACAAGCCGGTAAACTTTATCCGCAAACGGACTGTCGTTCTCCAGTTTATCATATCCATGAACAATAAATGCCCCTTCAGAATCTTCACTGCCTGCAGCCGGAATGCAGTCAGTAGAAATAACCTGTATTTCCGCTATGCGGTTAAGCCAGTTTACATTGGGTACATTCTCTATCGCCTGCATATCTGCTTTTCTGAAAGGACAGTCCTGATCCACACTCTCTAATGTTATCCTGCTCTCCGCATTTTTCCGGAGTTCTTCAGCCAGCCTTAAAGATACTTTCCGTATCCCCAATGTACCTAAGACCATACTGTTAATGGTCAGAAACAAAAACAGCAATAACGCAGACTTCATCTTTTTTCTCCGGATATAACGGAGCGCTCTCGATAAACAATCCATCCTGACCTCCTACTGCCATCTTGTGATCACAACTTTGTCGGCAACCCAGTTTTTTTCATCCTGACAGGTGCCGAAAATATTCACATCCGTATCTTTTTTGATACTGTTTTTGTCAGTGTCCTCCCTTGCAGTTTCAGCCTGCGCCCCCATACTGAAGTAAATGACCTGAAAAACAACATCCTCCACATAAGTTATGTGGATGTTCGTTTCCTCCGATTCATAACCCGGAGCCGCAATGCCTCCCTCCATGGAACCATCCTCATTTATGACCATCGTCCGGGGCGTTATGGTACATCCTGTATCCGAAAAGTCAACAACCCTCCCGCTCAGATCAGCTCCATCATAAAATAAGCCCTCCTCCTCGCTGTCATCTGACATTCCATCGCTGTTTCCCGCCTCACCTCTGCTATCCTCCCTGCCGTCAGCAGTTTCCTCATGATCCTCTGCCATCCCGTCGATGCCGTTTTCATCTCCGCCCTCTTTTGCTTCCCTTGTTTCAATATCTTCATCACTGCCGCTCTCTTTGGCCGTCTGTACATCTGACGCACTCGTCTGGTCGTTACCCTTACCCGAACATCCTGACATGCCGGCACACAGGATAACTGACAGGCAAAAAACTCCCGCTGCTTTCAATATCTTTCCTTTCATCTTCATTTCCTCCTGACAATTCTAGTTATTTTCCCACCTCTGTACGAGAACCTTGTCTGCAGTCCAGTTTTTTCCATCCTCACCGTCTCCAAAAACATATACCAATGTCTGTTTTTTAACACTGCTTTTATCGGCATCTTCCCTTGAGGATACTTCCTGCAGGCTCCTGTCGAAATATACAACCTCAAAAACTGTATCTTCTGTATAGGTTACATGGATATTATCCTCCTCCTTTTCCTTCCCCGGAGCCGCCTCCCAACTGTTGCTCGTTCCATCCTCATATACGACTGTATGAACAGGTGTTATTGTAAAACCGGTATCAGAAAATTCAAGCACCCTTCCATTCAGATCGGCGCCTTCAAAATATACGGATTCTGTACCGCCTTCCACGCCGGTACTGTTTCCGACTTCATTATTACCTTCAGCTTCTCCGCTGTACTCTATTTTGCCGCTCTCCCCCGCCCCGTCACCGTTATCTGATTCCGCACCTTGGCTATCCAGTGAATCCATCTCACTATTACCTCCTGTCCCACCGCTATCATCCAATGCAGCACTCCCGATATCCGATGTACCCGGCGCACCGCCCCCTTTCCCTGCGCAACCGCCCATGCCCGCACTCAACACAAGGCTCAGAATTAAAATTTCTGCTGTTTTCAACATGTTTCTTCTCATTTTTATACCTCTTTTCTTTATTCTTGGCAGCAGAAAATATGTTTCGTTTTCCTGCTGTATGGCCTTTCCGCCTGCCATAAAGAATAACATTCGACTGCTCTAAAAATCTTCTATTCCGACAACTGATTTTAAGGGTTTTTTAGAAGATTTTTCGAGAATGTTTTGTTATACTGAAAATAAGATGGAGAGGATACTATGAAGATCTTACTTTTAGAAGATGATAAATACCTTTGTGACAATATGAAAAAACAGCTCACAAGAGAAGGCTATATTGTTGATGCCTGCGGTGACGGCGAAGAGGGCTTTCTGCTTGCCCTGGATGGGAATAACAGTTACGATCTTGCGGTCATCGACCGGATGCTCCCTGTCGTAGACGGGCTCACGATCATAAAGGCGATGCGAAACAAGCAGATACAGATTCCCGTCATTATCATAACAGGAATGTCCGAATTACAGGATAAAATCGAAGGTCTGGACAGCGGCGCAGATGATTATCTCTCAAAACCTTTTCATATAGAAGAACTTTCTGCACGTATCCGTGCTTTAACCCGCAGGCCTGTCAGCCTGAGCAGAGAACAAAATCTTTCTTTCCATGACATTTCTCTTGACCTGACAAAAAGGCAGCTTATGTGCCAAAAAAACTCCGTAGCACTTACCCCTACAGAGTTCCACCTGATACAGGCCTTTCTGAAGCAGCCTGACACTCTGTTGACCAGAGAACAGTTGATACAAAAAGTGTGGGAGACAGATGCATCTGTGGAAACCGGGAATCTGGATAACTACATCTATTTTCTGCGGAAACGTCTCCGTACAATAGGGAGCAGCTGTGTTCTTTCTTCCGTGTACGGTTCCGGATATATACTGGAGGTCGGAAATGATAAAAAAGCTTAAACGAAATCTCTACATTTTATTGATCAGTTCGCTCATGCTGGTTTTTTCCATTGTGCTCTGTCTGTTGATTCAACAGAATATAAAGGATAAAAGAAAAAATTCGATAGCCTATTTCAACAGGATGGCTTCCATGCTGATCTTTTCGATGGAACAGAACTCTGATCACATGGAAATTTTATCTGTCTACGAAAAAAAGCTCGGCTACTCCTTCCGGCTTCTCTCCGATACAGACTCGTTTTTATATCAAAGTGAGAATTTAGAAAATTGTTCTGAAATTATAGATACCTTTCTAGATACATTGCAATATCATCAATATCAGGGCTATGCTCTCAGCCCTCCTGAATTAAAAGACTGCACACGCAGCAGCCAGTCTGCAGCATATACCGTCAGTATGCCGGACGGAAAAAATTATGACTGCATCTTTTGTGAGATCGTTACAGGCCATGACGTTACATTTGGATTATCCATTGTAAAAGAAAGCGGCAGCTTTGCCTCCTTACTGTTGCCCGAATTAAAGTTTTATATCTGTATATGGTGCGGTGTTTTCCTTTTTATTATCTTCCTGTCCCGACTCCTTACCAGGATCACTGTAAAACCGACAGAGGCAACCATGCAGAGCCAGAAAGACTTTATCGCCGCCGTTTCCCATGAATGCAAAGCCCCGCTTTCCGCTATTCTCTCCTCCGCAGAAATGATCGAATCCGTACCGGATATTCCGGATACCGTCAAAGATCATGTACAGGTGATCGATTCAGAAGTATCACGAATGTCCCGGCTTATCGGAGACCTGCTTCTGCTCTCCTCCCTTGATGCCGGAAACTGGTCTTTTCATATGGAAGAGATCGACATCGATACACTATTGATAAACCTGTATACAAAATATGAGCAGATCTGCGGAAAAAAGAATATACTGTTACAGCTTAATATACCGGATGAATGCTGCCCGTCATTTTACTCTGATGCAGACAGGCTAAACCAGATCATCAGTATTTTTCTTGATAATGCGGTTTCATACTCTCCGTCTGCATCCGAAATTTCACTGAATGCATCTGTAGAAAAAAATAAGCTGGTAATCACGATCATTGATCACGGTATCGGCATCAGCGACAAAGATAAGCCTTTTATATTTAACCGTTTCTATCAATGTGACAAGTCCCGTACCCGGAGAGAACATTTTGGCCTTGGGCTCAGCATTGCAAATGAACTGATCTCACTCCTTGGCGGGAAGATATCTCTGAGCGATACCCCCGGCGGCGGATGTACCTTCACTATTGCCATACCCTCTGCCGCAAACTTACACACCTGAATTTAATTTGCCTGATTCATTCTCGAATCAGGCAAATTTTAACCATCAGGCGATTTCACTTTTCCCGCTTTGGAAGCTTACACAAATCTTTTACAGGCTTAACCCGTCACATTTCCACGATCACCCCTTCAGCAATCCCTCAAAAACCTCCTTCTCCACCGTAAACTCCTGAGCCCCCATATATCCCGGCGCTACCTCGTACTCATCAAAGGAGATCACAATATTCCCCTCCCCGTCAAAGTAAAAGTTCTGATCCTCTTTCAGTCTCTCAAAGTTCCATTCCGGTATATCCGTATTATCCACCCAGTATATATTATTCTCATCCTCCGCCATCTTCGCCTTCATCTGTTCCCTAATATTTTCACTGAGTATCTCATTGTAATTGCTGTCCTCCCGAAACAGATCACTGATCTGTACCTGCTTTCCGGTTCTCTTGTCAATAGTATAAAATTTATAGGATTCAAACCCGCTGCCTGCCCCCTGATAAAGGGAAAGTTTCAACGTGAAATAACGTTCATTATTCGTCACCGTCTCATGATGGATCTCCAGAGTCCCATAACTTTCCCCGAGATCCGCCGACTCCTGAAACTCCTCGATCAGCCGGTTTGTCACTTCCTCTATATCAAAATTGATCTGCTCCACCGTATCCTGCAGCTGATCGGAAGCCGCCCCGCCGTTCTGATGCTCCTCCTTATCCTTTCCTGCATTTTCTCTCCCATCTTCTTCCGCCCTCTCTCCTGATGGCTCTGTCCCTTCCTGTCCCACATCCTCCACTACGATCTGGGGCACTTCCACATTGGCATCAAACCGCTCGCTCTCGTACTGATAGTCCCGGAATGTCACCGCCTGAAACAGCTTTCCGACTACCGGAAGGGAACCCATCGCATGGGCAACGCCTGCTCCCGTGTTGGGCAGAACCACAAGGATCAGTGCCGCTGCTGCCACTGCCCCCGCAATGCGGAACCTTACGATCTTCTTATGATCCATCCTGCTGTTATTCCCGCTCCTCATCTCCTGACTCTTTTTCTTTTCCATTTCCTCATATCCATCTTTTTCTTCCATTTTATGATGATCACGCATTTTTTCTTCCTCCTCCATTCCTTTTCTCATAAACTCCTTCTCCGCTTCCGCTCGGGCGATCCCCTCTTCCAGCCTCGCCTTCATCTCCTCCGGCACCGGAATCTTACAATAATCTTCCTTTACATCGGAAAGCCTTTCCTCTATGCTCCTGTTATCTCTCATTCCCATATCCTGCCTTTCTTTCCATTTTGAAACACCCTCTGCTCTGGTTTTCTATAATATACTATATATACTGTTTTTCATTTCCCACTATCTACATGCCGCCTTAATCTTCTGAACCGGCTCTTCCTGTCGTCCCTGCCCTCACAGACTTTTCTCTCATTACTTCTTGCCATCCCGCACTCTCTCACACCGCCACATCCAGCTCCTCCCGCAGCTTTCTGAGTGTCCTGTAGAGCCTGCTCTTTATCGTACTCAGATTCTCCTGCAGGATATCCGCGATCTCCGAGAGCTGCTTATCCTCATAAAACCGCAGAATGATCAATGTCTTTTCCTGCTCCGGCAGCCCATCTACCGCTTTCTTCAGATCCATATCCCCGTAACGTTCTTCTGCCGCCGATATCTCCTCAATCTCCGCAAGATCCCTTCTGTTTTTTCTCAAAAACTCCTTCGCCTCATTGATCATAATGCGATACACCCAGGTTCCCGCAAAGCTCTCCTCCCGCAATGTATCCGCCTTCAGCATAGCCTTATAGGCTCCCTCCTGTACGATATCCATAGCGTCCGCCTCCTGATGCACATAGCAGAACGCCATCCTGTAATAGCTCTCATAATTCTCAAGCAAGATGCTGCGGACCAGTTCCTCTTTCCTGCTCATACCCGCCTCCTTATAACCAAAAAATCTTTTCAAAACCCTCTTCCGGATCTGTACCAATTAGACAAATACCCTCCGTCAAAAGTTTCAAAAAGATTTTTTATTTTTTCGTATTATACTCCGTTTTCCCTGATCCAGTCGGCCCACTGCTGGTAATATTTTCCCAGCACGTGCACCTCGTCATGGGTGTATTCCGGATTTAACCCGCCGGTCTCATCATCAAAGACCTCATTCACATCAATATAGGAAAAACCATATTTTTCCGCGATCTGCCGGATATTCTCATTGATCCTGTCAATGCCCTCATTATTGAATATCGCATCCCGCCCGGAGCGCG
This sequence comes from uncultured bacterium, assembly GCA_947647735.1. Taxonomy (GTDB): domain Bacteria; phylum Bacillota; class Clostridia; order Lachnospirales; family Lachnospiraceae; genus 1XD8-76. The sequence continues at coordinate 13,948 of CANSLJ010000010.1, read as the reverse complement.
CCGTAGTCACGTGCATATTTGCCTCCAGTACGATCTTTGCCTCCGGCTGGAGTTTTTGCAGCTTCAGGACCTCCTCCTCATACCGCTTTACCGTCTGCCCTTCATCATACCCCAGCTCATTGATCCCCAGCATCAGATAGATCTTGCGATACTGCCTCTCAGCCAGGATATCCTCCAGATAAAGTCCCTGATCCCGCACCGCATTTTTCAGGGAATACAATCGATAAATATTCATCCCCGTATTCGCAAAGACCACCGCGTTATCCAGATCGGCATATTCCGCCAACCCCATAGTGCGGGAATCCCCGATAAACAGCGTATCCTGGAAGAACTCCTCCGGCGGTATCTCCTCAGCGGTTTCCTCCGCATCTTCCCCGGCCTCCCCTGCATTCTCCTGCGTTTCCCCGGATGCGCCATCCGGTGCCGTCTCCTGTCCGGATGCTTCCTCCGCCGCCTGTTCTGTTCCCGGCTCCTGTCCGGACGCCTCTCCTGTACCCTGCTTTTCCTGCCCGGATCCTTCCTCCATATCGGTTCCCTGCCCGGATGTCCCGTCCGCCGCTTCCGCATTTCCTTCCGCCAGAACATCTCCCTCAGGCATTTCCAGACCATCCCCGGAAGGTTCCGCCCCGATCTCCGCTCCCGTCTGTTCCACAAAAGCTTCCGTATTCTTTTCCTGTTCTATATATAACTTGTGCAGCATAAAAGGCCACAGCACAAGAAATCCAATCAAAAACAAGACCAGATAATGATATTTCCGCATATTTTTCTCCAGCCATTCCTAAAATCTATAGTACAAAAACGGATCGTTCAGTCCCCGGTATATACAGAACACCGACGCACCGAAAATGATCAGCAGCAAAAGAGACATCCAGAACTTGTTTCTCCATTTTATGAATACCTTCTCCACAAGTCCCGTGCAACAGATCAGCCCTGCCAGAAGCCCTATGCCGTACATCCCGACATACTTTTCAAAATCCCCCTGAAAGACAACCCCCTGGCTTCCCGCCTCAAAAAAGGGAAATAGCTTCAGCAGATATACCTTTAACATAAACGGATCTGTGATGGCAAAGATCGCCCAGGTCACCGGGATCAGAAAGCACATATACAAATGTCCCACGATCTTCCATCTTTCCAGTATTTTCAAGAGCCCTGCCTTCTCCACGGACATGATCAAAAACAGCAAAAGCCCCCAGAAGATGAAGTTCCAGTTGGCACCGTGCCAGAGCCCTGTGAGCAGCCATACCACCAGCAGATTCAGAAACTGTCTGGCTTTCCCCTTCCTGTTTCCTCCAAGGGGAATATACACATACTCCCTGAACCAGCGTCCCAGCGTAATATGCCAGCGGCGCCAGAACTCTGTCATGGACAGCGACATATAAGGCTGTCTGAAGTTGTCAGGAATCCGAAAGCCCAGAAGCTTTCCAAGCCCCACCGCCATCAGGGAATAACCGTAAAAATCAAAATAGATCTGCAGGCTGTATGCCAGAATCCCCAGCCATGCCAGCGGCGTCGATATGCTCTCATAACCGATGGTCTGGATATCCTCCCAGAGATTCCCGAGCTGATTGGCGAGCAGCACCTTAAAACCCAGTCCCAGCGTAAAAAACTGCAGCCCGTGATTACAGCTTACCAGCGTGATCTTTCTCTTTCTGAGCTGCTTGTATACCTCGCTGTAATTGACGATAGGGCCCGCGATCAGCTGCGGAAACATGGTCAGATATGCCCCAAGCCGCATCACGTCCTGCTCCGGCCTTGTTTTTTTCCGGTATACATCGATCAGGTAGGACGTGATCTGAAAGGTATAAAAGCTGATCCCGATAGGCAGAATAATATTCTGCACGAAAAATCCCGCGTATTTGAAAAACAGGAGCAGGCCAAAGTTATAACACAGACTGAGGATCAGGATCACTTTTTCTCCCGTGCTGTTTTGCCCTGCCGTCTCCTCCCCGTCTTGAATTCTCTTTTTTCTTCTGCAATGCTCAATTCCCTTCGCCGCCAGAAAATTCAGGATGACAGAGGCGATGATGAGCACCATATAATATATGTTCCAGGCTATCCCGAAGCCGTAAAAAACCAGGCTCCCAAAAAACAGGAAAACATTCTTTCCTTTCAGGGGCAAAAGGTAATATACGAGCAGAAACAGGGGCAGGAACAGGAACAGAAATTCCATACTGCTGAATACCACTTGTTTTCCACTCCTTCCCTACCATTCTTCCGCCAGTTCATAGATCAGCCGCTCCGATTTATCCCATCCGAGACAGGGGTCGGTGATGGACTTGCCGTAACAGTGTCCCCCGACCTTCTGTGCGCCGTCCTCTATGTAACTCTCTATCATCAATCCTTTCACCAGACGTCGGATCTCCCCGGAGACACGACAACTGTGCACCACATCCTTGCTGATGCGGATCTGTTCCATAAACTCCTTACCGGAATTCGAGTGGTTGGTATCTATCACCACCGCGGGATTCTCAAATTCCCGCTCATGATAGATCTCCAGCACATGCCGCAGATCCTCATAATGATAATTGGGCATATTTCTGCCGAATTTATCCACGTATCCCCGCAGGATCGCATGGGCATGGGCATTCCCTTTCGTGCGCACCTCCCAGCCCCGGTATAAAAAGGTATGCCCGCTCTGGGCCGCGATGATGGAGTTCATCATCACCGTGAGATCGCCCCCGGTAGGATTTTTCATCCCCACGGGAATCCCCAGACCGCTGGCAGTCAGCCGGTGCTGCTGATCCTCCACGGAGCGGGCTCCCACCGCCACATAGGCGAGAAGATCCGATAAATAACGGTGGTTCTCCGGGTACAGCATCTCATCCGCACAGGTAAAACCTGTCTCCTTCACCGCCCTCGTATGCAGCTCCCGGATGGCGATGATCCCCTTGAGCATATCCGTTCCCCGCTCGGGATCAGGCTGGTGCAGCATCCCCTTATACCCTGCTCCGATGGTCCTCGGTTTATTGGTATAAATTCTGGGTACCACAAATATCTTATCTTTGACTTTCTCCGCTGCCTTCCGCAGCCTGCAAAGATAATCCAGCACAGCGTCCTCATTGTCCGCCGAGCAGGGGCCGATGAGCAGCAGAAGCCTCTCATCCTTTCCCTCGAATATATTCTTTAAGATCTGATCCCTTTCCGCTTTGATACGCTCTATCTCTGTATGTAAAGGAAACTCTTCCTTGATCTCCTGTGGAGTGGGGAGTTTCCGCAAAAATTCCATGTCCATAACAATAAACTCCTATTTCTATTCCAGTTCAGCAGATGTCCGGACATCTGCTGAATTTATCTGCAAATACTAAAAATAAACTCCGCATTCTTGTCCATGGCCTCTGTCGCCGTCTTAAACGGCGACATCTGGAACACATGCCACATGCCCTTAAAAACATCCAGTGTCACATTTACCCCTGCCTGCTGCATCTTTTTATACAAAAGCACACTGTCGCTCTGCAGGATCTCCTGATCTCCCACCTGAATATAGGTTGGCGGGAATCCTTCAAAATCTCCGAATAAAGGCGAAACCATCGGATCTTTCAAAAGTTCCTTCGGATGATCCTTCCCCAGATAATTTTCGATCGCCTCGTCGATGTAGGCAGCGCTCAGAACCGGATCGATCCCCTCCTTCGTCTGATGAGATTTGCCGGAACCGGTCATATCCGTCCAGGGTGAAAGCAGGACGATCCCTCTCGGCAGAAGACGCCCTTCCTTTTTCAACTGATGAGCCAGCGCAAGGGCAAGATTGCCGCCCGCAGAATCCCCTGCCAGGATCACATCCCTCGCTCCATAGCCGAACATCATCAGATGGTTCCATGTCGTCATGGCGTCCTCAACAGCCGCCGGATAAGGATGCTCCGGCGCCAGACGATAGTCAAAACTGAGTACATCCATCGATGTGGAGGATGCCAGCCGGGTAGTCAGAGTCCTCCCGTACAGGCTGCTGCCGGTGGAATATCCGCCGCCATGGCAATACAGGATCACATACTTTTTCATATGCGCCCTGTTGACACAGAGCCATTCCCCGTACATCCCGTCGATATCTACTTCCTTGATCAAAATCGCCTTATTCTGCCCGAACAATGCGCCAAGCTGATCCTGGGACTGTCTGTGTTTTTCAATATCTACATTTTCCACAACACCATGTACTCTTTTGACAAGGTTTAAAAGGCCCTGGTTTTTTTTACTGACTGCCATATATCATAATTCCAATCTATTCATAACACTAGTTATTTATTCTTTGAGGCAATAAACAAAGCCACATATGTTAGTATGGATTATTTTTCTTCTAATTTCAATAGGTTTTGACATTTTTCAAAAAATTTCTAGAAAGTTTATTTTTGTATCATGCAGGCCGATAAATAAATCCATTGCCATTCACTCATATTTTAGGGTATACTGTTTTTATGAGTAAAAACAAACGTGTAAAAAAACCGGTGCGCACCACCTGGTATAAACTGGATCTTTCGGCGATCGTGTATCCTACGCTGCAGCGCCGGGACTTTTCTTCTGTGTACAGGCTTTCTGTTCTATTAAAGGAGCCGGTAAAACCGGATGTCCTCCAGAAAGCCGTGGATATGGTGCTTCCCCGTTTTCCAACCTATAAATCTGCTATCAGAAAGGGACTGTTCTGGCGTTATTTAGAGCCCAACAACAGGCCCGGCCCTTTTGTGCAGCGGGATATCAATAATCCCTGTATGCCCATGCCTTTTAAAGCAAACAACCGTTATCTTTTGCGTATCTATTACTACGACTGCAGAATATCTCTGGAAGCCCATCACTCTTTGGGAGACGGTACCGGCGGCATGTATCTTTTGCAGACGATCACCGCACAATATCTGAGAGAACTCGGGGCTTCCATCCGATGCGGCGGCTTTGTTCTGGATATTCATGAGGAACCGGACCCGGGGGAGCTGGAAGATGCCTATATGCGCTATTCCAATGCCGATGTGCGTCCGCCCCGCCCCAGCGAAAAGACTTACCGGGTACGGGGCACAAAGGAACCTTTTTATACTTTAAATATCATCAACGGGATCCTTTCCGCCCAGGAAGTGAAAAAAGTAGCGAAAACCTATCATGTGACCATCACGGAATATTTAAATGCCGTACTGCTCTATGCCCTTTTGCAGAAACAGGAGAGCGAAAACCCGCACAGGCGCCTGCCGGTCAGGATCGCCATGCCGGTCAATCTGCGAAGGTTTTTTCCGTCCAAAACACTGCGGAATTTTATCACCATGATCTACCCTTCCGTAGATCCCAGGCTGGGAGAATATACCTTTGAAGAGATCGTGCTGCATGTCCATAATTATATGCAGTATTATATCAACGAGAAACTTCTCCGGGGAGATATCACCACCAATGCCGCAACCCAGCGCCATCCGCTGATCCGGATCGTCCCGCTGTTTTTAAAAGACTTTGTGGTCAGACTTTTCTATACCCGGGTGCAGGATAAAAACTCCTCCGCCGGACTGACAAATATGGGAGCGCTGAAAGTGCCGGAAGATATGATTCCCTATCTGGAACGGTTTGATATCTGTATGGGGCAGCCCTTTTCCAGCCGGACCAACTGCGCCATCATCAGTTTTCAGGATGCCCTGACCATCGGTTTCGCCAGCAGCATCAAGGAGGCGGATGTGGAACGGTATTTTTTCCGTAAACTGGTACAGGACGGCATTCATGTAACAATAGAAAGCAACCGGGAAACATCCTGAATAAAAAACAGACGAACCTGCTGATAAGATTCCCTGAATCTCCATAAAGCAAGATCACCGTCTGCATCATAAAAAGAAAGGTTAAAATATATGTCATATTGCGTACACTGTGGAGTAGAACTGGATCCTTCCTTAAAGAAATGTCCGCTCTGCAACACTCCTGTCCTTGATCCAAATAATATTCCTTATTTTGAGACTTCTTCACCCTATCCTGCCCAACGCGGAAAGGTAGAACCTGTGCGCAGAAAAGACGTTGCCATCTTTGTCAGCGTCCTCCTGCTCACGATCAGTCTCACCTGCGGCCTTTTAAACAGGCTGGTTTTCTCCAGAAACCTCTGGTCCCTGTTGGTAATTGGATTCTGCCTTATCATATGGGTGATCTGTATCCCCTTCATCTTCTACAGAAAGCTTACCCCCTACTTTGCTGTTTTGCTGGACGGACTAGCTGTTTCCTTCTATTTATATCTGATTTCCCGGCTAACCGGCTCCGCTGACTGGCTCTATTATCTGGGGCTTCCTATCACCCTCCTGTTTACGCTCCTTTTGGAGATTTTTATGTTGCTCACACTAAAACTGAGCCACTCTTTCTTCTCCGTGACGCTCTATATCTTTTCCCTGATTCCCTTATCCTGCATCGGCATCGAGCTACTGTGCCGAAACTTTCTGGGAAGTCCCATGCGTATCACTTGGTCTGCTATTGTGCTCACGGTATGCATTGTTTTTATCATTGCTATCGTTACCATTATTTTACTGCCCAGAGTGCGCGAAGAAGCCAGACGCCGGCTGCACTTTTAAAGCCCCTGTCCACCATCACGCAATGCGTTAGATTCCGCAAAATAAACCCGCTTCCTCAGTGCATCCATCCTTCTGTCAAGATCTGCGCTGATTTCTGCACATTGATACAGCTCCTGCATCATATCTTCTGTAAAGGCAACCTCTTTTTTATAACGAAGCTGATGTTCCAGGCTCGCCCAAAAATCCATTGCAATAGTGCGAAGCTGAATCTCTACCTTCATAATCCGCTTCTCATGCGCCAGAAAGATCGGAACCGTCACGATTAAATGAAGACTCCGATATCCATTTGGTTTTGGGTTCGCAATATAATCTTTTTTAGAAATCAAAGTAATATCATCCTGTTCCAAAAGAGCATTTGCCAGCATATACACATCCTCTGTAAAAGAACAGACAACCCGAAGTCCTGCCACGTCATTCAGGTTATCCTCAATGGCTTTTAGTGTAAAGGGTAATCCTTTTCGTTCCAGCTTGTCCTTCATGCTGACCAGATCTTTCAGCCTGCTTTTAATACTGTTGATTGGATTTCGGTCAAATTGTAAAGAAAATTCCTCATTCAGCACATTAAACTTCGTTTCAATTTCCATTATTGCACATTTATAGTATGCCATAAGCGCTATAAAACCATGAGAGCGCTTCAATGCCTGCTCAAGAGCACTTTCCTTATCCATATCTCTTGAATTCCTCCTACTAAATTCCGTTCCTTTCAAACTCGCTTTTCAGCACCACTATCATACCCTGTATCATCGATATCAGGTACCTGAAATCCGTATCTCCCTATACTTGCTGTGACTGCCATCCTGCACCGATACACCAATTGCCCCGGTCAGAAACGGCCTCTCTTCATCCACCACTGTCAAAATGTGTCCGTCAATCTCTGCCGTAATCCGGTTGCCCACAACTGTTATCATAACCTTATATTCTTTTCCGATCAACCAGCAATATTCTGTCTCTTGCATAATACGATAGCCATGGTCATTTTTCAGGATCGCAACTCTGTCACCTGAAAGTAAACCAAAAGCGTAGGAGCGTATTGCTCCCTGCACACGCACGTTAACTCTGTGATTTTCGCCAAGTAACGGTGTAAAGCAGAATGTCGCCCTATAGTCTTTCCATCCGTAATACCCAGTATAAGCCTCCCCAAAATCTGAACTGGATAAATGCATCTCCCCGCCCTCCAAATAAAGCAGTCCCTTCAATCTGGAAAACTGACTGATTTCATGATGCAAATCCGTCCATATTTCTTCATTTTCCTGATCAAACAAAATGCTATAATTGGGGATTCCGTCCACATACATATCATCTATCATTGCCGTAAAACCAGAAGCTTTTGTATATACATCCTGCGTACGGAAACGAAATCCCATCTCCCCAAGCAGAGCACCCTCCAACGGCGGTATGGAAAATTCCAGTTCCTTCCATACTCCTTTTTTCAACACCTCCTCCGTTCCTTCGTAAATCCTGCCGGAACGGACATCCTTTACATACAGACATGCCACCCCGCCCTCACCATACTCAGGGAGCATGGCACTTCCATGAAGTTTTTGTCCCGGATAAATCAACGGCGAAAAGCTGGGATCATACCTGCTGTCATAAAAATCTTGAGGTCTATAATATGTTTTCTTATAAAGATAAATCGGTTCCCCTGCTTCTACCGGCTTCGCAATAAATTTAAGACTATGTTCTCCTGTATAAGCTGATTCTGTTGTATTAAAAATCACAGACTCTCTCTTTTCTCCCTGTTCTCCATAATTTCCTATGTCGATTCGCATCGCATGGGTGGAGCCCGGAAACTCAAAATGACAACTCTCCATCCTTTGTTCCGCAATCTGTTTCCAGGGCTCCGGCATCGTTTCTCCCGCCAGCGCAAAAGCCAACCTGGCAATATAGACTGCTCCATAGGGAATATCTGTAATGTTCATAGATCCCATCACGCTGGAACAGGCAAGAAAGTCGTTGATCGGTTTTCTCCACTTATCATAGTCGATTCCCTCCAGTCCGCCCCTAACTCCCATGATCGTTGCCACATTCCCTACATTACAGTCCGTATCCCATCCGCACATATTACAGATACATAGCGTATTATCAAAATCCCCCTCCCCATAGAGCAAGGCCAAAATCATAACTGCAATATTAGGAATAATATGACAGATTCCTGCATATCTATCATATCCATAATGATCATAGATAAAATGAAAACAATCCCGCCAGTTTTCTGGATGCTCCTCATGATATGCCATCACAGCCCGCACCACCTTTGCATACTCGCAATCTTCTGGAATATACGACAATCCCTTTTCAATGATCCTGCAAATATTCTTTTCCACAAAGGCCCAGCTAATACAGACAGCCACAAAAATCCCCCCATAAACAGCATTTCCATCATGGGTTACACTTGCCGCTTCCCTTGCAAACTTTGCTGCCCTATCTGGATTGCCTGGCGTCACAAGCCCCCATGTATCAATAAATATCTGCCCTCCGATCTGTTCTGCAATTGTACTGCCATTTTGCTCTAAACTGCCACTTCGAGGCGCCTCTATGCCATTTTGCAAATTTAAATAGGCCGTATGTTCCGTTGATATTCCATAGCCGCCCCACCAAAAAAATCCATGTTCAAAAGGTGCATAGTTCAGCAGTGCCTCGGCCACATCCTGCGCTTTAAGATCAAACCCATGCCTGCCATCCTCCAGTGCCCTTAAAAAAAATAGCGGTCCGTTGCTATCATCATCTGCCGCAAACTCTTTATAATCTACTGGATAGTGATATAATTCTCCGTAAATATTTTTAATCTTTTCATAGGTCCAGTTTTCAACCGGCGCCCCCAGACGAATACCTATGATTTTTGCCAGCCATCCTGCATATATTTTTTCAATGTATTCCGCCTTCATAAATCCTCCACCTCTATACTGTTATTTAATTTAGACTTCCTTCTTAAACTGAATGCAAATATTTTACCACATCTGTCTACATTTTTCTATCTGAAAGAGAGCAAGAAAACGCCAATCAGGAATCTTTCGCCCCCGACCGTCCTCTCTTTACTTCTCTTTATTGATACCCCCAATCTGCACCCTCCCTATTTTTTCTTCGTTCTTCCCCTTCCTTTTCCATACAAACACTTCTGCAAAGACGATACCCGCAAGGACCATGATCCCCACCACAACTGGCCATACTGCACTTTTCTTTCCTTGCACAGCCTTAAGGCTTTCCGACAGCACACTATCATCATTCTCGCCAGTTTCTTCTGCCTGAACAGCTTCTGTAACACCGCCGTTTTTAGCAGTGATCCTGCCTGTCCAGTATATCTTCTTGTATATGCCTTAATGGCTGTAAGGAAAGCATTACTGACTGAATACAAATAACCATCCCCTTCCGGGCATCAAAAAAGAATCTGTCTCCAGATCCTCTTTTGATTTACTTTTATAATTTGTTTTCACTTCAATACTTCCCATATCAGGTTTTGTTTAGATTCCACTCTTCTGATGGAGAATGTCATGAGCCGAATCACGAAGAATGATGCTTTCTATCAGGAAACAAAACTGCGGGCAGGGGAATATTCTGACAAGTTGGATGCCCTTGACCTGCCGAGGGAAACAAAGCTGCTCAGAACTGCCGGTCGGGAACTCACACTTTAAGAAATAAATTTACTGTAACACGGGGAAAGGAGCCCGTAAAAACCCTCTGACAGTTTACCCCACTCCTACATTGAATCATGTCATTTTCCCTCTGCGGAAACTGAAACACAGCTCCATTATTCTGTCCAAAGTCCGCAAAACCATATAAAATCAAAATTTTCTCGAGAGCAGACAGACTGTCTCGACGTTCCCTGTCCACGGAAACTGGTCACAGCAAACAACCCTCTCCACCTGATATTCTTCTTCCAAAAAACTTCCCAGATCTCTCACCAGACTAGTCGGTTTACATGAAATATAAATGATCCTCTCTACCCCGTAAGCCAATATCTTCTTAAGTGCCTTCGGGTGCACACCATCTCTTGGCGGGTCCAAGATAATAAAATCAGGTTTCTCCTCCAATTCATCCAGCACTTTCAGTACATCCCCTGCTATAAATTCACAATTATCTAATCCATTTAATGCTGCATTTTCTTTTGCGGCTTCCACGGCCTCCTTCACGATCTCTACACCTACAACCTTTTTCGCCATAGGTGCCATCAACTGGGCAATTGTCCCTGTTCCACTGTAGAGATCAAATACCACTTTATCCTGCTTTGCTTCCCCCCCTTCCCCGCTGCTCAGATCACCGATAAACTCCCGTACCGCCATATACAATACTTCCGCCCCTAATGAGTTAGTCTGTAAAAAGGAAAATGCTGAAATCCTGAAACGTAATCCCAAAAGCTCCTCATAAAAATAATCTCTTCCATACAATAGCTTCGTCTCGTCGCTCCTCACTACATCTGCCACTGCATCATTAATCATATGAAGGATTCCTACAACTTCTCCTTCCAACGGCAATTTCAGCAGCATCTGTGCAAAACCATCTATATCCACATTCGAATCTGTCGTTTCTCCCTCCTTCACCACACTATTGATTCCACTGGTTGTCACGAGAGCCACCAGAATTTCCCCTGTCTTTGCCCCTTTTCTCACCAACAGATGCCGCAAATACCCGGTATGGCGCATCCTGTGGAAAAAGGGAATCTCCAACTTCTCAAAATAATCTCTTGTTGCCCCCAAAATCTGCCGGTAGTCCTCGTCCATAATCTGACAACCCGAAACTGTAACAATATCATAAAATCCTCCCCTCTTATGTAAGCCCACAGACAACGGTCCATCCTTCACCTCATCCCCAAAAGTAAACTCCATCTTATTCCGGTAGCCATACACCGCAGGACTCGGCTTTATCGCCTCAAACACCCAGGCATCCTGTCTACAAAGCACCTGATCCAACAGCCTCTTCACCTGATCCTGCTTTAAATGACACTGGTCTCCATAAGATAGATTATGATACAGACACCCTCCGCAAGCCAAAAAATGCGGGCAGGAACTATCCACCTCATTCTCAGCCTTTTCCAGTACTTCCAAAAGCCTTCCTTCTACTCGTCCACTTCTTTTTTTCTGTACACAAAAATTAATCCTCTGCCCTGGTAATACATTTTTCACAATGCAGATTGCATCTTCCCCATTCTCTTCTCTGCACTTCACCACACCCTTATTGGGGAAGTCTACTCGTTCCACAATACCTTCTAAAATCTGACCTTTTTTCATGCATCTCTCCCAACTATAAATTTTTAGAAAAAGAAAGTGTGAACAAACCGTCCACACTTTCCGCTGTTTTAACTATACTTGTCTATCATATCTTTCAGGAGCATATCTAACCTGCTGCCATCTGGCCTCAAAACTCTGATAAATCTTATTCTTCCTCTTTCTTCTCTTCAGACTCGACAGTTTCTTTCACTACTGCCTCCTCTTCATCCTCAAAAAACTCATCATCAAAATCATCTTCAAAATCATCCTCGAAATCTTCCAGATCACACCTTGACATCAAGCGATATATTGCATAACCTGCACCACCAATAGCAGCCAGAATAGCTAATACGATCAACACACATGTCACGATCCTGTTAATATCCCGCTTCTCCTCTTCCCGCTTTGTAAGCCTATTCAATGTTTCCATCACTGTACGATACCTCTCTTCCATGAAGCAATACCTCCCTTTTAATCCATATTAATTTTTCTCCACAAAATATACTCTTTGTATTTTGCTATGTCTAAAATACATATTTTCCTTAGTATATCATGGATTACCTTTTTTTACTACACCTTAAATAAAATTTTATTTACTGCAAACAATCGTTCAATTAATAAATTTTTTCAATACAGATATAAAAATATCCATATCAAGAGGTTTGGCAATATGGGCATTCATTCCATTCTTCAACGCCGCCTCCTTGTCTTCCTCCAGCGCATTAGCCGTCATAGCAATGATAGGCAGATCTTCCACATCTCTTCTAGGGAGCCTGCGAATTGTTCTAGTCGCTTCGTAGCCATTCATAACAGGCATCTGCACATCCATCAAGATCGCATCGTAATAATTTTCTTCTGCTTTTTCCATAATTGCCACTGCATCTGTCCCGTCCGGCGCCGCATCAACAACAAAGCCGGCCTCCTCCAAAATCATCTCCGCTATCTCACGATTTAACTCATTATCTTCCACCAAGAGGATGCGCTTTCCACTGAAGTCAGCCAATGTCCATTCCGGTGTTACCTCCTGTTTCTCCAGCAAATCGTTCGTGGCAAGCAATACCGTCTTTAGATCGGACATAAACATAGGTTTTGCACAGAAAGCGGTAACTCCCGCGGCCTTTGCCTCCTCTTCAATATCCGTCCAGTCATATGCTGTTAAAATGATGATGGCGGCCTCTTTGCCGATCACATCCCGTATCCTTCTGGCTGTCTCCACACCGCTGAGCCCGGGCATCTGCCAGTCAATAATAAAAGTATGATAGGAATCTCCTTCTTCATAAGCACTCTTGGCACGATAAACCGCCTCTTTTCCAGAGGTCGTCCACTCAGATCGCAGACCGATCTGTTTTAACATCTTGCTGACACTGTCACAGATATTGAAATCATCATCTACAACCAGCGCCCGCAGCCCTTCTAGCTCCTTAATCTGCGCCGCCGTTCTTTCCGTGTCTTGAAGCTTTAATTCCAGTTCTACTGTAAAAGTACTGCCCCTACCCATCTCGCTCTCAACGCTAATGGTACCATTCATCATCTCCACAATATTTTTGGTAATGGCCATACCAAGTCCCGTTCCCTGAATTCCACTCTGGGTTACCGTGGACTCCCGCTCAAATGGTTCAAATATATGTTCCACGAACTCCGGCGACATGCCGATTCCATTGTCCTTGATGATAAATGTATAATTGCCGTAGCCGTGCCGAAACGTGGTTTTCTGCATAATCCGAAAAGAAACCGTCCCCCCTGCTGGCGTATACTTCACTGCATTGCTCATCAAATTGATAAATACCTGATTCAGCTTCAGAGGATCAGCAATCACGTCTTCATTGGTAACCTCAAAAGTATCGATAAACAGTTCAAGCTGCTTTGCTTTGATCTGAGGTTGGATAATATTGACCAGATTATGCATCTGCTCAGAAATATTACACTCCTGCTCCTTGATCTGCACTTTTCCACTCTCTATCCTGCTCATGTCAAGGATATCATTGATCAGGCTCAATAGATGATTACTGGAAGAAAGCACTTTCTGCATACAATCCAGTACCTTCTCCTTATTGTCAATATGACTGACCGCAATCGTAGAAAATCCTATGATGGCATTCATCGGCGTGCGGATGTCATGAGACATATTGGATAAAAATGTAGTCTTTGCTTTATTGGCATGTTGTGCCTGCATCAGCGCATCCTGAAGACTTAAAGTAAAATTATAGTTGGCAAAAATAAAAGGAAGAGGCCGAAACCCCTTCC